>JBKQTE010000096.1:0-9827 GCA_052143315.1 Acidimicrobiales bacterium | reverse complement strand
CTTACGATAGGCAGATCTTACCTCTCTAACTCTGCTCAAAATCAAGACATAATCCTCTCTATGAGGATCGGCATCAACGCGTTGTACAGTATCACAAACCATAACGGTGGTACCGAGACCTATTTGCGGGAACTCGATCGTCACCGGTGGATCGGGGGGGATCGGCCGCGCCACCGCCGAGCTCTTCGTCGAGCAGGGGGCGACGGTCGTCATCGCCGACGTCGACGCCGAGCATGGCGAGGAGGTGGCGAGGGGCCTGGGCGACTCGGCCGCCTTCCGGCGGACCGACGTGGCCGACCCCGACGACGTCCAGGCGCTCGTCGACTTCGCCGTCGACCGGTTCGGCGGCCTCCACGTGATGTTCAACAACGCCGGGATCTCCAGCTCCTTCCGGCGCCTCTTGGAGAACGACCTCCGGGACGCGCAACGGGTGTTGGGCGTCAACCTCTTCGGGGTCATGTATGGCTGTCGGTCCGCCGCGCTGCACATGGCCGCGCACGGCGGCGGTTCGATCATCAACACCACCTCGATGGGAGCCCTGACCGGGGGCTCCTCCCCCATCGTCTACCGCACGTCGAAGGCGGCCGTCATCCAGTTCAACCGCTCGGCGGCATCGGACCTGGCGGAGCACGGCATCCGGGTGAACTGCGTGGCCCCGGGGCACATCAGCACCGGCATCACCACCTACGACCTCGGCCCGGTCATCCGGCTGAGCCAACCACTGCAGCGACAGGGCACCGGCGCCGATGTGGCCAACGCCGTGCTGTTCCTGGCCAGCGACCGCTCGGCCCAGATCACCGGGGCTGTCGTCCCGGTGGACGGGGGGACCACCGCAGGACCCTCGTTCGCCCAGACACAACTGCTCCTGGCCCCGGCCCGGGGCGAGGGAGGTGGAGATGCCGGCTGAACTGGTCATTCGAGGAGCGACGATGGTCGACGGTACCGGGGCCCCCGGCCGTCGGGCCGACGTTGCGGTCACCGGCGGACGGATCGAGGAGATCGGGTCGGACCTGCACGGGGAGCGCGAACTCGACGCCACTGCCTGCATCGTCGCCCCGGGGTTTATCGACATCCACACCCACTACGACGCCCAGGTGTTTTGGGACCCGGCCCTGCGGCCCTCGTCGTACCAGGGGGTCACGACCGTGGTCGCCGGCAATTGCGGCTTCACCATCGCCCCCACGCGGCCCGAGCACCACCAGGTGATCGTCCAGACGCTCGAGAACGTCGAGGACATGAATGCCGCCTCGCTCACCGAGGGCATCGTGTGGGAGTTCCAGACGTATCCCGAGTACCTGGAGCTCGTCCGATCACGGGGCACGCTACTCAACTTCGCCTGCTACGTCGGACACAGCTCGGTGCGGCTCTACGTGATGGGCGACGCCGCCTACGAGCGGGCCGCCACCCCGGAGGAGATCGAGCGGATGTGCCGGATCGTGGTGGAGGCCATCGAGGCCGGGGCGGCCGGGTTCTCGACCAGTTTCGCCTACACCCACCGGGGAATGAACGGCCTACCCGTGCCGAGCCGTTTCGCCGAGCGCGACGAGGTGGAGGCGCTGTTCATGGCGGCGGGCAGCACGGGCAAGGGGGTCGTGCTGGCCACGGCGGGCGACCAGTGCACGTATGCCGACATGTACGAGCTGCAGCCGCGGATCGGGCGGCCCTTCACCTATCCGATGTTCGCCCTGACCGACGGGCGCAACCAGCCCCAGCTCGACATGCAGAACGAGGCTGTGGCCAAGGGCCTGCAGGTGTGGCCCCAGGTGACCCCCCGGCCCCTGACCATGCAGTTCACCATGGACAGCCCCTTCAGCCTCAATGTGAGCCCCGTGGTCGCCGCCCTCATGGACCAGGACCGCGACGCCCGCATCGCCGCCTACTCGGATCCCGGGTGGCGGGCCCGGGCCGCGGCCGACCTGGCCGAGCAGCCCATGCGACCGCGATGGGAGACCTGCGAGGTCTCCGAGTCGGAGCGCCACCCCGAACTGGAGGGCAGGCGGGTTGACGCCGTCGCCCGGGAGTGGGGCTGCGATCCGTTCGACGTCATCTGCCGACTGGCCGTGGAGGAGGACCTCGGCACCCGGTTCCGCATCTATATCGCCAACGACGAGCCGACCAGCGTGGGCGGTCTGCTGGCCCACGAGCAGATGGTGCTCGGGCTCTCCGACGCCGGCGCCCACGTGGGCCAGCTGTGCGACGCACCGCTCCCGACGGACCTGCTCGGCACGTGGGTGCGCGACCGGCAGGTCCTATCCGTCGAGCACGCCGTCCGGAAGTTGAGCGGCGAGCCGGCCGATATCTTCGGGTTCGATCGGCGGGGGTATCTGCGCGAGGGCTACTGGGCCGACATCTGCGTCTTCGACCCGGCCACCGTGTCGCCCGGCCCGATGAAGCGGGTCCGGGACTTCCCGGCGGGCGGCGAGCGCCTGACCTGCGAGGAGCCCACAGGGCTCCGCCACATCCTCGTCAACGGTGTGCCCATCCGGGTCGACGAGGTGGAGCTCCCCCTCGGCGACGTGCGGCCGGGCACGCGCCCGGAGCTCGCCTGATGGCCGGCCCGAAGCGGAACCTTCGATGAGGCCGCTTCCCGAGCTCACCCCGTGGAGCGGGTGGTTCTGGACGTCCGGAGCCGACGGCCACCTGCGCATCCAGGGCTGCGAGGACTGCGGAGCCCTGGTGCACCCGCCCGTCCCCGTCTGCCCGGTGTGCCACAGCCGGTCCTCGACGCCCACCACGGTCTCGGGAAAGGGCACGATCGTCGGATGCACGGTCAACCAGCACCAGTGGCACCCCGACCTACCGCCCCCCTATGTGATCGCGGTGGTGGCGCTGGCCGAGGATCCGTCCGTCCGGTTGACCACCAACATCGTCGGGTGCGACAGCGCCGCCGTCGCCGTCGGCCTCGAGGTCCAGGTGTGCTTCGAGGCGTGCGACGACGTATGGCTGCCGCTTTTCGAGCCCACCGGGATGACCACCCGCCCGGAGCCCGACGTCACGCCGAGGCTGCCCGTGCCGCGGGCACCGCTCAGCGACGAGCGGTTCGAGCACCGGGCCGTGCTCTCCGGAATCGGGCGGTCCGCACTCGGCCGCCGGCTCCTGGTCGACCCTCTCTCGCTGACCGTCGACGCCTGCCTCGGGGCGGTGGCCGATGCCGGCCTCGAGCTCTCGGACATCGACGGGCTGTCCACCTATCCGGGGGGCATCGGCATGGGCATGAGCGAGGGCGGCGTGTCGGCGGTGGAGGAGGCACTGCGCCTGCATCCCACCTGGACCAACGGCGGGATGGACCTTCCCGGCCCTGGCGGCGCCCTGATCGCCGCCATGCTCGCCGTCTCCAGCGGACTGTGCCGCCATGTCCTCTGCTTCCGCACGGTGTGGGAGTCGACGTTCGCCACTCTCGGCTTCCGGCCGGCCGGCGGGGGCGGGGGGCGGGCCTCGGGGGCCCAACAGTGGCGCTCGCCCTTCGGGGCCCTGTCGGCCGCCAATTGGATCGCCATGAACGCCAACCAGTACCTGCACCGCTACGGCGCCACCCGGGAGATGCTCGGGATCATCGCCGTCAACGGCCGGACCAACGCCGGACGCAACCCGGCGGCCATCTACCGGGAACCGATGACCATGGACGACTACATGGCGGCCCGTCCCATCACCACCCCGTTCGGCCTCTACGACTGTGACGTGCCGTGTGACGGCTCGATCGCCGTCGTGGTCTCCGACGCCTCCGTGGCCGGTGACCTGCCGGGCGCGGCCGTCCGGGTCGAGGCGGTCGGCACCCAGATCCTCGAACGGGTCTCGTGGGATCAGGGCACGCTGACCCACGAGCCCCAGGTGCTCGGTCAGGCCGCCCATCTCTGGACTCGGACCGACCTCCGCCAGGCCGACGTGGACCTCGCCCTCGTCTACGACGGCTTCACCTTCAATGCCGTGTCGTGGCTCGAGGCACTTGGATTCTGCCCCTTCGGCGAGGCCCAGGACTGGCTCGACGGTGGTCGCAGGATCGCCCTCGACGGCGAGCTCCCGGTCAACACCCACGGCGGCCAGCTGAGCGAAGGCCGCACGCACGGATTCGGGTTCGTCTACGAGGCGGTCAAGCAGCTCCGCCACGAGGCCGACGGGCGCCAGGTGGCAAACGCCACCACCGCCGTAGTGACCACAGGCGGGGGGACACCCTCGGGCGTCCTCCTGCTCCGGCGCGACGGGGCCTGATCGAGCGCAACGGCCCGGTCCGCCGGTCGCGGCTCACTCAGGCGCCCGAGCCTCCTCGAACCTGCGCCGCAGCCACACGCCCGTGCGCTCGAACGCCAGGGCGGCCGCCGGGAACCCGAAGTTGAGGAAGCCGTGGGGCTGCCCGGGGTAGCAAACCTCCTCGGCGTCCACACCGTCGGCCGTCAGCCGATCGGCATAGGCGCGCCCCTCGTCCCGGAGCATGTCGCACCCTCCCAGGATGACCAGCGCCGGCGGCAGCCCCGCCAGCGACGGGGCGTGCAGCGGGGCGGCGTACGGATCGTCGTCGAGATCGCGGCCGCCGCTGTAGGCCGTCCAGTAGGCCTCACCTGCCTCGAGGCTGATGACGAGGCCACTGAACTCCTCGCGCGACGGAAGGATCTTCGAGCCGGCCACCGCCGGGTAGATGAGGACCTGGCCCACCGGTGCGGCGCCTCCGGCGTCCCGCAGCCGGAGCGCGACCGCGGCGGCCATGGTCCCCCCGGCGCTCTCACCGGCCACGGCCACGGCGGACGGCGGGAGACCGAACCGTCCGCACTCGGCGAGCGTCCACGACGTGACCGCCGTGCAGTCGTCGAGGGCGGCCGGATAGGGGTCCTCCGGCGCCAGCCGGTAGCCGACGGACACCACCACCGCACCCGAGGCGTGGGCGATCTCCCGGGCCACACCGTCCATGATCCCGATGCTCCCGATCACGTGGCCGCCGCCGTGGAAGTACACGACGAGGCCGGTCGGCCCGCCGTCGTTGCGGTAGATGCGGATGGGGACGTCCCCCACGTGGTCGTCGTCGACGTGATCGATCTTCTGGGTCAGCTGCGGCCCGTAGTCGCCCCGGGCCAGCTCGAGCAGCTCGGGCACCAGGTCGGCGAAGGGCGTCGCCCGCTCCGGGTTGGCCGCCATCCACTCGGCCACCCAGGGGTCGAGCACCCCCTCGTCGCTCGTGGGTGCGTCGCTCATACCGTCATCCTCCCTGTCCGAGGTCGGCCACGATCTGTGGCAGGTCCACCGTCGTCCGGATGCCCGGGGCCGCCCCGCAGACGACGGGCACGGCATTGACGGCGCGGTTGGCCGTGTACCCCGGCGTGGACTCCGCCATGCGCTCCAGCGGGATGTCCAGCCGGAGGTCCATGTCGAGGGGGCAGTCCCCCTCGACGGTCACGTGCCATCCCCCCGGCCGCAGGTCCCACGACGCGTCGATCTCGGTCGAGCAGTACCACGTGGCGCTGAAGCTGAGCAGCTCGTCGCCCCCGTGGCGGCCCACGACGTTCATCCGCTGCCCGGCGACCGTGCCAGCCGGGATCGTCCCGGCGGCGATCTCGATGTCGCGAACCGCCGTCGCCACCTCGCCGGTGGACTCGACCGAGTCGAGCGGCATCCCGACCGCGTCGCCGATGAGCCGGAGCGAGGGGCCGAAGGCCTCGCCACCGTACGACCAGCGAACCGGGTCGAACGTGGAGGGGTCCTGGCCGTACCCCATGAGGTCGAAGAGGAGCACCGGGGAGTGGCGGCTGGACAGGTCGGCGAACTCGGCGATGTGCAGGCGGTCCAGCCGGCGTTGGATCGAGGTCAGGACGAGGGGCACCGCCTCGGAGATGAACCCCGGGCTGCTGCCCGTGCAGTGGAGCGACGTTCCGCCGGCGGCGCAGGCGGCCTCGATGCGCCCGCACACGTCGGGGTCCATGCTCCCGGGGTGGTGGAAACCACCGGTGGTGGTCACGACGTTGACCCCCGCCTCGAGGAGTGTGCACAGTACATCGACGTCGTAGCCCTGCTGCATGTAGAGCACGCAGTCCGGCGTGAGGGCCAGAATGTCGTCGAGTTCGTCCGTGGCGGCCACGCCGACCGGCTCCAGCCCGCACAACGTCCCGGCGTCGCGCCCCACCTTGTCGGGGTTCGTCACCCGCACCCCCACCAGGTCGAGCCGGGGATGCTCGATGACGGCCCGCAGCGCGCGGGTCCCGACGTTGCCCGTGGCCCATTGGACGACCCGGTAGGTGGGCGGTGACGTCGCCGGGGCGGTCACGAGCCGGACCGCTCGGAGGCGACGAGCGCGGCCTTGTGCAGCACGTTGGCGGCCAGCCTCATGTGGGCGGCATCCACGAGCCGGCCGTCCCGACCGATGGCTCCGACCCCGTCGGCCTCCGACGCACGGTAGGTAGCGATGGACTCCTCGGCGTCCCGGACCTCCGCCTCGGTGGGGGCGAAGACGTCGTTGGCGATGGGGACCTGGCTGGGGTGGATGGCCCACTTCCCGTCGTAGCCCAGGAGGCTGGCGTGGGTGGCCGAGCGACGGTAGCCCTCCGGGTCCTGGTACGCCGGGTAGGGGGCGTCGATGGCGTCGATTCCTGCGGCTCGGGCGGCGGCCAGGATCTGCACCCGGGCGTGATGCCAGAAATCCCCCGGGTACTCCCCCACCGGGTCGAAGTTCCCGTCCACCCTAGCGTGCAGGGAGGCGGACAGGTCGCCCGCCCCGAAGATGATGGCCTCGAGGCGGTCGCTCGACCGGGCGATCTCGGCGGAGTTGGACAGGCCCTCGGCCTCCTCGATCAGCACTTCGAGCCCGATGCGCCTGGTGAGGCCCAGCTTGGCCTCCAGCTGGGTGAGCAGGACGTCGAACCACCACACGTCCCGGGCGTTGCGCGCCTTGGGCACGATGATCACGTCCAGGGCGTCCCGGGCGCCGGTCACCACCTCGACGACGTCGCCGTAGCACCACGGGGTGTCCAGCCCGTTGACCCGGACGGCCCGCACGATCCGTCCCCAGTCCTGGCCGACCAGCGCCTCGACGACGATGGCCCGTGAGGACTCCTTCACCACCGGGGCGCAGGCGTCCTCCAGGTCGAGGAACACGAGGTCGGCGCCGGAGGTCGGCGCCTTGGCACACATGCGCTCGCTGCTGGCCGGGGTGGCGAGCTCGGAGCGTCGGGCTCGGGGTTCGTACACGGGGTGCCTCCGTCTGCGTGCGTGGTCAGATGACGCCGGCCGCCGCCAGGGCGGCGATGCGGTCGGGGGTGAAGCCGAGGAGCCCACCGTAGACGGCGTCGTTCTCGGCACCGAGGTCCTGGCCGAGGTGATCGATATGCCCTGGGGTCTCCGAGAGCTGGGCCAGCGGCGCCTGGACCCGGACCGGGCCCAGGTCAGGGTCGTCGATCCGGGGGAAGGTCCCCCGGGAGCGCAAGTGCTCGTCGGCGAGGAGCTGTCCGGCGTCGTAGACGGGGGCGGCAGCCACGTCGGCGGCCAGGAACACCTCCATCACCTCGTCGAGGGTACGCGCCGCGATCCATTCGGCCACCATGGCGTCGATCGCGGTCCCCCGCTCCTGGCGGCCGAGGGGCTCCACGTAGTCGGGGTCCTCGGCCAGGTCCGGGCGGCCGATGCTGCGGAAGACCCGTACGACGATGTTGGCCGAGGCACTGGAGATGGCGACCCACTTGCCGTCGCCCGTGAGGTAGGCGTTACGCGGGGCGCTGGCCGGCAGGTGGTTGCCCACCCGTCCGGCGACCGTCCCGAGCTGGTCGAAGGCGAGCGTCGACGACTCGATGAGGCGGGCTAGGGGCTCGACCAGGTTGACGTCGACGAGCTGTCCCGTCCCGCCGCGCAGGTCGCGATGGTACAGCGCCATCATCACCGCCCAGGTCGCCGCCTGGGCGGCGACGCCGTCGGCCAGCATGAAGGGTGGGAGGGTCGGGGGTCCATCAGGCTGCCCCACCACCTGGGCGAACCCGCTCATGGCCTCGGCCAGGGTGCCGAACCCCGGGCGGTCGCTGGCCGGCCCGCCCCGGCCGTAGCCGCTGACGTGGAGCATCACCAGGCGCGGGTGGCGGGCGTGGACCGACTCGTAGTCGAGACCCCAGCGCTCCAACGCGCTCGGGCGGTTGCCGACGACGAGCACATCGGTCATGTCGAGCAGCTGGTGGAGGACCTCCTGGCCCTCGTGCCGGCGGAGGTCGAGGGTGACGCAGCGCTTGTTCCGACTGACGCTCTTCCACACCAGGCCGATGCCGTCCTTGGCCGGGCCCCAGGTCCGCAGGGGATCGCCGACACCGGGTTGCTCGACCTTGACGACCTCGGCCCCGAACTCGCCGAGCATGGTGGCCACCATCGGGCCGGCCACCAAGGTGGCGGCGTCGACGACGCGGAGCCCAGTGAGCGGGCCCGGCCGGTCAGCCATGGGCGCCCCACTCGGGACGGGCGAGCCCGAGGGTCTCGCGCAAGGTGCCGCCGGTGTACCGGTCCCGGAACACGCCGCGGCGCTGGAGCTCGGGCACCACGAGCCTCACCACGTCCTCGTAGGCGCCGGGGCTGTGGGTGGCAGCGACGACGAACCCGTCGCAGGCGCCGGTGTCGAACCACTCCTGCATCTGATCGGCCACCTCCGCACCAGTGCCGACGAAGCGCGGGCCCTGCAGCAGCGTGGCCCGGTGCCCGGCCAGGTCGCCCAGCGTGATCGTCCCCCCGATGTGGGCGCGGAGGTTCTGGACCAGCCCGCGGATGCCTGACACCGACTCGATGAGCTCGTCCGTGATCGGCGTGTCGAGCGACAGTCCGGAGAAGTCGTAGTTCATGAGCTCGGACAACAGGGTCAGCGAGGCCATCGGGTCCACGAAGTCGTCGAGGAACATCTGCTCGCGCTCGTGGGCCTGGGCCGTCGACTCCCCCAGCACCGTGTAGGCCATGGGCAGCATCTTGACTGAGTCGGGATCCCGTCCGCCCTCGGTGATCCGCTCCTTCTGGTCCGTGAAGTGGGCCCGCGCCACATCGATGCTGGGGTCGCCGGTGAAGATGACCTCGGCCCACCGGGCGGCGAAGTCCCTCCCGCGCCCCGACGATCCGGCCTGCAGCAGAACGGGCCGCCCCTGCGGTGTCCGCGGCACCGTCAGGGGCCCGCGCACCTTCACCCACTTGCCGTCGTAGTTGAGCTCGTGGACCTTGTCCGGGTCGGCGAAGATGCCAGCGGCCCGGTCGAGGATGAGGGCGTCGTCCTCCCACGAGTCCCAAAGCCCGGTGGTGGCTTCGAGGAACTCGTCGGCCCGGTCGTAGCGGGCGTCGTGGGCCAGGACCTGGTCGACGCCGTAGTTCTGCGCCTCGCTGTCGTTCACCGAGGTCACCACGTTCCAGGCCGCCCGGCCCCCGGTGAGGTGGTCGAGGGTGGCGAAGGTCCGTGCCACGTGGAACGGCGAGTAGTAGGTCGTCGAGTAGGTGGCGCCCAGGCCGATCGACCGGGTGGCACCGGCGATGACGCCCAGCACGACGCTCAGGTCGAGCTTGACCGGTCGGGCGCCGTGGCGCACCGCTTCGGCCACGGAACCGCCGTAGATGGAGGGCATGGCCAGGCGGTCGTCGAAGAACATCATGTCGAAGCAGCCCTCTTCGAGGACCCGGCCCAGCTTGGCGTAGTAGCTGGCGTTCAGGAAGCCGTGTTCGGTGGCCGGGTGCCGCCACGAGCCGGCGTAGACGGTGGTGCTGCCCGCCTGCATGAAGCCCACCAGGGACATCGATCGTTTCGCCATTCGGCCCCCTTCCGGTCAGCCCTGTGTGGCCGGCGACGCTCTGCCGCCGACGACGGGCACGGCGGGGCGTCGCCCTGCGGTCAGCTGTTCGAG
>JBKQTE010000095.1:0-42827 GCA_052143315.1 Acidimicrobiales bacterium | reverse complement strand
GCCAACGCCCAACCGTGGGCCAGCAGGTGGTGGGCCAGCAACACCGGCTGGGCCCGCTGCAGGTGGGTGTAGCCTGCAGGTAGACGCCGTCGGACTGCCTGGCCCGGTCCAGCAGCACCTCCTGCAGTACCAGGACGTCGCCGGCGACGTCCCGGAGGGCCCGCTTGGCGAAGAGGCGCAGATCGGTGGCGATCTGGTCGTTCCGGCTCCGGCCGGTGTGGAGCTTGGCGCCGGCGTCCCCGGCCAGCTCGGTGACCCGTCGCTCGACGGCAGTGTGGATGTCCTCGTCGTCGGGGGCGAACTCGAACGAGCCATCGTCCAGCTCCTGTTCGACCTGGTCCAGGGCTCCGAGCACCTGCTCCCCCTCCTCGTCGGTGAGGATGCCGGCGCGGACCAGGCCCCGCACGTGCGCCCGCGAGCCGTCGAGGTCGTCAGCGGCCAGCTTCCGGTCGTAGTGGAGGCTGACCGAGAACGCCATGACCTCCTCGGCGGTCTCACCGCCGAGCCTCCCGTGCCACAGCGTCATCGAGACGCACCGTGCCCGGGGAGGTCGCCCCCCGAGCGGCCCTCCTGCCGGGCCGACCAGGTGGCGACGCCCAGGCCCCATAGCCGGACGAATCCCTCGGCGTCCTGGTGGCGGAAGGTGTCGGCGGCGTCGTAGGTGGCCAGGCCGTAGTCGTAGAGCCCGATCGGGCTGCGCCGGCCGACGACGAAGCACCGGCCCGGCTCCAACCGGAGACGCACCTCGCCGGTCACGTGACGCTGCGACTCGACGAAGAAGGCGTCGAGTGCCTGCTTGAGGGGCGAGAACCACAGGCCGTCGTAGACCAGCTCCGACCACCGGGGCTCGAGGCGGATCTTCTCGTGGAGCAGGTCCCGTTCGAGGGTGAGGTCCTCGAGGTCGGCGTGGGCGAGGAGGAGCGCCAGGGCGCCAGGGCACTCGTAGGTCTCACGGCACTTGATACCCACCCGCCGGCTCTCGATGACGTCGAGCCGGCCCCACCCATAGGAGCCGACGATCCGGTTGACCTCGGCGATGAGCAGCTCCGGCGGGAGGGTGCTGCCGCCCACCGACACCGGGATCCCCGACTCGAAGCCGACCAGCAGCTCGGTCGGCTCGGTGGCGGTGGGCCGGGTCATGACGTAGACGTCCTCGGGCGGCTGGCTCCACGGGTCCTCGATGATGCCGCACTCGATGGCCCGTCCCCAGAGGTTCTCGTCGATGGAGTAGACCTTCTCCTTGGTCACCGACAGGGGGATGTCCCACTTGGCGGCGTAGTCGATCGACTCCTCGCGGGTCAGTCCCCACACCCTGGCCGGGGCCAGTACCTCGAGGTCGGGCGCCAGTGCCCGGGTCCCGACCTCGAACCGGACCTGGTCGTTCCCCTTGCCGGTGCAGCCGTGGGCCACCGCGCTGGCGCCGTGCCGGCGCGCCTCGGTGACCAGGTGCCGGACGATGACCGGCCGTGACAGTGCGGAGACCAACGGGTACTTGCCCTCGTACTTGGCATTGGCCTGCAGGGCCGGCATGCAGAAGTCCTGGGCCATCTCGGCCCGGGCATCGATGACGATGGCCTCGACGGCGCCGGCCGCCAAGGCCCGCTCCCGTATGGCGTCCCAGTCCTCGTCCTTCGCCTCGGCGGCCTGACCGACGTCGACGGCCACGGCGATGACCTCGGCGTCGTAGTTCTCCATCAACCATCTGACGGCGATGGAGGTGTCGAGCCCTCCGCTGTATGCCAGTACGACCCGTTGTGCCATGGTCAACTCCTCGTCCGTGAAGCCTTCGGCTTCGGTACTGTGGCTGAAGCCTTCGGCTTCGGTGTCCGGCGGGCGCCCTTCGGGTCGAGTCCCGACAGCCCACCCAGCTGCTCGGCCAGCTTCGCCCCGCCGGTCGACTCCGACGCCACCACCAGGACGGTGTCGTCGCCGGCCACGGTGCCGATCATCCCCGGGAACCCACTTCGATCGAGCGCCGAGCCTACGACATGGGCGGAGCCGGGCGGGGTGCGCAGGACCACCAGGTTGGCCGAGTGGTCTGCCTCCACCACCCACTCCCCCAGCACCCGGCGCAGGTGGTCCTCCGGGGCCACCTGCTGGGACGGCAGCTCGGGCAGGGCGTAGGCCGTGTCGCCCCCGGGGAGGCGCACCTTCACGGCGCCCAGCTCCTCGAGGTCGCGGGACACCGTCGTCTGGGTGGCGTGGATCCCCCCGGCGGCCAGCAGCTCGACCAGGTCGGTCTGGCTCGCGACGGCCCGCGTCTCCAGCAGCTTGGTGATGCGGTGCTGCCGCTGGTGCTTGGTCATCCTCGCCGCTCCCCGACCTCGACACCCAGGATCCAGGCGAACAGGCCGCGCATGGCGTGCATCCGGTTGGCCGCCTGCTGCCAGACCACGCTCCGGGGGCCGTCCACCACGCCGGCGCTGATCTCCTCGCCCCGGTGGGCGGGGAGGCAGTGCATCACGATGGCGTCGGGCGCCGTGCCCTCCATCAGCCCGTCATCGACCGTGTACCCGGCGAACGCCCCGAGCCGCAATGCCGCCTCGGACTCCTCGCCCATCGACGTCCACACGTCGGCGTAAACGGCGTCAGCGCCGGCCACCGCCTCGACCGGGTCGGTAGTGACCGTCAGGTCGCCCCCGAACGACCGGACCAGGGCCACGTCGGCCTCGGACGGCCCGTACCCCCGGGGAGCGGCGATCCGCGTGGGGATCCCTGCCAGCGAGCAGGCCTGGGCCAGCGAACGCCACACATTGTTGGCGTCGCCCACGTAGGCCACCGTCCGGGTGGCCAGCGACCGGCGCCCGAACACCTGGCGCAGGGTGAGCAGATCGGCGACCGCCTGGCAGGGATGGGCCACGTCGGACAGAAGGTTCACCACCGGCACGACCACCGAGGCGGCGTCGAGGGTGTCGCGCATCCGGACCAGCGACCCGTGGTCCATCACCCGGGCACCCAGCACCGAGTGGTAGCAGGCCAGGGTGCGGGCCACGTCGCCGGCCGGCTCCCGGACGTCGAGCCCGACCTCGTGGCCCTGGATGTAGACCGGGTGACCCCCGAGGGCGACGGCGGCCATCTCGGAGCTGTTGCGGGTCCGGTTGGACGGCTTCTCGAACACCAGCGCCACCCCGCGGCCCTCCAGCACCCGGGGCAGCCCCCCCGGGTCGGCCTCGGCCAGCTCCAGCACGGCGGCGAGCCCCTCCGCCCCCAGGTCGTCGATGTCGAGCACGTGCCTGGTTGGCCGGCTCACCGTTGTGGTGGCGGCGACGTGGCTCATCCTCGACCGTCCGTCTCGGGGTCCGCCGTCTCCGGGTCGGAGGCAGAGCCGGACGCCGCCACCAGCCGGGTCAGGATCCGGTCGAGAACACCGAGCGCCGTGTCGATCTCGGCCTCGGTCACCAACAGGGACGGGGCGAATCGCAGGACGTCGGGCCGGGGAGCGTTGATCACCAGACCGGCCTGGAGGGCGTCGGACACCGCGGCGACCGCGAACGAGTCGGCCACCACGGCCGCCACCAGCAGGCCCTCCCCCCGGACGGAGACGACACCGGGCAGCCCGGCAAGGCCGGCCCGCAGCCGGGCGCCGGCGGCGGCGGCCCGCTCCGGGACCCGCTCCGCCTCCATCACCGACAGCGTGGCCCGGGCCGCCGACATGGCCAACGGCTGGCCTCCGAAGGTACTGGCGTGGTCACCGGGGACGAAGGCGGCCGCCACCTCGGCCCGTGCCCAGCACGCCCCGACCGGCATCCCGTTGCCGAGCGCCTTGGCCATGGTGACCACGTCCGGCTCGATCCCCAGATGCTGGAACCCGAACCACCGCCCGGTGCGCCCCAGCCCGGTCTGGACCTCGTCCACCATCAGCAGGATGTGGCGGTCGGTGCAGAGCTGGCGCAGTCCGACCAGGTAGTCCGACGAAGGCACCACCACCCCGGCCTCGCCCATGATCGGCTCGACCAGCACCGCCGCCACCCTGTTCGGGTCGCACATCTCCTCCATGGCATCGAGGTCGTCGTAGGGGACGTGGTCGAACCCCTCCGGCAGCGGCCGGAACGGCTCCTGCTTGGCCGGCTGGCCGGTGGCGGCGAGGGTGGCCAGGGTCCGGCCGTGGAAGGCGTCCCAGGTGCTCACCACGGCGAAGCGACCGGGACCGGCCCACCGGCGCGCCAGCTTCAGGGCACACTCGTTGGCCTCGGCCCCGGAGTTGGCGAAGAACACCTGGCCACCGGCCCGATCGGCCCCCCCGCCGATCAACCGGTCGAGGGTCACCGCCACCTCGGGCCCGACGGTGTTGCCGAAGAGGTTGGAGACGTGGGAGAGGGTGCGGGCCTGGTCGGCCACCGCCCCGGCCACCACCGGGTGGGCGTGGCCCAGGGAGGTGACGGCCAGGCCGGACAGGAAGTCCAGGTACTGCTTGCCCCCCTCGTCGAAGAGGAGGCTCCCCTCCCCCCGGGTGAAGGTGACCGGCGGGTCGGGATAGGTGTGCATCAGGGCCGAACGGTCAACGGCGGTCACTGCCCGGCACCCGGGACCGGCGACGCGACCGGCGGCGGTGGGCCGTGGCCGGTGGGGCCGTCGGCCGCCGCCGCGGCGGTGGAGCCCCGCTCTGGCTCGGGCCGGGCGCTGACCATGGTCCCGACCCCCTGGTCGGTGAGGATCTCGAGGAGCAGGGCGTGGGGCGTGCGCCCGTCGAGGATGTGGGCCCGGCGGACCCCGGCGCGCACCGCCCGGGCGCACGCCTCGGCCTTGGGGATCATGCCACCGTTGGCCGCCCCGGACGCCACCAGCTCGTCGAGTCCGTCGGCGGTGATCTGGTGGATCAGGGTCGACGGGTCGTCGGGGACCGCCCGGATCCCCGAGACGTCGGTGAGGTAGACCAGCTTCTCGGAGCCAAGGACGGCGGCCAGGGCCCCGGCGGCGGTGTCGGCGTTGATGTTGAAGGCCTGCCCCGTCTCGTCGGTGCCGATGGTGGCCACCACCGGGATGAGCCCCTGGGCCAGCAGCTGGTGGATGATGACCGGGTCCACCTCGACCACGTCGCCCACGAACCCGAGCGCCTCCGACCGGGCGGTGGCGGTGATCAGGTTGGCGTCCTCGCCGGAGAGCCCCACCGCCAGGGCCCCGTGGATGTTGATGGCCCCCACGATGTCGCGGTTCACCTTGCCCACCAGCACCATGCGGACCAGGTCGATGGTGTCGGCGTCGGTGACCCGGAACCCGTCGCGGAACTCGGGCACCTTGCCCACCCGCTCCATCAGGGCCCCGATCTGCGGTCCCCCGCCGTGCACCACCACCGGCAGCATCCCCACCGAGCGCATCAGCACGATGTCCTCCGCGAACGACGCCAGCGCCTCGCCCTCGTCCACATCCGGCCCGCCGTCCTTGGACCGCAGGACGTTGCCGCCGTACTTGACCACCACCACCTGCCCCCAGAAGCGGCGGATGTAGGGCAGCGACTCGACCAGCACGGCCGCCTTGTCACCGGGGGCAATGACCCCCGGGGTCATGCCCACCGGGGCCATGACCGTCGGGGCCGCACCGGTGCCGGTCTCCGAGGTGCCGTTCACGACGTGGTCCGGTTCTCGTCGATGTAGCCGTGTCCGAGGTCGACGGTCATCGCCGCCCCGTCGCCGTCGGCCAGGGACAGCTCGCAGTGGAGGTCGATCATCGAGCCGGCCAGGTGCTCGGCCACCGCCGCCTCGTCGTGCCCTACGCTGACTCCCCCGCGACAGACCACCACGCCCCCGTAGGCGATGGTCAGCCGGTCCATGTCGAAATCGACCCCGGCGGAGCCCAGCTCGCTGGCCACCCGGCCCCAGTACGGGTCCTCCCCGTTGAACGAGCACTTGACCAGCAGCGACTCCGCCACCTTGCGGGCCGCCCGGTGCGCCTCGCCGTCGGAACGGGCGCCGGTCACCCGGACGTGGGCGATCTTCGACGCCCCCTCGGCGTCGGCCGCCATCTGGGTGGCCAGGTCGGCACAGGCCTCGGTCACGTGGTCGACCGCCACGTTGGGGTCGGCCTGACCTGCCCGGCCCGACGCCATCAGGACGACCGTGTCGTTGGTCGAGGTGCAGCCGTCCACGGTCATCAGATTGAAGGAGTCGCGCACGGCGATCCGCAGCAGCTCGGCCAGCGGCCCGGGCTCGATGGCCGCGTCGGTGGTGAGGAAGGCGAGCATGGTGGCCATGTTCGGGGCGAGCATGCCCGCCCCCTTGGCCATGCCGGCCACCGTGTAGCCGTCCGCGCTCACCAGGACCTGCTTGCGGCCGGAATCGGTGGTGAGGATGCCGGTGGCGGCGTCCTCGGCGGCCTGGGCCGAGCCCGACCTGGCCGCCACCAGTGCCGGGATACCGGCCTCGATCGGCTCCATCGGGAGCTGGTAGCCGATCAGGCCGGTCGAGCACACCAGGACCTGGTGGTCCGGGACCTCGAGCCCCTGGGCCACCAGCTCGCACATCCGATGGGCGTTGGCCCGGCCCGGGGCGCCGGTGGCGGCGTTGGCGTTCCCGCTGCTGACGACGACCGCCGAGGCCGCCCCCCCGGAGGCGGCCAGGTGGGCCCGGCTCACCTGCACCGGTGCCGCCGCCGCCCGGTTGGTGGTGAAGGTGGCGGCGGTGGGGACCGCCCTGGCGTCGTCGGTGACCAGCAGGGCCAGGTCCAGGGCGCCGGAGGCCTTGATCCCCGACGCCAGCCCGGCCGCCACGAAGCCCTTGGGTGTGGTGATGCTCATGGGTAGACCCCTGCAGTCGGTAGACCGGTCGTCTCGGTGATCCCGAGCGCCAGGTTGGCACACTGGACGGCCTGGCCGGCCGCCCCCTTGCCCAGGTTGTCGATGGCGGCGATGGCCACCACCCATCCGGTCCTCGGGTCCACCCTGGCCGTCACGTGGGCGCAGTTCGACCCGGAGGTCGCCTTGGTCGACGGCGAGCCCTCGGTCACCACCACGAACGGCTCGTCCCGGTAGTGCTCGTGGAGGATGGCCAAAGCGTCGGCGGTGGTGAGCGCCGACCCGGCGCCGCTGCCATCGCCCCCCGGCGCCGGTCGGGCGTAGCAGGTGGCCAGGATCCCCCGCACCATGGGAGCCAGGTGCGGCGTGAACAGCACCTCGGCACCGAGTCCCTGCTCCATCTCGGGGGTGTGGCGGTGGTCCAGCAGGCCGTAGGCGCTGAAGTCCTCGTCGACCGTCCCGAAGTGGAGGTTGGCCTTCGGCGCCCGGCCGGCCCCGGATACGCCGCTGGCGGCGTCGACGATGATCCCGGTGGTGGAGATTGCCCCGGCCCGTACCAGCGGGGCCAGGGCCAGCAGGGCGGCGGTGGGATAGCACCCGGGGGCGGCGATGGTCAGGGTGCCGACCAGCTCCGGGCGGAACAGCTCGGGGAGGCCGTAGGCGAAGCGGTCCAGCAGCTCGGGGACCACGTGCTCCTCTCCGTACCAGGTCGGGTAGAGGGAGGCGTCGTGCAGACGGAAGTCGGCGGCCAGATCGACCATGGCGCCCACCCGCGGGAGGAGGTCCGGGACCAGGTGCTGCGACTGGCCGTGAGGCAGGGCCAGGAACACCAGATCGAGCCCGTCGAGGTCGACCGCGTCGGTGGCGGCGTAGGTGAGGCCCGGGTAGGTGGCGGCCAGGGAAGGGGTGTGGGAGGCGACCGCCTCCCCGGCGCGGCTGCCGGCCGTGGCCACCACCACGTCGAGCTCCGGGTGGACGGCGCACAGGCGCAGCAGCTCCACCCCGGCGTACCCGGAGGCGCCCACCACCCCGACCGACTTGCTCACGGTAGCGTCCCCATCCCGCAAGTCTATGCGCAGGCTCGCATCTTTATGCAATCCGGGCCGTTGCGGGCCGGATCCCGACCCTTGACCGCCGTCGCCGACACTCGGTACGGTCGCTCATCCGGGCTCGTCGCCTGCCGGGGACCCTCCGGGGCCGGCGCGACCACCGACGTTCCACCATCCACGGAGCCACCATGCCTGCCCCTCGTCCCGCCCCGCCGCTCACCGCCGACGCCGCGCCTCCCGAGGAGGGGGAGCCTCCCGACCGGATCGACGGGCCCGCCGATCCCCTCGTCGCCGACCTGCTGGGCCGCCTGCCGGAGTTCGGTCCCACCTACCTCGACCTGGTCGGGCTGTTCGACGACGACCCCGGGGCGCCGGTGATCTTCACCGAGTTGGCCGACTTCGTAGCCGAGCGCCTGGCCTCGCTGGACTCCGAGCGGGCGGTGCTGGACCGGGCGCTGGCCGCCGTGGAAGCGGTCGCCGGCCGGGGCGACGAGGAGGCGGACCTCATCGCCTACGCCTTCCTCGACAGCCTCTCCCCCGACGACCGCCGGCTGGTCGTCCCGTGGCTGGGCCCTGCCACCCGGTCCCTCCTCGACGCCCTGGACACGGCTGGCGACGCCCCGTTCACCTGACCGGTCGGTTGGACGGTCAGTTCGAGGCCATGCCCACGATGGGCTTGTTCAGGATGAGCGATCCGGTGGAGCCGAAGAAGCCAGCGTCCCCGAAGGCGAAGATGCCGCCGTCGGCGGCGACCAGCCAGTAGCCGTGCCCGTCGACGGTGGTGGCCATCCCCACGATGGGCTTGTTGAGGGCCAGCGAGCCGGTGGAGCCGTAGAAGCCGGCGTCCCCGAAGGCGAAGATGCCGCCGTCGGCGGCGACCAGCCAGTAGCCGAGGGTGTCCGGGGTCCGGGCCATGCCCACCACCGGCTTGTTGAGGGCCAGCGAGCCGGTGGAGCCGTAGAAGCCAGCACCGGCGAAGGCGAAGATCCCACCGTCGGAGGCGACCAGCGAGTAGCCCGGGGCCACGTAGTAGTACCGGTCCGAGGACTGGTCCCCGCTGGGACCGTTGGCGTTCCACACCGATACGTCCGCCAGTCCGCCACCCGTCGGTCCGGGCGGGGCGACCGCCACGATGGACGTGGGCGAGGTCACCACGAACCTCGATGCCGGGGCCGACCCGAACTGGACGGCGGTGGCCCCGGAGAAGTCGGACCCGAAGATGGTGACCGTCCCACCCCCGGCGACCGGCCCGTAGGTGGGGCTGAGCCCGGTGACCGACGGGCAGACCTTGGGGGCGGTCAACTCGGTCAGCACCGAGGGTGCGTCGGGCGAGCCCCACCCGGAGGCCACGTCGTACCCACCGGTGGCCGGGTAGTCGCCACTGGAGAAGATGTCGTTGGTCCCGGCGGTCACGTCGTGGAGGTCGTTCAGGCTGCTGTCGCACGAGTACAGGCTGGGATTGACGAAACCGAGGGAGTGCGCTTGGCCCTGGTCGACGACGGTCAGCAGCGCCGCCCACAGCGGTGAGGCGGCGCTGGTCCCTCCGATGCTGCACCAACCTCCGCACTGGGCGCCGGGTTGGTCGTTGTACATGATGAAACCATGGGCCGGGTCGGCCGAGGCGGAGACATCCGGTACCTCGCGGCAGCTGGGCCGTCCGACCACCGTGCACTGGGCGGTGGCGTCGGGGGCGTCCACCCCGGTGCCGGACTGCCAGGCCGGCTGGGTGAAGTCGGACGACACCCCGCCACCGCCGGCGCCGCCGGCCGGACCGTCGTTCCACACCGTCTCGTCGGGGCTGGTGCCCGCCGACAGCAGCGAGGTGCCCCCCACCCCGGTGACGTACGGCTGGTCGGCCGGGTCGTCGACCTGCAGGGACGTGTCACCGTCCACGCCCGGGTAGTAGCAGTCGGACGAGCCGGAGTCGCCGGCCGCCGCCACCACCGACTGCCCCTGGACGGCGGCCTGGGCGAAGAGGGTGGTCTCGGTGGACTGCTCCCCTGGCGAGGTGGCCATCAGCGGCTCGCACTCGCCCCAACTGGTGGAGATGACCCGGGCCGTGTCGTCGTTGACGATGGCCGAGTAGGTGTCGATGGGCCCGTTGCCGACACCGGCAGCGTTGCTGTTGGGTCCCGAGTAGACGTCGATGGTGGCCCCCGGTGCCAGGCCGAGGACGTCCTCGATGTCGAGCGACGCCTCGCCCGACTGGGGGCCGGTGGCCCCACCGTCGACAGTGACCGTGGAGACCTGATGGGCGCCCAGGGCGATGCCGTAGCAGCTGGCGTACTCCTGGATGTCGGCCAGCGTGTACGGCTCGAGCTCGTAGATGGCCACCGTCACCCCGGCGCCGGTCTTGCCGGCGCCGTAGAGCGAGTCGAAGCTGTAGGTGGAGGCCAGCTGGTCGGCGGTGTAGGCCCCCTGGGATCGTTGGTCGATCGCCCCGGCGCACGACGCCACCGGGCCGGAGGCGTGGGCGGTTGCCCCGGTGGGTCGGGGTGAGGTGGCCGACCCGCTCGACCCGCTCGAGCCAGTCGACCCGTTGACCGCCCGGGGCCCGGGCACGATCTGGGCGTGGGGCTGGGCGACGGTGCTGAGCCCGATCACCGACTGGAGCTGGGCGGAGACCGCCGCCGGCACCAGCGGGGCGACGGTGTTGTAACGGGCGATCCGGCCCGACGGGAGCCGGGCGTCGTTGAGCGGAACGTCGAAGGCCCGCTCCACCTGGGCGGCGGTTCCCGACACCGGAATCAGCAGCCCGTCGGAGGTGGTCGGGCCGACCTGCAGCCCGGTAGTGCCCAGCCAGGCCCGGGTGGTGGCGATGGTCGAGGAGGTCGGTCCGAAGACGGCGCCGAACTGCCCGGCCGCCAGGTAGTGGTGGAACTCCGGCGACCCCGGGGCGGACACCGCCTGGACGAAGGCGTCCAGGGCGGCCGGGTCACGTGGCTGGAGCGACACGTCGATCGAGACCGTCGAGGCTCCGGCGGTGGGGCCGACCACGTGGCTGCCGGCAGGGAGCGGGCCAGGGTTCCCGCCCAGCCTGACCTGGGCCTGGGTGGCGGCGGCCGGGGTCGCCGCCACCGCCGACCCGAGGGCTCCCACGGTGCACGCCAGGGCCAGCGGGACCGTCCATGCGCGCCCCAACCGACCTCTTCGACCTCGTTGCATGGTGCACAGTCTGGCCGATGTCGGGCCCCCACAGGCACCGCTGCCTCAGTCGGGGGCGTCCGCCGTCCCGATGTGGTCACCCGGAGCCGGCGGAGGCGACCCGCCGGCCCGCCACTTCCGGAGCCGCTCCCCCACCACCGCCTCGTGGCCCCGGTCGCTCGGCTCGTAGTACGGGGCGTCCCCCAGCTCCACCGGCCGGTACTGCTGATCGGCCCAGGCCCCGGGCTCGTCGTGGGGGTAGACGTACCCGGCGCCGTGGCCGATCTTCGCCGCGCTCCGGTAGTGAGCGTCCCGCAGGTGGGTGGGGACGTCGCCCCGGGGGCCCTCCTGCACGTCGCGACGGGCCCGCCCCAGTGCCACCGTCACCCGGTTCGACTTGGGAGCGCACGCCAGGTGCACCACCGCCTGGGCCAGGTTCAGCTGGGCCTCCGGCAGGCCCACGAACTCGACGGCCCGGGCGGCAGCGTCGGCCACCACCAAGGCCAGCGGGTCGGCCTCGCCGACATCCTCGCTGGCCAGGATGACCAGACGCCGGGCGATGAAACGGGCGTCCTCCCCGGACTCCAGCATCCGGGCCAGCCAGTAGAGGCCGGCGTCGGGATCGGAGCCGCGGATCGACTTGATGAACGCGCTGACCTGGTCGTAGTGGTCGTCCTCGCCGTAGTGCTGGAGTCGGGAGTTGCGCGCCTTCTCCACGTCCCCGAGGGTCACCGGGCGGTCGCCGGCCAGCGCCAGCGCCACCTCCAGGGTGGTCAGCACCGCCCGGGCGTCGCCATCGGCCAGGCCGACCAGGGCGGCCACCGCCTCCGGCTCGGCGGAGGCCCCTTCGACCCCGCAGGCCCGGGCCACCACCTCGGCCAGCTCCTCGGTGGAGAGCGGCTCCAGCCGCCACAGGGTCGAGCGGCTCAGGAGCGGGGCGTTCACCTGAAAGAAGGGGTTCTCGGTGGTGGCCCCGATCAGGACCAACAGGCCCTCCTCCACCGACGGGAGCAGGGCGTCCTGCTGGGACCGGTTGAACCGGTGCACCTCGTCGAGGAAGAGGATGGTGCCCCGCCCCTGCTCCCCCAGCAGCTGCTTGGCGTCGTCGACCACCGCCCGGACGTCCTTCACCCCGGCGGTCACCGCCGACAGGGGCACGAACTGCTTGGAGGTGGCGGTAGCCACCACCGATGCCAGCGTCGTCTTCCCCGTCCCCGGCGGCCCCCACAGGATGGCCGAGGTCAGCCGGTCCGACTCGATGAGCGCCCGGAGCGGCGCCCCCGGGCCCAGCAGGTGCTGCTGGCCGACGATGTCGTCCAGGGAACGGGGGCGCATCCGGGCGGCCAGCGGTGCCCGGGCCGCCAGCCGCTCCCCGGCCGCCCCGGAGAACAGGTCGTCGTCGGCCACCGTCGGACCGCTCAGTCCCGGGCGGGGACGGGCGCCGGACGGAGCCCCAGCTCGGCCAGCGACCCCGGGGCCAGCGCCTTGGGGGCGCCGGTCATCGGGTCGGAACCGGACTGGGTCTTCGGGAAGGCGATCACCTCCCGGATGGACTCCTCACCGGCGAAGATGGACACCAGGCGGTCGATGCCGACGGCGAACCCGGCGTGGGGCGGGGCCCCGTACCGGAAGGCGCCGAGGAGGAACCCGAAGCGCGATTCGGCCTCTTCGGGCGTGATCCCGAGGACGGCGAAGACCCGGCTCTGGATGTCACCACGATGGATCCGGACGCTCCCCGAGCCGAGCTCCCATCCGTTGAGAACCAGGTCGTAGGCCTGGGAGCGGACGGAGGCCGGATCGGACTCCAGGCGGTCGAGGTCGTCGGGATGGGGCATGGTGAACGGGTGGTGGGCGGGCGCCGGGTTCCCCGAGGCGTCCACGCCGTCGAACATGGGGAAGTCGACCACCCACACGTACCGGTAGGGGCCCTCGGACACCGGCCGCCCCCCGGTCTCCAACCGGAGGTGGCCGAGCACCTCACAGGTCAGCCGGTACTCGTCCGCCACCACCAGCACCAGGTCCCCGGCCGAGGCGGCGGTGGCGGCCAGCAGGCCGGCGCGCTCGTCGTCGGAGAGGAACCGGTCGAGCGGGGAGTCGAGCCCCAGGCCCCCGTTGTCCCCAGCGGTCACCCGAAACCAGGCCAGTCCCTTGGCACCCAGCGCCTTGGCCCGGTCGGTCAGGGCGTCGAGCCGCGACCGGGTGAGGGTGGCGCCCCCCTCCAGCACGACGGCCCGCACACACGAGGCACCGAAGGCCTTGACCTCGGTGCCCTCGAACACCCCTGACAGATCGACCAGCTCCATGCCGAAGCGCAGGTCGGGCTTGTCGGTGCCGTAGCGGTCCATGGCCTCCGCCCAGGTCATCGTGTCGATCCGGCCGGGGCGTACGCCGGTGGCCGCCTCGGCGGCGTCGAGCACCGCCTCCGACACGAAGGCCAGGACGTCGTCCTGGGACACGAACGACGCCTCCACGTCGAGCTGGGTGAACTCGAACTGGCGGTCGGCCCGGAGGTCCTCGTCCCGCATGCACCGGGCGATCTGGTAGTACCGGTCGACCCCGGCCACCATCAGCAGCTGCTTGGCCAGCTGGGGGCTCTGGGGCAGCACGTAGAAGGAGCCGTGGTGGAGGCGGCTCGGCACCACGAACTCCCGGGCCCCCTCGGGCGTGGGCGCCCACAGCATGGGTGTCTCCACCTCCACGAATCCCTGACGGTCCATGGCGGCCCGCAGGGCGGAGTTCACCGTGGCCCGGAGGCGGAGGTTGGCCTGCATCCGGGGGCGGCGCAGGTCGATGAACCGGTTCCTCAGGCGGATCGTCTCGTCCACCTCCACCCGGTCGTCCACCACGAAGGGCGGCGGCTCCGCCGAGGCCAGCAAGGTGACGGTGCACTCCCCCAGCTCCACGTGGCCGGTAGGGAGGTCGGGGTTGACGGTGCCCTCGGGGCGGGGCCGGACCACGCCCTCCACCGCCACCACGTACTCGCTGCGGACATCGACGGTGCCCGGGACGACGCACTGGACGATGCCGGTGTGGTCGCGCAGGTCGATGAAGGCCAGGTGCTCGCCGTGCTCGCGCCGCTTGGCCACCCAGCCGCACACCCGGACGGTGGAACCCACGTCGGAGAGACCGACCCGTCCGCACAGGTGTGTACGCATCGACGTGGCGTCGAGCGCTCCGGAGGTGGCGGTCATGGTGCAGGGTCCTTTCGGGTCGGCCCGGGCCCGGGGTGATCGGCCGGCGCCGGGCGGGCGGCACGTACAGCTTCCACCACTTCGGTCACCGGCACCGGCCGCTGGTCGCCGGCGGCGCGGAGGGGCCGGAGCGACACGGTGCCCGCCGCCACCTCGTCGGGCCCGACGATCAGCGCCACCAGGGCGCCGGACCGGTCGGCCGACTTCAGCTGCGACTTCATGGAGCGGCCGTCGAAGGCGCGGTCGGCCCGCAGGCCGGCACGTCGGAGGGCGGCGGTGAGGTCGCGGGCCACGCCACCCCCGGCCACGTCGACCACGAAGGCGTCGAGGGCGGGCGGGTCCACCGGCCACACCCCCTCGGCGTCGCAGGCCAGCAGCAGGCGCTCGATCCCGATGCCGAAGCCGATCCCCGGGGTGGGGGGGCCGCCCAGTAGCTCCACCAGGCCGTCGTAGCGGCCGCCGCCGCCGATGCCGTTCTGGGCCGCCTCCAGCGCCCCCGAGGCGAATTCGAAGGTGGTCCGGGTGTAGTAGTCGAACCCGCGGACCAACCGGTGGTCCAGGCGGTAGGGCACCCCCAGGGCGTCCAGCCCGGAGCGGACCCTGGCGAAGTGGGCGCCACACTCGTCGCACAGGTGGTCGACCAGGCGGGGCGCCCCGGCGGTGGCCTCCCGGCAGGCGGGCCGCTTGCAGTCGAGCACCCGCAACGGGTTGGCCTCCAGCTTCTCGGCGTGCTCGTCGCACAGGGCGTGGCGCCGCTCGGCCAGGTAGGCGCGCAGGGCGTCGAGGTAGGGCGGTCGGCAGACGCCGTCGCCCATGGAGTTGAGCTTGAGCTCGAAGTCGGCCAGGCCGACCGACCGGAAGATGTCGTCGGCCAGGGCCACCACCTCGACGTCCAGGTCGGGGTCGGAAGGGCCCAGCGCCTCCACTCCGAGCTGGTGGTGCTGGCGGTACCGGCCCGCCTGGGGACGCTCGTACCGGAAGGCCGGGGTGGCGTACCAGGCCTTCCACGGCAACGGCGGACGGTGCTGGACGAACGCCCGCACCATCGGGGCGGTCCCCTCCGGCCGGAGGGCCAGCAGCCGGCCGCCCCGGTCCTCGAACTCGTACATCTCCTTGCCCACCACGTCGCTGCCCTCGCCGATGCCCCGGCGGAAGACCCGGACGTCCTCGAAGATCGGGGTGTGGACCAGCCCGTACCCGGCCCGCTCCACCCGATCGGCGAAGAGGGCGAGCAGCGCCTCCCACCGGGTCGACTCGGGCCAGAGGACGTCGTGTGTCCCACTCGGGGCGCGCGCCACGGTTCGGTCGTCGGCCATCGTCGGCTCAGTCCTTCTTCCCGGGGAGGATGCGGTAGGCGTCGTAGACGGCGTCGAGATGGCGGATCAGGTTGAGGACCGACTCCAGGTGGGTCGGATCGGCCAGCTCCACGTCGAAGCGCATACGGCTGATCCGCTCCGAGTCGGTCTGGGTGTTGGCCCCCACGATGTTGAGGTGGTGCTCGGAGACCACCTTGGTCACGTCGGTGAGCAGGCTGGAGCGATCGATGGCCACCACCTCGATGGTGGCGACGAACACGCCCGACGACCGGTGGTCCCACTCCACCTCGATGAGACGCTCACGCGACCGGGTGGCCAGCGAGGCGGCGTTGGAACAGTCGGCCCGGTGGACCGACACCCCCCTTCCCCTGGTCACGAAGCCGACGATCTCGTCGCCGGGCACCGGGGTGCAACATCGCGACAGCCGCACCATCAGGTCGTCGAGCCCCTCGACGTAGACACCGACCGACGAACCCCGACCTGGACGGGGGGCCATCGACTGCTGGCGGGCGGTGACCGGGAGCTGCTCCTCGTAGACGCCGCCCCGGAGATCGCGCAGCAGGCGCTGGGCCGCGGCCCGGGCCGACACCCGGTTGTCGCCGATGGCAGCGTGGAGGGCGTCGACGTCGGCGTAGTGCATGGCCGTGGCCAGCTCGGCGAAGGCGTTGTCGGAGGCCAGCTTCTGGACGGGCAGGCCCTCCCGACGGAGCTCCTTGATCAGCTCCTCGCGGCCGAGCTCCTTGGCGTCCTCGCGCCGCTCCTTGGAGAACCACTGGCGGATCTTCGACCGGGCCCGCGACGACGCCACCACGCCCAGCCAGTCGCGGGACGGGCCGGCGGTGGCCGCCTTGGAGGTGAAGATCTCCACGGTGTCCGCCGAGGACAGCCGGGTGTCGAGGGGTACCAGCCGGCCGTTGACCTTGGCGCCGATGCACCGGTGGCCCACCTCGGTGTGGATGGCGTAGGCGAAGTCGACCGGGGTCGAATTGGCGGGGAGGGCGATCACCTTGCCCTTGGGCGTGAAGACGTAGACCTCGTCCTGCTCGAGGTCGAGCTTGAGTGCCTCGAGGAACTCGATCGGGTCGGTGGTCTCGTTCTGGAAGTCGACGATCCGCTGCATCCACTCGATCTCGGCGGTGGTGGACGACGTCTCCTTGGCCAGGGCGATGCGCTCGGCCCGGCGGTCCCGTTCGGCGATCTCCGCCCGCTGGGACTCGCTGATGCCGGACCCGGACCGTGGGCCGGCGGCCCTGGCGCCCTTGGGGCTTCGGAACCCCCGGATCCTCCGCCCGTCCTCGGCGGCCGGCGAGCCGTCGGCGTTGGTGCCCCTCCCCCGGCCGGCCCGTCCCGCCCGGGCCGCCTTGGCTGCCTTCTCCTTGGCCTTCGGCGACAGCTCGCCCTGCCCGTCGCCGAGGGTGGCGTCCTTGTAGCCCCAGTGGGCGGCGATGCCGTACTCGGCCCGCCGGTGCATCTCGTGCGTGCGGACCTGCACCTCGATCGGCTTGCCGTCGAGGCCGATGACGGTGGTGTGGAGCGACTGGTAGAGGTTGAACTTGGGCGAGTTGATGTAGTCCTTGAACCGCCCCTGCACCGGGGGCCAGATGGCGTGGATGGAGCCGAGGGCCCCCCAACAGTCCTTCTCCGCCTCGACGATCACCCTGATCCCGACCAGGTCGTAGAGGTCGTCGAACTCCTTGCCCCGGACCACCATTTTCTCGTAGATGCTCCACAGGTGTTTGGGTCGTCCGGTCACCTCGGCGGTGATGCCCGAGGCGGCCAACCGCTCGCGGACCGCCACCAGCACCCGGGCCAGGTACTCGTTGCGCATCGGCGCCCGGCTGGCCACCATCTGCTCGATCTCCGCGAACCGCTTGGGGTGGAGGGTGGCGAAGGCCAGGTCCTCCAGCTGCCACTTGACCTCCTGGATGCCCAGCCGATGGGCCAGAGGGGCGTAGATGTCCATCGTCTCCTGGGCCGTCCGGCGCTGCTTCCACTCCGGCATCACCCCCAGGGTGCGCATGTTGTGGAGCCGGTCGGCCAGCTTGATGATCAGCACCCGCCAGTCGTTGGCCATCGCCACCAGCATCTTGCGGACAGTGGCGGCCTGCTGCGCCTCCTTCGAGTCGAACTGGAGCCGATCGAGCTTGGTCACCCCCTCGACGATGAGGGCCACCGCGCTGCCGAAGTCGCGCTCGATGATCTCGGTGGTGACACCGGTGTCCTCCACCGCGTCGTGGAGCAGGGCGGCCGCCACCGTCTGGGCGTCGAGGCCCAGGTCGGCGGTGACCCCGGCCACCGCGATGGGGTGGGTGATGTAGGGCTCGCCGGAGCGGCGCATCTGGCCGGCGTGGGCCACCGTGGCGGTCTCCGCCGCCCGGACGATGAGCGAGACATCCTCTCCGGGGTGGCGCTTCAGGAACGCCTCCACCACCGGGATCAGGAGCGTGGCCTCGGCCTGGGGCAGTGTCGAACCCTTGAGAAGCTCGGCTCCCTTGCTCTCCACCCCGTCCTGGGGTACCGGTGTGGCCAACGCCATGGATACACGGTACCTGGCCAGGCAGAAGCGTCGGTACCGCCGGGTCCCGGATACACGGTGTCCGGGGGCCCCGACCGGTGCCGGCGGGCACCGGGGCGGCTGCGGTCAGCGCCGCTTGCCCTTGCCGCCCTTACCCTTGCCCTTGCGGGGGCGCGGGGGCGGCCGGTTGCCGGCAGGGCGGGTCGAGCCGGGCCCCGAGCGCGAGCTGCCAGCCGACGACTGGGCCCCCGACCTGGCCCGGGCGGTGCCCGAACCGGACGAGGCCGCCGTGGTGGACCGTGCCTCGGCCATGGTGGCCTGGGCGGCGTCACCCGGTCGGACGACGCCGGCGGCCCCTCCCCTGGTCCGGCCTCCCCGGCCGCCTCCCGGCCCGGCGGCAGCGCCGGCCATGGCGGCGGCGGCCGACGGGGTCAGGATGCCCAGACGGTCCCCGCGGGTCTCGAGCCGCTGGCGGATGGTGGTGTAGCGCGGCTCCCGCTCCTTCATCAGGGCGAGGAGCGGCGACGCGATGAAGATCGACGAGTAGGCACCACTGGTCAGACCGATCACCAGGGCGAGACCGAAGTCCTGCAGGGTGGTGGCGCCCAGGATCTCCGAGCCCACCACCAGTACCGACAGCACCGGGATGATGGCCACCAGCGAGGTGTTGATCGACCGGGCCATGGTCTGGTTCATCGACAGGTTGACCATGTCCGAGTAGGTGATGCGGCCCGAGGCGCCGAGGCCCTTGGAGTTCTCGCCGATCCGGTCGAAGACCACCACCGTGTCGTAGAGGGAGTAGCCGAGCACGGTGAGCACGGCGACCACCGTGTCCGGGGTCACCTGAAAGCCGGCCAGGGAGTAGACGCCCACCGTGACCAGCAGGTCGTGGAGCACGGCCACGATGGCCGCCACCGCCATCTTGAACTCGAACCGGATCGAGATGTAGATGGCCACGGCGATGAAGAACAGGATGAGCGCCTCGATGGCCTTGTCGGTGACCTGCCCGCCCCAGGTGGGCCCGACGTCGGTGACCGACACGGTGGTCCCCGCCACGCCACCGGCCCTGGCCAGGGCCGCCTGCACGGCGTTGACGGTGTTGTCGTGGGCGGAGGTCGACTCGTTGTTGAGATCGGCCTGCACCTCGATCTGCTTCACATGGGTCACCTGGTCGGTCAGCAGCACCACGATCGGACTGGTGACCCCGGCCGACTTGGCCGCCGCGGTGGCCTGGGCCACCGTGAGGGTCTGGGAGGGGACCGTCCAGGAGGTGCCCCCCTTGAAGTCGATGCCCTCGTTCAGTCCCCGGGTGCCCAGGGAGACGACGCCGGCCAGGATGATGATGGCGGAGATGGCGAACCACCATCGGCGGCGGCCGATGAAGTCGAACGAGGTCTCGCCCCGGTAGAGGCGCCGGAAGGCGCCGGGGCCCTTGTGCTCAGCCTTCTCCTCGGCGTGCTCGAGCTCCTCCTCGAACTCCTCGTCGAGCTCCTCTTCGAACTCCTCGGGAGTGGCGTCGGCGTCGGCCACGTCATCGCCCGGCTCGACGTCATCGACACCCTTCTCCTCGTTGACGTCCTCGTCGACCGGGTCGCGGGGGCTCATCGTGCTCCCTCCGACGCCACGCCCAGTCCGGCGGCCACGCTCAGGGCGCTCGACTCACTGGCCCCCTTGCGCTGGCCGAGCAGGATCACGAACGGCCGGGTGAAGAAGTAGGTGACGATGATGTCGAGGATGGTCGACAGCCCCAGGAAGAGGGCGAAGCCCTTGACCGACCCGATGGAGACGAAGTAGAGGATGGCCGCACCCAGCAGCGACACGGCGTCGGCGGCCAGCACGGTGCGGAAGGCGCTCTTGAAGCCCTTGTCCACACTGGTACGCACCGTCCGGCCCGATCTGGTCTCGTCCTTCAATCGCTCGAAGTAGACGATGTACGAGTCGACGGTGATACCCACGGACACGATCAGGCCGATGATGCCGGCCAGGTCGATGGTGGTGCCGACCCCCTGGCCCATGGCCGAGATGATCGCCCACAGCAGCGCGGCGGTGACGGCTAGGCCGGAGATCACCACCACCCCCAGCATCCGGTAGTAGAAGAGCACGTACAGCATCACCAGGGCGAGACCGGCCAGGCCGGAGAGCAGGCCGGCCTGGAGGGAGGCCTTGCCCAGGGTCGGCGACACCGTCTGGACGTTGATGCGGTCGAGCTTGACGGGCAGGGCCCCGTAGGTCAGGTCGGTGGCGATGAGCTTGGCCTGTGTCTCGGTGAAGCTGCCGGAGATCTGCACCTGGCCGTTGAACGAGGTGAACGACCCCTGGGTGGGCTGGGTGATGGGGGCGGAGATCACCTGCCCGTCGAGGTCGATGCCGATGATGGCGTGGAACTGTTGGCTGGCCAGCGTGTCCCACTGGGTGGCTCCCGAGGAGGTGAGGACGATGTTGACCGTCCACTGCCCGCTCTGCAGCTGGGCGGAGGCCGACTTGACCGCCGTGCCGGTCAGGCCGGCCGGACCGAGCACGTACCGGACACCGGAGGCGGCGCCGGTGCCGGGCAGCAGCACGGTGGCGCCCTTGGCGTCGTCGCTGGAGGTGGTGGACGGGTACGTCTCGAACTGCGGGTCGTCGGGGATGTTGGAGTTGCTGGTGTACCCGTTGACGTTGCTGGAGTTCGGCGTCACGTTCAGGTTCGCCTTGGTCAGCGCCGACGAGGCGGCGCAGGTCGGCAACGGGCCGGTGGACGGCGGCTTCCCCTTGGCCAGCGTCAACAGCGGCGCGTAGCAGAGGGCCGGCCGAAAGTAGAGCTGGGCGGTATTGCCCAGGGTATTGAGCACGGCCTGGACGTTCTTCTCGCCGGGGATGGAGACGGCGATCTCGTTCTTGCCCTGGCTGCCCACGGTGGCGCCGCTGGTGCCGGCGTTGACCCGGTTGTTGAGGATGGTGACCACCGTGTCGAGCTGGGCGGCGGTCACCGGCTTGTCCGTCTTGTAGACGACGGCCAGCCCGCCCTCGAGGTCGAGACCCAGCTTCGGGGACCAACCGGCGGCCAGGGTGGCAGCCAGGGCGATGGCGGCGATGAGGACCACGGTCATCAGGCTGACCCAGAGGGATTGCTTCTTCTTCATCGCCGGTCAGTTCGACCTCGTGGGCCCATGATCGTCGTCATGGTCGTGGTCGTGGTCGTCATGGTCGTGGTCGCCTTCGTCGCCGTCATCGGCATCCTCCCCGTCGGCTGCGGCACGGTCGTGGTCCTCGCCGTGCTCCGACCCGTCGTCCTCGACGGCGTCGTGATCGTACTCGTCGTCGTGCTCATCCTCGTGCTCATCCTCGTCGTCGTGCTCGTGCTCGTCATCGTGCTCGTGCTCGTCGTCGTGCTCGTCGGTCCCGTCGTCGAGGACGCCGGCGTCGGTGTTCAGCTTGCGGATGATGTACTGCTTGTGGACGACGAACGAGGCGCCGACGCTCGTCTCGAGCGTCACCCTGTCGTCGTCGATATCGATGATGTGGCCGATCAGCCCGCCGGCGGTCAGGACCTCGTCGCCCACCTCCCACACGTTGACCAGCTCCCGCTGCTTCCGTGCCTTCTGCTGCTGCGGCCGGAGGATCAGGAAGTAGAACCCGGCGGCGATGGCCACCAGAAGGAGCAGGGTGGCGCTGGAGGAGCTCTTCTTGGGGGCCGCCGCCGCCAACGTCAGGACCAGGGCGGGGACCGCCGCCAGGGCGGCCATCATCGAGCCGTCAGGGAGAGGGGGTGGGTGCGCACAGCGGACAGACTGTAGCCCAGCCCGCCCGGGCGACGGCACCGGCGGTTCCCGCTGGCGGGCCGGCCCTCCCTACGGTCCCCAGATCGCCGCCACCTCGGCCCGCAGGGCGTCGAACCGCTGCTCGGCGACGGCCGTCCGGGCCCGTACCATCAGGTCGAGCAGGCAGGCCAGGTTGTGGATGCTGAGTAGGCGCCAGGCGGTCGGCTCCCCCACCGCCAGCAGATGGCGGAGGTAGCCCCTGGACCACCGGCGGCAGGTGGGGCAGCCACAGGTGGGGTCGAGCGGGCCGTCGTCACGGGCATGGACGGCGTTGCGGAGGTTCACCTTCCCGGTCGAGGTCAGGATGGTGCCGTGCCGGGCCATGCGGGTGGGGGCCACGCAGTCGAACTGGTCGACACCCAGGGCGATCGCCTCGACCATGCCGACCGGGTCCCCCACTCCCATCAGGTACCGGGGCCGATCGGCCGGCAGGTGGACCAGGGCCGCAGCCAGCGCCTCGAGCATGGCCGGGCGCGGCTCGCCCACCGACAGCCCTCCGATGCCGTACCCGTCGAACGCCAGCTCCACCGTGCGTCGGGCGCTCTCGTCCCGGAGCACGGGGTCGGACCCTCCCTGGACGATCCCGAACAGGGCCTGGCCCTCGGGACGCTCCTCCAGGCGGTCGTGGTGCGACTTGGCCCGGGCCGCCCACGCCACCGTCCGCTCCAGCGCCACCCGGAGGACCTCGGGGGTGGCCGGCAGGGTGGCGCACACGTCGAGCACCATCTGGATGTCCGCGCCGATCAGGCCCTGCGCCTCGACGGCGGACTCGGGGGTGAGGGTGACCACCGTGCCGTCGTAGACCGAGGAGAAGGTCACGCCGTCGTCGTCGACGGCCGGCGAGAGCGAGTGGACCTGAAACCCGCCGGAGTCGGTGAGGGTGTGGCCCTGCCACCCGGTGAACCGGTGGAGCCCGCCGAGGTCGGCCACCACCCTGGCCCCGGGACGCAACATCAGGTGGTAGGTGTTGGCCAGCACCACGCCCGCCCCCAGAGCCTCCAGATCGGCGCTGTCGAGGGCCTTGACCGCCCCCTTGGTCCCCACCGGCATGAAGGCCGGCACCGGGTAGGAGCCGCGGGCGGTGTGGACGAGTCCGGTGCGGGCCGAGCCGTCCGTGGCGGTGATCGCCGCCCGGGCGGCGGTCATCGGCCCGGTTCCCTCGGATCGGCCGAACCGGGCCCCGGCGCGACCGGCGCACCCTTCTGCCCGGACCTCGCCACCACCATGGCGTCGCCGAAGGAGAGGAACCGGTACCCGTCGTCGAGGGCGGTCCGGTAGAGGTCCCGCCACTCCGGCCCGCAGAACGACTCGACCAGGAGGAGCAGGCTCGAGCGGGGCAGGTGGAAGTTGGTGACCAGCAGGTCCACCACCCGAAAGGTGTGGTCGCCGTGGATGAAAAGGTCGGTCCGCCCGGACAGCCGTCCGGTGGCTGCGGCCGACTCCAGCGCCCGCACCACGGTGGTGCCCACCGCCACCACCCGGTCCGCCCCCAGGCACGCCTCCACGGTGGCGGCCGGCACCGAGTACCGCTCGGTGTGGATCATGTGCTCCCCGGGGGTGCGGGCGGTGATCGGTCGGAAGGTGTCCAGACCGATGGCCAGGTCCACCCGGGCCACCGTCGCCCCGGCCCGCCGGCAGGCGTCGAGCAGCTCGGCGGTGAAGTGGAGCCCGGCGGTGGGAGCCGCCGCCGACCGGTCCCCCGGCTCCGACTCGGCCGAGTACACGGTCTGGTAGCGCTCCTCGTCCTCCAGCCGGTGGTGGATGTACGGCGGCAGGGGCATCGTCCCCGAGCGGTCGATGACGGTGGGGTCGACCAGTCGGACCGACCGCCGGCCGTCGTCCGTCCCGACCAGCCACCCGCCCACCTCGACCACCGGCGCCCCGCCACCCGCCTCGTACAGCACCGTCCCGGCGGGAAGCCGGCGTCCCGGTCGGACCAGCGCCTCCCAGGTCGACTCCACGGCGTCGATCGGCTCCAGCAGCAGCACCTCGGCGCCGCCGCCGGTGCGTTTGGACAGAAGGAGCCTGGCCGCCAGCACCCGGGTGTCGTTGACGACCAGGACGTCGCCCGGGCGGAGGAGCGTCGGTAGCTCGGCCACGGTGGCGTGGCCCACCTCGCCGGTGGCAGTCAGCCGGCCGCTGACCAGCAGGCGGGCGGCGGTGCGCGGCTCCACCGGCTCCTGGGCGATGGCCGACTCCGGGAGGCCGTACTCGTACTCGTCCATGGTGACCGCCCACCGGGACCGGCTGGCCGGCGCGGTATGGGTGGGAGGCGACTGTGGCACCGGCACATCGTCGCAGAACGGGTGGAGGGTCGGCGGCGGGACCCTGGCGGCGGGGTCGTGGCCCGGTTCAGAGCAGCGTGGCGTCCACCGGCGTCATCCCGAGATGGGCCCAGGCCCGGGGGGCGGCCATCCGACCCCGGGCGGTGCGCTGGAGCAGCCCCTGTTGGAGCAGGTACGGCTCGTAGGCGTCCTCGATGGTGCTCGGCTCCTCCCCGATGCACTGGGCCAGGGTGGTCAGCCCCACCGCTCGCCCGGCGAAGCGTCGGCACAGCACGTCGAGGATGGCCCGGTCGACCTTGTCGAGCCCGAGGGTGTCGACGCCGAACAGCTCCAGCCCGTCCACCGCCGCCTCGGGGGTGATCCTCCCCGTGGCCCGCACCTCGACGTAGTCGCGCACGCGCCGGAGCAGCCGGTTGGCGATCCGGGGGGTCCCGCGGGAGCGTTCGGCGATCCGGAGCGCCCCCTCGGGGTCCACCGGCACCCCCAGGATGCCCGCCGAGCGCACCACGATGGCCTGGAGCTCGTCGATGTCGTAGAGATCGAGGCGCCCGACGAACCCGAAGCGGTCGCGGAGCGGCCCGGTCACCAGTCCGGTCCGGGTGGTGGCCCCCACCAGGGTGAACCGGGGCAGATCCAGCCGGATGCTCCGGGCGGTCGGGCCCTTGCCGATGAGGATGTCCAGCTTGAAGTCCTCCATGGCCGGGTAGAGCACCTCCTCGACCGCCCGGGGGAGCCGGTGGATCTCGTCGATGAAGAGGACGTCACCCTCCTGGAGGTCGGTGAGCAGCGCCGCCAGGTCGCCCGGCCGGACCAGGACCGGCCCGGCGGTGATGCGGAGCCCGACCCCCATCTCCGCCGCCACGATCCCGGAGAGCGAGGTCTTCCCCAGTCCGGGCGGACCGGCGAAGAGGAGATGGTCGACCGGTTGCTGTCGCTTCCGGGCCGCCTCGATGACGATCTGGAGGTGCTCGGTGAGCTGGCCCTGGCCCACGAACTCGGCCAGGGTGCGGGGACGGAGCCCGGCCTCGTCGAGCTCCTCGGCTGGGGCCGCCACCGGGTCGACGGTGCGCACCACCGGGCCGTCGACGCCGTCATCGACGCCGACATGGCCGGCGTGATCGCTATCGACGTCGACATGGCTGGCAACGTCGACGTTGCCGGCCAGGACCTCCCGGCGGGCCCCAGGCGTCACCGGGACCTCGCCAGCTCACGCAGGGCGGTGCGTACCATCGTCTCCACCGAGCCGTCGTCGGGGACGGCGTCGAGGGCGGCGCGGATCTCGTCGGGTCCGTAGCCCAGCTCCACCAGCGCCTCGCGCACCTCGCCCCGGGCCGAGCGCTCGGACACCGGGGCCAGGGGGCCGTCCCCACCCAGGCTGGGGAGCCCGAGGCGGGTCTTCAGCTCGAGGAGCAGCCGGGCCGCCGTCTTCTTTCCGACGCCGGGTACCAGGCAGAGTGTGTCGTAGTCGTCCTCGAGGACCGCGGTGGACAGCGATGCCGGCGACAGCGCCGACAGGATGGCCAGCGCCAGCGACGGTCCCACTCCGTGGGCCCCGAGCAGGGCCTCGAAGCACCGTCGCTCGTCGGCATGGGAGAAGCCGAACAGGACGATGGCGTCCTCGCGCACATGGGTGTGCACGTGCAGGAACACCTCGGTGCCGACCGGGCCCAGGGCACCGAAGGTCGAGCCCGGGACCGAGGCCCGATAGCCCACGCCCCCCGCCTCCACCAGCACCTCCCCGGGTGCCGGCCGGTCGATCAACGTCCCCCGCAACGATCCGATCATGAGGCTCCCTCCGTGGCTGCGGCAACCGCCCGGCGGAGCGGTTGGATGGTGAGATGACAGGTGGCCAGGGCCAGCGCATCGGCGACGTCGGGAGGGCGGGGCGCCTCGGCCAGCCCGAGGACCGACGCCACCATCCGCTGTACCTGGTCCTTGGTGGCGGCGCCGTAGCCCACCAGCGCCTGCTTGACCTCGTTGGAGGTGTACTGCGCCACCTCGCACTCGGCTTCGGCCGCCGCCACCAACGCCACGCCGGCGGCCTGGCCGGTGGCCATGGCCGTCCGGGCGTTGACCTGAAAGAACACCCGCTCCACCACCACTGCCGCCGGCCGGTACTCGGCCACCAGCGCCCGGAGCTCGACGGAGAGCACCCGCAGTCGCAGGTGGAGGGGCATCTCCGGCGCGGTGGAGACGACTCCGCCGGCCACCGCCGACAGCGTCGATCCCCTTCGGGTCACTACGCCGTACCCGCAGCGCGACAGGCCGGGGTCGATCCCCAGGACGAACATGCGTTCGACTGTACCCCCTACCGCCGGCCCAGGTGGCGGATGCCCGGTTCGAGCACCGGCGCCCGTCCGTGGCCCTACCCCTCGTAGGCGGCCATCACCTCTTCGGGGATGTCGAAGTTGGCGTAGACGTTCTGGACGTCGTCATGGTCGTCGAGCGCCTCGATGAGCCGCAGCACCCGCTTGGCCTCCGAATCGGCCGCCACCGCCACCGAGGTGGTCGGGACCATGGTCAGCTCGGAGGACCCCGGCTCCAGCCCGGCCTCCTCCAAGGCACCGCGCACCGTCATCAGGTCGTGGGGGGAGGTGGTCACCGTCCACCGATCGTCCTCGTCGGCCAGATCCTCGGCGCCCGCCTCCATGGCCACCTCCATCACCCGGTCCTCGTCGAAGGTCCGGGGCACGGCCACCACCCCCTTGCGCTCGAACTGCCAGCTCACCGCGCCCGGCTCGGCCATCGAGCCGCCGTTCTTCGAGAAGATGTTTCGGATCTCGGCACCGGTCCGGTTGCGGTTGTCCGACAGGCACTCCACGATGACCGCCACGCCGTCGGGGGCGTACCCCTCGTAGGAGATCGACTCGTAGCGGACGCCCTCGAGCTCGCCGGAGCCGCGCTTGATGGCCCGCTCGATGGTGTCGATCGGCACCGAGGAGTCCCTGGCCTTGGCGTACATCGTCCGCAGGCTGGCATTGGCGGTCATGTCGCTGCCACCCTCGCGGGCGGCCACCTCCACCTGCCGGATGATCTTGGCGAACACCTTGGCACGGGCCGAGTCCTGCGCGCCCTTGCGGTACTTGGTCGTCGCCCACTTGGAGTGTCCCGACATGGCCTGCTACCTCGTTTCTTTCGTCATGCCCACGAACAGCCGGTGGAGCCGGCGGTCACCGGTCAGCTCCGGATGGAACGCCGTCACCAGCACCGGGCCCTGACGGCACACCACCGGGAGACCGCCCCCGGAAGCGCCGCCCGGGCGGCCGGGCGAGCCGTCGCCCGTCTCGGGCAGCCGGGACAGGACCTCCACGCCGGCGCCCACCGACTCCACCACCGGGGCCCTGATGAACACCGCGTGGACGGGCGGCCCGTCGACGCCCGACACCTCGAGGTCGCACTCGAACGAGGCGACCTGTCGCCCGTACCCGTTGCGCCGGACGGTCGCATCGATCACCCCGAACCGCTTCTGGTCGGGACGACCGTCGAGGACCACGCCGGCCAACAGGATCATTCCGGCGCAGGTCCCGAAGGCCGGCAGGCCGTGGCGGAGGGCGTCGGACAGAGGATCGAACAGCCCCGACGAGCCGAGCAGCAGCGAGAGGGTCGTCGACTCCCCTCCGGGGATGACGATCCCGTCCAGCCCGGTGAGGTCCGTCGGTCGCCGGACCGGCCGGGCGGTCTCACCCAGGTCGGCCAGGGCCGCGGTGTGCTCCCGTATGTCACCCTGGAGCGCCAGGACCCCGATGGTCACCGGACAGCACCTCGGCCCAGGGCTGCTCCGCGGTCACCAACCACGATCGGCCAGGTGGACATCGAGCGAGCCGATCTCCAGGCCTGCCATGGCGTCACCCAGGCCGGTGGACACCTTGGCCACCAGCTCGGCGTCGTCGAAGTTCGCCGTGGCCTCCACGATGGCGCGGGCCCGGCGGGCCGGGTCGCCACTCTTGAAGATCCCCGACCCGACGAAGACGGCCTCGGCGCCGAGCTGCATCACCAGGGAGGCATCGGCCGGTGTGGCGATCCCCCCGGCGCAGAACAGCGGCACGGGTAGGCGCCCGACAGCCGCGATCTCCTGGACCAGCCCGATGGGCGCCGCCAGCTCCTTGGCCCAGGCGTACTGCTCGGCCGGGTCGGCCTGGGTGATCCGGCGGACGTCGCCCAGGATCGAACGGAGGTGGCGGACCGCCTCCACGATGTTGCCGGTGCCCGCCTCGCCCTTGGAACGGATCAGGGCGGCACCCTCGGAGATGCGCCGGAGCGCCTCCCCCAGGTTGGTGGCCCCGCAGACGAAGGGGACCTCGAAGCCCCACTTGTCGATGTGGTGGGCCTCGTCGGCCGGGGTGAGGACCTCGCTCTCGTCGATGTAGTCGACCCCCAGGGCCGTCAGCACCTGCGCCTCGGCAAAGTGCCCGATGCGGGCCTTGGCCATCACCGGCACGGTGACCGACGCCTTGATGGCCTCGATCATGGCCGGATCGCTCATCCGGGCGACCCCGCCGTCGCGACGGATGTCGGACGGCACCCGCTCCAGCGCCATGACCGCCACGGCGCCGGCGTCCTCGGCCACCTTGGCCTGATCGGCGTCGACCACGTCCATGATGACGCCGCCCCGGAGCATGTCGGCCAGACCCCGCTTCACGACGAACGTGCCGGTCGGACGGCCGCTCGCCTTGAACCCGGACTCGATCGGCGCATCACCCATGCTCCGATTGTACCGCCGCCACCGCCGGGCCAGGGCCCGAGGTACCGCCGCCGGCGTCCGCGACGACCCCGGCCACTCCTCGACGGAGCCGCCGGGGTCGTCGGATCGCCGGTGGGTGACGGCGATCAGGCCTGGTAGACGGCCTCCGCCTCGATCTCGATGGTGACCTTCTTGGCGACGACGAGCCCGCCGGCCTCCATCACCCCGTTGAACGACACGTCGAAGTCCTCGCGGTTGATCTCCCCGGTGGCGGAGAAGCCGGCCCGGAGGTTGCCGTAGGGGTCCTTCACCACGCCCTCGAGCGTGGTCTCCAGGGTCACCGGCTTGGTGATGCCGCGGATGGTCAGGTCGCCGGTGACCTTCCACTTGGCCGGGCCGTCGGCCACGATGGAGGTGGTGACGAACGTCCAGGTCGGGTGGTTCTCGACATCGAAGAAGTCGTTGGTCTTCAGGTGCGTGTCGCGGTTCTCGTCGCTGGTGTCGATGCTGGTGGCGTCGATGGTGACGTTGACCGACGACTGCGTCGGGTCCTCGGCGACCACCAGGGTGCCCTCGAAGGTGGTGAAGCGGCCGCGTACCTTGGACACCGCCATGTGCCGGACGGCGAACCCGACGTGGGTGTGCGACGCGTCGATGGCGTACGTACCCACCGCCGGGAGCTCCGCCCCGTCCACGATCCGGCTGGTTACCTCGGTGGCATTTGCCATGTCGTACTTCCTCTCGTTCGCCGTGGGCTCTTCGCCTCGGTCGTTGGTTGCACTCTCGGTGACAGTCTTTGTCTGCGCAACTACCCTACCACCCTATAATTGCGAACGCAACTACTTCTCCAATCACGTATAGAGTGGGCGGCATGTCAGGAGACGAGGTACTCGACGACGAGCGTCTGACCACGGTGGGCCTCCTGTTCGAGTCCTCGGCAGGCCTCCGGAGGGTGTTCGAACAGCGGCTGGCCACCGACAGCGAACTGTCCAACCACGCCTTCGACGTGCTCATCCGCCTGGCCCGGACCCCCGACCACCGGCTGAGGATGAGCGAGCTGGCCGCCCAGACCTCGCTGACCCCCAGCGGGCTGACCCGGTCGGTCGACCGGCTCGAGCATGTCGGCCTGGTCGCCCGGGAGTCGTGCCCGGAGGATCGCCGGGGTGCCTTCGCCGTCCTCACCGACCAGGGGCAGGCCGTCATGGACCGGGCCATCCCCGTTCACATCGCCCACATCGACGAGGTGCTGGACGGGATCCTCTCGGCCGACGAGGAGCAGCAGCTGTCGGTCATCCTGAGGAAGCTCCGCGACCACCTCCACGCCACCGCCCCACCCTGTGAGAGCGACGGGCTGTCGACGGTGTGCGAAGGGGACGTCTGACGGCGCCGACGATCGGCCCACCCGCCCGAGGCCAGGGGGCAGTCAGCGCCGGCGAGCGTCAGCGCAGAGCCAGGGCGGCGGCCCGTACCGTGGGGTCGTCGAGCTCACCGTCGGCCGGCGTCCCCACCCCGCTGCCGTCGGTCGGGTCGATCCACAGCCAGCGGGTGACCGCCGACCGTCGGCTGGCGCCGGGTGGCCAGGGGGCAGGCTGTCCGCCGGGGGCGGTCATCACCCGGAGGGCCGAGGCCAGGCCCACCGGGTAACGCACCACCGTGGTAGCCCGCTGGTCGGCCGAGAACTCACGGCCAGGCCCCACCAGACGGTGCACCAGGGTCGCCGCCGTCCCGGCGCCGGACACCAGGGCGACCGGCGCCGCCACTGCCACCGCCACCCCGGAGAGCACGATGTCGTGCCGTTTGACGTGTACCAACTCGTGGGCCAGGACGCCCTCCAGCTCGACGAGGCTCAGTGCGGTGTCGAGCCCGGAGGTCACGATCAGCGACGCCGACCTGGGATCTCGCCCCACCGCCATGGCGTTGGGGCGGGGGCTGTCGACCACCAGGATGGCCGGGGTCGGCAGGCCCATGGTGGCGCACAGCCCGTTGACCAGGTTGTGGAGGCGGGGGCGCTCCTCCTCCCGGGACGGCCGAGCCCCGACCGCCCGGACGACCGACGCCGGTGCCGTACGCCAGGTCCACAGGGCCCCGAGCACGGTCACGACCACCAAGACGGCGATGCCGGCCACCGGCATGACCACCAGGGTCACCACCACGCCGAGGACGACGCCCACTGCGGCGGGCGGAACCAGGCTGACGACGGCGGCCCGCCTCCGGTTGGAGGCGATGGTGCGCTCCTCTTCGAGGTTCTCAGGGCTCCTGACCGCCACCGGCGGCGGGAGCTGAGCGGTGGCGACGGAGACCCGACCGGATGGCTGGCGCCCGTCGGCGGACCGGCGGTCCTGGCTCGACCGGTTGCGATCCCGGTTCTGGGGGCGTCCGCCACCCTGGGGGCGTCCGCCACCCTGGGGGCGACGGTTACCGCCGCCGCTGCGGGAGCCGCTGTTGGACTGCGACTGCGACTGCGGCTGCGAACGCCCCGCCCCGCCCCGACTGCGACTCCGGTTCCCGCCCGAACCCCCGGCACCGCCGCCGCCCCGGTTACCGCCGCTCGACGACCTCCCGCCGCCGCCCCGTCCATCGGCACCGGCCGGCTTGGTGGGCTCCGAGCCCCGTCCCCCTCCTGGGGAGGCGGGGACGGGCGGGTCCGAGGGGTCGGGAGGCGGGCTCATGATCAGTGCAGTGTACGACCGGTTACGGTGCCGTCCCGACCACCACGTGGCGGTAGACGCGCTCGTACGCCTCGGCCAGGCGCGCCATCGACCAGTGCTCGGCCCGGGCGGAGGCCGAGTCCAGTCGGGCGGCCAGGGCAGACCGGGCGGCCCGGGCGGCGCCGGGCGCCGGCGTGGCCAGGGCGGACGCCAGCACCGCCGCCAGCGCCGCCGGGTCCCCCGGCGGGACCAGGACGGCGTCCCTCCCCACCGCGTCCCGGTACCCGTCGATGTCGCTGGCCACCACCAGGGTGCGGGCAGCCATCGCCTCCAGGAGCACCATCCCGAACGACTCGCCGCCGAGCGACGGCGCGCACAGGACGTCGGCGGCGGCCAACCGCCGGACCTTCTCGTCCTCGGACAGGACCCCGAGCCACCGGATCCGGTCGGACTCGGGGTACAGGCGCTTGAGCCACTCGGTCTCGGGGCCGTTGCCGGCCACCCACAGCCTGGGCACCCGGCCTGGTCCCCCCGGGCCCTGTCTTCGACAGTGGGCCATCGGATCCACCTCGCCCACCGTCCCGAAGGCGTCCAGCAGCACCCGGAGCCCCTTGCGCTCCTCGTGCCGTCCCAGGAAGAGGATGGCAGGGCCCTCGGTGGGCCACGGCTCGGCGTCCCGGAACCGCTCGATCTCCACCCCGTTGAACAGCACGGTGTACTCCCCGCCGACGGCGTCCTGGGCGGTCTCCCGGGCCGCCTCGGACACTGCGCAACGGACGGCGAAGCGACGCGCCCGCCGGCGGGCCAGCGGCTTCAGCGCCGAGTAGAAGAAGCTACCGCCGCTCCGGTGGAAGGTGGCCACCAGCGGCGGGATCCCCGAGGCCACCAGCAGCCCGTACGGCAGGCCGGGGGAGAAGGGCTCGTGCACGTGGACGACGTCGAACCGACCGAGCCGGAGGGCCGCCACGGCGTGGGCGACGGCCCGTGGGGAGATCGACACCGGTGCCCGCGAGCCGTTGGACGGGAGCGGGACGGAGCGCCCGGACACCACCAGGTCGATGTCGTCGGGAGCGTCCCCGACGTCGTCGATGGGGGCGAACACGGTGACGTGGTGGCCGCGACCCTCGAGCACCCTGGCCAGGCCGACGACCTGCCCTTGGACGCCCCCGGGACGGGAAAGGCTGTACGGGCAGACCAGGGCGATGCGGAGCGCCGGGGGCGCCGAGGCCACGGGATCGGTCACCGCCCCTCAGTCGATCATGGATCGCCGCTGCTTGCGCCGGCCCCACTTCACGTCGTACATGGCGTCGTCCGCCCGACTCAGCAGCTTGGAGGGGTCCGCCGACAGGTCGTCGACCAGGATCCCTCCCACCGAGGCGCCCACCGTCACCATCCGCCCGTCGATCCGGTACGGCTCCGACAGGGCGGCGGCGATCCGCTCGGAGATCCCCTGCATCTCCTCCTCGCCCCGCTTGATGTCGCACACCACCACGAACTCGTCCCCACCCAGTCTGGCCACGGTGTCCAGCGGGCGGACGGCGGCCACCAGGCGCCTGCCCACCGCCACCAGCACGTCGTCGCCGGCATCGTGGCCCAGCACGTCGTTGACCTGCTTGAAGTCGTCGAGGTCCAGGAGGAAGACCGCCAGCCCCGGCGCCTCCGCCTCGTCGGCGCCACTGCGCCCGTCGAGCGGCGCACCGTCGGGGGTGGCGGCCCGATCGATGGCCTCGCGCAGGCGCTCGGCCAGCAGGATGCGGTTGGCCAGACCGGTCAACGGGTCGTGGAGCGCCAGGTCGGCCAGGCGTTCCTCGTTCCGCTTCTGCTCGGTGACATCGTGCAGGGCCACCACTGCCCCCATCGTGTCGCCCTGGTCGTCGACCAGGCGCTGGCCGTTGACGCTGACCAGTCGACGCTCCCCCTGGCGAGACTCGATGAGCAGCTGCACGTCCCGGAGCTGCTCCCCCGACAAGGCGCGCACCAGTGGGTTCTCCGCTGCCGTCATCGACGACCCGTCCGTCTGCAGGAGGCCGCGCTCGGAGGGGATCTTACCGATGGGGTTCGACTCCTCCGACAGGCCGTGGAGTCGCCGCGCCGCCGGGTTGAAAACGGTCAGCCTCCCCCGGGCATCACAGGCCACGATCCCCTCCTCGAGGTTCTCCAGCATGGCCTGGAGGAACCGCTCCTCGCGCCGGAGGTCGGCGGTGGCGTTCCGCCCCTCGGTGATGTCGACGAACGACGCCACCGCCCCGGTGGGGACCGAGTCGGATCCGTCGAGGATCGGTTGCGAGTTGATCCTGATCCACACCGGCGGCTCCCCGCCGTGGCAGATCCCGTGGACCACGCCGGTGTAGCGGCGCCCGTTGGCCAGGCTGAGGAGCAGCGGATGGTCGTCCGGCGCCACCTCGTTTCCGTCGGCGTCGACGGTGATGATCCCGACCGACCGGCTGAGCTCGTGGATCTCCGCCAGACGGTGGCCGATCATCACTTCGGTCGGCACCCCGAACATGGACACGAACGCCTCGTTGAGACGGACGACGACACCCTGGCTGTCCACCATCATCACCCCGTCGACGAGCGAGTCGATGATGGTGGCGTGCCGGCGCTCCGCCTCGCGCGCACGCCGCTCGAACTGCTTCCGCTCGGTGGCATCGCGGATGTGGACCACGATGCCGCCGATGGAGTCGTCGAGATGGTTGGCGGCGACGAGCTCGATGTCGATCCAGGTCCCGTCGGCCCGGGCGGCCCGCAGCTCCAGCGAGACGGTGAGCAGCTCGCCGGCCACCATCTCCTCGAAGGTGGAGCGCATCGCCACCATGCCCTCGTCGTCGAGGATCTCGAGCACGTCGAAGCCGATCGCCGCCTCCGGGTCGTACCCGAACAGCCGCTCCACCGAGTCGCTGACGTGGGCGATGTTGCCGTCGGCTCCGATCACCACCACCGCGTCGAAGACGTGCTCGGCCAGCGCCTGCAGCCGGAGCTCGCCGGCGTCGCCACCCGGCGGCTGGAGCTTTCGCTCCCCGCCGGTCACTGGTCGCCCTTCGGCCGGTCGTCCGGCCACAACGGCTGGAACACGTGCCACTGCTCCGGGGCACGACGGATGAGCCCCTCGAACTCGGTGGCGATCTCCTGGGTGATCCGGTGCACGTCGGTCCGGAAGGACCCCGTGCGCGCCGTGTCGATCGGACGGTTGATCACCGCGTGGTGGTCGCGGCCGGGTCCGCTGTAGACGGCGGCGGTGAGCAGCGTGGCTCCGGTCCGGAGCGCCATGGTCGCCGGTCCCCCCGGCATGGTGGTCTTCTCCCCGAAGAACTCGACCTCGACGCCGGTTCCCGAAAGGTCGCGGTCGCTCAGCAGCCCGACCAGCCGGCCGGCGCGGATGGCCTGCATCAAGGCGGCCGTCGACCCCTCGCCCAGCGGGATGACGGTCAGCCCCATGGCGGCGCGCTGGGCCACGAAGTAGTCGAAGAGCTCAGGTGGCTCGACGCGCTCGGCCACGGCGATCATCGGGTAGCCGATCGCCGCCAGGAACGCCCCTCCGTACTCCCAACTGCCCACATGTGGCAGCGCCAAGACCACGCCATGTCCGGTCGACATCCCTTCCGCCAAGTGCTCGAAGCCTTCCTCGAGCACGAAATGCTGGAGAACCTCCGCCTGCGGGGTGGCCCCCAGGCGAGCGCCCTCCACCCAGTAGCGAGCGTAGGCCCGAAACGACCGCTTTGCCCACTGCCGGAGCGACGCCTCGTCGACGGCGGCCCCCAGGACCCGCCGGAGGTTCCTTGAGACCGTCTCCCGCTGCTCGTCACGGACCTCGAACAGTACGTCGCCCACCGCCGTCGCCGCGGCCAGGGCCACCGGTTCGGGGAGGGCCCCCAGCACGCGGCCGAGCATCGAGTAGGTGCGGAACACCACCTGACCCCTGTTCACCGGATCATCCCAGAACCGTCCCCGACCTCATCCCCGACCCGTCCAGTATGCGAAGGGGTCAGCCGCCCCGACGGGCGCCGCGCTGGCGGATACCCTGACGGGCGTGCCGGGCCCGCCAGGTGCGGCCCGACCGGCTGGCCAGCTCGCCCTGCCTCCGGGCCCGCCAGCGCGACGGGGACCCGGTGGCGCGCCGGCGCTCGGCCCGCATGGCACTCCGGGTACGACGGGGGCGGCGGGCGGCCGACACCGGGATCGGTGCCTCCGCCAGTCGCCACACCTTCACGAAGCGTCCGACGGCGGTGGCGGCGGTGAGCACCAGCATCACCCAGAGCACCGGTACCAGGAAGGACGCCGAGATGAGCCCGATGCCGAGGAGGATCATCCGCTCGGCCCGCTCCATGATCCCGCCCTTGGCCGAGATCCCCAGCGACTCGGCCTTGGCCCGCTGATAGGAGACCAGCGAGCTGACGCCGAGGACGGCGAACGGCAGCAGCACCAGATAACCGGGTCGGGCACCCACCAGGTACCAGGCGACCCCACCGAGCAGGAGGGCGTCGGCCACCCGGTCGGTGACCGAGTCGAAGAAGGCCCCCCGGACCGAGGAGGTGCCCGAGGCCTTGGCCACCGGACCGTCCAGCAGATCGTGGAGCCCGGTCAGAATCAGCAGTGGAATGGCCAGGTGCAGGTGACCGGTGCCGATGGCGACCGCCGTGGCAGTCGCCGAGATGAGGCCGGTTGCCGTCAGCACATCGGCGGTGACCCCTAGCTGCTGCAACCTGCGACCGACCGGACCGGTTCCCCGGTCAACGGTGTCGCGCCAGCGGCCGTCGAACATGGCAATTCCTCCCGAGGTTTCAACCACCATACCACCTGCTAGCTGGAGTTACCGCTACAGCACCAGGGGCCGGATCGGAGCCATGACCAGCCCGGGGTCGGTCCTCCAGTCCACTCCGGGCACGTCGATGTACAGCTCGATCTCGTTGCCGTCGGGGTCCAGGATGTAGAGGCTGTGGGTCACCGTGTGATCGCTGGAGCCCACGATCTGCACGTTGGCCTCCTGCAGCCGGGCCAAGGCCTCGCGCAGCTCGTCGTCGGTGTCCCCCACCTTGAGGCCGAAGTGGTAGAGCCCCAGGTGCCGACCGCCGGGGACGGCGGCGGCATCGGGACCCACCTCGATGAGCAGCAGCTCGTGGTGGGTGCGCCCGGAGGTGAAGGCGGCGGCGGGCATGCCGGGGACGGTCGGGAACGCCCGCTCCCAGCCCAGCACCTCGCCGTAGAAGGCGGCGGAACGTTCGAGGTCCCGCACGTAGAGGACCAGGTGGCCCAGCTCCTTCACTTCCATCGGTCGACGCCCTCTCTCTCATCACGCCCGGCCTTCACCGGCCCGACCGTGCCACCCTCGTCGCACGCGTCAGTCCGAACACCGGGAGGTCGGAGGTTCTTCCCACCACCGTCCTCAGGTGGGCCACGCCGCGCTGAGCCGCCGCCAGCTGTCGGCCAGGGTCTCCGGCAGCACCCGCACCCCCGCCACCGCCGTCATGAAGTTGGTGTCCCCCACCCAGCGGGGCACGGCGTGGAGGTGGAGGTGGCGAGGGATACCGGCCCCCGCCGCCCGGCCGAGGTTGGCCCCGAGGTTGACGCCCTCGGGACCGTAGGCGGCCTCGAGGGCCACCACCCCGGTGCGGAGGGCGCCCCACAGCTCGACGCCCTCCTCCTCCCCGAGCTCGGCCATCGATCGCACGTGCCGGAGCGGCATGACCATCAGGTGGCCGCTGGCGTACGGGTAGGCGTTGAGGACGGCGAAGGTGGCCCGACCCCGCCACAGCACCCCGTTGTCGGCCGACGGCGGCCCGCTGGAGGCGATCCGGCAGAAGACGCACCGGTCCGGGGCGTCGAGGGGGTGACCAGCGGACTCGGGCTCGCCCGGTCCGGCACCCTCCCCGGGACCGGGGAGCGCCCCGACCTCGTGGGCGGGCGGCACCGAGGCCACGTACTCGCCGCGCCAGCCCGCCCAGAGGTGCTCGAGGCTCATGCCGGGTCGGCGGAGGCCACCGCTCCAACCGCCTCGGGGGACCCCCTGCCGGCGATCTCCCGGTCGAGGGTGTCGAGGAAGGAGGCGAGCGCCACCCCGCGCTCGGGCTGCTTGGCGCCCCGGCGGTTGACCCCCACCGACCCGGCCGCCACGTCGTCGTCACCGACCACCAGGATGTAGGGCACCTTGGTCATCTTGGACCGACGGATGCGCGCCCCGAGGGGCTCGTCGGCCACCTCGATCGACACGCGCACCCCGCGCGCCCGCAACCCGTCGGCCACCTCCTCGGCATAGGCCTGGTGGTCGTCGCTGATGGGCAGGACCCGCGCCTGCTCGGGCGACAGCCAGGTGGGCAGCGCGCCGGCGTAGTGCTCCAGCAGGATGGCGAAGAACCGCTCCACCGAGCCGAAGAGGGCACGGTGGATCATGATCGGCCGATGCCGGGCGTTGTCGGCACCCACGTACTCGATGCCGAAGCGCTGGGGGAGCTGGAAGTCGAGCTGGATGGTGGACATCTGGTGGGTCCGGCCGATGGCGTCCTTGGCCTGCACGGAGATCTTCGGGCCGTAGAAGGCGCCGCCTCCCTCGTCCATCACCAGCTCGAGGTCCATCTTGCCGGCGGTGGTCCGCAGGACCTCGGTGGCGACCTCCCACTCCTCCTCGGTGCCGACCGCCTTCCCCTCCGGCCGGGTCGACAGCTCGAGGTGGAACTCCTCCAGGCCGAAGTCGCGCAAGAGCGACAGAACGAAGAGCAGCGTCGAGTGGAGCTCGCCGGCCATCTGCTCGCGGGTGCAGAAGATGTGGGCGTCGTCCTGGGTCATCCCCCGGACCCGGGTGAGCCCGTGGACGACGCCGGACTTCTCGTACCGGTACACCGTCCCGAACTCGAAGAGCCGGAGCGGCAGCTCGCGGTAGGAGCGCTGCCGGCTCCTGAAGATCAGGATTTGGTACGGGCAGTTCATCGGCTTGAGGTAGTACTGCTGGCCGCCGTCGAGCTCCATGGGGGGGTACATGCCGTCGGCGAACCAGTCCAGGTGGCCCGAGGTCTCGAAGAGCTCCGACTTGGTGATGTGCGGGGTGGTCACGAACTCGTACCCTGCCGCCTGGTGCTGCCGGTACGAGTACTCCTCCATCAGGCGCCGCACGATGCCGCCCTTGGGGTGGAAGACGGCCAGACCGGAGCCGATCTCGTCGGGGAAGGAGAACAGGTCGAGCTCGGCCCCCAGCTTCCGGTGGTCACGCTTCTCCGCCTCCTCCAGACGGTGGAGGTGATCGGCGAGGGCCTTGTCCGACTCCCAGGCGGTGCCATAGATCCGCTGGAGCTGCTGACGCTTCTCATCGCCGCGCCAGTAGGCGCCGGCCACCCGCATCAGGGCGAAGTGGCCCAGGCGGCCGGTCGACGGGACGTGCGGTCCCCGGCACAGGTCGGTGAAGGCGGGCGAGTTCCAGTAGGTGGACACCTTCGGAGCGCCGTCGAGGTCCGGGGCGGCGTCGACCTCGGCGCTCCCGGCCCCCACCGCCTCGATGATCTCGCGCTTGAACGGCTGGTCGGCGAAGAGGGCCAGTCCCTCGTCGATCGAGTGCTCGTGGCGGACGAACGGCTGGTCCTCGGCCATGATCGCCCGCATGGTGGCCTCGATCCGGGCCAGGTCGTCCTCGCTGAAGTGGGCGCCACCGGGCAGTTCGAAGTCGTAGTAGAAGCCGTCCTCGATCACCGGGCCGATGGCGTAGTGGGCGCCGGGCCACAGGCGCAGGACCGCCTGGGCCAGCACGTGGGCGGTCGAGTGGCGCAGCACCGCCCGGCCGGCGTCGGTGGTGGGGGTCACCACGGTGACCGTCGAGCCGTCGGGGATCTCGGCGGACAGATCGACCTCGTGGCCGTCGATGTCGGCGGCCACCGCCGCCTTGGCCAGGCGGGGCCCGATCGACTCGGCGTACTGGAGGGCCGTCGTACCTTCGGGGAGCTCCTTGGTCGATCCGTCGGGGAGCCGGACCGTGACGACGCCTGCCATGAGTGAGCCTTTCGTGTCGGTGGTTGCTGGGCCCGAACGACGAGCAGGCCTGGGCTACAGGGTAACGCCCAGCAGCGACGCTCCCGGGGCCACGGACCGGCCGGCGGCCGCCTCGGCGTCGAGGGCGCGCAAGACCGCCAGGGTGTCGAGATCGTTGTCGAGGGCGTCCCGTACCGCACCGAGCCCGCCGTCGCCCGAGGGGACGTCCGGACCGGCCGGGACGGGCTCCCGCCAGGCGGCCAGCCGGGCGGCCGCCCGGGGCATGTCGTCGACCGTCCACTCCCAGTCGGGGCGGTAGTGGTGGCCGAGGAGGGCGAGCCGGACCGCCGCCGGCTCCCAGTCGACCAGCAGGTCCCGCACGAACACCAGGTTGCCGAGGGACTTCGACATCTTGGTGCCGTTCAGGCCGACCAGGCCGACGTGGAGCCAGTGGCCGACGAACGGCCGGCCGGTGACCGACTCCGACTGGGCCGTCTCGCACTCGTGGTGGGGGAATACCAGGTCGCGCCCGCCGCCGTGGACGTCGACGGTCTCCCCCAGCTCGCGGAGGGCGAGCGCCGAGCACTCGATGTGCCAGCCGGGTCGTCCCGGTCCCCACCGCGACTCCCACGACGGCTCGTCGGGGAGGGACGGCTGCCACAGCACGAAGTCGAGCGGGTGCCGCTTGAGGGGGTCGCCGGGGTTGCCCCCGTGCTCGGCGGCCAGGGACAGCATGGCCAGCTCGTCGAGGTGGCTGACCTTGCCGAACTCCGGGAAGGTGGTGACGTCGAAGTACACCGCACCGCCGGACCGGTAGGCGTGGCCCGAGCCGAGCACCGAGCCGATCAGGGTGAGGATGTCGGCGATGGCCGAGGTGGCCCGGGGCTCCGACCACGCCGGAATCAGCCCCAGAGCCTGCATGTCGGCATCGAACCTGGCGATCTCCTCGGCGGCCAGGTCGAGGTAGTGGACGCCCAGCTCCCTCGCCTTGCGGAGGATGTCGTCGTCCACGTCGGTGACGTTACGGACACAACGGGTCTCGTGCCCGAGGTCGCGCAGGCGGCGCTGGAGGATGTCGAAGGTCAGGTACACCTGGGCATGGCCGATGTGGGCCGAGTCGTAGGGGGTGATCCCGCACGAGTAGAGCGTCACCACTGGTCCGGGCTCGAGGGGTGCCACCTCACCCCGGGCGGTGTCGTACAGCCGTAGCACCGTCGCCCGCCCGGTCGGCTCAGCGGTCGCCGTAGCCGGCGAGGCGGACCGTCGAGTGCACCTTGTGACGGATGTTCACGGTGATCAGCACGGCGGTGAACGCCTCGATCGGCGCCGCCTGCGACAGGCTGCCGGCATCGACCCCCCGGAGGCCGTCGATGCGGTCGACCAGCGCCACGGTGGCCACGGTGGCCACGGCATGGTCCGAACAGACGAGGACGTCAGCAGTGATCGGCGTGGTCAGCCTCTCCATCTCCGAGGCGGGGAGGTGGTGGAAGGACGCCGACACCAGGGAGTCCGGGAGGGCGGCCTGGATGGATGCCGCCACCGAGCCGCGGGGCGGCACCAGGGCCAGGAACTCCCGGCCCTCTTTCACCAGGGCGTTGGCCATGGACACCACCACCTTGCCGGCCAACGTCGAAGCCAGCGGCTCCACGGTCGGCACGGCTCCGTCCCAGGGGGTCGCCACCACCACCAGCTCGCTTTCGGTGGTGTCCTCGTTGGAGGCGCCGGTGATGGCGAGGTGGTGGTCCGGCCAGGCGTGGTTGAGCCGCTCGGCCACCGTGCTGGCTCTGTCGGCGTCGCGGGACCCGATCACCACTTCGTCGCCGGCAGCGGCCAGGCGCACCGCCAGCCCTCGTCCGGCGGGACCGGTACCCCCAAGTATTCCGACACGCATGGCTCTTACCTTGGCACACGCAACCGTCGGCTCGGTTGGACCCACCCGACGGCGTGGAGCTGCCTTCTGCCACACCCACGGTGGCGGACACCTGACGCGACGCGGTCGCCGGCCCGAAAGAGGCTCTTCCTCGGGCGAAACCCGTGGATCGACGTGCGTGCCGTCAGTACAGTTCGTGGGTTCTCGGACATGCGGAGCGGCGTTCAGCAGCTCGTAGGCGAGCCGGGCCGACGGCGGAAGGGCAGAGGGTATGGCACGCGGAGTGGTCAGGGGAGTGGTCAGGGGTGCGATCGCACTCATCATCGTCGGCGGTTCGGTGCTCACCGCCACCGGCGGAGCGGCCGTCGCCGGCGCCGCCCAGAGCCTGACGCCGCCCGGCAGGGGACCGACGTCATCCGCCCCGGCATCCGCCGAACGAGGCGGCGTCGTGGGCCACCAGCAGGCACCCCGGACGGTGGTGCCCGGCACCTGGTCGATCAGCGCGTCCCCCAACAGCTCCGCCGACAACGGGCTCTTCGGGTCGTCGTGCGTCTCGGCAGCGGTCTGCATGGCCGTCGGATTCGCCTTCGACGGAGGTGGTTTCAGACAGCCGATGGCGGAGGAGTGGTCCGGAACCTCCTGGTCGGCCCTGGCCGTCCCGAGTCCCTCCGTCACCCAGGACATCAACCTCGTCGGCGTCTCATGTCCCTCCGTCGCCTTCTGCAGCGCGGTCGGCTACAACGACGAGGTCGGGGGCAGCGGCCACTATCAGCCGGTGATCGAGCAGTGGAACGGCGCAGCCTGGTCGCTGGCCGCCACTCCGGCACTGCCCGCCGGCGTCGACTACCGGCTCTTCCGGGTCAGCTGCGTCAGCGCCGTGTCGTGCATGGCCGTCGGCGACTCCTACAACTCCGGATCCACCACCTTCGAGACGATCGCCCTCCTGTGGAACGGGGCCACCTGGTCGGTCACCGCCAACCCGTCACCGGGCCTCAACGGCTACTTCGAGGACGTCTCGTGCCAGAGCCCGACGTGGTGCACCGCGGTGGGCGGGTCGGTCAGCGGGACCACCCTGGTGGAACGGTGGAACGGGACCTCCTGGTCGGTGCTCACCACTCCCAATCCGAGCACCGGGCCCGACGCCGTGCTCGACGCCGTATCCTGCCCGAGCACGACCTTCTGCGCCGCCACCGGCTACGCCTACGGCGGCGCCTACGAGCAGACGTTGGCCGAGCAGTGGGACGGCACCGCATGGTCGGTGGTGCCGACCCCGAACCCGTCCACGGCATTCGACAACGAACTGTGGAGCGTGTCGTGCACCGGACCCACGTCGTGTGTGACGGTGGGCTTCTCGTACACCGGCTTGAACACCTACGTGACCGCCGCCCTGGCGTGGAACGGGACCACCTGGACGTCGAATCCCCCGGTCAACCCGGCGGTGGACACGCCGGGGAACGACTACGCCGAGCTGTTCGGCGTCTCGTGCGTCGGCGGTCACTCGTGCATGGCCGTCGGTGACGCCTATCCGGGCGGTGGTGCCGACGACACCACCCTGGTCGAGACCGCCCCCATCACCCGGCCCGGCTACCGGTTCGTGGCCGGCGACGGCGGGGTGTTCGCCTTCGGCGGGGCCTCGTTCAACGGCTCGGCCGGC
>JBKQTE010000094.1:0-14125 GCA_052143315.1 Acidimicrobiales bacterium | reverse complement strand
GACCGCCACCGTCCTCGCCCAGGCACTCATCCGCCAGGGCCTGCGCAACGTGGCCGCCGGCGCCAACCCGCTCGGCCTGCGCAAGGGCATCGACAAGGCGGTCGCCGCCGCCGTCGAGTCGATCAAGAAGCAGGCCAAGGAGATCGACTCAAAGACCGAGATCGCCCAGGTCGCCTCCATCTCCGCCGCCGACGCAGCCATCGGCGAGGTCCTCGCCGACGCCATCGACCGGGTGGGCAATGACGGCACCGTGACCGTCGTGGAGTCCAACACCTTCGGCATCGAGCTCGAGTTCACCGAGGGCATGCAGTTCGACAAGGGCTACCTGTCCCCGTACTTCGTGACCGACGCCGAGCGCCAGGAGGCCGTTCTCGACGATCCGCTGATCCTCTTCGTCAACCAGAAGATCAGCTCGGTGCACGATCTGGTGCCGGTGCTCGAGAAGGTCATGCAGACCGGCAAGCCGCTGCTGATCATCTCCGAGGACGTGGAGGGCGAGGCCCTGGCCACCCTGGTGGTCAACAAGATCCGCGGCACGTTCACCTCGGTGGCCGTCAAGGCCCCCGGCTTCGGCGAGCGCCGCAAGTCGATGCTCCAGGACATGGCCGTCCTCACCGGCGGCCAGGTGATCTCCGAGGAGATCGGCCTGAAGCTCGACACCACCACGGTGGACCTGCTGGGCACCGCCCGCCGGGTCATCGTCACCAAGGACGACACCACCATCGTCGAAGGCGGCGGCAACGAGGACGACGTCAAGGGCCGGATCGCGCAGATCAAGCGTGAGATCGACGACACCGACTCCGACTGGGACCGCGAGAAGCTGCAGGAGCGCCTGGCCAAGCTGGCCGGCGGCGTGGCCGTCGTCAAGGTCGGCGCCGCCACCGAGGTGGAGCTGAAGGAGAAGAAGCACCGCATCGAGGATGCGCTCTCCGCCACCCGGGCCGCCGTCGAGGAGGGCATCGTGGCCGGTGGCGGTACCGCACTGGTCCGAGCCCGTGCCGCCGTGAACGAAGTCGTCAAGTCGCTCGACGGCGACGAAGCCACCGGGGCCACCATCGTGGCCAAGGCGCTGACCGCCCCGTTGGCGGCCATCGCCAACAACGCCGGTCTCGAGGGCTCCGTCTACGTCCGTCAGGTCGAGGGCGAGACCGGTTCGATCGGCCTCAACGCCGCCACCGGACAGCTCGAGGACCTGGTCAAGGCGGGGGTCATCGACCCGGCCAAGGTCACCCGGTCGGCGCTGCAGAACGCCGCGTCGATCGCCGGCCTGCTCCTCACCACCGAGGCGCTGGTCGCCGACAAGCCCGAAAAGCACGACCCGGCCGCCGCCGCGGCCGCCGCTGCCGCCATGGGTGGCGGCATGGGCGGGATGGGCGGCATGGGCGGCATGATGTAAGACCCCGGCACGGGTGCCGCCTCGGCGGCAGGTGTCCGGTCATGGCCGGGTCCTTCGGGACCCGGCCGTTGCCGTTCCGGGACCCGGTCACCGGTGGCGTGCCACACTGGGCCGGTGAACCAGTGGGGCCCTTCCGGCTACGGCGACCCCTGCGGCGCCTGCGGGTTCGACTGGTCGATCACCGAAACCGGCGCGGCGGGCGTCATCGCCGGTGCCCCTGGGCGGTTCGGCGCCCTCCTGGCCGGTCGGGACGGGACCGGGCGGGCGCCCGGCCTGGCCTGGGACGCCCGGGAGTACGTCTGGCACGTGGCCGACAACCTCCGGATCTGGGAGGAACGGCTGAGTGCCCTGACTCCCGGCGCCACCCTTCCGGTCGCCCCCTATGACCAGGACCGGCTGGCCGAGGCACGCGGCTACGGGCGGATGCCTCTCACCTCGGCGCGCTGGTCGCTCGGGCAGTCATCGGCGCAGTGGACGGCCCTCTGGCCGTCGGTGCCCGGCGACGGCCGGCTCCTCCACCCGGAGTCCGGGGTCATGGAGGTCGGACAGGTCCTGCGCCAGGTGGCTCACGACACCTTCCACCACCAGCACGACGTGGAGCGGTCGGTCTGAGCCGGCGCCTGCCGGCCGGCACCGTGATGCCGGCACCGTGATGCCGGATGCCGGCACCGGGACAGATTCGCCCGGGGGTCCCTGTCGTCAGATAGCGGGCCGTTCGGCCTCGGGCACGTAGTGCCGCTCGCCCCCCTGATCGAGCCACACCCGCACCACCCGGTTGGTGGACGGGTCGTTGAAGACCTCGTCGGTGGGGCGCCATCCGGCCTGAGGGCGGTCGGTCTCGCGGTGGCGCCGGACGAAGAAGCTGGCCACCAGCAGGCCAAGCACCACCAGCACCACGATCGCCACGATCACCGCCCCCACCGGTCGCTCAGGTCCGGGCGCCGAGGGTGACCGCCGTCCCGTAGGCGACGATCTCGGTGAGGGACTGTCCGACCTCCGAGGAGTCGAAGCGCATCGACACGATGCCGTTGGCCCCGACGAGCTGGGCGTTCTCGATCATCCGGTCCATGGCGTGCCGCCGGCTGTCCTCCACCAGGCGGGTGTACTGCTTGACCTCGCCCCCGGCCATGGCCTTGAACCCGGCGGTGAACCCCTTGGCCATCCCCATGGAGCGGACCACCACCCCGAAGACCATCCCCAGGCTGCGCTCGTTTCGCCACTCCGGGAACTCCAGGGCGGTGGTGATGGGGAACTGCGGTCCCCCGGGCTGCCCGTAGCGGGGCGGTTCGTCTGCCATCTGTCTCTCCCGTCGTCCGGTGCCACCCCAGCGGGAAGGTGACGGCAAGACGCTACCGTCCCCCGATCGGCACCGCCCGGACCTCCCGTAGTCTCGGGGTCGGATGACGCCCGAACCCACCCCGCCCCCGTACCGACCCGGACTGCAGGTCGTCCCCCGCCCGCCGAAGCACCGTACCGGGGGGGCGCCGCCCTGGGCCGGGCTGCCCGTGTCCGACCGCACCGGCATCGGGCTGGCCCGGGTGGTTCGGGCGGTGGAGGGGCGGGTCCGGCGCACCGGCGGGCCGCCGGCCGACCGGCAGGTGGCCGAGTTCATCCGGTCGTTCTCCGGGGCCGACGTGTCCGGTCGGCCCTCGGCGGTGCTGGTGGCGGTGTTCGAGGAGGGCGGCGAGGCGCGGGTGATCCTGACCGTGCGCTCGAGCCGGCTCCGCTCCCACCGGGGCGAGGTGGCCTTCCCGGGCGGGCGTCTCGACCCCGGTGAGACGGTGGAGGAGGCCGCCCTGCGGGAGGCGTTCGAGGAGGTCCGGCTCGACCCGGCGTCGGTCTCGCTGGTCGGGCACCTGACCGCCATGCCCACGGTGTCGTCGAACTCCCTGGTGACCCCGGTGGTCGCCACCCTGGCCGATCGCCCCGACCTGTCGGCCGCGCCCGACGAGGTGGACCGGGTCTTCGACGTGGGCCTGCACGAGCTGGTGGCCGACGGCGCCTTCCGCGAGGAGTGGTGGTCGATCCCCGGTCGCCCCGGCGCCGACGGCCGCTCCGGGGGGGAGTTCCCGGTCTGGTTCTTCCAGGCCGGTGAGGAGATCATCTGGGGGGCCACCGCCCGGGTCCTGACCGAGCTGCTCTGCCTCGTCCTGACCCTGCCGGGGCCCCTCGCCCGGCCGGAACCGTGAGCCTGAGCCGGGGCCGCCAGGCGGTAACCTAGGGGGCAGGCCGGTCGGCAGCGAGTCTGGGGAGGCGTGCCGGGCGGTCGTCGAGGAATTCCAACCCATGGGCCGGAGGACACGTGGCTGAGCTAGAGATCGGCATCTTCAAGTCGGGTCGGAGGGCCTACGGGCTCGACGACATCGCCATCGTCCCGAGTCGACGCACCCGGGACCCCGAGGACGTCGACATCAGCTGGGAGATCGATGCCTACCGGTTCGAGCTCCCGCTGCTGGCCTCGGCCATGGACGGCGTGGTCAGCCCGGCCACCGCCGTCGAGATCGGCAAGCTCGGCGGGCTGGGGGTCCTCAACCTCGAAGGCCTGTGGACCCGCTACGAGGACCCGTCCAACCTGTTCGACGAGATTCGCGAGCTCCCGGCAGAGAAGGCCACCGCCCGCATGCAGCAGATGTATGCCGAGCCGGTGAAGATGGAGCTGGTGACCGAGCGCATCAGGGAGATGAAGGCCGCCGGCGTCACCACCGCCGCCTCGGTCACCCCGCAGAAGACCGAGTCGTTCGCTCCGGCCCTGCTGGCCGCCGAGCTCGACCTGCTGGTCATCCAGGGCACGGTGGTCTCCGCCGAGCACGTGTCGAAGACGGCCGAGCCGCTGAACCTGAAGCGGTTCATCCGCGAGTTCGAGATCCCGGTCATCGTGGGTGGCTGCGCCTCGTACCAGGCCGGGCTCCACCTCATGCGGACCGGAGCGGTCGGCGTGCTGGTCGGGGTGGGACCGGGCAACGCCTGCACCACCCGCGGCGTGCTCGGCATCGGGGTGCCCCAGGCCACCGCCATCGCCGACGTGGCCGGCGCCCGGATGCGCCACCTCGACGAGACCGGCGTCTACTGCCATGTCATCGCCGACGGTGGGATGTCCAAGGGCGGGGACATCGCCAAGGCCATCGCCTGCGGCGCCGACGCCGTGATGCTGGGCTCGCCCCTCTCTTCGGCGGTCGAGGCCCCGGCCCGTGGCTACCACTGGGGGATGGCCACCTTCCACCCCACCCTCCCCCGCGGCGCCCGGGTCAAGACGACCACCCGGGGCACGCTGCGCGAGATCCTCCTCGGTCCCGCCCACGAGAACGACGGACGGATGAACCTGTTCGGTGCGTTGAGCACGGCCATGGCCACGTGCGGCTACCAGACGGTCAAGGAGTTCCAGAAGGCCGAGGTCATGGTGGCTCCCGCCCTGCAGACGGAGGGCAAGGACCTGCAGCGTTCGCAGGGCGTCGGCATGGGCCATTGACCCCTCCGGACCCCGGAGCCGTCGAGTCGCTCGTCGACGGACCGGTACTGGTCGTCGACTTCGGCGCCCAGTACGCCCAGCTGATCGCCCGCCGTGTCCGGGAGGCGCACGTCTACTCGGAGATCGTCCCCCACACGGTGACCGCCGCCGAGCTGGTGGCCCGGCGCCCGCAGGGCATCATCCTCTCCGGCGGCCCCAAGTCGGTGAACGACGTGCCGGCCCCGCAGATCGATCCGGCCGTCTACGCCACCGGCATCCCGATCCTGGGGATCTGCTATGGCGCCCAGCTGGTGGCCCAGCAGCTGGGAGGGGAGGTGGCCCGGACCGGTCGCGGTGAGTACGGCCGGACGCCGCTCGCCCTGACCGACCGCTCGCCGATCTTCGTGGACTGGCCCGAGACCGCCGAGGTGTGGATGAGCCACGGCGACGCCATCACGGTGGTGCCCGAGGGGTTCGTCCCCACCGCCCAGTGCCCGGACGCCCCGGTGGCCGCCTTCCACGACCCGGAGCGGCGCATCTACGGCGTGCAGTTCCACCCCGAGGTGGTCCACACCGAGCGGGGCACCGACCTGCTCGAGCGCTTCCTCTACGACGTCTGCGGGGCCGCCCCGTCGTGGACCCACACCTCCATCATCGAGGCCCAGGTGGACAAGGTGCGGGCCCAGGTCGGCCCGGCCCGGGTGCTGTGCGCCCTGTCCGGCGGGGTGGACTCGGCAGTGGCCGCCGCCCTGGTCCACAAGGCCATCGGCGACCAGCTCACCTGCGTGTTCGTCGACACCGGCCTGATGCGGGCCTCCGAGGGCGAGCAGGTGGAGGAGACCTTCCGGGGCCAGTTCCACGTCGACCTGGTCCACGTGAAGGCGGCCGACCGGTTCTTCACCGCCCTGGCCGGCGTGACCGACCCGGAGTCGAAGCGGAAGATCATCGGCGAGCTGTTCATCCGGGTGTTCGAGGAGGTGGCCCGCGATCTGGTGGCCGACACCACGCCCGACGAACCGGTCGGCTACCTGGTCCAGGGGACGCTCTACCCCGACGTGATCGAGTCGGGCTCGGACAGCGCCGCCAAGATCAAGTCGCACCACAACGTGGGCGGCCTGCCCGAGGACCTGGCCTTCGATCTGGTCGAACCGCTCCGGCTGCTGTTCAAGGACGAGGTCCGGGCGGTCGGCGAGGAGCTGGGCCTGCCCCACGACATCGTGTGGCGCCAGCCCTTCCCCGGCCCCGGGCTGGCCGTCCGCATCGTGGGCGAGGTCACCCCCGAGCGGGCCGAGATCCTCCGTGCCGCCGACGCCATCGTGGTGGAGGAGGTCCGGCGGGCCGGGCTCTACCGCCAGCTGTGGCAGAGCTTCGCGGTGTTGCCGGCGGTGCGCACCGTGGGGGTGATGGGCGACGGCCGCACCTACGCCTACCCCATCGTGATCCGCGCCGTCACCAGCGACGACGCCATGACGGCGGACTGGGCACGACTGCCCTACGACGTGCTGGAGCGCCTCTCCTCTCGGATCATCAACGAGGTGGACGGCGTCAACCGGGTGGCCCTGGACATCACGTCCAAGCCACCCGGCACCATCGAATGGGAGTGACGGTGCCCGACGGGAACGCCGGGACGCTCTTCGGCGGCGGGGAACCCGACCGGCACCGGGCCGGGCCGATGATCGGCGCCGACGAGCTGCTCGAGGGCCTGACCCCTCCCCAGCGCCAGGCGGTGGAGCACCGGGGCGGGCCCCTGCTCATCGTGGCCGGCGCCGGCTCCGGCAAGACCCGGGTGCTCACCCGGAGGATCGCCCACCTGATCGCCACCACCGCCGCCGCCCCGTGGCAGATTCTGGCCATCACCTTCACCAACAAGGCGGCCGACGAGATGCGCCGCCGGGTGGTGGAGCTGGTCGGTCCCCGGGCCGAGCGGATGTGGGTCTCCACCTTCCACTCCGCCGGCGTGCGCATCCTCCGCGCCCACGGCGACCGCCTGGGGTACAAGGGCTCGTTCACCATCTACGACGACGCCGACTCCCGCCGGCTGGTGGAGATCGTCTGCAAGGAGCTCGACGTCGACACCAAGCGGCTGCCGCCCCGGTCCATCCTCGGTCAGATCAGCCAGGCCAAGTCGCGCCAGCAGGGCCCCGACGACTTCCGCCGGGCCGCCGTCACCGTCTTCGACCGCCGGATCGCCGACGTCTTCGACGTCTACCAGCAGCGCATGGTGGCGGCCAACGCCATGGACTTCGACGACCTGCTCCTCAACACGGTGCGGCTGTTCCGCCAGCACCCCGACGTGCTCGAGCACTACCGGACCCGTTTCACCCACGTGTTGATCGACGAGTACCAGGACACCAACGCCGTCCAGAACGCCCTGGCCACCCTGCTGGCCGGCGAGCACCGGAACATCGTGGTGGTGGGGGACAGCGACCAGTCGGTCTACCGGTTCCGGGGGGCGGACATCACCAACATCCTCGAGTTCGAGCGGGCCTTCCCCGACGCCACGGTGATCACCCTCGACCAGAATTTCCGCTCCACCCAGACCATCCTCGACGCCGCCAACGCCGTCATCGCCAATAATGTCTCCCGCAAGCCCAAGACCCTCTGGACCGACAGCGGCGAAGGGGCACCGATCACCCGGTACCGGGCCGAGGACGAGTACGACGAGGCGTCGTGGGTGGCCAACGAGATCCGGCGTCTCCACGGCGAGGAGGGCCTCGACTGGGGGGGCAACGCCGTCTTCTACCGGACCAACGCCCAGTCCCGCGCCCTGGAGGAGGCCATGGTCCGGGCCGAGGTGCCCTACAAGGTGGTGGGCGGCACCAAGTTCTACGACCGCCGGGAGGTAAAGGACGTCCTGGCCTACCTGCGGGTGCTGGTCAACCCCGACGACGAGATCAGCTGGCGCCGGATGATCAACGTCCCCAAGCGGGGGGTGGGAGACACCTCCGTCAACCGCCTGGCCCTCTGGGCCCACCAGCAGGGCGAGTCCTTCGGGACCGCCGTGGCCCGGGCGCCCGAAGCCGGGGTGGGGGGCAAGGCCGGCAAGGCGCTGGAGCAGCTGGCCGCCCTCCTCGACGACCTTCGGTCCCAGATGGCCGTCCCGGCCCTGGTCGACGAAGACGGGGACGCCATCCCCCCGGGGGCGGTCACCGAGCCGGACCCGGACGCCCCGGCCGACCGGCCGGTGGCCGGCACCGTCGGGCCCGGCGAGCTGGTGGTGGCCGTCCTCGACCGCACCGGCTACCGCACCGAGCTCCTGGCCGAGGGGAGCATCGAGGCGCTGGGCCGGGTGGAGAACGTCGACGAGCTGGCCGGCAACGCCTCCGAGTACCGGACGCTGGCCGAGTTCCTCGAGGTCACCGCCCTGATCGCCGGCTCCGACGACCTCGGTGGCGACGGCACCCAGGTGGCGCTGATGACCATGCACATCGCCAAGGGTCTGGAGTTCCCGGCGGTGTTCATGGTGGGGATGGAGGATGGGATCTTCCCCCACTTCCGGTCCCTGGGCGACCCGGTGGAGCTCGAAGAGGAGCGGCGCCTCTGCTACGTGGGGATCACCCGGGCCGAGCGCTTCCTCTTCGTGTCCCACGCCTGGTCCCGGATGCTGTGGGGGAACATGTCGAGCAACATCCCCAGCCGGTTCCTTACCGAGCTGCCCGCGGCCCTGCTCCGTGACGCGGGCAGCCCGGGGCCGGGCCACGACCGGTGGGGCGGCGCCAGCCTGGCCGTGGGAGGAAGCCCCCGCCACGAGGATGCCGGCACGCCGGGTCGGAGCGTGTTCGGCCGGGGGGTCGCCCGGCCGGAGGCCCCGGGAGCCGGGGGAGGGCGCGGCGGTGGCACCACCGGTGCGGAGCTGCTGGGGCTGGCGGCCGGGGACCGGGTCGTCCACGGTCTGTGGGGCGAGGGCCACGTCGTGTCCGCCGCCGGTACAGGGGAGGACGCCGAGGCGGAGGTGGCCTTCGCCAGTGTCGGTCGGAAGAAGCTCCTCCTGCGCATGGCCCCGCTGAAGCGGGCCTGACCGGTGACGGCGGCGGCGCCGGTCGGCGGCAGGGTACCCACCTCCGACGTCGGAGCACCACCGGCGGACCCGGGCGGGACCCGGGCCCTGGCCGCCGCCGCCACCTGGCCCCTCAGCATCGTGGCGCTGGCGGTGGCGGTGGTCGTCGGGGTGGGCAAGGTGGTCTCCACCTACGGGCAGACCTACTTCCACTACGGCGACCAGGCGGTCCTCGGTCTCAGTGTCATCGACGCCACCCACCTCGAGGCGCAGCTGGGCCCGTACTCGCGTTACGGGTGGAGCCACCCGGGGCCGGCTCTCTTCTACCTGCTGGCCCCGATCTACCGCCTGTCGGGGAGCGACCCCCGGTCGCTCATCGCCGGCTCGCTCCTGATCAACGGCGTCTGCCTGGTGGCGGCGGTGGCGGTGGTGCGCAGCTTCGCCGGGGAGTGGTCGGCCCGGTGGTCGGTGGCGGTGCTCGGCGTGATGGCGCTGGTCCTCGGTGTCGGGTTCTTCGAGACCTTCTGGAACCCCAACGTGGAGGCCGCCCCGGTGCTGCTGACCATGGTGCTGGCCGCCGCCGCCGTGGCCGGCTCCGGCCTGTCGGTGGTGTGGCTGGCGGTGGTGGGCTCCTACGCGGTGCAGACCGATGTCGGCACCGCCGTGATCGTCGGCGTCCTGGCCCTGGCGGCGGTGGCGGGGTGGGCGGCCCAGGCTGTGGCCGGGCACCGGCGGCGCCGGGCGGCACCCGGCCGCCCGGCCTCCCGCCCGGTCTCGGACTACCAGCAGCGTCGGACCGCCGAGCGATCCGCCCGCCGCTCGGCCGTGGGGGCGGTCCTGGCCCTGGCCGGCGTGGCGGCGGTGGTGGCGATGTGGGTGCCCCCGCTGGTGCAGCAGGCCAACGGCCACCCCGGCAACCTCTCGGCCCTCCTCCACTTCTTCACCCACCCCTCGACCGCCTACGGGGCCACCCACTCGCTGGCCGACGCCTGGGCGACGGTGGCCAACTCGACCACCGCGGTGCCCTTCGGCCGCGTGCCGGCCACGGCGTCGATGACCACCGCCACCGTGGGCCGGGAGGTGGCCCTGGTGGTCTGGCTGGTGGTGGCCGCCGCCGGGGCGGCCTGGGCCGGATGGCGGCGGGTCTGGTTCGCCTTCGGGCTGGCCGCCGGCTCGCTGGCCGGCCTGGCGGCGGCGGTCGTCTCGGCCGAACGGATCGCGGGACCGGTGAACGACTACCTGGGCTACTGGATGGCCCTGGTGCCGGCGCCGGCCCTGGTGGCGATCGGGGTGCTGGTGGTCGACCAGCTCCAGCGGCGGGCGGCACGCACCCCGCGGGCCCACGCTCGGGAGGGGTCGGGCAGTGGCTGGCGGGTGGCGGTGTCGTGGGCGCTGGCCTGCGCCCTGGCCGTCCCGGCGCTGGCGGTGGCGGTGCAGTGGGAGGCGGGGAGCCCGGCTCTCCGCTCCGAGGGTGACCCGGAGATCGGTCAGCTCAGTGCCTTCGCCTCCTCCCACCTCGGCCCCCCGACCGGCGGTGAGGTGCTGGTGGCGATCGGGAACGCCGACCGGTGGCCGGAGGCGGCCGGGCTGATCCTCCAGCTCACCCGGGAGGGCTACCACCCGGTGGTCACCCCGCTGTGGGAGTTCATGTTCACCGACCGCCTGGTGGCCCACTCGACCGGGCAGCCGCAGCTGGTCCTGACCGATCCCCAGCCCGCTCCGGCCTCTGGGGCCCCGACCGCCTCCGGTACCTTCGCCGACGGCGACGTCCCCACCACCATCACCTTCGTGCCGGCCCCACCCGGCTGAGGAGGGCCACCTGCCGCGCCACGGGCCGTGGCGGGCAAGACTTGGCCCATGAGCTCCCATGCCGCCAAGCCCCGACTGCCCGAGCGCCTCTACGAGAAGGAGTTGCTCCGGCTCCAGGGCGAGCTCACCGCCATGACGGAGTGGGTGCAGACGTCGGGGTCCCGGGTGGTGGTGCTGTTCGAGGGGAGGGACGCCGCCGGCAAGGGCGGGGTGATCAAGCGGATGACCCAGTACCTGAGCCCGCGGGTCTGCCGGATCGTGGCCCTCCCGGCCCCGACCGAGCGGGAGCGAGGGGAGTGGTACTTCCAGCGGTACGTGGCGGAGCTGCCCACGGCCGGGGAGATCGCCCTGTTCGACCGCAGCTGGTACAACCGGGCCGGGGTCGAGCGGGTGATGGGCTTCTGCAGCCAGGAGCAGTACCAGCTGTTCCTCCGCCAGTGTCCGTTGTTCGAGCGGATGCTGATCGACGACGGCCTCATCCTGGTGAAGTACTGGTTCTCGGTCAGCGACGAGGAGCAGGAGCGCCGGTTTCGGAGCCGGGTCGACGACCCGCTCCGCCGCTGGAAGCTGAGCCCGATCGATCTCGAGGCCCGAGCCCGGTGGGTGGACTACTCCCGGGCCAAGGACACCATGTTCGTCCACACCGACCTGCCGGAGTCACCGTGGAACGTGGTGGAGGCCGACGACAAGCGCTCCGCCCGGATCAACTGCATCGCCCACCTCCTGACCAGGGTGCCCTACCTGCCGACCGACCACTCCAAGGTGACCCTGCCGAAGCGGGAGCGGGACGAGGGGTACCTCCGACCGCCGCGCGAGCTGTCCACCTACGTTCCCGACCATGCCGCCACCCTGCTCGAGTAGCCGTCTGGTGGCGCCTCCGATTGCCATGTTCGGATGCGGGGCATCCGGCGACTTCTGGGAGCAAGGGCGGCCGTAACGCTGCTCATCGGCTTCGCCGGGACACTTGCGTCGGCCTCCCCGGCCACTCGGCCTCGGACGAACACCACCCACGGCAAAAGGGCACTTCGGAAATGAGTTGGGAATCCTAGAGAAACTGCTTGCACGGTTGCCGACCCGGCCTCGAACTGGGTCAGCGAACCACGGGCTCTGCCAAGTAAGACTCCCCCTGACTGCCGGTTATACGGGTGATCTACTTCTGGGACGAGCACGACCGGAGCTGGCACCGCCCTTCTCGACTTCATGCGGTGCGATTCGGGATCCACCCGTGTCCGAGGTTGCCAGGATCCGGTCGTCGTCCGATGACGGGATCAGGAGCCGGGTTTGTACAATTGCCTGGCACATGGCTGCTGGTCACCGCCCAAAATTGGCCCACGAAGGTTCACGCCTGAGAGGCGTACGTCGCCAGCGCAGCAAGCTGGGGAGCAGTCCCGACGCCGATCAGCACGTCTCCGGGTGCCACCTCGGCCTCGGGCGAGGGGTTCGGCGTGAAGCTCCCGTCTGTTCGCCTGATCGCCAACACCAGGCAACCGGTCCGCTTATGTACCTGCGTGGACCGCAGAGTCTGTCCGGCAAGTGGCGAATCCGCTCCCACCGTCAGTTCCTCGAGCCGGAACTCAAGCGAGCCGTCGTGCATGACCACGTCGACAAAGTCGACCACGTGAGGCTGGGTTACGAAGGCTGCCATCCGATCTCCGCCGAGTCGCTGCGGATTCACCACCCGGTCGGCCCCTACGCGGAGCAGCTTCGCTTCCGATGAATCGCTCCTGGCACGGGCGATCACGTGGATGGTGGGGTTGAAGGACCGACTTGCCACCGTGACGAACAGGTTGTCGGCGTCGGTGTCCAAGGCTGCAATCAGCGTGCTCGCCCGCTCGATACCGGCCTGGAGCAGCGTGTCGTCATCGGTCACGTCTCCGGTGACGGTGGAGGAGCCCACCGTGGAGATGCGGACCGGATCGCGGTCGACGACGACGATCTGCTGTCCCGCATTGCCAAGGTAGCGGGCCACTTCCCTGCCGACGCGGCCCCAGCCGCAGATCACAACGTGCCCTGTCATCTTCTGGATGTCCCGGTCCATCCTTCGCCTCCTGATCAGTTCCCGCATGTGGCCGTCGATGAGCAATTCCAGTGTGACTGTGAACGTGTACAGCGCGGTCCCCACACCCAACAAGATGAGGACGATGGTGAATGCCTTGACCCCTGCCCCGATCGGATGAGGGAAGCCGTACCCGACGGTGGAGACGGTGACGACCGTCTGGAACAAGGCCTCAAGGAGCCCGAATCCGAGGGCGGCATAGCCCAATGTGCCGATGACCACTACCAGCGCCAAGGCGGCCAGACCGATCTGGACCCGGCGGAACGGATTACCGGTCACCGCGTCGTCGCTCCCACGGAAAGCCTCGCAAAATCGATTCGGAGAGAGGATCCGGCAACATTCCCAGCTTTCCTGACCATGGATCGATGCTATGCGGTGGACAGGCTGGCAGAGGGCGAGTTCTACCGGTCTGAAGACGCTGGGATCTATTGGAGCTTCTCGACACTGACGGTGCCGCTTCGATCCTGGTGAAAGTGATGCGCGAAGGCACCCGAAGGTTCGTTGTCTTGGTAAAGGAGGCTTGGCGCCGGAACCTGTTCAATGGGTGTCGACGTCGCGGTCGAGGGGTGCCCCCGCCGGCTGCGGGACCCGATGGAGCCGAATGTGTCGTAGCTATCTGGACGACCAAGGGTTGATGAGTTCCGCGCCGACGCCTTCGAAGTCCTTTTCGCTTCTCGTCGCCAGCCATGCGCCCTGGGCCCGGCAGATCGTAGCGATCTGTGCGTCGTACTCGCTGATCGGCGCACCCAGACGGTCGCGATGGTCGACGATCTCCGCATGGACGGTCGCTGCGGCGGCGTCGAATGGCAACACTTCCTCGGCGAACCGGCTGAATATCTCCACCGCACCCTCTCGCAACGTGGTCTTGCGCTTGCCGCCGGGAAGGCGCTCGATGCCGTAGAGGATCTCGGCCACGGTGATTGCGGTATCCCGTAGCTCGTGACGATCCTGAGCGACCACCCACGCCCGCACCGCGTCTGAGGGCTCGACCTTCATCAGGTCTGAGACGACGTTGGTGTCGACGACGATCATGTCGTGAAATCAGCAGCTCTGGGCGGTGCCGACCGGGAAGGAAGAACCAGGTCGGCACCTTCGAGTTCACCAAAGCGGGCTGCAAGCGCACTGAGGAGGCCCTCGTCCTCGCCTGGATCCCGCACCGCCTCGACGAGAATGGCGCGCATCTCTGCTTCCATCGACCGACCATGAGCAGCGGCCCGAACCCGCAACCGCTCTCGCACCGTGTCTGAACCGGCCTGGGATCCCCGGAGGCTCCATACCTTGGAAGCGAGGATGGAGTCATGGACAAGAAGCGACCCTCACAGAAGCGGTACCCGCCTGAGTTGAAGGAGCGGGCCACCCGCATGGTCCTCGACCTCAAGCGGGCCGATCCCCAGGACCACGGTGTGGTCGCCCGGGTGGCCC
>JBKQTE010000093.1:0-2799 GCA_052143315.1 Acidimicrobiales bacterium | reverse complement strand
ACCGGACGGCCTGGGTGGATCACTCCCTGGCCGGCTTCGCGGGGCTCATGCTCATCGATGAGGATGCCCACGTGAACACCATCGCGGTCGAACCACAGGTGCAGGGGCGGGGTGTGGGCACCGTCCTCATGCTCGACCTGGCCCGCACCGCCATCGCCCGGGGGGCCCGGCACCTCACGCTCGAGGTCCGGGTCGGCAACGAGGCGGCCATCTCGCTCTATCACCGGTTCGGGCTGGCGCCCGTGGGGGTGCGGGCCAACTACTACCCGGAGACCGGGGACGACGCCCTGGTGATGTGGGTCCGCAACATCGAGCGCGAGGAGTACGGCTTCCGGCTCGACTCGATCGAGGCCGGACTGCCGGCCGATCTCGAGGTGACGTGGTGAGCTCCACCTCCCCCCCGGCGTGGGCCGACGGCGCCGGTCCGCGCCCGTGGCGGGTGCTCGGCATCGAGACGTCCTGCGACGAGACGGCCGCGGCCGTGGTCGACGGTGGGGCGACCGTGGTGTCCTCGGTGGTGTCCAGCCAGATCGACCTGCACGCCCGCTACGGCGGGGTGGTGCCGGAGCTGGCCGGTCGGGCCCACCTCGAGCTGCTGACCCCGGTGCTGGCCGAGGCCCTGGGGTCGGCGGGAAGCGACACCTCGGGGACCGGCATCGACGGGGTGGCCGTCACCTACGGCCCGGGCCTCATCGGCTCGCTGCTGGTGGGGGTGTCCGAGGCCAAGGCGCTGGCCCTGGCCTGGGGCGTGCCCTTCGTGGGGGTCAACCACCTCGAGGCCCACCTGTTCGCCTCGCTGCTGGAGCAGCCCGACCTGGGCTGGCCGCTGGTGGTGCTGCTGGTGTCGGGGGGCCACACCCTGCTGGTGGAGGTCTCCTCGCCCGGCCGGTACCGGATCCTGGGGGGGACCATCGACGACGCCGCCGGCGAGGCCTTCGACAAGGTGGCCCGCTACCTCGGGCTCGGCTACCCCGGCGGGCCGGCCATCGACGCCATCGCCGACTCCGGCGATCCGACGGCGTTCGCCTTCCCCCGGGCCTTCCTGGCCGACGGGTGCGACTTCTCGTTCAGCGGCCTGAAGACCTCGGTAGTCAACACCGTCCGGAAGCACCCCGAGGCGGACACCGCCGACGTGGCCGCCTCGTTCCGCCAGGCGGTGGTCGACGTGCTGGTAACGAAGGCCGTCCGGGCGGCGCGGGAGTCCGGGGCCAAGGCCCTGTGCCTGGCCGGGGGGGTGGCGGCCAACTCCCTGCTCCGCCGGCGGGTGGAGGAGGCCTGCGCCGCCGACGGCATCGGCGCCTTCCTGCCCAGCCGGGCCCTGTGCACCGACAACGCCGCCATGGTGGCCGCCGCCGGTTGGTGGCGGCTGCGGAACGACGGGCCGAGCCCCTTCTCGCTGGGGGCCGATCCCAACCTGCGGCTGGCGGCGACGGCCTGACCTGGCACTCTCGGCCGGCGGTTGCCAAGCGGCGCCGAGGTCGCTACCATTGGCACTCGCAACCCTAGAGTGCTAACACGTGCCACAGGAGGCCCGAACACATGAGTCTGCAGCCCCTCGACGACCGCATCGTCGTACGCCCCGGCGAATCCGAAGAGACCACGGCATCCGGCCTGGTGATCCCTGACACCGCCAAGGAGAAGCCCCAGCAGGGCGAAGTCCTGGCCGTGGGCCCCGGTCGCCGTACCGACAACACCGGTGAGCTCGTCCCCCTCGACCTGGCCGTCGGCGACGTCGTCGTCTACTCCAAGTACGGCGGCACGGAGATCACCTCCGGTGGCGAGGACCTGCTCATCCTCTCGAGCCGTGACGTCCTGGCCAAGGTGGTGAAGTAATGCCGAAGATCCTCAAGTTCGACGAATCGGCGAGGCGCAGCCTCGAGGCCGGCGTCAACAAGCTGGCCGACACCGTCAAGGTGACCCTCGGGCCGAAAGGCCGCAACGTGGTCATCGAGAAGAAGTTCGGTGCCCCCACCATCACCAACGACGGCGTGTCCATCGCCCGTGAGGTCGAGCTCGACGACGTGTTCGAGAACATGGGCGCCCAGCTGGTGAAAGAAGTGGCGACGAAGACCAACGACGTCGCCGGTGACGGCACCACCACCGCCACCGTCCTCGCCCAGGCCCTCATCAAGGAGGGTCTCCGCAACGTGGCCGCCGGCGCCAACCCGCTGGGTCTCCGCAAGGGGATCGACAAGGCGGTCACCGCCGCCGTCGCCTCCATCAAGGAGCAGTCCAAGGAGATCGACTCCAAGCACGAGATCGCCCAGGTGGCTTCCATCTCCGCCGCCGACAACGCCATCGGCGAGGTCCTGGCCGACGCCATCGACCGCGTGGGCAAGGACGGCACCGTCACCGTCGAGGAGTCCAACACCTTCGGCATCGACCTCGAGTTCACGGAGGGCATGCAGTTCGACAAGGGCTACCTGTCCCCGTACTTCGTGACCGATGCTGAGCGTCAGGAGGCCGTCCTCGACGACCCGCTGATCCTCTTCGTCAACGGCAAGATCAGCGCCGTGCACGACCTGGTCCCGGTGCTCGAGAAGGTCATGCAGACCGGCAAGCCGCTGCTGATCGTCGCCGAGGACGTCGAAGGAGAGGCGCTGGCCACCCTGGTGGTCAACAAGATCCGGGGCACGTTCACCTCGGTGGCCGTCAAAGCTCCTGGTTTCGGAGAACGCCGCAAGGCGATGCTCCAGGATATGGCCGTCCTCACCGGTGCCCAGGTCATCTCCGAGGAGATCGGTCTCAAGCTCGACACCACGACCGTCGATCTCTTGGGGAAGGCCCGCCGGGTCATCG
>JBKQTE010000092.1:0-71158 GCA_052143315.1 Acidimicrobiales bacterium | reverse complement strand
TCTGCCGTCACCGTCGGCAACGTGACCAGTGACACCGTCACCGGCCTGACCAACGGGACCGCCTACACCTTCAAGGTCGCAGCGATCAACGCGGTCGGTACCGGTGCCCAGTCCGCAGCGTCCAACTCGGTCACCCCCGTCACAGCCCCGGGTGCTCCGACCATCGGCACCGCCACGGCGGGCAATGCCTCGGCCACCGTCACCTGGACGGCTCCGACCAACACGGGTGGCTCGGCAATCACCGGCTACGTCATCACGCCGTCTAGTGGGTCTCCCCTAACCGTCGGCAACGTGACCAGTGACACCGTCACCGGCCTGACCAACGGGACCGCCTACACCTTCACGGTGGCGGCGATCAACGCGGTTGGCACCGGCGCCCAGTCGGCTTCCTCCAACTCGGTCACCCCCGCCGCCCCGGCAACCGTCCCTGGCGCTCCGACCATCGGCACCGCCACGGCCGGCAACGCCTCGGCCACCGTCACCTGGACGGCTCCGGCCTCCAATGGTGGCTCGCCGATCACCGGCTACGTCATCACGCCGTCGAGCGGCTCTGCCGTCACCGTCGGCAACGTGACCAGTGACACCGTCACCGGCCTGACCAACGGGACCGCCTACACCTTCACGGTGGCGGCGATCAACGCGGTTGGCACCGGTCCGGCCTCGGCGGCGTCGAACTCAGTGACCCCGCAACCGATCGCAACCGTTCCCGGTGCTCCGACCATCGGCACCGCCACGGCCGGCAACGCCTCGGCCACCGTCGCCTGGACGGCTCCGACCAACACGGGTGGCTCGCCGATCACCGGCTACGTCATCACGCCGTCCAGCGGGTCTGCCGTCACCGTCGGCAACGTGACCAGTGACACCGTCACCGGCCTGACCAACGGGACCGCCTACACCTTCACGGTGGCGGCGATCAACGCCGTCGGCACCGGTGCGGCCTCGGCTGCGTCGAACTCGGTAACTCCGGCCGCCCCGACCACCACGGTGCCTGGTGCACCGACCGGTGTCTCGGCCACGGCCGGCAATGCCTCGGCCACCGTCACTTGGAAGGCACCTGCCTCCAACGGTGGAAGCGCCATCACCGGCTACGTCATCACGCCGTATGCCGCCGGCAAGGAGCTGAGCCCGGTGAAGGTCGGCAACGTGACCAGTGACACCATCACCGGCCTGACCAACGGGACCGCCTACACCTTTACGGTGGCGGCGATCAACGCAGTCGGCACCGGCGCGGCCTCCGCAGCATCTGCCGCTATCACGCCGTCGGCTCCCAACATCTGCACCGGGTTCCCGGCCTGGCTGGTGTTCCTGCTGCACCTGTTCTTCGGCATCTGCTGACCACTGGTGACACGCCCGCCAGGCGCCTGCTGAGAGACAGGTAGGCAGAAACGAACCGACCCCGGGGATGTCCCCCGGGGTCGTTTCGCGCCCGCTCCTGCTCCGGAAGGGCGGCGCGTGGCCTGCATCGCCGGCGGGACGAGGTGCGCCCGATTGGGTAGGCCCTCGTGGACCGTGGACTCGTGCAGGTCCGTTCGTCGATCTTCACCCGTTCGCCCTGGCGTCTCCTCGGGGCACGACGGCTCGGACAACCGAACTACTGTGGTCTATCGGCAAGATTGTTCGAACCGATGGAGGCACCACAATGACGACTCCCAACTCGTCCGTCACGGACCTGTCCACCCTGTTTGGCTCCTGGACCCTTGACCCGGGCACGACGTCGGTCGAATTCCACACCAAAGCCATGTGGGTGCTCAACGTGAAGGGAACGGTGAAGGCGGTAGGTGGTTCGGGCACCGTCGACGATGAAGGGGCGTTCAGCGGCTCGCTCGTCCTCGACGCGGCTTCGATTGACACCGGAAACAAGAAGCGAGACGAGCACCTGCGCACGGCGGACTTCCTCGAAGTCATGAAGTACCCAACCATCACCTTCACCGCCACCGGCGGGCATCCTGTGGCCGATGGCAAGGTGGAGGTCATTGGGAGCCTGACGGTGCACGGCAGGACCCAGCCACTGACCGTCCCGGCAGAAGTCAGCATCACCAGTGGCACGGCCACGGTCAATACCGAGGTCGACATCGATCGAAGCGAGTGGGGCATCACGTGGTCCAAGATGGGGGCTGGTCTGAAGAACCGCGTGGTGGTCAGCGCACGATTCATACGGGGCTGATGCAGGTTGGTCGCGGGCCGTAGCGAGATGGTCGAAGGTCTGGGCCGGCCCTGATGCCATGGCTCCCGACCGTCTCAAGGTATGGGTCGAGGGAGCCGACAAATTGAGCGTGGATAATCCTTGGAGCGCGCCCGAAGACCCGGCACATCTGCCGGGGTCGGCTCCGGGGTCAGAGCCGGACGGTGAAGTCCCGCTCTGGAGACGCGGTTGGATCCAATTCCGCTATGAGCCTACGGGCTTGGCGCTCAAGCGGGCAACCCAGTCGATACTGATCCTGGGTCTCGTCATCCCGCTGTTCGCGCTGGCCGCGCTCTTCGACCGGCCGCACCTTCGGTCCGTCGGCGCGCTGGTTGCGTGCCTCGTGTTGTTTGCCGGCGTGACGGTGTGGAACATCTGTGAGCTGAAAGCGCAGAACGAGGGACGTTTCGAGTGGTTCCAACCGAAGCGCAGCATCGTGGCGACATGGGCCACCATCGTCGAGTTCGGACTGTTCGGCGTGGCATTCGGGATCCGTGGCGGCGTACTCCTGCTCATGCCGTGCACCATCTTCCTCGTCGCAGTCCTACTGGGCAACATCGGGATGATCGCAACGGCATGGATCGTCCTCGTCGTCACGCTCGGGGTGGAATCGGGTGTGCAGGTCCCAGCTGTCGAAGCCGTCTGGCTCACCGTCCTGTTCTCCGGTACGGCGGCAATCGTGGCCCTGGCCATGGACAGGGCCCTCAAAGGGTCGCTCTACGGGGTCCACAGGAACCAGTCGTTGGCGGTGCTCGCCTCCTATGCGGGAACGCTGCGCGCCTGGCCCGAGGATCTCGACCCCATTGCTAGCCGCTTGGCCGAGGCGCTCGACGTCGACCACTACGCCATCTTCACCCGCCAGGCTGGGTTGCTCCAGCCGGTCCTCTCGTGGCCCGATCCCGATTGGCCCGACCCCGATCAGCTCGGTGACCTTCCGGCGCGCGCCGCCGACTCCAACCATTGGACCTCCACCGGCACGTTCGTGGCCACACCATCGTCTGCCGGCGGTGTCGATGTGGTGCTCGTCGTGCCGGCGATGTCGGTGCTGCATGTCCCGGTGGATCACACCCTTCTCGCCGCAGGCGTCGCCTTGCTGGCTGCCATGTGCGACCGGGCCCGGCTCATCTCCTGGCTGGTGGAGCTGGCCAGCATCGACGAGTTGACCGGTATCGCCAATCGCCGGCGCCTCTTTCACGCGCTCGACAACGAGCTCAGCCGGGGCCGCAAGAACAACAAGACCTTCTCGGTCGCCATTCTCGACCTCGACGACTTCAAGAGCTTCAACGACCGCAATGGCCACATTGCCGGCGACAGGATGTTGCGCCGGTTCTCCGATGGCATCAGCGGACGTATCCGCTCACAGGACATCCTGGCCCGGTACGGCGGCGAGGAGTTCTGCCTCGTGCTTCCCGAGACTGATGGTAGAGGGGCGACCCAGCTGGTGGAAGCCATACGCCAGCAGACGGTCTCCGAAGATACAGCCACCACGGTGACCTTCTCGGGCGGGGTCGCCGCCTGGGACGGCACCGAGTCGATCGACTCGGTGCTGCTGCGAGCCGACGCCAACCTCTACAAAGCCAAGTCCGCCGGTCGGAACCGGGTGGTCGGCATCGACTGAACAGAGATGCCGCCAGGCTCAGCGGTTCGCACCCGGCATGTCGGGCCGGAGCTGTCCTGGTCATGGACCTGCGGATGCCATTGGGACGTTCGCCTCTGTCGTCAGATGACGGCCGGGGAGTAGGAACTACCCATGGCAGAGATCCCGCCGACCGTCGGAGGGCACGAGCCCCACCTGTCCAAGCCGGAGATCGTGCAGAATCTGGGCGAATCGTCCCTGGTCCTGCCGTTGTTGATCAATCGCGGGCTCGAGGCCAACGATCGCGCCAAGTACCTCCTGGCTCTCATCCAGGCCGCTCGTGCCCATGCCGATCAGCCGGACCGGCCCTTCTCGTCACTCCGCGAGGATCGGCTGGCTGCGGGTGTCGCCAATGAGCGGCTCGACGGCCTCGTCGAGCAGGCACGGCTCTCCGGGGAAGACCGCTATCTGGTCCCGGGGATCGGAACCGTCCATGCCGGCTTGGCTGAGGCCATCTCCGACATGATCGCCCCCCTCGAAGTTGCTGGCGTGGGCCCCGACGGGTACGTCCACCGCCTGCAGGCGCTGCTCGCCGATGCGCCGGACCTGAACGCCGGCTGCATCCCCGGGGCCTATGTGGAACGCATGGCATCGGCTGACCGACGCTCGGGCGACTCCCTCCACCTGCTGATCATGGATGCCCACCGCGCCCTGAACCAGCTGCAGATCGAGGTGGCGACGGAGATCCTCGACGGCGCCTTCGTGTACGGGCTCGACGTCGGCGATCGCTCGTTGGTCTCGTCCTTCATGGCCGGTCTTCACGCCACCGAACCGCTGAAGTTCGACCACCCCGGCCTGGGCACGACGGCGACACGTTCGGGGCCGAAGGTACTGATCGAGAACGACATCGGCATGACCAACGCCCACGTCATCGTCGTCGCGGTCGAGGGCCTCGCTGTCACGGTGACCTATAGCGACGTCCATCTCGAACGGCTGAACTTCTTCGAGTCGATGCTCGGCCGGTTCTCCGTCCGGTGGTCCGACACCTACCACCAGCACGACCGGGGAGCGCTGGGCGAGCACCATGTGGTCAGCGGACGCTTCGACGCCCCCGACCGGGAGTCCCTCGAGTCCTACCTTCGCTACCTGGGGTCGCGGTTGGTCTTCCTCATCGATTGGAATCGTGCCCGCAAGCGGCTCGGATTGATCGTGAAGAAGAGGCAGGCGATCGAGTTGCTCCGCTGGGCGGCCGACGAGGACCTCGGCCACCTGGCATTCCTGCAGATGGGCGGCGAACGCCTCATCTTCGAGGCCATCGAGCTGTCGAACAGGGTCCCGCTCCGATACGGGGAACCACTGGGCGACGTCCTGGGGATCGACGCCACCCTGGCTGTCCTGCGGTTCGCCATCCGCACCTCTTCCGAGGGGATGCTGGAGGGCAAGTCCGCCGCGCTGGTCCGCGACGAAGTGCGAATCGAAGTGCTGAAGCACGTGCAAGCCGCTCATCAGCAGCTGTTCGATCTGGTCGCCGAGCACGGGAGCCTGGTGGTGGAGACCGCGCAGTCGCTGCGTGCTGCCCTCATCCGTCTCGGGATGCCCGGCGGCAACGCCCATCTGAACCGGGCCTCGGCACGGGCGGCGACATGGGAGCATCGGGCCGACGAGATACTCGGCGCCGTGCGACTGGCGGCTGAACGGGTCGACGGCGCCGGTGCCATCGCGTCGACCGTCTCCCGTCTGGACGACGCTATCGACGATCTCGAAGAGGCACTCTTCTTGCTCACCCTGCTCCCGGCCGGGGCCATCGCGGTGGTGTGCCCGATCCTCGAGCCATTGGCCGGAATCACCGTCTTCGCCGCCCGGGAGCACCTGAAGGCACTCGAGATCGCCCGCGAGCTGGTCGGGGGTGGGGGCGACGACGAGCTCGACGACTTCCTCGTTGCCGTCGACAAGGTGGTCACCTTCGAGCACGAGGCCGATGGCGCGGACCGCTCGGCCCGATCCGGTCTCGTCGAGAAGGCCCCTGAATTCCGGAGCCTCCACGTCGCCGATCTGATCTCGTGTGCCATGGAGGACGCCACCGACGCGCTCTCGCACTCCGCCCACCTCTTGCGCGATCACATGCTCGCCCAGATGGCGGCGCGGTGAGCAGTCCCGTCTCCCCAGGGGGAGCGAGGCCGGTCTGGACGATCGGCGCGGCCAGCGCCCGTGAGGTGACGCCCCGGGAGGTGGGCAGGAAGGCCTTCAACCTCATGATGATGAGCGAGGCCGGCCTGCCGACTCCACCGGCCTTCGTCCTCGGCACACAGTCGTGCCAGAGGTTCGTCGAAGCAGGTGGGACGCTCGATGACGAGGTCGTCGACGACGTGCTCAACGGGATCGGAACGCTCGAGCGCCTGACCGGCCAGCGGTTCGCCGCAGGTCGCCGTCCGCTTCTGGTGTCGGTTCGCTCGGGAGCGGCCGTCTCCATGCCCGGCATGCTCGAGACGATCCTGAACGTCGGCCTCTCCGATGCGACGCTGCCCGGACTGCTTCGCGCCACCGGTGACCCGGTGTTCGTCTGGGACTCCTACCGCCGCCTGATCCAGGCCTACGCCGAGGTGGTCGAGGGGTGCCCGGCGGCACCGTTCGCCAGAGTGCTGACCGAGGTGATGGTCCAGTTCGGGGCGCCGACCGCCGACGAGCTCGATGTTGCCGCCCTGCGGGCAGTGGTCCGGCGACAGCAGGACGTGTTCAGGTCGATCGTCGGCCGAGCGTTTCCCCAAGACCCGGAGGAGCAGCTCCTCGGGGCGGTCGCCGCGGTGTTCCGCTCGTGGAACAGTCCGAAGGCCGTCACCTATCGAGCGATACAGGGCTTGACCGATCTGATCGGGACGGCGGTGACCGTGCAGGCCATGGTCTTCGGCAACATGGGAGCGGCATCGGGGTCGGGGGTGGGCTTCACCCGCGACCCGGCGACGGGGGAGAACCGCCCGTACATCGACTTCATCCTCAATGCCCAGGGGGAGGACGTGGTGGCGGGTCGCCACACGGTGGGCGACTCTGATCGGTCCATCGCCGCCGTGCCGGGTCTGGCGCACCAACTGCAGAACGTCCGTCGGACGCTCGAGGTCCTCTTTCGCGACGTCCAGGATTTCGAGTTCACCGTACAAGAGGGGACACTGTGGATGCTGCAGACCCGTACGGCCAAGCGCACGCCCTGGGCGGCCCTCCGGATCGCCTGCGACCTGGTCGACGAGGGGCTGGTCGATGTCGCCACGGCGCTCGATCGACTGGAGCCGTATGCGCTCGACACCATCTCACGCCTCCGCGTGGCGGACGAGGACGATGTCGAGGTCCTCGGGCGGGGCACTCCTGCCAGCGATGGGGTCGGCAGTGGGCGGATGGCGCTGACCACCGACGCTGCCCAGCAGTTCTGTCTGGACGGCGATCCGGTGGTCCTCGTACGCCACGAGGCCTCGACCGAGGACATCCCGGGCCTTGCCGTCTGCCGGGGTCTGGTGACGGCGACCGGTGCCCGAACGTCCCACGCCGCAGTGGTCGCCCGTCAGCTGGGTCTGGCCTGCGTGGTCGGATGTGCCGGCCTGGAGGTCGATGCTGATCATGGGAGGCTCCGGATGGGCGACGCGGAGCTCCGCGAGGGTGACCTGGTCACCGTCGACGGCGGGACCGGCCTGGTCTACCGGGGAGAGCCGGCCATGCGTCTCGAACGTCCTGACGACCTGATCCGGCGAGTGGAGGACTGGAGGCAGTCCTCGAGCGACTGACGACCGGTGATCCTCCAGGGGTGGGTCCCACTCGACGCGTCGACCAAGGTGCCCGTCACCCGCAGCTGAGAAGGGCATCCGCCGTGGAAGGAGCTCGTCAGCGGGCTCCTTCCCGAAGCTGGGTGTTGGTCAGTTCGAGCTGACGGGCGCTGGTGAGCTCCAGCGCCCCCAGCTCGGCCGCACCCAGACGGTCGCAGACCCAGTCCCAGTGGAGCGACACATGGTCGCCGGGGACGATGCCCCCGACCAGCGACCGACCGGACGAGGACCAGCGCACCGCCTCCTCCCGCTCGGGCCCCAACGACAGCTCGTCGCCGTCCCACCGGAGCGGCCGGGACCGGACGGTGGCCCGCTCCCCGTCGATGCCCACCACCTCGCCCCACCGTATCCGGCACCGGTCCAGCACCGACAGGGGGACGTCGCCGGCAGAGCCGAGGAGGCCGACCCAGGGGTAGACGGCGAACACGTGGAAGCTGTGGTGGGGGAGCGCCAGCTCCTCGGCCGCCGGGCCCATGCGGCTCCAGAACCCGCCGACCTGTCCCTCGAGCTCCTGGCCCAGCCTGGCCACCAGGACGGACGGGGCGACCCGGTCGAGCAGGTCGTTGCCCACCCAGTAGGCCTGGACCACCCGGCGGTCGAGGGGGTCGTCGATCCCGACGGCCGAAGCGATGAGCTCCAGATAGGTCCACGCCCCCTCGAACTGACGGGCATGGGCGGCGATGTCCATGGCCTGATCACCCGACGCCCGCTGGAGGAGGGGCGACCCGTCCGTCGGGCCGCAGTAGCCGAGCTCGTTGGGGGGGTAGGCGTAGCGGGCGAAGAGCGCCTGACCCGGTTCCGAGGCCGTCATCCTCAACAGATCCGCGGCAGCTGCTCGCCCACCGGCAGGTCGACGACGCGGGTACCGCCGAGAGCCGTGCGGGCCACCACCATCCCGGGATGGTCCTCGACGCAGACCCCGACCGCCCGGGCGTCGCCACCCAGGGGGTGCCGGTGCATGGCCTCGAGCACCCGGTCTGCGTCGTCCGGCGGCACGAAGGCCAGCAGCTTCCCCTCGTTGGCCACGTGCAAGGGGTCGAGCCCCAGCAGGCCGCAGGCGTCCCTGACCCCATCGGGGACGGGAAGGTCACGCTCGACCAGTGCGATCCCGACCTTGGCGGCCCGGCCGATCTCGTTGAGCGAGGCGGCCACGCCGCCGCGGGTCGGGTCCCGCAGCGCGTGGACGTCGGCTCCGGTGCCCAGCATGGCGGCCACCAGCCCGTGCAGCGGTGCCGTGTCGCTCTCCAGGTCGGTGGTGAAGCCGACTCCCTCCCGGCAGCTCATCACGGCCACGCCGTGCACGCCGATGTCGCCGCTGACGATGACCACGTCACCGGCCCGGGCCCGCTCGGGACGGATGTCGACGCCGTCATCGAGCACCCCGATGCCCGCCGTGTTGATGTAGACGCCGTCCCCCGACCCGCGGTCGACCACCTTGGTATCGCCGGTGACCAGCCGGACCCCGGCGGCCAGGGCCGCCGACCCCAGCGACATGGCGATACGGCCGAGGTCGGAGAGGGTCGTCCCCTCCTCGAGGATGAAGGCGGTCGACAGCACCATCGGACGGGCCCCGGACATGGCCAGGTCGTTGACCGTCCCATTGACGGCGAGGTCGCCGATGGAGCCACCGGGGAAGAACACCGGCTTGACGACGAACGAGTCGGTGGAGAAGGCCAGCCGGTGGCCGCCACCCAGGGACAGGACGGCGGCGTCGCCGAGCTCGGCGGAGGCGGCCTCACCGTAGGCGGGGAGGAACAGGTGCTCGACGAGCTCGGCCGACATGGCGCCGCCCCCCCCGTGGCCCATCACGATGACCGGCGAGTCTCGCAGCGGCACCGGGCACGTCCAGCCCTCGAAGTCGGGGAGGGGCCGCTCCGCCCGCCCCCGGTCAACCATTGGGGCCCGCCACGGTCAGCTCGAGCCGGCGGTAGAGGTAGTAGGCGGCACAGGCCCCTTCCGAGGACACCATGGTGGCGCCGAGCGGGCTGCGTGGCGTGCACTCCCGACCGAACGCCTCGCACTCGTTGGGCTTGATCAGGCCCTGGAGCACCTCACCGGCCCGGCACGCCGCCGACTCGTCGGTGCGGACCGAGCCGATGCCGAAGCGGTCCTCGGCGTCGTAGGCACGGTAGCGGTCGGACAGCCTCCAGCCGCTCTGCGGGATCGTCCCGATGCCCCGCCAGGAGCGGTCGGTGACCTCGAAGACCTCCTCCAACATCTGCTGGGCGGCCACGTTGCCCTCATCGGTCACCGCCCGCCGGTAGGCATTCTCCACCTGGTACCGACCCGACTCGAGCTGGGCGACGGTCCGTCGGATACCCTCGAGGATGTCCAGTGGCTCGAACCCGGTGACCACGATGGGGACCCGGTAGGTGGCGGCCAGCTCGGGGTACTGGTGGGTGCCCATGACGCTGCACACGTGCCCGGCGGCCAGGAACCCCTGCACCCTGCAGTTGGGCGACTCCATGATGGCGGCGATGGCCGGCGGCACCAGCACGTGGGAGACCAGCAGCGAGAAGTTGGCGATACCCAGCCGCTCCGCCTGGTGGACGGTCATGGCGTTGGCCGGCGCCGTGGTCTCGAAGCCGATGCCGAAGAAGACCACCTCCCGCTCGGGATTGGCCCGGGCCACCTCGAGGGCGTCGAGGGGCGAGTAGACCACCCGCACGTCAGCGCCGGCGCTCTTCACCCCGAAGAGGTCCCCGCGGCTTCCCGGCACCCGCAGCATGTCCCCGAACGAGCAGAAGATGACGTCGGGCCGGGCGGCGATGGCCAGGGCCCTGTCGACGATCTCCACCGGGGTGACGCAGACCGGGCACCCGGGACCGTGGATCAGCTCGATCTCCCCGGGCAACAGCTGGTCGATGCCGTGGCGGATGATCGAGTGGGTCTGGCCCCCGCACACCTCCATGATCGCCCACCGGCGGGTGGTGATGGCTCGGATCCGGTCGAGCAGGTGACGGGCCAGGTCCGGGTCGGCGAACTCGTCGAGGTACTTCATCCCCGGGTTCCCCCGTCGCCGAGCTCCTCGGCCAGGACGCCCATCCGCTCGAAGGCCTCCAACGTCTCGAGGGCGGAACGCTCGTCGAGCTGCTGGATGGCGAAGCCGACATGGACGATCACGTAGTCGTCGATCACCGCCTCAGGCAGGTACTGCAGGCAGACATCCTTGCGCACGCCACCGAAGTCCACCTGGGCCATGAGGGTGCCGTCGATCGACCACGTCCGGACCACCCGTCCGGGAACGGCCAGGCACATCAGCCGACCCTTCTGGCTCGCGCGCCCACCAGCACCTGGCCGAGGGCGAGGCCCCCGTCGTTCGGGGGAAGGAGGCGCGGACAGAGCACGATGAACCCGCCGGCCCGCAACCGGGTCCGCACCGCCCCGAGCAGCAGAGCGTTCTGGAAGACGCCACCCGACAGCACCACCGTGCCAAGGCCGCTCCGCCGGCGGGCCGACCCGGCCACCGCCACCACCAGGTCGGCCACTGCGGCGTGGAAGCGGGCACCGATCAGGGCGGTCGGGACACCGCCACGCCGGTCGGCGACCACGGCGGCGATCACCGGTGTGGCGTCGGCCACCAGTGGCTGGCCGGCGCCGCCCGCCGGGTCGAGGGCGAACCCGTAGCCCTCGTCGGGGGGGACATCACGGGAGACCCCCTCGAGCTCGATGGCCGCCTGGGCCTCGAAGTCGGCGATCTGCCGGACGCCGGCCAGGGAGGCCACCGCGTCGAACAGTCGGCCCATGCTGGAGGTCGGGACACAGTTGAACCCGGTGGCCAGCTGGTGGGCCAGCACCGCACGTTCCGCACCCGGGCAGCCGGCCACCGGCGGGAGGTCGGGATCCCAGTCCACGCCGGCGGCGGCCAGGTGGGCCAGTGCCATGCGGTAGGGGCGCTCCACGCTGGCGTCGCCGCCCGGCAGGGGGACGTAGGCCAGATGGGCGAACCGCTCGAATCCCTCGTAGTCGGCAACGAGGACCTCGCCGCCCCACACCGCCCCGTCCGACCCGTAGCCGGTGCCGTCGAAGGCGACACCGATGACCCGCTCCCGGCCGTCGAGTCCGTGCTCGCCCATCACCGAGGCGATATGGGCGTGGTGGTGCTGGACCCTGACGTGAGGGCGCCCGGCGGCATGGCGGAACGCCCATCCGCCGGAGCGGTAGGCGGGGTGGCGGTCGGCGACCACCAGCTCGGGCACCACGCCGGTGAGGCATTCCAGCCTCTGCTCGGTGGCACCGAGGGCGTCCAGGGTGGCCAGGTCGTCCATGTCGCCGATGTGCTGGCTCATCCAGGCGTGGTGGCCCTCGGCCACGCAGAAGGCGTTCTTCACGTCCCCCCCCACGGCCAGGATGGCCGGCACCTCGAAAGGAAGCGTCACCGGCAGCGGGGCGTAGCCGCGGGACCGGCGGATGGGCAGCTCCTCGCCGTCGACCACACGGGACACCGAGTCGTCGCACGGGACGGCGATCGGGCGGTCGTGGCGCAGCCAGCCGTCGACCAGTGGCGCCAGCCGGGTCATCGCCTCATGGTCCCGGTAGACGATCGGCTCGCCGCCCAGGTTCCCCGACGTCATGACCAGGGCCCGGGTACCGGCCGCATCGCCGGGCAGCCCGAACAGCAGCCGGTGCAGGGGGGTGTAGGCCAGCATCAGCCCGAGGTCGGGACTGCCGGGCGCCACCGCCGGAGCGACCCGTTCCGGGCCCGCCTGGCGGGCCAGGAGGACGATCGGGCGCCGGGGGGAGGTGAGCAGGTCCGCCTCGGCCTGGCCGATCTCGGCTAGGACTCGGGCCGCTCCGAGATCGGCCACCATCACGGCGAGGGGCTTGTCCCCGCGCCGCTTGCGCCGGCGCAGCTCGGCGACGGCTGCCTGGTCGGTGGCGTCGCAGACCAGGTGGTAGCCGCCGAGTCCCTTCACCGCCAGGATGGCGCCGCCGGCGAGGAGCGAGCGGGCCCGGACGAGGGCCGCCTCCCCGACCGGCACCGGCTGGCCGGGCACCACCAGCTCGAGCTCCGGACCGCAGTCGGGACAGGCGATGGGCTGGGCATGGAACCGACGGTCGCCAGGATCGGCGTACTCGGTGGCGCACTCGGCGCACAGGGGAAAGTCGGCCATGGTGGTGGCCGGTCGGTCGTAGGGCAGGCGGGTGATGATGGTGAAGCGGGGCCCGCAGTCGGTGCAGGTGATGAACGGGTGCCGGTATCGACGGTCGGTGGGATCGGCCATCTCCTCCAAGCAGGCCTCGCAGGTGGCGATGTCGGGGGAGGCCAGCGTCCGGACGTCCCCAGCGGCACCGGAGCCCTCGATGACGAAGCCGGTGCCTCCGCGGGGCGCCAGCTCCTCTTTGACGATGCTCTCGACGATGGCCGATCGGGGAGGCTGGTCGTGCAGCCGTCGCTCGAACGCCGCCACCTGGTGCGGTTGGCCCTCGACCTCGACGGTGACGCCCGAGGAGCCGTTCCGCACCCACCCGGTGAGCGAGAGCCCGGTGGCGGTGACGTACACGAAGGGTCGGAAGCCGACTCCCTGGACGACGCCACCGACCCGGTAGCGGCAGCGGACGCGAGCGGCGAGGGGGGCCGCTCCGGCCTCCCCGGGGAGAGTCGCCGTCCGTGCTTGCATGGTCGTCCCCTTCGAAGGATGCCTGGTCACCTCCATGATCGGGCGGACGGGCCGGTTCCCGCAAGGGCCAAAGGTCCCCGTCCCGGCCGGTCGTCGCCGGTCCACCTTGTGACCTTCGGCTCTGTGCCGGCGCCCCGGTTCGGACCACTCTGGAGAGCAGGGTCGCACGGGTGGTCATGCCCGGCCGGGCGGGGCCTGGCGCATGGAGGAGGCCGGAGGTGGGATGCGACTCGGCAGGCGAAGAGCAGCCGGACCGCATCGTGGAGACCCATGTCTCGAGGCTGTTCTTCGTCGGTGACCGGGTCTACAAGGTGCGGAAGCCGGTTCGCTTCGAGTTCGTCGACTTCACGCAGCCCGAAGCCCGACGGATCGACTGCGAACGCGAGGTCGAGCTCAATCGGCGTCTGGCCCCGGACGTCTATCTGGGTGTGGCCGACATCCGGTTCGAAGGTCGGACCGTCGACTCCGTGGTGGTCATGAGACGTATGCCCGAGGAACGCCGGCTGGCGGAGCTGGCCCGCCGGGGACCGGATCTCGACAGGTGGCTCGAGCCGGTGGCCCAGACCCTGGTGGCGTTCCACGCCCGGGCGGCGCGTTCGCCCGCCATCGCCGAGGCGGCGACCGGTGCGTCGCTGTGGGCGGCCTGGTCCGACAACTTCGTGGAGACCCGCCCCTACCTGGGGACCGTCCTGGACGAGACGGTCGATCTGGAGATCCGGTGGCTGGCCGACCGCTGGACCAGGGGCCGGGAGCCGCTGTTCGAGACCCGGATCCGTGCGGGGCGGGTGTGCGACGGCCATGGGGATCTCCAGGCCGAGGACATCTTCTGCCTCGACGACGGTGTTCGGATCCTCGACTGCCTCGAATTCTCCGACCGGCTGCGCTTCGCCGACGTGGCTGCCGACGTGGCCTTCCTGGCCATGGACCTCGAGCATCTGGGCCGGGGCGACGCCGCCGAGCACCTCCTTGCTCGCTACCGGGAGCTGGCGGCCGATCCCGTGCCCGACGGTCTGGTCCACTACTACTGCGCCTCCCGGGCCTATGTCCGGGCCAAGGTCTGCTGTCTCCGGGCTGCCCAGGGAGCCGATGCGGCCCGGATCGAGGCCGGAACCTTCCACCAGCTGGCCCTGACCCACCTCCGACGGGCGGCCGTCACGCTCGTGCTGGTGGGAGGGCTACCGGGCACGGGGAAGTCCACCGTCGCCGCCGGCCTCGGCGCAGCCCGGGGATGGACCGTGCTCCGCTCCGATGAGGTGCGGAGGAGCCTGGCCGCCCCGGGCGGTCCCGAGGTGCCCGGGTACCTCTCCGGCCGGTACGTCCCTGCCGCCACCGAGTCTGTGTACGCCGAACTGATGCAGACAGCCGAGCGACTGCTCGGACTCGGTGAGTCCGTCGTCCTCGACGCGTCGTGGACCAGTGCCGCTCGGCGGGCCGAGGTGCGTTCGGTGGCCGATGGCGCCGCCGCCGATCTCGTCGAGCTGAGGTGTGACGCGGCCGCCGAGGTGGCGGATCAACGGATCCGGCGACGCCTGTCGGAACGCGCCGACAGCTCCGAGGCGACCCCGGAGGTGAGAGCGGCGATGCAGCGATCGATGGACCCGTGGACGCCTAGCGCCGTCATCGACACCTCCGGGACGGCGCCGGCCGAGGCCGTGGGCCTGGCCGTCGACGCCCTTCCGGCCCGATCGGGACCTTCGGCCCTTTTCGCCGACCCCGACCCGCCCTACGGTCGGAGGCACGAGCTGGTGGATCCCGGCGACACCGGGGCGCAGCTCCACCATCCGACGAACAGAGGAGGAAGCGGATGACCACCGACATCGAGGCGCTGTCCAGCCGGATCGACGAGCTGGAACGACGCCTGGAGGAGCTCGAGCACGCAGCCGTCACCCGGGAGGCGCTCGACCTGGAGCTCTCCAGCCTCGAGCATCGGTTGAGCGAGGTGAAGGAGCTCACCGAGGGGTAGGGGGCACGCCGGCGCTCCTGGGCTCCGGGCCTTGCCGGATGGCGGGGACGGTGGACGTCAGGCGGTGCCGGCGGTGGCCGGGCCGGGCAGGTGCTCGCCGACGACCGCTCCGTCGATCATCTCGATGATGCGGTGGGCGTGGGCCGCCACGTCGTCGTCGTGGGTCACCATCACGATGGTCATGCCGGCGGCGCCGAGCCGTTCGAGCAGGGCCAGGAAGTGCTCGGTCGACGCCGAGTCGAGGCTTCCGGTGGGCTCGTCGGCCAGCAGCACCTTGGGCTGGTTGGCCAGGGCGCGGGCGATCGCCACTCGCTGCCGCTCCCCTCCGGAGAGCTCCGTCGGCAGCCGTTGCTCGCGTCCCTCGAGGCCGACCTCGGCCAGCAGCGCGCGGGCACGGTCATCCCGCTGGCGGGCGGACCGGTTGGTGCCGAACATCGGCAGTTCGACGTTGGCGAGGGCGGGGATCTGGGGCAACAGATTGTGGAACTGGAACACCAGACCGACCTCGTAGCGGCGGAAGGCGCTCACGTCCTCGACCTGGCTCAGGTCGTGCCCGCCGACGGCCACGGTGCCCGAGGTGGGGAAGTCGATGGCCGCCAGTAGGTGGAGCAGCGTCGACTTGCCACAGCCGGACGGACCGGTGATGGCGACCGTCTCCCCGTACTGCACCGTCAGGTCGACACCGGACAGCGCGATGACCGGGCCCGGGAACTCGCGGGTCAGCTTCCTGGCGTCGACGGCAAGCGGGACGTCGACGGCGTCACTCATAGCTGAGGGCCTTGAGCGGCGAGAGAATGGCAGCTCGCGTCGTCGGGTAGAGCGCTCCGATGAAGGTCATCACGAGGGCGGTGAACAGCGCTCTCCAGAACGCCCCGGCGGTGAAGTCGGGGTGGAGGATCCCGTTCAGGGCCGGAAGGTGGGCCAGTCCGGTGGCCACCGCGAACGACAGCCCGACGCCGATGGCCGCACCCACCACCGCCAGCAACAGGCTCTCCCCCAGCAACAGGCCGACGGTTCGACGACGGGTCCAGCCGATCGACCGGAGCAGCCCGAACTCACGGGTCCGTTCGTACAGCGACAGAAGCATGGTGTCGCCCACGATGACGGCTCCGATGACGATGGCCAGCACCGTGCTCCCGTTGACTGCCGCCTGCAGGTAGACCAGGTCGCGATCGGCCCTCCCGAACTGGGCGGCGGTGCGGATGGTGGTGAGCTCCGGCTGATCTTCATCGACGCGGGTCGCCACCGCCTGGGCCGAGACGCCGGGCTCGACCTTGACGAAGGCCAGGGTGACGATCCCCGGCACCCGGTTGTACCCCTGGATGGCGGGGAGGGGGAACATGGCTCCCGCGTCGCCGAACGAGTTCCCCGTCGAGTAGATGCCGACCACCGTGTTCCAGGTCCCGTTGGCGTGGAATTGGTCCCCGACCTGCAGGCCGAAGTTGGCCGCCGCCCGCCACCCCAGCATGACCTGGTTGGTGGCGGTGGGCGAGTACGAGGTTCCCTTCACCACGGTCACGCCGAACGGCGCCAGGTCGGCCGGATTGATCCCGATCTCGATGAAGACGGGGTTGTCGGCGTTGATGTGCTCGGTCTCGACCAGCACCCCCACGGCGCTGGCTACGCCCGGGGTCTGGCTCAGACGGTCCAGCTCCTGTCGGTCGATGGTGCTGGACAAGGTGTCCGACACCCCCTTCTGCACCACCGTGAAGTCGGCCTTCCCCACCGATATGACCGCCGCCGCCGACTGCTCGAGGCCGCTGCTGGTGACGGCCAGTGTGACCACCGCCATCACGGCGATGGCGACGGCACATGCCAGCCCGATCGATCGGGCCTTCCTCGACCACAGGTTCCGGATGATGAGATCGAAGAAGGTCATCGGGCGGATCCCGTCGAGACCGGTGGGCGGTGCGGTGAGCGCCCGCTGACAGCCCCTGGGGCGGGCACGCTCGGCAGGTGCTTGGTGACCATCAGATCATCATGCTCCCGCCCCGTTCGGGCGGACAGGGCCGAAGGTCACTGGACAAGGGTGGTCGTTCGGTGCAGGCTCAGGTGTCCTCGGGGACCATGTCGATGGCACCGCACGGGCACTCCTGGGCGCAGATGCCGCACCCTTTGCAGAAGTCGAGGTCGAACCGGTAGCGCTGTCCCGGTCCCAGCTTGATCACCGCGTTGTCCGGGCAGACGCCGAAGCAGTTGTCACACTCGAAGCAGTTCCCGCACGAGAGGCAGCGTCGGGCCTCGAACAGCGCGTTCTCCTCGGTGAGACCGCCGACGACCTCGTCGAAGGTGCTCACCCGCCGCGCCTGCTCCAGCTCCGGGCGCCGGGTGGGTGGTGCATCGGCGAAGTACCAGGTGTTGAGGCGTTCGAAGGTGGCGAGCTCGGAGGGCGGGGAATCGACGTCCGGCCGGCCGGACAGGAAGGCGTCGATGCCGCCCGCCGCCCGCCTCCCGTGGCCGATGGCCACGGTGGCCGTGCGCGGCGACGGGACCGAATCGCCTCCGGCGAAGACGCCATCCTCGTCGGTCATCATCGTCGGGTGGACCTGGACGACGCCGTCCTCGACGGTTACGTCCCCGGCCCGATCGAGGAGCGACAGATCGGTGTCCTGGCCCAACGCCAGCACCAGCGAGTCGGCATCGAGCTCCTCGAGCTCGCCGGTGGGCACGGGAAACCCGTCGTCGTCGAGCCGCACCTTCTCGAGGACCAGGTGACCCTGGTCGACCCGGTTCACGATGGAGAGCCAACGAACCGTGACCCCTTCGGCGAGGGCCTCCGCCAGCTCGTCGCCGTGGGCGGGCATGCGTTCGCGGTTGCGACGGTAGACGACGACGGCCTCGGTGGCCCCGAGCCGTCGTGCCGTGCGGGCGGCGTCGAGGGCGGTGTCACCGCCGCCGTAGACGGCCACGCGACGCCCGAGCAGGGGGGGATCGTCGTCTGCCACCTGGCGGAGCAGCGACAGGGCGTCGAGCACCTGGGTGGAGTCGCCCGAGGGGATGTCGACGCGCCGTGCCAACTGCGCTCCCACTGCCAGGAAGACGGCATCGAAGCCGCCTTCTACCCGTTCGGACTCGACGTCCTCGACGGTGTGCCCGAGGCCGACATCGACGCCGAGGGCGACGATCCGGTCGATCTCGGCATCGAGGATCGCCCGGGGGAGCCGGTAGGCGGGGATGCCGTAGCGCATCATGCCTCCGAGCGCGTTCGCCGAGTCGACCAGACGGACGCCGTGACCGAGCCGGCGCAGATGGTAGGCGCAGCTGAGCCCCGCGGGTCCGGCACCGATCACGAGGACGCGCCTGCCGGTCTCCGTACCGGCGGGGGGCAGTTTCCAGCCACGCTGGATGGCCAGGTCGCCCAGGAACCGCTCGACGGCGTTGATCCCGACGGCATCGTCGAGTTGGGCGCGGTTGCAGGCCGTCTCGCACGGGTGGTAGCAGATTCGACCCATCACCGCGGGGAACGGGTTGTCCTCGACCAGCGCCCGCCATGCCGCCTGGTAGTCGCCGGGCTCGGCCTGGTACAGCCACTGCTGGACGCTCTCGCCCGCCGGGCAGGCGTTGCTGCACGGCGGCAGGCGGTCGACGTACACGGGTCGCTCCACGCGCCACGAGCCGGTGTGGTTGGCATGGCTCGACCCGACGTCGAGGGTGATGGCGAACGGGCGCTCGATCACGGACGTCCCGCCTCCGGTTCGGCATCGCCGACCTGGTGGGGGTCGAGCCCGTACCTGGCGATGTTGTGGTCGGCCATCGCCTGGATCCGGGCGATCACCTCCACGCTCGGATGTTCACCGAAGAGGTGGGCGTAGCGGCGTTGGATCGACAGGTACTCCTCCACCGGCACCCGGTGGCGGATCGGGGACACCGAGGTCACCCGACCGTGCTCGGCTTCGAGCACCGGGAAGAGCCCGGTCTCCTGGGCGAGTCGCGCCACCCGTATGGTGTCGCACGAGGCGGTGCCCCATCCGAGCGGGCAGGGGACGAGGATGTGCAGGTAGCGGGCACCGTGGATGTCCATGGCCCGCTCGACCTTGCCCTCGAGGTCGTGGAGGTCGGCGACGGTGGCGGTGGCGACATAGGGGATGTCGTGGGCCATGGCCAGGCGGGGAAGGTCCTTCCCCTGTCCGAAGACGTTCCCCGGTTGGCTGCCCACCGCCTCGGTGGTGGCCGTCCGGGCCGCCGGAGGTGTTGCCCCGGAGCGCTGCACGCCGGTGTTCATGTAGGCCTCGTTGTCGTAGCAGATGAAGAGCACGTCGTCGTTGCGCTCGAACATTCCCGACAGGCAGCCGAAGCCGATGTCGACCGTCCCGCCGTCGCCGGCCTGACCGATCACCCGGACGTCGGCGCGCCCCTTCACCTTCATGGCCGCCGCCACCCCGGTGGCGACCGCCGGGGCGTTGCCGAAGAGCGAGTGGAGCCAGGCGATCCGCCACGACGTCTGCGGGTAGGGGGTGGAGAACACCTCCAGGCACCCGGTGGCGTTCACGGCCATCAGCCGGCCCCCGGTGGCCCGCATGGCGGCATCGAGGGCGTAGCGGGCACCCAGGGCCTCGCCACACCCCTGGCAGGCGCGGTGTCCGGAGTCCAGGGAGTTGGTGCGGTCGGGATCCGACTGGACGGTCCGATCCTCCGGGTGGAGCAGCCGGTTGCCGACGGCGAAGCTCCCGACCTGGTAGAAGCGCACCGGCACCCCGGTCATGGCTGCACCGACCCGGCCGGGCGGGAGGCGAGGTCGCGGAGGACGTACTCGGCGGAGGGGCCCGGCCGCTCGGCGGCGGCCATGCGCGCCTGTTCACGCTCGACGATCCCGGTGTCGAGGTCGAGGAAGGTGAGGGGCCCGAGTCGGTCCCCGCAGGCATCGGCCAGCATCGTCTCGAGGGACAGGCGGGTGATCGGGCGGCCGCCGAGCCCGGCCACCACGGTCCGCAGCGAGCCCCCCGTCTCGTGGGTAGCCATGGCCACGTCGGTGGAGAGCACGCCCCCGAACCCGACACTGAACGCCTTCTCCACCACCACGATGCGTCGGGCCCCGGACAGCGCCTGGTGGACCGCGTCCCGGGGGAACGGCCGGAAGGCGGTGATCCCCACCACCCCCAGGCGGTCGCCGGCATCGCGGCGGGCGTCCACCGCGTCCTTGATGGTGCCCAGCACCGATCCGAGCGCCACCACCACCGTGTCGGCGTCCTCGGTGCGGTAGGTCCGCACCAGCCCCCCGCTCTGGCGGCCGAAACGTTCGGCGAAGTCGGACGACACCGTGGGGATCAGGTCGAGGGCCTCCAGCTGGCGGAGATGGGCCAGGTAGCGCACCTCCTCGAACGCCTCGGGCCCGACCATGGCCCCGATCGAGACCGGATCGTCGGGGTCGAGCACCTGGCGTGGCCGGAAGGGCGGGAGGAAGGCGTCGACGTCGGCCTGCTCGGGGACGTCGATGCCTTCGACCGCATGGGTGAGGATGAAGCCGTCCATGCAGACCATCACCGGCAGGGAGAGCCGCTCGGCGATCACGAACGCCTGGACATGGAGATCGGCGGCTTCCTGATTGGTCTCGGCGAACAGCTGGACCCACCCGGAGTCGCGCACCGCCATGGCGTCGCTGTGGTCGTTCCAGATGTTGATGGGAGCTCCGATGGCCCGGTTGGCCAGGGTCATCACGATGGGAAGCCCCAGGCCGGAGGCGCTGTAGACGGCCTCCATCATGAACAGCAGGCCCTGGCTGGCGGTGGCGGTGTAGGCGCGTGCCCCGGCCGCCGAGGCACCGATGGACACCGACATCGCCGCGAACTCCGACTCGACGTTGATGAACTCGCACGGAGACAGGGCGCCGGCCTTGACCATGGCGCCGACCGCCTCGATGATGTGGGTCTGGGGGGAGATGGGATAGGCGCAGACCACCTCGGGCCGGCAGTGGGCCACCGTCTCGGCCACCGCCCGTGAGCCCTCAATCTGTCGCAGCATGTGCCTGCTCGACTTGCGGTTGCATCACGTAGTGATAGGCGGCATCGGCGGCGGCGACGTTGCGCTCGCCCATCGGGCCGGGGAACCGCTGACGGAGCGCCTGCTCGACTGAGGCCAGGGAGATCTGGCCGGTCAGGGCGGCGAACCCGGCGATCAGCGCGGCGTTGGGTACCGGCCGGCCGATCTCGGCGAGGGCGATCTCGGTCGCCGGGCAGTTGCGCAGGCGCTCGGGGTGGAGGTGGCGGGCGACCTCGCCGAGCCCGAGGGCGTCGAGGCTCCGGGTGGTGTTCACCAGGACGTAGGCCTCGGGCGACACGCCGGCGAAGAGGTCGACCTGGTGGACGAGGGTGACGTCCTGGATGATCAGGGCGTCGGGCTCCATCACCGGCTCGCGACTGCGGATGGGCCGCTCGTCGATCCGGCAGAAGGCGACGACCGGGGCACCCATGCGCTCGGACCCGAAGCTCGGGAACGCCTGGGCGTGGCGCCCCTCGTCGAAGGCGGCCATCGACAGCACCTCGGCCGCGGTGACCACACCCTGGCCCCCTCGCCCGTGGATGCGTATCTGGAACATGGTGGCGGCTCGGATCCTCGTCGACCGGTCAGCGGGGGGTGGCGGCGCCGACGATGGCGGCCAGATCGGCGAGCCGGCTCGAGTAGCCCGACTCGTTGTCGTACCAGCCGAGCACCTTGACCAGGCGCCCGTGGACCATGGTCAGGTCGGAGTCGAAGACGCACGACGCCGAGGACCCGATGATGTCCGTGGAGACGAGGGCCTCCTCGGAGTACTCGAGCAGGCCGGCCAGACGACCGGAGTCCGCCGCGCCCCGGTAGGCGGCCTTGACATCGTCGACGGTGGTCTCGGTGCGCACGTTGGCGACCAGGTCGACGATCGAGGCGTCCGGCACCGGCACCCGGAGCGCCAGTCCGTCGAGGACGCCGTTGACGGACGGGAGCACCAGGCCGGTGGCCCGTGCCGCCCCGGTGGTGGTCGGCACGATGTTGATGGCCGCCGCCCGTGACCTCCGGGGATCCTTGTGCAGGGCGTCGGTCAGCTGTTGGTCCCCGGTGTAGGCGTGCACGGTGGTCATGAAGCCGTCCTCGATGCCGAAGGCGTCATCCAGTACCTTGGCCAGGACGGCCAGGCAGTTGGTCGTGCACGACGCGTTGGAGATGATGTAGTCGTGGTCCGGGTCGAACTGCTCCTCGTTGACCCCGATGACGAAGGTGGCATCGGGATCCTTGGCCGGCGCTGAGATCACCACCCGGGTGGCGCCGGCATCGAGGTGCGCCGCCGCCTTGTCGCGGCTGGTGCCCTTGCCGGTGGACTCGACGACGACATCGACCCCCAGCTCGCCCCAGGGGAGCGCCTTGGGGTCGGGCTCGGCGAGGAGGGGGATCCGGCGTTCGCCCACCACCATGGTGGTGCCTTCCACCGTCACCGGTTCGGGGTAGCGGCCGTGCACCGAGTCCCGGGCGAACAGTCGGGCCAGGGCAGCTGGCGCCCCGAGGTCGTTGATGGCCACCACCGCGATCTCGGGATGGGAGGCCAGCACCGAGCGGAGCAGCGCCCGTCCGGTGCGCCCGAACCCGTTGATCGCCAACCGTACCGTCATCGCCTGCTCCTCTCGTGCGGTGCGATGGGAGCACCCCACCGGAACCATGGTGCTCCGGTCCGGGCCGGCGGTGGTAGGGCCGAACGTCCCACTTGCGGCCGATCAGTCGGCGGGGCGGGCGCTGTACCGACGGGAGAGGGGATGGATCGGGGTCGGTGCCGTCTCCCGGGGGGTGCGACGGGGGTCGGCCGCCTCGAGCAGGAGGCGCCGCTCGGCGGCGGCCATGGTGTGGCGCACCGCCGGGGCCACGTCGGGGTTCACCGACACCGAGGTGATGCCCAGCCGTATCAGGAACTCGGCGAACTCGGGCCGGTTCGAAGGAGCCTGGCCACACAACGACGAGGTGATCCCCGAGTCCTGGCACGCCCGGACGATCCGCGAGATGGAGTCGAGGACGGCGGGGTCCGCCTCGTCGAACAGCTCGGCCAGCACCACGGAGTCCCGGTCCACGCCGAGGGTGAGCTGGGTGAGATCGTTGCTGCCGATGGACACCCCCTCGATGCCCATGCGGGCGTAGGTGGGGATCCAGTAGGCCACGGAGGGAACCTCAGCCATCACCCACACCGGAAGCCGGCGCGCCCCGGGATGGTCCTCGACGATGTCGAGGCAGCGCTCCAGCTCCCAGGCGGTACGCACGAAGGGGATCATCAGGCGCAGGTTGGGGGTCTGCGCCGCCACCTGGGCGAGGACGTCCAGCTCGAGGCGGAACAGGTCGGGCTGATCGACGTACCGGTAGCATCCCCGGTAGCCGATCATCGGGTTGTCCTCATGAGGCTCGAACTGGTCGCCCCCCTCGAGGCCCCGGAACTCGTTGCTGCGGAAGTCGATGCTCCGGTACACCACGGGGCGGGGTTCGAAGGCCCGGGTGATCTGCAGCAGGGACTCGGCCATCTTGTCGACGAACGTCTGCTGCTCGTCCCGTTGGAGGAGGAGCCGGGGATGGACCCCGCCGAGGGCGTCGGCCACCATGAACTCGGCCCGCAGCAGGCCGACCCCGTCGACGTCCTGCGCAGCCACTTCCTCGGCGTGCTCGGCCACGGCCAGGTTCACGTACAGGCGGGTGGCGAGCTCTCCCGTCGCCTCGAGGCGGGTGGCCGGTGCGCCGGTGTCCGAGGCCGACGCCGCCTGGGCCGGAGGTCGCGCCTGAGCCCCCTCGAGCACCTGCCCGTGGGCGCCGTCGACGGTGACCACCTCGCCGTCCCGCAGCACCGTGGTCGCCGTGCGGGTTCCGACCACGCAGGGCACGCCCAGCTCGCGGGTGACGATGGCGGCGTGGCAGGTCATGCCGCCGCCGTCGGTCACCAGGGCGGCGGCCCGGCGGATGGCCGGCACCCAGTCCGGGCTGGTCATCGGGGCCACCAGCACCTCGCCGTCGAGCAGGCGGGCTCCCTCGTCGGGGGAGTGCAGCACCCGAACCTTGCCCGAGGCCACTCCCTTCGAGGCGGCCAGACCGTGCACCAGTACCTTCGACGGCTCCGAGGGCGTCTCCGAGGACGACCCCGCCGGGGCCCCGAGGGTGGTGATGGGGCGGGACTGGACGAGGTACGTGACGCCACCGGCCATGGCCCACTCGGTGTCCTGCGGGGAGCCGTAGTGACCTTCGACCGCCAGCCCCAACTTGGCCAGTTCGAGGATCTCCGGGTCGGCGAGCACCCGTGCGCCACCGTCCCGCGCCGACATGGGGACCTCCTGGTCGGCTCCGTCCGGGCCGCGGACGATCTCGAACGCCTGATGGCCGACGCGGACGCTCAGGAGGCGGAGCCCCCCCTTGGCCACCACATAGGTGTCCGGCTCCACCATGCCGGACACCACCACCTCGCCCTGACCGAAGGCCGCCTCGATGACGATGCGGTCGGTGGCGTTGGTGGAGGGGTCGGCGGTGAACATCACGCCGGAGCGCTCGGAGGGCACCATCTCCTGGACGATCACCGCCAGGGTGGGCTCGTCGGTGATCTGCTCGGCACAGCGATAGGCGATGACCCTCTCGCCGTAGATGGAGGCCCAGCAGTCGACCAGCCGCCGCAGGACCTCGTCGTCCCCGGCCACATTGGTGTAGGTGACGTTCATGCCGGCGAACGAGGTGCCCGAGGCGTCCTCGCCCGTCCCCGACGACCGCACGGCGACCCGGATGCCGTCACCGAGCTTGTGGTAGGCGTCGAGCACCGCCGTGCGGAGCTCCGGCGACACCGGCGTCTGGCGGACGAGGCCCTGGGCCTGCTCGGCGATGTCCGCCAGGCTGGCCGGGTCGTCGATGTCGAGCCGACCGAGGAGGTCGATCAGCGCGGATCGGACCCCGCTGCGCTCGATGGCGTCGAGATAGGCCCCGCTGGTGATGACGAACCCAGGGGGAACGGGAAGCCCGGCCCCGGTCATCTCACCCAGGTTGGCCCCCTTGCCGCCGACCAGCATCACGTCGTCGATGGTCAGCTCCTCGAACCACATCACCGGTGGCATCGCATCCTCCTTTCCGGGCCGTCGGGGCCCTGTCACGGCTGTCGCCGCCAGCCGGGTCGGTCCCGGTGGTGGCCAGGCCGGCTCATCGCACGGTCAGGTGGCCGGCCACGTCCAGCAGGTGGGCGGGCACCGGGCGGGGCCCGGCGGCCACCGCCTCGAGGGGGACCCGGCTGATCGTCTCGTCGCTGGCCGACAGCAAGGTGCCGAACGAGCGGGCCTGGACCGCCTGGATGGCGGCGACGCCGAAGCTGGTGGCGAGCAGCCTGTCGGTGGCCGTCGGCGTGCCCCCCCGCTGGACGTGACCGAGCACGGTCAGGCGGGTCTCGTAGCCGGTGCGCTCGAAGAGCCCGTCCGAGACGATCGCACCGGAGGGTCGGTCGGACTCCGGCTCCGGATGGTCCTGGACGTGGGCGCCCTCGGCCACCACCACCACGGACGAGGACGATCCTCGATCGTGGCGGCGACGGATGGCCTTGGCCAGCCCGTCGAGGTCCGTCGGCGCTTCGGGCAGGCAGATGGCGTCCGCGCCGGCGGCGATGCCGGCACAGACGGCCAGCCAGCCGGTGGTTCGACCCATGACCTCCACCACCATCAGCCGATCGTGGCTCTCCCCGGTGGTGTGCACCCGGTCGATCGCCTCGGCCGCCGTGGTCACCGCGGTGTCGAAGCCGATGCACCGGGCCGTCCCCGACACGTCGTTGTCGATCGTCTTGGGGACCCCGACGAGCGGTACTCCCAGCTCGGCGAGCCGATAGGCCGCCCCCAGCGTGCCGTCGCCGCCCAGCACGATCACCCCGTCGAGCCTGGCGCGTTCCAGCGTGTCCAGCACCGCGGCCACGCCGCCCTGATGCTCGTCGGGATGGTACCGGGCGGTACCGAGGACGGTGCCCCCCTGCTGCAGGATCCCCTTGGTCTCGGCGGTGGTGAGCGGCTGCACCTCTCCGTCGACCACCCCCCGCCAGCCGTGATGGAAGCCGATGACCTGGTCCCCTGAGTCCTCCCCCACCCGGACGACGGCCCGAATGGCCGCATTGAGCCCGGGGCAGTCGCCCCCGCCGGTCAGCAGCCCGATGCGCATGGCACCTCCGTGACGAACCCTCTGGCGAGCATGGGCAAGATCTCCACTACCAGGCAGTGTCCCCCGAACCGCCAGCCGATGGCAGGGCCAAAGGTCCCGAGCGGCGGCACCGGCTTGTCGGCACCCGCCGTCAGTCGGCGGCGGACAGCCGGGCAGGGATGAGGCCGAGGGCTCCCGCTGCCTCGATCAGCTCATCACGGGCCCGGGGGTCGGCGATCCGATCGATGATCATCATGGCCTGGTCATGCTCCGACCACCCGAAGAGCTCGGCACAGCCCTGCTCGCTCACCACCGCCGAGTGCTGGAAGGAGGTGACCGGGTTGGTGAGGATGGGCAGTACCGACGAGGTGCCGGTCTTGTCGTGCCACGAATGCAGGGCGACCACCGCGTGCCCGCCCGTCGAGTGGAGGGCTCCGCCGACGAAGTCGGGCTGGCCCCCGAAACCGGAGTAGACGGCGTCGTCGATGAAGCTGGCGTTCGCCTGGGCGAAGAGGTCGACCTGCATGGCCATGTTGATCGAGAGCATGGCCGGTTGCGAGGCGATCATGCCCGGGTTGTTCATGATCTCCGTACGGGCCATCTGCAGTCGGGGGTTGCCGTCGGCCCAGTCGTACAGCTCCCGTGACCCGAAGAGGAACGACGCCCTGATGGCCCGACCGGTGTCGAGGGCACCGGCCCGCTCGAGGGTGAGGACGCCGTCGCTGATCATCTCCGACCAGATCCCCAGATGGTGGCGGGAGACGAGCTGGCCCGCCGCCACGTCGGGGATCTGCCCGATGCCGAGCTGCAGGGTAGCGCCGTCGGCAGCGAAGCCGGCGACCTGGCGGCCGATGCTCCGCTCTGCGTCGGTGGCCGGCCGGGCGACCGGGACGCGCAGCGGTGTGTCGACCTCGACGGCGAGGTCGATCTGGTCGACCGGGATCTCGCCGTCGCCGAAGGTGTACGGCATGTTGGGGTTCATCTGGGCCACCACCAGGCCGCCGCTGGCGCGCACCCGTTCGATGGCCGCCGGCAGGATGTTGACCTCGATGCCCAGCGACACCTTCCCCTGGCGCGGCAGCGAGGTGTGGACGAGGACCGCGTCGACCGGTCGGAGAGAGTCGAACAGGCGCGGAACCAGTGACAAGCGCATGGGGAGGTAGTCGAGGGTCGGGTCGTGGCGCACCCCGGGACCGACGAACGGCGTCTCGTTGACGACGCCGTCACGCCGGGGCCAGTCGGGCTGGGCATTGAGGGCGAAGATCCGGACCGACTCCCGGGCCGCGTCGAGGGCGCCGAGCAGCAGGCTCGGGGTGGCGAAGTTCCCGGACACCACCACCCGGGGCTCCGGGCCCGGCAGGGCGGCGAGATGAGGGAGGAGGGCGTCCTCCGAGACGGTTCTCATGTGGTCAAGCCGCGGACCCGGCGGGCAACCCGTATCCCAGCGCGTCGAAGGTGATGTCGGCCATGCCGAACCCGGGCTCGACCAGACGGCGTCCGTAGCGGCCGACCGGCTGACGACGGAGCATGAGGGAACGGTACACCCCGGCCGCCCGGATGTCCCCCGCCAGCTGGGCCCCGACGATCCTGTCGTCGCGCAGGTACACGGCACGGAGGTCGGCGCCGTCCTCCCAGCGCACCACCTCGTCGGGCTGTTCGATGGTGCCGATGGAGACGATGGGGACCCCCAGGTGCTTGAGGCTGTTCATGGCTTCGGCCCCGTCGTAGCGGAGATCGGCCCCGAGGAGGTTTGCCGCCGCGATGGGGGCCTGGGTCACCGCATTGGGGAAGATGGCGTGCACGTACCGCTCGCCGGTGGAGCGGTCGGCCGCCTCGGCGACGTCGCCGGCGGCCACCACGCCGTCCACCGAGGTGGCCAGCCGGTCGTCGACACGCACACCCCACTGGGTCACGATGCCCGAGCCCCCGAGGAACTCGGTGTGGGGCTTGACCCCGGTCGCTGCCACCACCAGGTCGGCGCCGAGGAGGGTGCCGTCCGCCAACCGGACCCCCGACGCCGCAGGATCGCCCACGATGGCCTCGGCCTCGAGCCCCAGTCGCAGGGTCACGCCCCGGGCGGTCAAGGCGCGCTCCGCCACCTTGGAGGTGGTGGGGTCCAGCACCCGGGGCATCACCCAGTTGCGACGGCCGATGATCGTGACGTCTACGCCCAGGTCGGCCAAGAGAAGTGACAGCTCGATCCCGATGAAGCCGTTGCCGACGATCAGGACGCTGGTCACCTCGCCCCGGCGCACCCGCCCGATCAGCTCGGTGGCGGTGCGGAGGGACTTGAAGTCGAGTACCCCGGGGAGGTCGGCCCCCTCCATCGGGGCGTGGAGCCGGCTTCCCGATGCCACCACCAGGCCCTCGAAGCCGATGCGCTGGCCATCGGCCAGCACCACCTCGTGCGAGTCGGTGTCGACGCCCTCGACCCGGGCCTCTCGACGCTCGTCGATCCCGAGGCGTTCGGCGACGTCCTGGCCCTTCCAGTAGAGGGGCGCCTGGCGCCCGGTCAGGAAGTGGTCGGCCATGGCCGGCGGTGAGTAGGGGGGGAAGGGCTCAGTCGAGAGCGCCACCACCGAGCCGTTCGGGTCGAGGCGGCGGAGGGTCTCGGCGGCAGTGATCCCCGCCGGTCCCGTCCCGATGACGACCGCCCTCATCAGGCCACCGACCCGGACGGCACTGCCGCCACGACGTCCGCCGACAGCCTGCCCACCGCCTCCGCCAGTGGGGAGCCTTCCAGCAGGAGGTCGACCGCTGGCTCGCCGTCGAGGACCGACTGGTCGAAGGGGAGGGCGGTGACCGAGGCGAAAGGGAACCCGCCCAGGTGGTCGACGTGGGCGAGCACCCGGCAGACGTCACCGTCCGACCGGGTCCGATTGACCACCAGATGGAGCGTGTCGATCCCCAGCTCCGACGCCAGCCGGGCCGAGTCCATGCCCACCTGCACGGCGTTGAAGGAGGGCTCGACGACCACGACGCCCGCGTCGAAGCCACGCGCCAGGGCCCGCCCGAAGTGCTCGACCCCGGCATGGGTGTCCATGACCACCACGTCCTCGTGGTGCAGATGCATGCCGGCCACCGCGGCGGCGATCAGGGCCGTCTCCGGGCAGAGGCAGCCCCCGCCCGCACGCCGCACGCCGCCCATTACCACCAGCCGCACCCCGTCGGGGGCGGGAACGGACACTCGTTCGACCAGGTCCGACGTGTCGGGGTTGAGCCTGAGCATGCCCCCCGCCCCCGCCCCCGGCCGGGCGCCCGTCTTCTCCTCGACGTAGTCGGCATTCTCAGCCACCGGCACGATGGACGCAGCCGTGTCCAGCTCCACCCCGAGGGTGGCGGCCAGGTTGCGCTGCTCGTCGGCGTCGACGGCCGTCACGCTGCGTCCCTGGCGGGCCAACAGGCGGGCCAACAGCGCGGTCAGGGTCGACTTCCCGACGCCGCCTTTGCCTACCACCACGATGCGGGTCCCTCCGACCGGGTCCGGTGCCTTCGCGGCGCCCGAGCCGCCGTGGCCTCCGCAGGTATCACACATGTCTCAGGCCCCCGTTCCGGTGGCCACTGGGGTCGGCGCCGTCGAGGCGGTACCCTCCGGTCCGATCTCGGTCGAGGGCAGGCCGAGGTCGGCGCGCTTGGCCTCGATGTGACGGCGGATCCAGAGCGCGGCCTCGGCCGGGTCCGGCTCGACGACGAACTTGGCCCCCACCACGTCGTCGAGGCCCCCGGCCAGCAGGTCCACCACGTGGGGGCTGCCGAAGATGGCCGGCTGCACCCCCAGCACCGTGGTGATGCCGGAGGCGACCACGTAGGAGCCGATGGCCACCGCCTTCTCCGAGTACCACTCGGGGGCGGCCCCGGCCAACGGCAGCCGGTCGATGTCCACGCCCAGCGCGTCGGCCAGCGCCGCCGCCAGCACGATCACCCGGCTGTTGTCCACGCAGCTCCCCATGTGCAGCACCGGGGGGATGCCCAGCGCCTCGCAGACCGAGCGAAGACCGGGTCCGGCCATGGAGGCGGCCTCGGGGACCATGTGGCCCGCCTTGCCGTTGGCCACCGCCGCGCACCCGGTCACCAGGACGAGGACGTCGTTCTCGATAAGCCGCCGGGTTAGCTCGATGTGCTCGAGGTCCTGGGGGAGCTTCGGGTTGTTGCAGCCGACCACGGCCACCGCCCCGCGGATGGTCCCGGCGGCGATGGCGTCGACCAGGGGCTTGGGGGTCCCCCCGAGCGCGCCCAGGATCGCCTCCACCGAGAAGCCGCCCATCATGCGCACGGGCTCGCCGGGGATCCTCACCCGCTCGTGGTTGCGGTCGGCGTAGGCCTCAACGGCCATCCGGACGATCCGGTGGGCGATGTCGGCGCCGTGGTGCGGATCGAAGGAGATGTGGGTGGCCCCGGTGAACTTGGCCTTGTCCGACGTCGAGATGACCTTGGTGTGGTAGCACTTCGCCACGTCGACGATGGACGGCATGATGCACTGGTAGTCGACCACCATCGCCTCGAGTGCCCCGGTGATCAGGACCAGCTCCTGCATGAGGTGGTTGCCGGCCATGGGCACGCCCCGCCGCATGAGCATCTCGTTGCCCGTGCAGCAGAGCCCGACCACGTTGATACCGGTGGCACCGAGGGAGCCGGCCAGCTCGACGAGCTCGGGATCCTGGGCGGCCGCCACGATCACGTCGGAGAGCATCGGGTTGTGACCGTGCATGGCGATGTTGACCTGGTCGGTCCGCAGCACGCCCAGGTTGACCTCGGACATCACCGGGGCCGGCGTGCCGAACATGACGTCGGAGAGCTCGGTGGCGATCATCGACCCGCCCCACCCGTCCGCCAGCCCGGTCCGCAAGGCGTGGAGCAGGGTGTTCACGTAGTCGTTGTCCACCCCCATGTGGGTCCGGTGGAGCATCTCGACGTTCTCACGGTCGATGCCCCTCGGGGTGATCCCGAGCTTGTCCCACAGGGCGCGCCGTACCTCGGGAGCCCGGGCGGTGAAGGAGAGCGAACCACGCCTCGTCCCGTAGTCGTCGAGGAGGACGTCGGCCAAGTCCACGGCCACGTCCTGGGCGGAGCGGCCCTCGGTGGCCACGCCGACCTCGCCGGCCAGCCGCCGTAGCTTCTCCTCGTCGGCGATCCGGTACCCGGTGGTGTCACCTCGGGCCAGGGCCGCAAACGTCTCCAGGATGTCCCGGCCGTGATCGGAGTGCGACGAGGAGCCGGCGGCGATGGTCCGGCCCAGATTGCGAGCCACAATGACGTCGGCGTCCGCCCCGCACACACCCTTCTGGGGACCCTCCCCGAACGGGTCGATGCGACACGGACCCATGGCGCAGTTCCGGCAGCTCAGCCCGAGGGCGCAGTAGCCGCACTGCGGCTGTTGGGCCTCCAGGCGGTCCCAGACCGTCTCGATGCCCTCGCGGGCGGCGATGTCGATCATCGCCTGGGCGTCCGCATTGATGGTCAGACGCCGTGCCCGGCCGTTCCCGTTGGTTCCACTCATTGTCGTTCTCCCTTGTTCTCGCCTCCGGTCGGGGGCTGGCCCTCGGCATCACCGTTGCGCGCGGTACCGTTCGAACCGAGCCGGTCGGGGGCCCAGCCGGCGGCGGCCAATGCCGCCGCCTGTCGTGCCCCACCCCACGCCCGCCAACCGGCTAGTGGGTCCCCGCCGGGCAGGGCGGTCGGGGTGGCACCGGCGGCGGCCAGGACCGCGCCGGTCTCCCGTAGCCGGCCGGCGGCTACCAGTTCGTTCAGTTCCCCGAAGACCAGGGCGTCGACCTTGCAGACCTCACTGCACGCCGGCGACTCGCCCCGACGCAACCGGTCCACGCACCCGTCGCACTTCACGGCCACGGCGACCTCGGGCCCGGGCCCGTCGGCCAACGGGTGGAAGGTGACGACGTCGAAGGGGCATACCACCGCGCACATGGCGCAGCCGATGCACCGCTTCGGCTCCACCAGCACCAGCCCGAGCTCGTCGTCCCGGGTGATGGCGCCGCTCGGACAGACCTGGAGACAGGGCGCCGGGTCGCAGTGCCGGCAGCGGTTGGGGAAGCTGAAGGTCGGCGTCGGGCCCGCCTCGACGTGCACCCGCTTTCGGGGGATCGGAATCTCGAGGAACGCCCGGCCCTCGGCCTGGCTGGTGGAGTGCTCCACCGCACAGGCAAGCTCGCACTGGAGGCAACCGATGCACCGTTCGGGATTGATGAACACGGATCGCACGAGTGGCTCCTTTCGTGACCGGGCGCCGGTACGCCCTCCTACGACCAGTCTTCAAGGGAGCCGTACCCGTAGCTAGGGCCGAAAGTCACGCGGTGGCCGGTCAGTCCCGGCCCCGCTCCACCACCCCGGCGGCGCGCAGCTCGGCCACCACCGCCTCGGCTTCGGTGGGACCCACCCGGTCGATGGCGTACCCGCTGTGGACGACGACCCAGTCGCCCGGCTCCGGTGCGGGCCCATCCAGCGCGAGCAGCGACACCTGGTGCCGGTTGCCCTCGACATCGGCGACCGACACGGCCCTGGGTCCGGCGGGAGCCACCACCTGGTGCAGGCGACTGGTGCACATCAGCGGGCCCCGTCGATCAGCTGCAGCACCTGGTACGCCGCACGGGGCACGGCTCGGACGACCGCCGGGCTGAGCCCGGCTCCCTGGCCGAAGTCCTCCCCCTCGATGCCCACCACCACCACCCGCTTCGGCGCCCGGTCGACGGCTCGAGCCAGTCGGAGCACCCCGGCCAGGCCGATCCCGTGGGTGCTGGAGACGGAGGACGGCTCGCCGTGGGAACCGCCATCGGGCCCGGTCCCGATCTCGATGAGCTGAACGGTGCCCGGTTCGGCCCCCGAGTGCACGGCATCGACCACCACGGCCAGATCGGCGTCGTCCCACAGTCCGAGGAGATCGAGCGGGTCGGCGATCGGCCCGAGGTCGGCCACGCCGTCGGCGCGGCGGGCGACCTGGACGGCCACCGCCGGACCGGCGCCGTCGTCGCGGCGGTACTCGCTCCCCATCCCCACCACCACCACCCGTGGAGCCGGTGGCGGTGGTGCCGGCCCGCTCACGTCCTGATCACCGTGACGTCGAGGAAGTGGGCGGCGCACGAGATGCACGGGTCGTGGTTCCGCACCGCCTGTTCGCAGCGCCAGGCCAGCTGGTCGTCGGGGAGGTCGAGTGCCCCCTGGGCCACCCGGCGGAGGTCGGACTCGATGGTGATCTGGTTCTGCGAGGTGGGCGGCACGATCCGGGCCGTCCGGATCAGCCCGTCGTCACCGAGGTGGTAGCGGTGGAACAGGAGCCCGCGGGGGGCCTCGGTGGCGCCGGTCCCCACGCCCGCCCGGGACGGGGGTTCGACGAAGGGCGGGTCGGGGGGCTCGTAGGCGGCGATCAGCCTGAGCGCCTCGTGGCAGGCGAAGACCACCTCCACCGCCCGTACCACGATGCTCCGGAACGGGTTGACGCAGATCGGACCGAGGCCGGCACCGGAGGCGGCCTGGCGGGCCACCTCGGGGAGCTCGGAGGAGTTGAGCGCGTAGCGGGCCAGGGGACCGGTGAGGTAGGCGAGCCCGCCCTCGAGGCGGGCCTGGAGGGCGGTGGACCTGGCCACCTGCTCTTCGGTGACCAGGTCGGCGAACTCGGCCGGGGTGACGTCGAGCCCGTCGGACGAGGCGACCCGGCCGGACTCGATCGGATACCGGCCGGCGCTGCGCAGGGAGACGAAGCGGTAGGTCCCGTCGACGTCGGGGAACTCGAAGCTCCCGACCCAGGCCACCGTGGCCAAGGCCGCCTCGAGCGCCCGGTGGAGCGGATCGACCAGTGTGGCCAGCTCGTCGACCGTGGGAGCCCGGTAGAACCCTCCCACCCGTACGTTGACCGGGTGGATGGCCCGTCCACCGACGGTCTCCATGATCAGGTTGCCGGTGCGCTTGAGGGCGAGGCCCCGCTCGACGGCCGCCCGGTCCCGCTCGGCCAGCTCGACGGCGTCGGCGCAGCCCAGGAAGTCAGGGGCGTGCAGCAGGTAGATGTGCAGGGTGTGGCTCTGGATCCACTCGCCACAGTAGAGGAGGCGTCGCAGGGCGGTGATCCGATCACCCACCTCCACCCCACAGGCGTCCTCCACCGCCGCGCAGGCGCTCATCTGGTAGGCCACCGGGCAGATGCCACAGATCCGTGCCGTGATGTCCGGTGCCTCGCTGGCCCTCCTTCCCTCCAACATGGCCTCGAAGAACCTGGGTGGTTCGAAGATGGAGAGGGCGACGTCCCCCACCACGCCGTCGCGCACCTCCACCCGGAGCGATCCCTCCCCCTCCACCCGGGCCAGCCCCTCGACCGCCACCGTGCGGTGCGCTCCCGATCCGTGGGTCACGGGGTCTCCTCGGTGCCGGAGGCGGGTGCGCCGTCCAGGCCGGCCAGGGCGGCAGACTCGTCGCCGAAGATCGGGTTGCCGACGTAGAAGGTGGCGAACAGCCGCGAGGCGTCCCTCGGCGCCAGGCCCTGGTCGACCAGGTGCCCGGACAGTGAACCCGGGTTCGCCCCCTCGGACGGACCGAAGCAGCCGAAGCAGCCGCGGCCGATCGACGGGCACAGTGCCCCGCATCCGGCACGGGTCACCGGTCCGAGGCAGGCGGTACCCTCGGAGACGAGGAGGCAGACCGTGCCCCGGCCCTTGCACTGCTGGCACACGCTGTGGCCCGGGATGACCGCCTTGCGGCCTGCCAGTTCGGCGGTGATCACCTCGAGCAGCTGGTGCCGGTCGATGGGGCAGCCCTGGAGCTCCAGGTCGACCGGCACGTGGGCGGAGATGGGCGTGGAGGTGGCCAGCGAGGCGATGTACTCGGGATGGGCGTAGACCGCGTCCACGTAGGCACCGTCCTCCGCCGAATTGCGCAGGGCCTGGATCCCCCCGGCCGAGGCGCACGCCCCGATGGTGACCAGTCGTCGCGAGGACCGGCGCACCTCGCGGATCCGGGCCGCGTCCGCCTCGGTGGTGATCGAGCCCTCCACCAGTGACACGTCATAGGGCCCCTGGACGTGGGTACGGGACATCTCGTTGAATTCGGCGATCCGGACTGCGCCGGCTACGGCCAGCAGCTCGTCCTCGCAGTCGAGGAGGCTGAGTTGGCAGCCGTCGCACGAGGCGAACTTCCAGATGGCAAGGGTGGGGCGACGGTCGATCATCGTTGACGCTCCATGAACAGCGAGTCGGCCGTGCCCCCGTAGGGGACGACCGGCCCGTCCCGGCAGACCAGCAGCGGACCCAGCTGGCAGTGACCGCACAGTCCGATGGCGCACTGCATGTTCCGCTCCAGTGAGACCCGGATGCGGCCCGGGTCGACGCCGCGGTCGACCAGGGCACGGGCGGTGAAGCGCATCATGATCTCCGGCCCGCAGGTGAGCGCCACCGTCCGGGCCGGATCGCACGGCAGCCCGGCGAGCAGGGTGGTGACCACGCCGACCGGTCCCGACCAGGACGGGGAGGCGATGTCGACGGTCACCTCCACGTGGGCGCCGGCCCGTTGCCAGGCGTCGAGATCCTTGGCGAAGAGCACCTGGTCGGGCGAGCGCGCCCCGGCCACCACGAACAACCGACCCCGGCCGGCCTGCACCCGGTCCACCAGGTGGGAGACGGCCCCCCGCAACGGTGCCAGCCCGATGCCGCCGGCGACCACCACCACGTCGTCGCCGTCGGCGATGTCATCGACGCCCCAGCCGGTACCGAACGGCCCGCGCACGCCGACCAGGGCGCCGACCGGAGCGGAGCACAGCGCATGGGTCACCGCCCCCACGTCCCGGATGGTGTGCTCGATCGGGCCCGGGGAGCCAGGGGCGCTGGAGACCGAGATGGCCACCTCCCCCACGCCGAAGGCGGTGACCATGTTGAACTGGCCGTGAGCGAAGCCCGTCGCCGTTCCGCCACCGGCCCGCTCGAGGGCCAGGGTGACCACGTCGCCGACCTCCGCCCGGCGCCCGGTGACCCGGTAGATGTCCGGGGTCAGCGGCCCGTGGGAAGGGGCCGGCGCCGGTTCAGTGAGCGTCGTCATCGCCGAGCCCGTAGAGGTCGAGAAGCCGCACCCGGGTCGCCTGCAGCCGCCCGAGGAGCACCGAGACGAGGCGCTCGAGCAGGGCGTAGCCGATGGCCGGATGCTCTTCGAGCTCGGCCCGCAGCCCGTCCCTGTCGATGGCCACGGTCGACACCGGCGTAAGGGCCCGCACGTCGAAGTGCCAGCGGAAGGGGGGCGCCAGCCACGACAGCCCCACCACGTGGCCAGCCTCGACCGTCTCGATGACCAGGCTCCCCCGGGACGGTCCGTGGACCTCGACGGCCACCCGGCCCTGCTCGACCAGGTACAGCGTGTCGGCCTCCTCGCCTTCGTTGACGAGGTAGGCGCCGGTGTCGAAGGTGGCGCGGCGGGCACATCGGGCGATGAGCTCCACCGTCCCGTCGGGAAGCCCGGTGAGGAAGGGGTGGGCGGCGAGCGACTGTTCCAGCGATCCGGTCATGGTGCCCCCGCCGCCACAGCGGCCGGGGCGCCGTCGGTGGCACGGATGGCTGCGGCCTCCTCGGTGAGATCGATGCCGACCGGGCACCAGGCGATGCACCGCCCGCAGCCCACGCAACCCGACTCGCCGAACTGGTCCCACCAGGTGGACAGCTTGTGGGTCATCCACTGGCGGTAGCGCGAGGCGGTGGTCGGCCGGACCGTCCCTCCGTGGAGGTAGGAGTGGTCCAGGTCGAAGCACGAGGCCCACCGCCGTTGCCGCTCGACCGTGCCGGAGACGTCGGTGACGTCCTTGACGTCGCTGCAGAAGCAGGTCGGACAGACCAGCGTGCAGTTGCCGCAGGACAGGCAGCGCTCGGCGACCGACTCCCAGCGCGGGTGCTCGAGGTTGCGATCGAGGAGCGCGGGTAGCCCCTCGGTGTCGAGGACGCGTCCCATCCGGGCCTCGGCTCCGGCCAGGACCTCTCCTCGTTGCCTCGTCTCGTCGGCACCGACCGGCCGGTGGGGGAGCCGGGCGACCAGCTCGGCCCCGGCCGGGGACCCGATCCGGGCGTGGAACCGGTGCCCGCCTTCCGTCAGCTCGGTCAAGGACAAGTCGAATCCGTGGTCGGCGGAGGGGCCGGTCCCCATCGACGTACAGAAGCAGGTGGCCGCCGGTGCGCCGCACTCGACCGCCACCACCAAGGCGCCGTCACGTCGTGCGGCGTACCGATCGTCGGGCACGGCCCCGTCCCCCAGCACGCCGTCGAGCACTCCGAGGGCGGCCAGCTCGCAGGGTCGGGCCCCGATGATGGCGATTGGCGGTCCGGCGGGCTCGGGCTCGGTGATGGTCACCTGGTCGTCGGTGACCGAGGCCCGCCACACCACCTCCTCGGGAGCGAAGAACTCCGACTTCCACGAGGCCGGCCCCACCGCCCACTCGAACAGCTCGGGACCCTGCCCGTGTTCGAGCCGGTAGAGCCCGGGTGCCTGCCGGTCGCGCCAGCCGAGGGGGAGGTCACCGGACCGGGACACCTCGCCGTGCACGATGGCCCCGTGGCGGACGACCGGTCCCAGCGCCCGGTATCCCCGCGCCCGGAGGGTGGCGATGAGCGCGTCCAGACCGTCACGATCGATGACCACCTCATCGCCCACGTCCATCATCCCAGCGTAAGGACGAGGCCGCGGACTGCACAGGGTCCAAATGCCCTACCCGGAACCGGTCGGTGCCGTGGCGGGTGCCCTCCGGCGCGGTATCCCCGGGCGGGCGTCGAGCGGTTCAGGGCTCGAGGGAGACCTGCCAGGTGAGGAGGGTTCCACCCGTGTCCGGGCTTTCGAAGGTGAACGTACCGTGCAGCTTCTCCGCTCGGCGCTCCATGTTGCCCAGACCGAGCCCTACTCCTCGACGCTTGGAGCCCGCGGCTCCGATCCCGTTGTCGGCGACCTCGAGGGTGCAGGTGCCGTCCGCCACCCGGACGGCGACGGTGGCCGTGGTGGCCTGGGCGTGGCGACCGACGTTGGTGAGTGCCTCCCGGATGGTGGCCAGCAGATGTCCGGCCACCTCGGGGGCCAGGGCGGTGTCGATGGGGCCGTCGAACAGGAGCGGGACCTCGAAGCCGACGACCGGATACAGCTCGCGGACGAGCGACAGGATGTTGGAGCGCACCCCGCGTCCCTCACTGGCCTCGGTGAGCTCGAAGATACTGACCCTGATCTGACGGATGGTGTCGTCGAGGTCAGAGATGCAGCCCGACAGCCCCTCGGACATGACGGCCGCCGAGTCGCTGCCGACCAGGCTCTGAAGTGAGAGGCCCACGGCGAAGAGGCGCTGGATCACCGTGTCGTGCAGGTCGCTGGCCAACCTGTCCCGCTCCTCGTAGACGGCCGCCTCCTTGACCCGCTGATGGAGCCGTGCGTTTTCGATGGCGATGCCGGCACTGACGGCCAGGGCGACCACCAGCGCCTCGTCGTCGGCGGTGAACTCCGACCAACCGAGCTTGTCGGTCAGGTAGAGGTTGCCGTAGACCTCGCCCCTCACCTGGATGGGCACCCCGAGGAACGAGCTCATCGGGGGGTGGTTGGGTGGAAAGCCGTAGCTGTCGGGATGGGAGCCGAGCCGGGCCAGCCGGAGAGGCTTCGGATCGGTGATCAGCAGCCCGAGCACGCCCTCACCGGTCGGGCGGGCACCGATCCGGCCCTCGTCGTCGGCTCCGAGCCCGCTGGTCATGAACTCGGCGAGGGCGGTGCGGTCCTCGTTGAGCACGCCCAAGGCGCCGTACCTGGCATTGGTCATCGAGCGGGCCTCCTCGATGATGTGGCGCAGCAGGACCTGCACATCGAGGTCGGACTCGAGGAGGAGCGTGGCTTCGAGCACCCGGCGCAGCTTGGCTGGGTCCTCGATCGAGTGATAGGGCACAGGTGACCTCCCAACGGAGGGTGGGGCCGAACTACCTGTTCGGCCAGGTTCTTCGGCTCGTGACCCGACCCTATCGTCGCTGGCCCGGCGGGACAACCGACGCCGCGGCGCCGCCTGGGCCGGGGCACGGCGGACCCGTGGCGGGAGTGCGTGGCTAGGATGGCGGCACTGGTCGACTCGTGGAAGAACACGGAGCCGATGCCACTGGTGAGCGGGACGACCTGCCTGCTACGGGCGGTGGGAAGGTCCCTCGGAGGAGGCACAGTCGGTGCCGATTAGCGTGTTTCTGCTCGACGATCACGAGATCGTGCGGGCCGGGCTGCGTGCCCTGTTCGGGGCCAGTGACGGCATCGAGGTGGTGGGTGAGGCGGCCACCGCCGCCGAGGCGCTCTCCCGCATCCCCTCCGTCCGCCCCTCGGTGGCGATTCTCGACGTCCGGCTCCCTGACGGCAGCGGCATCGAGGTGTGCCGGGAGATCCGCTCGAGCATGCCGGACATCGCCTGTGTGATGCTCACTTCCTACGCCGACGATGAGGCCCTGTTCGCTGCCATCATGGCCGGATCAGCCGGTTACGTGCTCAAGCGGGTCGGCGGGATGGACCTGGTCGACGACGTGCGCCGGGTGGCCGCCGGGCAGTCGCTCCTCGACCCGGCGCTGGCCGCCCAGGTCCTCGAGCGCCTGCGCCACGATTCCGGGGGCGACCCGCTGATGGCCGGCCTCACCCCGCAGGAGCGCCGCATCCTCGACCTCGTGGCCGATGGTCGGACCAACCGCCAGATCGCCGCTGAGCTCTACCTGGCGGAGAAGACCGTGAAGAACTACGTGTCGAACCTCCTTGCCAAGCTGGGGATGGAGCGCCGGACCCAGGCCGCCGCCTACGCCGCCCGCGTCGCCGAACGGGCGGCACGGGAGCTGCGGATCGACTCCAGCGGCACCTGACCGGAGAAGACCGTGGTCAGCCAGCTCTCAGCCTTCCTCGACGTCGGGCTGACCTTCGGTGTGCAGTTGGACGACGATGCCGTCAGGGTCGGGTACCTCCACGTACCAGCCGACGTGTCCTCGGAGCACCGACCCGTGGCCGGTGTCCAGGTCATCGAGCCGGAGAATCCACTGCTCGAGGTCGTCGCGGCTGGCCACGGCCAATCCCAGGATGCTGAACTCCTTCAAGGCCAGCGACCTGGCCCGGTTGAGGTGCAGCCCGACGATGACGCCGCTCGGATGGCGCAGCACGGCGCCGACCGGACGGGTCTCCTCCTCTTCGTACAGGATGACCTCGAACCCGAAGGTCGCGACGTACCACTCCGCACTGGCGGTGATGTTGCTGACCGGCAGGCGGACGTGATGCAAGCCGGTGATCGACGCCATCCTTTCCATCATGTCACCGAAGGGTGTCCCCAGGTCGACCTCCGGGCCGCCAGGCGCCGCGCCGGCGCCGTGGCCGCCGCCCGCCGTCATCGGTCACCCTCGTCGACGTCGCTCGACCGACCTCGGATGGAGTCGGTGGTCGAACCCTCCGGAGCACGCCGGACCGGGCGGGAGGGAAGAGCGGCGAGCACCAGCACCGCACCGGTCCCGGTCACCACGGCGGCGACGATCATGGCTCGGTGCGATCCGATGGAGTACCCCACCCGAGCCACGTGGGCCAGGGCCACGCCCACCACCCCGCCGACGATGTGGGCCACGGCCAGCGCTCCCCCCAGCGATCCGAGGATGGTCTGGGAGACGGCCTGGGTGACATGATGACCGACCAGCGCCGGCGCCACCGTGTGCTGGTAGTTGGTCGACAGCACACTTCCGACCACCGCCACGCCCAGCGCACCGCCGACCTGGATGGAGGTGCTGTTGGTGGCCGACCCCACCCCGGCGTCGTCCTGGGTGAGGGTCCCCAGCACCGAGTCGGTGGCCGACGGCAGCAGGAGACCAGCCCCCAGCCCCATGAGCAGCATCCCCGGCAGGACGTCCGCATAGGTGGTGGTGATGGATGTCACCGCGGCGATCTCGATCAGACCGGCCGTCACCAGCCACAGACCGGCGGAGGCGGTCAGCTTCGTCCCGAGGGCGCGCACGATCCACGGCGAGGTGAGGGCACCCGCGGCCAGCACGCCGGCGATGGGCAGGATGCACAGGCCGGCCTCGAGCGGGGAGTAGCCCAGGCCGAACTGGAGGAACTGGGTCTGGATGAACAGACCGCCTAGCAGCGCGAAGACGCCGATCGCCATCGAGACGATGGCGACACTGAACCTCGGCGACCGGAAGAACGCCAACGGCAGCATCGGATGGTCGATGTGGAGCTCCCACACCACGAACGCGGCCATGACGGCGAGACCGGCCGATCCGGCGCCAAGGACGTCCGGTGAGAGCCACCCATGGTTTGGTCCCTCGATGATCGCCCACAGGACGAAGCCCAGTCCGATCACCGACAAGAGCGCGCCCAGCGGATCGGGGCGGCGGGCGGATTGTCGGCGCGACTCGGGGACGAGCAACGCCGTCCCGATGATGCCGACGACGACGACGGGTACGTTGACCAGGAACACCGAACCCCACCAGAAGCGGGATAGCAACAGCCCGCCGGCGACCGGGCCGACGGCGATCCCGAGCCCGACGGTTCCCGACCACATACCCACGGCCTTGGCCCGCTCGTCAGGTTGGCGGAAGAGGTCGTTGACGATGGACAGGCCGGAGGGGATGGTCATGGCCGCACCGGCTCCCATCACGGCCCGCCAGCCGATCAACGAGTGGACGTTCCCGGAGAACGTGGCACCCAGCGAGCCGCAACCGAAGATGACGAGGCCGATGATGAACAGCCGCTTCCTTCCGTAGCGATCCGCCAGGCTGCCCGCCACGAGCATCATGCCGCCGAACACCATGGCATAGGCGTCCACGATCCACTGGAGCTGATCGGTGGTGGCGCTCAGCCGGATGACCAGGGTGGGGAGGGCGACGTTCAAGATGGTGTTGTCGAGGTTGACCATCAGGACAGCCACGCAGAGGACGGACAGCGCCGCCCCTCGGGAGCGTCCCTTCCTCGACCGCGTCGAGGCGATCGCCGTCGCTCCTGCCATCCTTCAGGGTATGCGCCCCGGAACTGCCGTCTCCAGGGCCGAATGGCCCATCCCGCCCGGCCCGCAGGAACGCCAGTTCGCCCCACATGAACCTGGCTTCATGGTCAGTGCAATTGCGGCGGGCGCCGAGTAGTTTACCGGCGTGACGATCGGGGAGGCGGCGGAGGGCGGGGACACGGAGCTGGCCACTCAGGACCGGGACGAGTCCGCCCAGCTGGCCGCCCACACGGTGCGGCTGCCCGGCATCATCGCCCAGTCGGTGGGTGCCATGGGGGTCACCGGCGTCGTGGCGCTTATCGTCCCGCTGGTGGCGGTCACCGCCGGCAGCGGCGCGTGGCTCACGTGGGTGACCGCCGCGGCCATCATCCTGCTGGTGGCGTGGTGCATCTCCAGGCTTGCCAGCCAGTTCGCCACCACCGGGGGGCCCTACGGCCTGGTGTCCAAGTCCCTCGGGCGGTGCGGCGGCGTCATCGTGGCGTGGACGAGCCTGCTCCTCATCGGGCTCTTCAGCGCCGGCGCCCTGTTCGGCTTCGGTGTCTACGCCACCCAGAGCCTGCAGGCATTCGGCCTCGGCTCCGGCCACGTGGTCCTCTACCTCGCTTACGCCCTCGGCCTGGCCGCCTCGGTTGCCGCCGCTCTGAGCGGCGTGCGCAAGTCGGCGGTGGCCATGCTCCTGATCGAGATGGTGACGGCGGCCATCCTCGTGATCTTGATGATCTGTGTCCTGGCCACCCGCACCGGATCGATCGTCGACCACACCCAGCTCTCCCTCCACCACAGCTCGCTCACGTTGGTCCTCGACGGGTTCGTCCTCGCCGTGCTGTCGTTCGGTGGATTCGAGTCGGCCACCGTCCTCGGCCGTGAGGCGCGCAACCCGCTCCGGGCCATCCCCATCGCCATGATCTCCACCGTGGTCCTCGCCAGCCTGTTCTGGACCTTCTCCGGCTACACCCTGTTCCTTGGCTTCGAGGGCTCCCACTTCCAGATGGCCAAGGCGGTGAACGACGGCGTGCCCCTGCAGGACCTCGCCACTATCGCCCACGTGGCGTGGCTCCGGAAGGTCATCGACGTCACCGTGTCCCTGACCCTGTTCGGTTCGATCATCGCGGTGTTCAACAGCGTGTCGCGCCTGATGTTCACCCTGGCCCGTGAGGGGCTGGCGCCGGCCCCGCTCATGAAGGTCCACCGACGGTGGGGCACGCCGTGGGTGGCCAACGTCGTGCTGGCCGTCGTCTGGTCGGTGGCCACCCTCGTGATGGTGCTGGCCAACGTGGCGCCCTTCACGGTCATTGGTGACTTCGGCGACGTGAGCGGCTACGGCTTCATGATGATCTACATCCTCCTCGCCGCCGGCGCCGTCGTCTACCTTCGCCGGACCAGGCGCCTCAAGCTCTTCGACCTGGCCGCCGCGGTGATCTCGATCCTCGTCATGGGCTACGTGTTCTACGAGAACGCCTTCCTCCCGACGCCGGACGGGTGGATCTTCTACGCGGTCCTGGCCACCTTCGTGGCGATGGTCGTCGCCTATGCCGCCATCCGGGCGATCCGGCCCCGGTTCTTCGACCGGGTCGGCACCAGCGTCGACACCGACACCGAGCTCTGACCCCCCGTCTACGAGTCGAGGTAGCCCGGCGGTCACCCGGTCGTTCCTCGCCGCCGATCGGAACTGAGCCGACTTGAATTCCGTCGTGGTGTCACGTGTGCCATGTTGGCAGATGTGACACCACCCGCGAAACGACGACGCCCGCTCTCCGCCCCCTACGACCGCCCTCCGACCGCCGCCGGCCTGCAGCTGTGCCTCGCCGTCTACCGGGCCGGCAACACCGGCTCGGCAGTCGACCCCCGGAGCGTCACCGGCTCGGTCACCCCCGACGGGTGGGCGCAGTGGTGAGATGGGCCCGGCGGCGAGGGGGCGGGACCGTCGTCACGACAGGGACTCGTCCAGCTCGCCGAGGGACCGGATCAGCTCGAGGTTGGCCGAGTAGTCGACCGGGCAGGCGATGACCGACACGGTGTCGGCGGCCAAGGCGGTGCGCAGGGTCGGGAGGAGCTCCTCGGCCGATCCGATTCGATGGCCGACCGCCCCGAAGCTCTCGGCGTAGGCGACGAAGTCGGGGTTGCCGAAGGCGGTGTCCACGTCGTGTCCCAGCTCGAGCTCCATCTTCCAGCTGATCAGCCCGTAGGCGTCGTCGACCCAGATGAGCACCACCATGGCGATGTGCTCACGAAGGGCCGTCTCGATCTCCTGTGAGTTCATCAGGAACGCTCCGTCGCCGGTGGCCACCAGGATCCGGTCGCCGGGACGGGCCAGCTTGGCCCCGATGGCCCCCGGCAGCGTCCAGGCCATGGTGGACAGCCCGTTGGAGATGAGGCAGGTGTTGGGGGAGTAGGTCGGGTAGAGGCGGGCCATCCACATCTTGAGGGCCCCGGTGTCCACCAGCACGATGTCGTCGCGTCCCATGGCCGCCCGGGTGTCGGCCACGATACGGGCCGGGGCCAGGGGGAAGCGGTCGTCGGCACCCCCGCGTTCGAGCTCCTCGGCCAGCAACCGGCGGATGCGCTCGCCGTGGTGGTGGCTCCAGGTGGGCCGGTCCACCGCCGCGGCCAGGGCGTCGAGGCTCTGGCCGATGTCGGCCTGGAGGCCCACCGCCACGTCGTAGTGCCGGTCGACCTCGGCGGGGAACCGGTGGATGTGGATGATCCTCTTGTCCCCCCGGGGGTTGATGCGGACCGGGTCGAACTCCTGCAGCTCGTACCCGACGGTGACGATCACGTCGGCTTGGTCGAAGCCGAAGTTGACATAGTCGTGTCGCATGAACCCAACCGCTCCCAGGGCCTGTGGGTGGTCGTCGGGAACGACGCCCTTGCCGTGGAAGGTGGTGGCCACCGGCACCCCGAGCCTCTCGGCGAACCGCAGCAGGGCGGCCCCGGCACCGGCCCGGGTGGCCCCGTGGCCGGCCAGCACCACCGGGCGCTCGGCTACCCGGAGGACGGCGGCCGCCCGTTCGACCTGGTCGGAAGAGGGCTGGTCGGGACGGGGCACGTTCACCCGCAGCGGGACGGCGTCGGCCGGGGCGGCCGCCTTCTCGACATCCTCCGGCACCGCCAGGTAGACGGCGCCGGGGCGCTCGGTCTGGGCCAGTTTGAACGCCTTGCGCACCATCTCCGGAGCGGCGCCCGGGGTGGCGATGAGCGCCGACCACTTGGTGACCGGCGCGAACATGGAGACCAGGTCCACCCCCTGGTGGGACTCCTTGAAGCTCCGGTCCATGCCCACCTGGGCCGACAGGGCGATGAGCGGCGTCGAGTTGGTGGTGGCGTCGGCGGTGCCCAGCAGGAGGTTGATGGCGCCGGGACCCAGGGTCGCCGAGCAGACCCCGGCCCGCCCGGTCAGGCGTCCGTAGGTCTCCGCCATGAAGGAGGCGCCCTGCTCGTGGCGGACTAGGACGTACCGGATCGCCGATCGTGACAGCGCCTCGACCAGGTGGATGTTCTCCTCGCCAGGGATCCCGAAGACGTGGGTCACGCCCTCGTTCTCGAGGCACCGGACCAGCAGCTCGGCGACGGTGGGGCGGGCGGGGACGGCAGGGACGTTCACGGTGTCGACCCTATGCCGGGTGGCGTGTCCACGGCGGCGCCCTCGGCACCGACAGGGGGAGGCCAGGTGCCGGGCGGCCTACTTGCTGAACAGGGTGTTCTGGGCCACGGCGGCCGCCACCAGGACCTTGGCCTGGGCAGCCGTCAGCGGGGTGCTGGGCACGGTGGTGCTCGACTCGGTGGAGGCCGAGGCGCTCACGTCGATGTCGATGGCGGTCACCCCCACCTTCGAGCCGTGCTGCCAGACCACCGTGTACTGCGGTGCCTCGGAGGCGGTGGCGAAGGCGGAGCTGCCGAGCGACCTGGGCAGCGTGATGCTGGTATCGGCGGCCGCCTCCGTCTTGGCCTGCTTGAAGGCGGTCAGGGCGGCCGCCGACGTCTTGCAGACCAGGCTCTCCGACACCAGCCCGGCGTTGGTGGCGGCGTTGAAGTACTCGGACTCGGCCGACTTGGGGCAGTTCTTCTCGTCGGTGCCTGAGCTCGCCTTGGCGGCGACGGCGGTGGTGGGGAAGCCGATCTTCTTGGCGTAGGCGGGGTTCAGTACGTAGGCGGTCACCGGCGTGGCCGCCATCGCCTCAGCCGGCAGCAGGGCGCTGAGCGTGGTCACCCCCAAGGTGGCCAGGGCGAGCAGGATCCACGGTCGGGAGTGGCGGGAATTGTCCATCCCGTGAGGCTAGTGAGTCAGCCTGGGTTGCGCTGGGCGCAAGGGTAATTTCTTCGTAAGTACCGGCTCACCCTTCCACCACCACGGCCTGGTCGGGGCGGAGCCAGCCGCGGAAGGCCGAACCGTCGTCGATCCCGTCGCTGGTGAGCACGGCCCTGCTCCCGACCACCCCGACGGCGTCCCCGGTCACTTCGACCGCCCGGTCGGTGAAGTTGACCAGCACGACCACCGACTCGTCGCCGGCGGTACGCCGGTAGGCCAGCACGCCGTCGGGGCCGTCGAGGAGGGTCATGTCGCCGTCGGCCAGGGCGGCCCGGCGTCGCCGGAGGGCGAGCAGCCGGCGGTAGAGGTGGAGGATGGACGACGGGTCGCGGCGCAGGCTGTCGTGGTTCCGCTCCGGCTCGGGCGGGAAGGGCAGCCACGGTTCGGTGCCGCCGGAGGTGGGCCACCCCCGGTCGGGGGCCCCGGTCCACGGGATCGGCGCCCGGCAGCCGTCCCGTCCGCCGGGATCGACGGCCCTGGCGGGGGGGACGTCGGCGTCGAGGAGGCCGAGCTCCTCGCCCTGGTAGAGGAAGGGGGTGCCCCGCAGGGTGAGGAGCAGCACCGCCGCCGACCGGGCCCGGGCCTCGCTCCGCCGGCGGGTGACCTCCGGCGCCTCGCCTCGCCGAGCGGCGTCGGCGTCGTATCGGGAGCGGTGGCGGGGGTTGTCGTGGTTGGACAGGACCCAGCTGGGCCAGGCGTCCCTGGGGGCCAGGGCGGCCACCGTCTCCTCGATGCACCGGCGCCACGAGGGCTCCCACCAGGGGGCGAGCAGCGGCAGGAAGTTGAAGGCCAGGTGGAGCTCGTCGCCGTCGCCGTAGTAGGTGGCCACCGCCTGGGTGGACAGGAGGTACACCTCGCCCACCACGAACCGGTCGCCCGGGTAGCTGTCGACCAGGGTCCGGATCTGTCGGAGCCGCCGATGGGTGACCACCACGTCGTTGAGCGCCGAGTGGGGGATGCCGGCCAGCTCGGGAGGGTCGTCGGGAAGGTCCGGCTCCTTGCCGATGCAGTGGATGACGTCCGCCCGGATCCCGTCGACTCCGCGGTCGAGCCAGAAGCGGAGGACGTCGTGCATGGCGTCGACCACCGCCGGCTGGTCCCAGTTCAAGTCGGGCTGGGCCGGCTCGAAGAGGTGGAGGTACCACTGCCCGCTGGCCTCGTCGAGGGTCCAGGCCGGTGCCGACGGGTCGAACGCCTCCACCCAGTTGTTGGGAGGGGCGTCTCCCACCGCGTCGCGCCAGACGTACCAGTTTCGATGATCAGCGTCCCGCCCCGACACCGCGTCGAGGAACCACGGGTGGCGGTCCGACGTGTGGTTCGGCACCCAGTCGATGATCACCCTGATCCCGAGGTCGTGGGCGTCGGCCACCAGGGCGTCGAACTCGTCGAGGGTGCCGAACAGGGGGTCGACGTCGCAGTAGTCGCTGACGTCGTACCCGAAGTCGATCATCGGCGACGGGTAGAACGGCGACAGCCAGACGGCGTTCACCCCCAGCCACGCCAGGTCGCCCAGGTGGGCTCGGATGCCGGCCAGGTCGCCGATCCCATCGCCACCGGCATCGGCGAACGAGCGGGGGTAGATCTGGTAAACCACCGCCCGCTTCCACCATGGCGGGTCGGCCGCCGCCACTGGAGCGCCCTCGGCCGTCGTCACCGGACCGACGCTACCAAGGCGCCGTCCCGGGTCGGCTCAGGTGGCGGCCGGCCCTCCGGCCACCGCCGGCGGTCCGGAGGCCTGAGGGATCGACGCCTTCTCCCTCGCCGGTTCGGTGGGGATGTCGGCGGCCGCCTCGTCCTCGAAGTGGGCCAGGTGCCGCGACACCCAGTTGCGGTCCCCCTCCTCGGCCCAGACCAGGATGGGCGGCAGGATCACCAGGGCACACGCCAGTGCCACCAGCACGTTGAGCCCCACGATGGTGCCGAAGCCCCGAAGCAGGGGCCACGGCGAGGAGGCGATGACGACCACGCCGGCCACGGCGGTGAGCCCCGAGACGATGAACGCCCGCCCGGTGCGGCTGGCGGTGATCTGCATCGACTCCTTCGGCGTACGCCGCCGTCCCCGCTCCTCGACGAACCGCAGCAGGATCAGCGAGGTGAACTCGGTGCACACGGCGATCACCAGCGGGCCCGATATCGCCGTCATCGGGCTGAGCTTCAGGGAGAGGGCCCAGGCGATCAGCGTCACCGACCCCACCGCCACCATCACCGGCACCAGCGAGAGCAGCGAACGGACCACGCTCCGCAGGCGCAACGCCAGGAAGAGCCCGACGAAGATGATGGCGAGGTAGGTGAGCAGGCTGCGGGACTTGGACAGATTGTCGAGGAGCCCGACACCCACCACGGCGATACCGCCGGGGGCGACGGTGATGCCGGCCGGAGGGTGGATGGTCTGCATCTGGTCGACCACCGGCTGCAGCGCCTCCAGGGTGGAGGTCTTGGACTCGAACACCACCCCCAGGTAGCTCCCCCCGCCGGCCACCGTGGTGTGCCGGATGTCCTCCGGAGCGACCCCGTACACCTGCTCGACCTGGCTCCCGAGGGGAGGCACCGCCGAGGCGCCCGGCAACGAGATGAACTCGTAGACCAGGTTGACCATGCCTGTCCCCGGGAAGAGCAGGTCGGGGAAGTTGTGTACCTGCTCGTCGGAGAAGGCGCTCACGTAGGCGACCGTCTGGTCGCTCCACGGGGCGTTGGTGTGGATCAGGGCGGAGATGTCGTTGTCGGTGCCGGTGCCGGCCTTGAGGGTGTTGGCGTCCTTGACCGTCTGGGAGCCGGGGTCCACCCACTGGAGCGGGTCGGTCTGCAGGGTGATGTGACCCTCCACCGCCAGGCCGGCGGCGAAGATGACGACGGCGGCCAGGGCGAAGGGGACGGCGGCCTTGGCCGGCACCGATCCCAGCCAGGCGGTCAGGCGGCCCAGGCGGCCGATGGAGAAGTCACCACCGGTGGTGGGGGACTTGTACTCCCGGATCCCGAGGATGGCCAGTGGCCCGATGATGCTGCAGACGCAGACGGCGATGACGCTCACGATGAGCAGCCCGCCGAACTGCCGGATCATCGGGACCTTGGCGAACAGGAGGGCGGCGAAGGCGAACACCGCGTCGAAGGTGACCACCAGCAGCGCCGGGCCCAGGTTGCGGGCGGTGGCCTGGATCGGGTGGGTGGCGCGGTCCAGGATCACCTCCTCTTCCACCCGCGAGTGCATCTGGATGGCGTAGTCGATCCCCACCCCCAACAGCACGGGGAGGCCGGCCACGCTGGACAGGGTGAGGGGGATGCCGAAGTAGCCGGTGAGCCCGAAGCCCCAGATCAACCCGATGACCACGATGGCGAACGGCAGCAGGCGCCACCGGACGTTGAACAGCAGGAGCAGGATGATCACCATTACCACCGCGGCGATGGCGCCGAGGGTGAGCATGCCGTGCTTGAGGTAGTTGTTGATGGTGCGCAGCAGCGCCGGCACGCCGGTGGTGAGGGTCGTGGTGTTCTGGAAGGTGGCGCCGTTCACGATGTCCTGGACCGAGGTGGCGGCCGCCGACTCCTGGTCGATGGAGAGGCCGCCCTTCAGGAAGACGATCATCGCCGCGTGGCCGTTGTTGGGGAGGAAGGTGGCCGACGAGGCCCGCATCGACCCGTCCACGTTGTGGGCCAGGAAGTGGACCCACTTGGGGTTGGAGAGCACCCGTTGACCGGTGGGGATGGCCGACTCGCCGGCGGCCAGAGCGACGATGTTCTTCTGCCGGAGGGCCTTGCCGGACGCCGACGGGTCCCGCTCGTAGGCGGAGACCAGGAGCTTCCCGGCCATGCTGTCGGTGGGATTGCCGTCGGCGCTGTAGGACAGGGTGGCCTCCAGCTGTACGGCGTCGAGGGGGGTGATGGCGCTGAACACCGAGGGGTCGGTCTTCAGCTGGCGCTGCACCTTCTCGAACTCGGCCACGTTGGCGTTGGTGAAGAGGTTGTCGATGGTGGTGCCCGGCTTCATCGTGAACATCGTCACGATGGGGTCCCCGCCGAAGTGCTTCTCGTAGTTCTGGTTCTCGATCTGCGCCTTGTCGGTGGGGTTGAGATAGCTGGCGTTGCTGGTGACGAACTTCAGTTGGGTGATGCCGAGGCCAAGGGCGACGGTGATCACCAGGCCGATCACCGACACGGTGCCCGCCCGCTTCCCCAGGTTGAGGCCGAGCCAGCTCCAGGCGTTCCTCATCGGGCCCCTCCCGACGTCGTCGCCGTCTGTGCCGATCGAACGTGCTCGTGCATCGGTCCTCCCCCGGGGTGCAGCTCGTCAGGCGTCGGGAGGCGCCGCCGCCGGCACGGTGGGAGCCGTGCCGCCCGGCAGACCGCCTACCCGTCGCTCGGGCTCACTTCATCGGACGGGAACCGTATCTCACCTGGAGGTACCAGTCAGTACTATTCGGTCGGACCGCCACGTCATTGTGTTGGCCGCGCCACGCAGCGCCGTCAATTGGCCCCGGCGGCGAGGTCGAGGCGCGCCACCACCACGGTGGCGTCGTCACGCAGGGGCGTCACGCACGCCTCCCGCACCGCGGCCACCAGCCCCTCGGCGATGGTGGCGGGCGAGGCCGAACGTCCGAGATCCTCGACGATCCTCCTGATCCGGTCGACTCCGAACTCGGAGCCGTCGGGCAGCCTGGCCTCGATCAGGCCGTCGGTGACCAGGACCACGAGATCGCCGTCGTCGACCGCCACCTCCCGGGTCGCCCAGGTTCGACCCGGGAGCCCGCAGATCAGGGGCCCGGTCCGGTCCAGCGTGCGGATCCCATGGCGCCCGAACAGCAGGCCGCTCGGGTGCCCGGCGTTGGCGAATCGGCACCGCCCCCCGGCCAGGTCGAGGTCGAGGACGATGGCGCTCACGCACTGGTCGTCGAGCTCGGGGAGCTGGTCGACCACCCAGTCGAGGATGGCGCCAGGCGCCATGCCCATCCGGAACGGCGGCCCCAGGAGGTGTTTGATGCGCAGCGCCATGATGCCCGCCTGCGGCCCGTGCCCGGACACGTCCACGAGGGCCAGGGCGATCCGCTGGTCGCCGATGTTCCAGGCGTCGTACCAGTCGCCGGCGAGCACCCCGTCGGCCGGCAGCAGGCGACCGGCGATGGACGCGTCGAGCTGGTCCTCCGTCGACTGCAGCTCCGATCGGAGGAGCCCGTGGAGGGGGCTGCGCTGGGCCAGGGCCTGGCGAAGCTGGCGCAGCTCGTCCGAGTCGTCGCGGAGGGCCCGGCGCATGGACTCGGTGCTCCGTCCCAGGGTGGCGAACTCCCGGAGGCCGTGGGCGGTGATCGGTCGGTCCACGTCGCCCTCCGCCACCATCCGCACGTCGGCGTCGAGCTGCTCGACGGGATCGGACACCAGACGGTTGAGCAGCAGCCAGAGGCCCACCAGGATGGCCAGGAGGAACCACGACCGGATCAGGTCCAGCACGATGGTGCGGGACGCGGCGTCGAGGACGGACTGGGACACCGTCAGCCTCCGGTTGTCGAGGCCGGTGGTCAGGGTGGTCATATGCTGGCTGATCTGCGCGAGGAGGGTCTGTCCGGCTCCGGACCGCTCCAGCGCCGCCGGTGCCGCCGTGTCGCCCGAGCGGATGTCGGCGATCTCGGGAGAGGCGATGGTGGTCACCCAGGTCCGGTCCAGGTTCTGCACCGCGGTGACCTGTCGCAGGTCGGCTCCGTCTCCCCGGAGATCCCGGCGGAGCTGGGCGATGGCGTTCTCGACCGTGGCGGTCCCGGTGGTGTACGGACCCAGGGCGGCCGGATCGCCGGTGATGACGAAGCCCCGTTCGCCGGCCTCCTGGTCGAGCACCGCCATCAACAGCGAGTCTGCGTCAAGGGCGGCCGGCTCGATCGCCTGCTGCTGATGCGCGACCATGTGCCGGGTCTGCACGGCACTGAGGATGGAGAGGGAGTTGATGGCCAGAGTGACCACGCCCACCAGCACGATCAGCCCGGTCACCGTCCGTCGCAGCGACCAGCGACTCCACCGCCGGCCGTCGTGCGCCGGGGGCCCTGCGTGAGATCCGACCATTGGTAGACCCTAACGTCCGGAACCGCCTCCGCCTCCGCCTCCGCCCGATCCCGGTCGGGGAGCTCGACGACCCGGATGTTTGCGGCCATCGCGCAATGGGTAATAGCCGGCCGGTGATCGGACGGGGTGGCAGCGGGCCCGGGCCGTGGCGGGACGACGACCTGTGGCGCCGGCACCCCAGACGGTCGGATCCGGCGAAGGGAGCCTACAGTCTTGCCAGCGCCACGCGCCCCGGCCCGGTCCGGCGGGGCCGCAGTTCGAGAGAGGATCCGATCCATGGAGATGACGTTCGAAATCGGCGAGACGCGCCACGGCGAGGTCCCGGTGGTGGCGGTGGCCGGGGAGATCGACATGGCCACCGCCCCGGCCCTTCGTGAGCGTCTGGTGGCCCACGAGACCGGGCACGACCGGGTAGTGGTGGTGGACCTGACCAGTGTCACCTTCATCGACTCGACGGCACTGGGCGTCCTGGTCGGTGCCTACCGGCGGCTGGGGGACGTCGGGTCGGTGCTCCGGCTGGTGGTCACCGAGGCGCGGATCCTCAAGGTGTTCGAGATCACCGACCTGGTGAGCGTCTTCCCCATCTTCGACACCGTGGCGGCGGCGGTGGCCGGGTGACCGACGTCGTCGACCTGTCGATCCCGGTCGAGGCCGACCTGCTCGTCCTGGCCCGCCTCACCGCTGCCACCGTGGCCTCGCGAGCTGACTTCGGGATCGAGGAGATCGAGGATCTCCGCCTGGTCACCGAGGAGCTGTGCCTGTCGGTCATCGGCGGGGCGCAGGGCGGCATCGTCCACCTCCGGTTCATCCGCGACGACGTCGTCGTGACTGTGGAGTGCTCCCACCAGCCCGACGAGCACGAGGACGTCCGGGCCGTGGCGGTCGACGACTTCTCCTTACGGATCATCGAGGCCCTGGTCGACGAGCACGGGTCCGGGCCCGTCGGAGGTCGGTCGCAGGCGTGGATCCGCAAACGCGGGAGCAGGGTTGCCGGTTGATGGTCGACGCCGCCGGGAACCCGTCGACGTCGACCGAGCTGTGGGTCGAGTTCGTCCGGACCCGGGACCGCGGCCTCCGGGACCGTCTGGTCAGTGAGAACATCGGCCTGGCCCGGCGCCTGGCCCACCGGTTCGCCCATCGGGGCCAGTCCTACGACGACCTGGCCCAGGTGGCCTCGATCGCCCTCATCAACGCGGTCGACCGCTACGATCCCGGCCGGAACGTGGCGTTCAGCACCTTCGCCACCGGCACCATCATCGGTGAGCTGAAGCGCCACTTCCGCGACCGCGGCTGGGCGGTGCGCGCACCCCGCCGAGTCCAGGAGCTCTATCTCGAGCTCGGCGCCCTCTCCGAGACGCTCGGCCACCGGCTCGGCCGATCACCGACGGTGGCCGAGCTGGCCGGAGCCGCCGGCTGCTCCGAGGAGGCGATCATGGAGGCCATGGAGGCGGGCCAGGGCTACCGGTCGGCCTCCCTCGACGCCACCGGGGCGGGGAGCGTCAACCTGGGGGACCGACTGTCCACCGAGGACTCCGGGGCGAGCATGGTCGAGGAGCGGTCGGTGCTCGAGCCGGCCCTCGCCGCCCTGCCCGAGCGGAGCCGGCAGATCGTCAGGCTCCGGTTCATCGACGGCCTGACCCAGTCGGAGATCGCCTCCCGGGTGGGGATCAGCCAGATGCACGTCTCCCGGCTGCTGGCCGCCAGCCTCGACCAGCTGCGCGAGGCGTTCCGGTACGACCCGTAGGACTCGTGCTCCGGTGGCGCCGGCCTCGGCACCTCCCATGTTTGGCCGTCGCATCCGGGGGGTAGCTCGGGTCCGAAGAGCCATCGACGAGGAGGTTGCACCGTGCCGGAGATCTCGATACGGAATGGGTCGATCAGTGCCGAGGGGCTCGGTGAGCACGGAGCGCCCGCCGTCTACGGGGCCGATCGGGTGTGCACCCATGCCGACTGCAACGCCCGGCTCTCGATCTACAACAGCGCCGAGTACTGCGCGCTCCACGACATGTCGGCGATAGCCTCCCGGCCCCCCCGGGGTCTGGCCCGCCGACGCCACGAGAGTGCCTCACGGGCGGCCTGATCCGGGACGGTCAGATCTGCAGCTCGCACCAGACGACCTTGCCCCCACGCAGTCGGAGGCGGCGGGTCCCCCAGGTGTCGGCCATCGCCTCCACCATGGCCAGACCCCGCCCGCTCTCGGCGGTCAGCGAGGGGTGCTGCCGTCGGGGCGAGCCCATGGGCTGGCGGTCGGCCACCGCGATCCGGAGCCGCCCGGCCCGGACGCTCAGCCGCATCCAGCGAGACCCGGCCCCGTGCCGCAGCCCGTTGGTCACCAGCTCGGTCGCCAGCAGGCTGGCGTCCGGTTCGAGCCGCGCCAGCTGCCACTCGTGGAGCACCGCCCGCACGAACGAGCGCGCCACCGAGGCGGTCGACGTGCCAGCGGGGAGCGGCGTGGTGCGGGACGTCCGGACCGGCCGTCTCGGCCCTTCTGTGGGTCCGTGTGCTCCTCCCCGCTCTTCCTCGGGGCGACGCCCGACCCGGCGACGAGCTACGCCAGTAGCAGTACCCAGCACGATCGGCAGCACCCCTGCACCCCTTTCGATCCCCATGTGCGTAACGCCGTGATGCCCTGGCCCGAGCCATCTCAAACGTCCTCGGTACACTCGGGAACGCCGGATTTGACGAGGAGCGACGATGACACTTGAGGAGACCGATGCCATCTGCCGCCTGAAGTACGCCTACTTCAGGCTGCTCGACACCAAGCAGTTCGACGAGCTCGGCCGGCTGTTCATCGAGGACGGGACGGCGGACTACGAGTCGGCACCCCGTCCGTACGCCGGGCGGGCAGAGATCGTGGAGTTCCTGACCACCTCGCTGGCCGACCCGGGCGTGGTCACCCTCCACCAGGGCCACCATCCGGAGATCGAGGTGCACGACGACGGCACCGCCATCGGCACCTGGTACCTGTCCGACAAGGTGTTCGCGCCGGCGTACGACTTCATGCTCGAGGGCAGCGGCCTGTACGAAGACCGGTACGTGCGGGTGGGGAAGGAGTGGAGGTTCGCCCACACCGGCTACCGGCGGATCTACGAGGAGCACCGGAAGCACTCGTCCGCTGAGCTCGTCTCCTTCACCAGCCGGTTCCAGCCCGGGGCGCCGGACTAGCTTGCGGCCATGGCGGAACCGGGGAACTCCACCGGGGAGGCGACCCCGGCGACCCCGACCGCCGCTCCCGACCCGGACCAGCTCCTGCGGAGCCGGAGCTACCTGGTCATCCTCGGTCTGTCGGCGGTGATCGGCGTACCGGTGGCGCTGGCCGCCTTCGGGTTCCTACAGCTGGTATCGGTGATCCAGAAAGGTGTGTTCGACCACCTGCCCCACGTGCTCGGCTACGGCTCGGCCCCGTCGTGGTGGGGGATCCCGGTGGTCGGTGCGGCCGGTGGCATCGTCGGGCTCTCCCTCCGCTACGTGCACGGCAACGGCGGCCACTCCCCGGCCGACGGCCTGTCGCCGGGGGCACCGACCATCCCCGATCTTCCCGGCATCGTCATCGCCGCCACCGTCACCCTCGGTCTCGGGGTGGTGCTCGGCCCGGAGGCGCCGCTGATCGCCATCGGCGGCGGGCTGGGGCTGATCGCCGTCCGGCTGGCCCGCCAGGACGCCCCGCAGATGGCCTACACGGTGATCGCCGCCGCCGGCAGCTTTGCCGCTCTCGGCACCATCTTCGGCTCCCCGTTGCTGGCGGCGTTCTTCCTGATGGAGGCGGTGGGCGTGGGAGGGGCCATGCTGTCGCTCATCCTGCTGCCGGGCCTGCTGGCCTCCGGCATCGGCGCCCTGGTGTCGGTGGGCATGGGTCGCTGGACCGGACTGGGAACCTTCTCGCTTGCCCTGCCCCACCTCCCCGGGTTCACCGACCCCACCTTCGTCGACTTCTGCTGGGCGGTGGCCGTCGGCCTGGCGTCGGCGCTGCTGTCGTGGGCGATCCGGAGGCTGGCGCTGTACCTCCGTCCGTTCTCCACCGCCCATCTGGTGACGGTCACCCCGTTGATGGGCGTGGTGATCGGGGCGCTGGCCCTGGTGTTCGCCCTGGGCTCGGGGAGGAGCGCCCAGGACGTCCTCTTCTCCGGCCAGACCTTCCTCGGCCCGCTGGTGAGCCATGCCGCTGCCTGGTCGCTCGGCGCCCTCGCCTTGCTGATCGGGTGCAAGGTCGTGGCCTACGGGGTGTCGCTGAGCAGCTTCCGAGGGGGCCCCATCTTCCCGGCGCTGTTCATCGGCGCCGCCGGAGGGATCCTCCTGTCCCACCTTCCCGGCTTCGGTCTGGTACCCGGCCTGGCCTGCGGCCTGGCCGGCATGAGCACCGGCATGCTCCGGCTCCCCTTGTCCTCGGCCATGCTGGCCGGCCTGCTCCTGGCCAGCGAGGGCCTGGCCGTCGACCCGCTGATCGTGGTGACGGTGGCGGTGGCCTATGTCACCGTCGCCCGGCTCAGCCCGGTCCCGGCCACCACGCCGGTTCCGGCCGCCGCCGTCGCCTGACCCAACCATCGAGACTGGAGGAAGCACCATGGCAGGTCGACTCGAGCGAACCGTCGCTCTGGTCACCGGCGCGTCGAGCGGCATCGGGGAGGCCACCGCCGTCGCCCTGGCCGCAGAGGGGGCCAGTGTGGCCATCGCCGCCCGGCGGCGCGATCGGCTGGAGTCACTGGCCGAGCGGATCGGCCCCGGCAGCCGGGTGCTGGTGCTGGAGACCGACGTCACCCACGAGGCCCAGGCCCGCTCGATGGTCGAGCGCACGGTGTCCGAGCTCGGGCGTCTCGACACTCTGGTCAACAACGCCGGGGTGATGCTCCTCGGACCCGTCGAGGGTGCCCCGGTGGAGGAGTGGCGGCGGATGGTGGAGCTCAACATGCTCGGCCTGCTCTACGCCACCCACGCCGCCCTGCCCCACCTCCTCGAGGCGGCCGCCGGTGGGCCCCGCCAGGTCGCCGACGTGGTCAACGTCAGCTCGGTGGCGGGCAGGGTGGCCCGCTCCGGCAGCGGCGTGTACAACGCCACCAAGTTCGGAGTGGTGGCGTTCTCCGAGTCCTTGCGCCAGGAGGTCACCGGGCGGCACGTCCGGGTGTCGATCATCGAGCCCGGAGCGGTGGCGACCGAGCTGGCGACCCATCTTCGTCCGGAGGTGCTGGAGGGCATGCGCTCCACCTTCGGCCGGATGGAGCTGCTCCAGGCCGAGGACATCGCCGAGGCCATCGCCTTCACGGTGACCCGCCACCGCCGCGTGGCGGTCAACGAGCTCCTGATCCGGCCGACGGACCAGGAGCGCTGAGTCGCGCCAGCGCCGGTGACCGTCCGGGACGTCTGAGGTGGCGGGCGCCCTGTCGGCCGGCACCCGCCCGGCCGTCGTGGCCTTCGTCCTCCCCCGAGAAGGTGCCGTCGATCAAGGACCGGAGCCTCGACGAGCTCGAACCTGACCGGCGAGCCGGTTCCGGCTACGGTCGGCACGTGAGTCGAACGTCTCCCGGGCGGGTCCCGTCGATGGCCGGCCGGACGGTGGTCGTCACCGGGGGGAGCTCCGGGATCGGTCGGGCCACCGCCATGGCGTTGGCCGGCGCCGGGGCCCGGACGGTGGTCACCGCCCGGAACGGGGACCGTGGCCGGGCGGCGGTGGCCGACATCCGCCAGGCCACCGGCAGCGACTCGGTCGACCTGGTGCTCTTCGACCTGGCCGACCTGTCCTCGCTCCGTCAGGGGGCCGCCGAGCTCCTCGACCGGTACGACCGCATCGACGTGCTGGTCAACAACGCTGGGGTGGTCCTGACCGATCGGACCGAGACGGTGGACGGCTACGAGGCGACGCTGGCGGTCAACCACCTGGCGCCGTTCCTCCTCACCGCGCTGCTGACCGACCGGCTGGTGGCGTCGGCTCCGGCCCGGGTGGTGAACGTGGCGTCCATTGCCCACCGGTCGGCCCGTGGCGGCCTCGACTTCGACGACCTGCAGTCACGGCACAACTACCGGGGAATGCGGGCCTACGCCCGCTCCAAGCTGGCCAACGTCCTGTTCACCACCGAACTGGCCCGACGGCTGGACGGCCGCGGGGTGACCGCCAATGCGCTGCATCCGGGCACGGTGGCCACCGGGTACGGGCGTGACGGTGACACCCACGGGTTCCTGACCTTCGGCCTCAGGGTGATCAGGCCGTTCGTGCTGACCCCGGACCAGGGAGCCCGGACCTCGGTGTACCTGGCGTCGTCGCCCGACGTGGCCGGGGTGACGGGCCGCTACTTCGTGCAGTGCCGGGAGCACGCCACCTCCGCCGCCGGCCGTGACCACGAGGCGGCGGCCAGGCTGTGGAGGGTCAGCGAGGAGCTGGTGGGCACGGTGCCCGCCTGAGCGGCCCGGTCCGCGCGGTGCCGCCACCGGCGTCCTAGTGTTGGAGGCCGAGCGTGGCGCGCCGGTCGGCGCCCCACCGGCAGCGGGGGTCCCCATGGTCCACATCACCATCGACAGCGAGAACGACGATCCCCTCAGCCTCATCGGGCGCTCGTGGGGCTGGGTGCTGGCCTTCGGCATCGCCACCCTCCTCCTGGGCATCCTGGTGGTCCTGCAGCCGAGGGCGACGATCTACGGCTTCGCCATCCTGCTGGGCATCTGGCTGTTCGTCAGCGGTCTCTTCCACATCGTCATGGCCATCGCCGACGACCGCGACACCGGCGGCACCAGGGCCCTGGTCGCCGTGCTCGGGCTGCTGGCGGTCATCATCGGCGTGTGCATCCTCCGCCACACCTTCGATACCATCGCCACCCTGACCTTCCTGCTCGGCCTGTTCTGGATCGTCGGCGGCCTGATCGAGTTCTTCGCCGCCTACGGGCGGCACGGCCTGCCCGGACGCGGGTTCCGCATCGTGATGGGCCTGCTCGGCGTGGCCGCCGGGATCGCCACCCTGGTGGTCCCGTCCATCACCCTCCACGTGCTGGTCTACATCATGGGCATCTGGTTGATGATCTACGGGCTCCTGCAGATCTTCACGTCGCTGACCATCCGCAAGCTGTTCGCCGCCTGACCCCCGGCCGGCGACGTCCGGTCAGCCGGTGCCGGCTCCGGAGGCGGGCCCGGCGGGCTCCTGCCCCTGGAACTGGATCCGGTAGAGCTCGGCGTAGACCCCGTCGACCGCCAGCAGCTCGTCGTGACGGCCCCGCTCGACGATCCGACCGTGGTCGAGGACCAGGATGAGATCGGCCTCCCGTACGGTCGACAGGCGGTGGGCGATGACCAGCGATGTCCGCCCCTCGAGGGCGGTGGCCAACGCCCGCTGGACCGCCACCTCCGACTCGGAGTCGAGGTGGGCCGTGGCCTCGTCCAGCACCACCACCTCGGGCGCCTTCAACAGCAGGCGGGCGATGGCCAGTCGCTGCTTCTCGCCCCCGGACAGGCGGTAGCCGCGGTCGCCGACCACGGTGTCCACGCCGTCGGGGAGGGAGTCGATCAGCGAGGAGATCTGGGCACCCTCCAGGGCGGCGGCCAGGTCGGCGTCGGTGGCGTCGGGCATGGCGTAACGGAGGTTGTCCCGGATGGTCTCGTGGAACAGGTGGGCGTCCTGGGTGACCACCCCCACGGTGTCGGTCAAGGACGCCAGGGTGACGTCGCGCACGTCGACGCCGTTGATGCGGACCGACCCGCCCGTCACGTCGTAGAGCCGGGGGAGGAGATGGCTGATCGTCGTCTTTCCCGCCCCGGACGGGCCCACCAGCGCCACCAGCTGGCCCGGCTCGGCGGTGAAGGAGACATCGAAGAGGACCTGTTGGGACACCGTGGTGTCCAGCACCGCCACCGACTCCAGCGAGGCCAGGGAGACCTCTTCGGCGGTCGGGTACCCGAAGTCGACGTGGGAGAACTCCACCCGGGCCGGCCCGGGTGGGACGGGCCCGGCACCGGGCTTGTCGTCGATCATGGGGGGGAGGTCGAGGATCTCGAACACCCGGTCGAACGAGACCAAGGCGGTCATCACGTCCACCTGGACGTTGGACAGCGAGGTCAGCGGCCCGTACAGCCTGGTCAGATAGGCGGCCAGGGCCACCACCGTCCCCACGCTGAGCTGGCCGTCGACCGCCCGGACCCCACCCCAGCCGTAGACCAGGGCGGTGGCCAGCGAAGCGGTCAGGGTCAGGGCGGCGATGAACACCCGGGCGTACATGGCCTGGGTCACTCCGATGTCGCGCACCCTGCCGGCCTTGGCCTCGAAGCCCCTGCGCTCCTCGGCCGGCCGGCCGAACAGCTTGACCAGCAGGGCGCCCGAGACGTTGAACCGTTCGGTCATGGTGGTGTTCATCTGGGCGTTGAGGCCGTACGACTCACGGGTGATGGAGGAGAGCCTCCGTCCGACTCGTTTGGCCGGGATCACGAACACCGGCAGGATGACCAGGCTGACCAGGGTGATCTGCCACGACAGGAAGAACATCACGATCAGCACCAGGGTGACGCTGACCAGGTTGGAGATCACCGACGACAGGATGTCGGTGAACGCCTGCTGGGCCCCGAGGACGTCGTTGTTGAGCCGGCTGATCAGGGCCCCGGTCTGGGTGCGGGTGAAGAAGGCGATGGGCATCTTCTGGATATGGCCGAAGACCTGCGAGCGCATGTCGAAGATGAGACCCTCGCCCACCTTGGCCGACACCCACCGCTCGGCGATGGAGAGGCCGGTGTCGAGCACCGACAGACCGGCCGCCAGCAGGGCCAGCGAGATGATCAGGCCGGAGTCCTTGCCGAGGATGCCGTGGTTGATGATGGCCCTGAACAGCAGCGGGTTGACCACGCCGATCACCGCGTCCGCCACGATCAACACCAGAAAGAGGATCAGGATGGTCCGGTACGGGCGGGCGAACCGGAGCATCCGCTTGGCGGTGCCCTTGGTGATCTCCTGCTGGACGACCGAGGTGTCCCGTCGCATCTGGCGCATGACGCCGCCGAACCCGGCACCCCCGCCCCCGCCGCCTCCCATCCCCCGGCCACCCTGCATGCCAGGGACCCTACAGTCGGTCACTCCGGGCTCGTTCGGGCCCGTCTGGGGCCGGATATGCCCGCCATCGCCGGATCGGCCACAATTGCCGATCACCATGGCAACCGCGGCGGACACCAATCGCATCGATCGCGGCCATCCGGCCGGATGGAACCAGACATCCACGGTGTACGAGCGGGACGCCACCATCGACCAGGTCATCGCCGACCGGGTGGCCGAGCGACCCGACGCGGTGGCCGTCGAGGACGACCACCGGAGCCTGACCTACGCCGAGCTCGACGGGGCCGCATCCCGGCTGGCCGGGCGTCTCGCGCCCCTGCTCGACGGTCCCGACCAGTGCATTGCCGTCCTGGCCGACCGGTCCATCGAGGCGGTGGTGGCGTTCGTGGCCGTCCTGAAGGCCGGTGCCGCTTTCGTGCCGCTCGACGCCGAGCTCCCGACCGAGCGCCTCGAGCTGATGCTCGGGGACACCCGGGCACGGGCGGTGGTGGCCCCGGCCCACCTGGCCGGGCGGGCCTCGGAGGTGGCCGCGGTGCCGGTGGTGGTGCTGGTGGTCGGTGACGACCCCCCGGACCCGGGCGCCGGCCCCCTCGCCGGCCGGCCGACCGACGCCGGTCCGACGTCGCTGGCCTACGTGATGTACACCTCGGGCTCCTCCGGACGGCCGAAGGGGGTGGGCGTGGAGCACCGGGGGGTGCTCCGCTACGTGCGGGGGGCGCACGACCTGATCCCCGGGACCGACGACGGGGTGCTCCACGTCAGCCAGCTGGGTTTCGACGCCTCCACCTACGAGATCTGGGGGGCGTTGTGCAACGGGGCCCGCCTGGTCGTCCACCCGCCCGGCCGGCCCGACCCGGTGGCCGTCGGCAGCACCATCGAACGGCACGGCGTGACCATCGGGCTGTTCCCCACCGGCATCCTCCACCAGATGATCGACGCCGCCCTTCCCAGCCTGGGTCACTACCGTTTGGTGATGGCCGGCGGCGACGTCCTGTCGCCGGCCCACGCCCGCCGGCTTCGCCAGGCCCACCCCGGTACCCGGCTGGTCAACACCTACGGGCCCACCGAGGCGACGGTGACCGCCGCCGTCCACGAGGTGGGGGAGGTGCCCCCCGGTCGGTCGATCCCCATCGGGCGTCCACTGGCCAATACCCGGCTCCACGTGCTCGACGCCGCCCTGGCTCCGGTGGCGCCGGGGGAGGCCGGCGAGCTGTGCATCGGAGGCGACGGCGTGGCCCGTGGCTACCTCCACCGCCCCGACGCCGACGCCGAGCGCTTCGTTCCCGATCCCTTCGGTCCCGAACCGGCCGGCCGGCTGTACCGGTCGGGCGACCTGGTCCGGCTGCTCGCCGATGGGGACCTCGAATTCCTCGGTCGTCTCGACGACCAGGTCAAGATCAGGGGCTACCGCGTCGAGCCGGGCGAGGTGACGGCGGTGCTCGCCGGTCACCCGGCGGTGGAGGCGGCGGCGGTGGTGGCGAGGGAGGAGCGGAGCGGCCACAAGCGGCTGGTCGGCTACGTCGCCGCCGGCTACGGAGTGGACGCCTTCCGGCTCCGCCGGTACCTCCGCAGCCGGCTCCCCGAGTACATGGTGCCTTCCTCGTTCGTGGTGCTCGACGAGCTGCCCCTCACCGCCAACGGCAAGGTGGACCGGTCCGCCTTGCCGGCACCGACCCGCTCGGGGCCCGGGGCGCCGCTGTCGACCGGTACCGAGCGCTCGATCGGGGAGCTGTGGGCGGCGGTGCTCGAGGTCGACCAGGTCATGTCGGACGACGACTTCTTCGAGGCGGGCGGCGACTCGCTGCTGGCCCTGCAGCTGCTGTCGCAGATCCGCGACCGTCTCGGTGTCGGTCTGCCCCTCGATGCGGTCTTCGACTGTCGCACCCCGGCCGCCCTGGCCTCGCTCGTCGACGGTGGGCCGGCGGACCGGGGCGCCGACCCCGTGGGGGCGACGCTGCCGCCCCTGGAGACCGGCGACCATCCCGGCACGTCGCCGGTCTCGATCGCCCAGTCGCAGGCCTGCTTCCTCAGCGAGCTGGCCGACGAAGCGCTTCCCTACCAGGCCCAGGCGGTCCTCCACCTCGAGGGTCCGCTCGACGTCCGAGCCCTCCACCGGGCCCTCCAGACCATCGCCGACCGGCACGAGGTGCTGCGCACCACGTTCCCCAAGGTGCGGGGGACCTGGATGCAGCAGGTCGAGTCGTCGGTGACGGTGAAACTCCCGGTGGTCGACCTCCGTTCCGAGCCGGAGCCGGAGTCCGCCCTCGCCGATCTGGTGGCCGGGCTGGTCGGCCAGCGAATCCACATCGACCGGCTCCCCCTGGTGCGGTGGACATTGGCCCGCCTGGCCGACGAGCGGTGCGCGCTGATCTGCGTCGAGCACCATCTGGTCCACGACGGCTGGTCGTTCGCCGCCACCATCGCCGAGCTGGGAGCCCTCTACCGGGCGTACGCCGCCGACCAGCCGGATCCACTGCCGCCCCTCCGGGCGCAGTACGCCGACTTCGCCGCCTGGCAGCGTGCCTTCGCCGGTACCGGGGCCGGCCGGGCGCAGCTCGACTACTGGAGACGGCAGCTGGCCGGGGCCGCTCCGCCGCCCCGACTGCCCTCCGACCGACCCGCTCCCGCCGTCAGGTCCTTCCGGGGCGTGTCGGTCCGGTGCGATCTGGACCCCATGGTCATCGACGCCCTCCGCCGGACGGCCAACCGGTTCGGCTGCACCCCCTACATGGTGATGACGGCGGCCTTCGCGGTGTTCCTGGCCCGCCTCAGCGGTGAGACCGACGTGGTGCTGGGGTCGGGGCTGGCCAACCGCCGGCTGGCCGGCACCGAACCGATGTTCGGCATGTTCGTCAATACGGTGGCGCTCCGGGTCGACCTGTCGGGTGATCCCTCCGTCGCCACCGTGCTGGCCCGGGTGCGCCAGTCGAGCCTCGGGGCCTTCGCCCACCAGGAGCTGCCGTTCGAGGAGGTGGTGCGCCTTCTCGACCCCGAGCGGCACACCGGTCACAACCCGTTCTACGACCATCTCTTCTCGTTCCACGACTCGCCCATCCCGGAGGTGGACCTGGGGGGCCCGCAGCTCACCGTGCGCGACGGGATCGGCAACGGATCGTCGAAGGCCGACCTCAACGTGGTGGTCATCAACCGGCGCGGTCGGAGCACCCGGCCGGACCTGCCCGACGGGGAGGAGCTCTCGGTGGTCTGGGACTTCGCCACCGACCTGTTCGACGAGACGACGGGCCGCCGGATGCTGGCCACCTACCTCCACCTGCTGGAGGAGCTGGCGTCCCACCCCGACCACCGGATCTCCGACCTGACCCTGACGCCGGTGGCCGAGCGGGACCGACTGCTCGCCCTCGGGGGGTCGGAGGCTCCTTACGAGCGCCAGGCCTCCATCCCCTCCGTCTTCGCCGACCGGGTCCGTGACGCACCCGACGCCGTCGCCGTGGTGGCCGGGGACCGGTCCCTGACCTACCGCCACCTCGACCAGGCGTCGGACCGGCTGGCGACCGTGCTGGCGTCCCACGGCGTGGGGTCGGGGTGCTGTGTCGGGGTCTCCGACGACCGATCGCCGTCGATGGTGGTGGCGCTGCTCGGAGTGGTCAAGGCGGGGGCCGCCTACGTGGGACTCGACGGCGGCGCCCCGGCGTCCCGGCTGGCCCGGCTGGTGGACCAGGCGTCCGTTGCCGTGGTGTGCGTGGCCCCGGGCGAGGGCGTGGCCTTTGCCGGCCTGCCCGTCACCGTGGTCGAGGTCGACCCCTCACCGGCGGAGGGGCCGGCGAGGCCGGGGCGGGGCCCCGGACCCACCGACCGGGCCTACGTCTCGTTCACCTCGGGATCGACCGGTGTGCCGAAGGGGGTGGAGGTGCCACACCGGGGCGTAGTCCGGCTGGTGCGGGGCACCGACTACGTGACCCTCGGCCCGGACGAGGTGGTGCTGGCGGCCGCCCCCCTGGCCTTCGACGCCTCCACCTTCGAGATCTGGGGACCGCTCCTGAACGGCGGTCGCCTGGTGCTGGCGCCCCCCGGCGCCCTCTCCACCGCCGAGCTGGGCGAGGCCTTGACGACCCACGGCGTGACCACCGCCTGGTTCACCGCCGGGATCTTCCACCAGATGGTCGAGCACCAGCTCGGCGCCGTGTCGTCCCTCCGTCAGGTCGTCGCCGGTGGCGACGTCCTGTCGCCGTCGCACGTCAATCGGCTGCTGCAGGTCATCGGGGCCGACGGGGCGGTCGTCAACGGCTACGGACCGACCGAGGGCACCACCTTCACCTGCTGCCACCGCATGCTGTCCGGCCATCGGGTCGAGGGGACGGTGCCGATCGGGAGGCCGATCGCCAACACCTGGGTGGCCATCGTGGACGATGGCGGCGAACCGGTGCCCGACGGGATGCCCGGCGAGCTGTGGATCGGCGGTGACGGCCTGGCCCGCGGCTACCTCGGACAGCCCGGCCTCACCGCCGAGCGATTCGTACCGAACCCGTTCGAGGGCATGTGGGGCGACCGCTGCTACCGATCCGGTGACCGGGTCCGTCGACTGCCCGACGGTGCCATCGAGTTCCTCGGGCGGTCGGACCGCCAGGTGAAGATCCGCGGACACCGGGTGGAGCCGGCCGAGACGGAGGCGGTGCTGCTCGAGCACCCGGCCGTGGGCCGGGTGTTCGTCGCCCCCGCCGAGTTCGGAAGGGACGACAAGCGACTCGTCGCCTACCTGGTGGAGGCCGACCGGGTCGTCGCCGGTGGGCCCGGCGATCACCGGGGTGGGGCGTCGCCCGGGCAGGGACCGGTCAGCGACGGCGACCTCGGGGAGTTCGTGGGCGGGGTGCTGCCCCGGTACCTGGTACCGGCGGCCTACGTCTGGCTCGACGACCTTCCGTTGCAGGACAACGGCAAGGTGGACGTCGGCAGGCTCCCGCCGCCCCCGTCCACCTGGTTCCCCGACGGGCCGTGCGACGGTGAGGTCACTCCCGAGGCCACCCTGGCCCGACCGGTGGCCGGCGCCACCCGCCTCGAGACCACGCTCATCGCCATCTGGCAGGAGGTGACCGGTGTTCGCCGGGTCGGCCTCCACGACGACTTCTTCGACCTCGGCGGGCACTCTCTGCTGGCGGTGGAGCTGTTCGCCGCCATCGAGCGGTCGATAGGGGCGCGGCTCCCGTTGGCCACCATCTTCGAGGCCCCGACCGTTGCTCGGCTGGCCCGGGTGATGCACTCCGACGGCTGGGACGCCCGAACCGGATCGCTGGTGCCGCTCTCCACCACCGGGTCGCGCCCACCCTTCTTCGCCGTCACCGCCGGCGACGGCAACGTGGTCGGCTTCGGCCCGCTGGCCCGTCGCCTCGGTCCCGACCAGCCGTTCTACGTGCTGCAGCCGTTCGGCCTCGACAGCTCGGCCCCGCTGCACCGATCGGTGGAGTCGATGGCCCGTCACTACGTCCGCCAGATCCGAACGGTGCAGCCCCACGGCCCCTACCTGCTCGGAGGGAGGTGCTTCGGCTCGCTGGTCGCCTACGAGATGGCGGTGCGGCTCGAGTCCGCCGGTGAGACCGTGGCCCTTCTCGCCTCCATCGACTCGGTCGGACCACTGTGGAAGGCCCGGCGCCTGGCCAACGGCGTGCTCTACGACCCCATGATGAACGTGGCCCGCGTGCGGGCGGCCAACGAGGGGCGTGGGTTCGTCGACATCTTCTCCGACCCGGCATCGGCCGACGAGTTCGTGCGCTGGCTCCAGGAGCCGGCGGCCGGGCACGAGGGGTCCGCAGTCAGCAACTACGTGCACGCCGCCTACCTCTCACGTCCCGACGCGCAGGGGGCGTTCCCGCTCGAGCCCACTGCCGACCGAACGCCCGAGCACGCCGCACTCGTCCGCTGGACGTGGGTGCATGGCCGGTCGGAGATGGGGATGCAGTCGGCGCTGCTGCCGCCCACCACCCGCGACGTGGCCACCACCCGCCAGGTGGCCGACGTGCGCCTGCAGTCGCGCCGACGCCACGCCGTCGACCGGGTGCTCGACTGGGTCAACGCCGCCACCCGGGGCTCCATCCGGGCTCTCTCCGTTCGCCGCCGGCAGGACGTGTTGCGGATCGCCAACGAGAGCATCGTCAGGTACCGGGCCGGGCCGCTCGCCGCCACCGTGGTGCTGATCCGGCCGGAGCTCGGTGCCGACGGCCTCCAGCAGGCGCAGCTGGCTCGGTGGTACGGGCTCGAGGTGGGCGGGGTGGAGAGTCGGCTCGTGAAGGGATCCCACCACGGCATGCTTCGCGAACCGTCGGTGGCCTCGCTGGCCGACTGCCTCGATCGGTGCATCTCGGATGCTCTGGCCGCGGTCGGATTTGCCTCCGACCGGGCCGGCTAGGCGGTGCGACCGGGCCAGGAGCTCCCGACGCCGGGCGAGGTGGAGGTCTGGTGCATCGATCTCGACGGCCCCGATGCCGGCACGGTGGTGGACTGGGCGCCGGACCTGTCGGCGGCGGAGGCGGAGCGGGCCTCCCGCTTCCGCTCGCCGGTGGATGCTCGCCGGTGGATGGTGTCGAGGGTGGCCCTCCGGCGGATCCTCGGTGACTACCTGGGGGTCGGCGCCTCCCAGCTCGGATTCGTCCTGGGCGCCAAGGACAAGCCGGCGCTGGGCGGCCGCCACGCCGGGGCGCTGCACTTCAATCTCTCCCACTCGGACGGAGTGGGCCTGGTGGCGGTGTCGGTCGACCACGTCGTGGGTATCGACGTGGAGCGGGTGAGGGACGGTCTCGACGTGGTGGTGCTGGCCCGCCGGGCCCTGGGCGAGCAGGAAGCCGTGCGGCTCGAGGCCACCGTCCCCGAGGACCGGACGGCGGCGTTCTTCCGGGCGTGGGTCCGCCACGAGGCGGTGACCAAGTGCCGCGGCGTCGGGCTGGGGGAGCCTGGGGACGACCCGGCCGGTCCCGAACCGTCGGTCGTCGACCTGGCGGTGGCAGGCGGCTACGCCGCCGCCGTGGCCGTGCAAGCGGTCCCCGACGGTCCGGTGATCGTCCGTCCGACCCGCCCCTGGCCGGCTGCCGTCCCGAGCCGGGACTGACACGGGCGGCCCCGGGGAGACCTACCCGGTCACCAGACCCCGTCCGGTGACCGGCGGCAGGTCGAGGGCGGTGAGCAGACCGGCCGGGCCTTCCACCACGGCCGGGACGGCGTTGACCAGCCGCATGGCGGTGGCCTTCAGGCCGGCGGTGTTGTGGTCACCGTCGCTGCCCAGCAGCTGGAGGTCGAGCGTGTAGTTGGGCTCGCCGGTGACCTGCACCCGGTAGCACCCGTGGCCCGCCGGCTGGGGCCACCCCGGCCCGAGGTCGTCGTGCAGCCGGGTGACGTGCTCGAGGACGATCACCGCCCTGCCGTGGCGGATCCCGCGCACCTCGAAGTGGAGGGCGGCGGCCGTCCCCTTCTCGATGGTCCCGGCGTCGACCTCGAACGACTCGGTGGCCGGCAGCCGCTCGTACCACTCCTCCACCTCGTCGAGCTCGACGTCCAGGCCGGCGGCCAGCTGCCGTACGACGCTGCCCCAGGCCATGGTCATCACCCCCGGTTGGAGGATGAACGGCACGTCGTCGATGGGGCGGCCGAAGCCCATGATGTCGAAGAGGACCATCGCCTGGTTGTAGGTGTTGTAGTTGAGGATCTCGGACACCCGGAGCTCGTCGATGCGCTCGCACACCCCGGTCAGGACCAGCGGGAGGGCATCGTTGGCGAAGCCGGGGTCGACCCCGTTGACGAAGAGGGAGACACCACCTGCCTGGGCCGCCTCGATCACGGGGGTGACCATGGAGTCGTCGACCACCCCGTAGGGGTACTGGAGGAACACCGGCCCGGACGAGACGACGTTGACCCCGGCCCGCAGCATGCCCTGTATGTCCTCGAGCGCCTCGAACAGACGGTTGTCGGCCATGGCGGTGTGCACCACCGCGTCGGGCCTCAGGGCCAGCAGGGCGCCGGCGTCGTGGGTGGCGGCCACCCCGAGGGTCCGCCCCAGCCCGGCCAGCTCGCCGGCGTCCTTGCCGACCTTGTCGGGGTTGGACACCCACAGGCCCACCAGCTCGAGGTCGGGCCGGGCGTCGATGCCGGCGATGACGTGCCGGCCGACGTTGCCGGTGCTCCAGGCGACTACTCGGTAGGTCTTGCTCATGGCCTGCTCCTCGGTCGGTGCGATCGGACGGGGCGTCAGAGGTCGGGGAGGCCCATGTCGAGGTTGGGGCCCTGCAGGCCGCCGTCCACCTCGAGCACCTTGCCGGTGAGGTACGAGCCGGCCGGGGAGGACAGGTAGACCACGGCGGCGGCGATGTCCTCGGGGTCGCCGATGCGGCCCAGGGGGGTGCCGGCCTCGAGGGCGGCCTTCAACTCGTCGCTCTCGGTGACGACGTCCAGCGCCGAGGTGGCCACCGAGCCGACGGCGATGGCGTTGACCCGGACCCGCGGAGCCAGGTCGGCGGCGGCCAGCCGGGTGTAGTGGGACAGCGCCGCCTTGGCGGTGCCGTAGGCGACGTAGCCCCGTCCGGACACCCGGCCCATGGTCGAGGAGATGTTGACCGCCGAGCCGCCGCCGTGCTCCAGCATCAGCGGGACGGCCGGGCGCAGCAGGGCGTGGGCGGTGGCCACGTTGAAGTGGAACGCCTGCTCCATGCGACCGGGCGACGTGTCGAGGAAGGGCCGCGGCAACGCGCCGCCCACATTGTTCACCACGACGTCGAGCCGGCCGAACGCCTCCCTGGCCCGGTCGACCAGGCCGGCCACCGCCTCGAGGTCGCTGAGGTCGGCCGGCACCACCACCGCCCGCCGCCCGGCGGCCTCGATGGCCGTCGCCACCGCCTCCAGCTGCTCCTCGGTGCGGGCCGATACCACCACGTCGGCCCCGGCCTCGGCCAGGGCGATGGCGCTGGCGGCGCCGATGCCCCGACCGGCCCCGGTGACGATGGCCACGTTGTCGGTCGTGCGAAAGCGGTCCAGGATCATCGTTCACTCCCCCCTCATCAGCGACACGTCTAGCAGCCGCCGGGCCGGTCGCGCCACGTCCGGCGCGTGGGGCCCGGCGGTGGCCACCTCCCGGCGGGTCAGGCGGGACGGGTGGGAGGGAGCCCGAGCTTGCGGTGGTCCCACGACACCGTGCGCTCCACGTTGAGCTTGGCCACGATCCGCTTGTGGAGCATGGTCTCCACAAAGGGGCGCAGCTCCTCGGTGTAGGGGCCGTAGTAGCGCTCCCACAGGTTCACCCCGAGCTCCCACATCTGCTCGGGATCGTCGACGATCTCGGCCGTCCCGACCAGTTCGACGCCGCGCAGCTCCTCGTAGTAGTCGCCGTCCTCGGCCATGCACGTCATGGTCGGGTTGCGCCGGAGGTTCTGGGCCTTCTGCGACTTGGCCTTGGTCTCGAAGGCGAGCATGCCGTCGAGGAACCCGTACCACATGGCCACGGCGTGGATGGTGCCGTCGTGGTTGAGCGTGCACATGGTCATGGGCCGACGCTCGTGGAGGAAGGTGTCGACCTCCTCGGGGGACATCGTGATCAGGTCACGCTGCTTCACCCCGTGGCCCATCTGTTGCGGCGGCTTCTCGTCGGTCATCCGAACCTCCCTGGCGATGTCTTCGGGCGCCGTCGGCGAC
>JBKQTE010000091.1:0-91027 GCA_052143315.1 Acidimicrobiales bacterium | reverse complement strand
AAGCACGCCAGCGCCGTTGGTATTTGGGGGTTTGCCCCCTGGGTGAGTTGGACGCCGCCGGTTTTTCTCCAGAAACCGCCCCCCGCCCCGCGGGGGGCGTTGTCACGTCCTGACCCGTCTCCCCGTGCCCGACCGGCAGGCCGGCCCGGGGTGGCCGGTCAATGTCCGGCAGCGTTGTCCGAGGCATGGGAAGCTCGCAGGTGCCGGCCCGGTCGTATAGCCTCCACAGGTCGACGGGTGAGGGCTCGGTGGAGCCCCAGGAAGGTATCGGGGCGCCTTTCTCCGGCGCATTGAGGGTGCTGTCGAGACGCACGCCACCGGCCGGCTCTCGACGAGGAGATGCTGCCTTGCCAGAGTTCGTCGATGTGCCACCGCTGGCCTCCCAGGTGCTGGGGATCGTGTCCGCGGGCTTCAGTCCAGGCGGGCTGTCGGATCCTGAATGGATCGTCTCGATCTGCATCAGCCTGGAGGGACCCCTGGACTACGAGGTGCTCAGGCTGGCGCTTCAACAGCTGGCCGCCCGGCACGAGCTGCTGCGCGCTCGTCTCACCACGGAGCACGGTCGCCCGTGGGTGCGGATTTCGGAGACGGTCTCCCTGGATCTCACCGTGCGCCTGCTCGAGGACACTGCTGCGGCTGAAAGTCTCCAGACGGCCCGGGAGCACGCCCGAAGGCACGCCGAGCTCCCGATCGATCCGGGGGCCAGTCCCACCTGGCGGGTCCTGGTGGTCGAGGTCGGTCCCTCCGTCCATCTCCTGTCGTTCGTGGCCCACCATCTGTTCGTCGATGGGTGGTCGCTCGAGCTGGTGGCGCATGACATCGTCTCGCTCTACAACTCGCACTTCGACCAGACGGAGGAGCTCGAGCTGGAGCCGGCCACCTCCTATCAGTCGTACGTGGCTACGCAGGAGCGTTCACCGGGACGGCCGATCGACGAGTGGCTCGAGTCGGAGGTGCTGACCCTTCCACCCATGCCCACTCCGCAATTGAGGTTGACCCGCACCGATCGGCTGTTGTCGGCGACCATCCGACGTGGGTTCCCCGTTCGTTGGGGCTTCCGACTGCTTCGCACCAAGCCGATGCTCTCGGTGCTGAAGAGGAGGCTGGTCGGTCACGGATCGGCCCGACCGGATGCCAGCCGCCGTCCGTCCCGCTCGTCCGTCGATACCACGGTGTCGTCGGTGGTGACCTCGAAGGTGAGGGTGGGAGCGGAGGCGACGACACGACTGCGGGTGGTCACCCGGAGCCTGAGGACGACGGAGGCTGTGGTGCTGGGGGCCCTCGTCCTGAAGGCGCTCCACGACACCTTCGGTCGCGACGATGTCTGGGCGTGGAGCCTCTCCGGAGGCCGCACGTCGGCAGAGGAGCTGAACCTGGTGGGGAACTTTCCCGACATCTTTCCGATCTGCGCGCACTTCGGGGATGACCCGGCGTTCGAAGACGTGGTGCAGGACGTCAGGTCGGCGTTCGTCAGGTTCTACTCGTCCGGGGGTTTCTGCGCCCCGTGGACCCGGCCGGAGGAGGCCCTCACCCGGCTCCTGACGAAGCTGTCCACGCAGGATCTGGCGCACGTCGTGGATCTGCTCATCGACCCCCGAGACCTCAGGGTGTTCTACGACGTGAGCCCGAGGTCCACGGTGGCCGGCGTGGTGGACACCGGGCCGGGCCCGGAAGCACGACCGGGGCGCCTGTCGTGGCGGCACGAGGATCTCCCCGGTGGTCCGGACAAGGATCCCGCCGGCTGCCAGTTGGGGGTCCGCTTCTCCGAGGACGAGGGGGCCCTCGAATTCGCCATCCAGTACGACGCTCGCCACCTCCCCGCCGACCTCGTGGGACAGTTCTCCGCCCAGCTGCTCCGATCGGTGGACGACCTGGCCGGCACCGGCCCGCCCATCACGTGACCCATCAGGTGGGCGTGACGGCGTGGCATCGAACCGGTACCGGGCAATGTCACCGCATCCGAACCAGGCTCCACGCCCGTCCCGGCACCAGGCGCGATGGTAGGCTCTGACGAGAATGAGGGGGCGTAGGAGCCCCGGAACCCGGGCAGGGGGTTGAGACATGGCTGCACCATCGATGGTGCCCGCATCTCGGGACGGCACGTTGGCGCTGTCGTTGGTGCAGGAGCGGCTGTGGTTCCTGGACCATCTCTACCCCGGCAGCCCCCTCTCCACCATCTCGTATGCGTATCGGCTCCAAGGTGGGCTGGACGTGGCCGCCCTGGAGCGGGCGCTGGGTGAGATCCTCTGTCGGCACGAGGCATTGCGCACCAGGTTCGTGAGCGTGGCCGGGCGTCCGCAGCCGGTCATCGATCCCCCCGAGCCGGTTGTCCTGGTGGAGGAGGACCTGACCACGTCGGCTGCGCCCGTTGCCGGGGCCCGTCGGCTGGCCGACGCGGAGGCTCAGCGCCCCTTCGATCTGGCCCGGGACCCGCTGCTACGCGTCCGCCTGCTCCGTCTGGGGACCGAGGACCACGTCTTGACCGTGACGACGCACCGCATGGCGTCCGACGACTGGTCGCGTGGGGTGCTCGCCGGTGAGCTGGGTGCCCTCTACCGCGCCTTCGCCGCCGGCCGGCGCTCGCCCCTGGCACCCCTGTCGATGCAGTACGCCGACGTCGCCGCCTGGCAGCGTTCGTGGATCGGTGGCGAGCGCCTCGAGCGTCAACTCGCCTACTGGCGCCGGCAGCTCGCTTCCATGCCGCCAGTGCTGGAGCTGCCCACCGACCACCCCCGCCCGCCCGGGCCCAGTCGTGTGACCGGGACCGTGGAGTTCGGGATCGCCGATGAGGTGGTGGGACGGCTGCGCTCGATCGGCCGCGATGCCGGCGCCACCCTCCGGATGACGCTCCTGGGCGCGTTCCAGGTGCTCGTGGCCCGATATGCGAGGACCGACGACGTGGTGGTGGGGTCACCGGTGGCGGGTCGGGACCGTCCGGAGCTCGAGGGCCTGATCGGGTGCTTTGCCAACACCGTGGTCATGCGGACCGACTGCTCGGGCGACCCCAGCTTCGCCGAGCTGCTCGCCAGGGTACGGGACGTGGCGCTGGAGGCCGCCCGCCACCGCCACCTCCCCTTCGACCAGCTGGTGGAGGGGCTCGACCCAGTCCGCGACCTCAGCCGGAACCCGCTCGTCCAGGTGCAGTTCGAGCACTCCGACTCGCCTCCCCCGTCGTTGCGGCTCGCCGGGGTGGAGGTCAGCGACTTCACCGGGCACCTGCCATCGACACGCCTCGACCTCGAGCTGCACTGCACCGAGACGACCCACGGCATCAGCGGTCGGCTGGCCTACGCCGCCGACCTCTTCGAGCGGCCCACCATGGAGCGGCTGGTGGAGCAGTTCGGTCGCCTCGTCGAACAGGTGGCAGCCGAGCCGAGGATCCGGCTCTCGGAGCTCGAGCTGCTGAGCGCGGCCGAGCGTCACCAGCTCCTGGTGGAGTGGAACGACACCGCCACGCCCTTCCCGGAGCAGGCGACCATCAGTGGGCTCGTCGAGGACCAGGTGGCCCGGGACCCGGCCGCGGTGGCGGTCGTCCACGAGGACCGGTCGCTCACCTACGGCGAGCTGAACGCACGGTCCAACCAGCTCGCCCATCGGCTCCGGTCCCTCGGAGTCGGCCCCGAGGTGGTCGTCGGGCTCTGCCTCCCGCGTGGCATCGACATGGTCGTGGGCCTCCTCGCGATCCTGAAGGCCGGTGGCGCCTATCTGCCGCTCGACCCCGACCTCCCGTCCGAGCGCCTGGGCTTCATGCTCGACGATGCCGGTGGCTCGGTCGTCGTCACCCTCTCCTCGCTCGGTGTCGAGCACGGGTTCGATGTCGATCACATCGTGGCGCTCGACGCCGACCGGACCGCCATCGACACCCTGCCGACCGACAGCCCACCACCGCTCGCCGAGCCCGACAACCTGGCCTACATCATCTACACCTCCGGATCGACCGGGCAGCCGAAGGGCGTCGCCATCGGCCATCGGGGCGTGGTCAACCTGCTCACGACAGCGGCCGGCCGGTTCTCGTTCGGCGTGGGCGACACCTGGACGATGTTCCACTCCTTCGCCTTCGACTTCTCGGTATGGGAGCTGTGGGGCGCCCTCACCTCGGGCGGGCGGCTGGTCATCGTGCCGATGGTCACCACCCGTTCGCCTGCACTGCTGGCGGCCCTGATCCGACAGGAGCGGGTGACGGTCCTGAGTGTCACCCCTCAGGTGTTCCAATCGCTGTCCGAAACGTCAGGTGACGAGTGGACGGGCGAACTGCGACTGGTGGTGTTCGGCGGGGCGGCTCTGATGCCGGTACACCTCCATCCGTGGATCGCCTCCGGGCCTCACCGGGCCACGCTGGTCAACATGTACGGGATCACCGAGACGACGGTCCACTCGACGGCGTGGACGCTTCCCGGTGACGACACCAGGGTGCTGGCCGAGGGTCCGATTCCGATCGGCCGGCCGATGGCCAACACCGAGGTGTACGTGCTCGACGACCGCCTCCGGCCGGTGCCGGTCGGGGTGCCCGGAGAGCTGTGTGTCGGGGGTGTCGGTCTGGCCCGGGGCTATCTGGGCCGACCGACCCTCACGGCTGACCGTTTCGTCCCGAACCCCTTCCGCACGTCGGGGTCCAGGCTCTACCGCAGTGGCGACCTGGCCCGATACCGACCCGACGGCACCATCGAGTACCTCGGTCGTCTCGACGACCAGGTCAAGATCCGGGGCTTTCGCATCGAGCTGGGCGAGGTGGAAGCCGCCATCGCCGAGCAGCCGGGGGTCCGGCAGGTGGCGGTCATGGCCCGTGAGGACGCCCCGGGGGATCTCCGGCTGGTGGCCTACGTGGTGCACGAGGCAGACCGAACCGGCCGGTCGGACGAGCTCCGGAGCGCCCTGCGCCGCCGGCTGCCCGAGTACATGGTGCCGGCCGCCTTCGTCGCCCTCGAGCGTCTGCCGCTGACGGCGAACGGAAAAGTCGACCGCCGGGCGCTTCCCGTCCCCTCCGGAGCCCGCCCCGAGCTGGACAACCGGTTGGTGGTGCCACGGACTCGGACCGAAGAGGTCCTGGCGGCGGTCTGGGCCGAGGTCCTCGGCGTCGACGAGGTGGGGGTGGAGGACAACTTCTTCGATCTCGGCGGCCACTCGCTCCTCGCCGTCCAGGTGGTGGCCCGGGCGGCGGCCAGCGGCGTCGACCTCACCCTGGTGGACCTGTTCGAACGCCCGTCGATCCGCCAGGTGGCGGCAGGGCTGTCGACGACGACCGCCGATGCGGAGCCGGCCCGGTCGTCCGATCGGGGCGGCGGACCCCGGCGCCGGCAGGTCCTCCCCGCAGGTGCCGTGCGGGGCGCCTACCGTCGATGGATCGGCGGCCGTGATCGGGATGTCTAGGCCCTCCGTTCCACGAGTCGACGTCGGACCTCCGTCGGTGGGTGGCACCGTGCCCGGCCCGTCTTCGGCCATCGGGCGATGTCGCCGCGTCGGTTGACGCTGGCTACGATCGCGTCCGGTCGCGGGAGAGGGGACGGGTAGGTGCGGTGAGTGAGACGTCCCAGGGTCCGGGATGGTGGATCGCCTCGGACGGCCGGTGGTACCCGCCCGAGCTCCATCCGTCAGTGGTCCTCTCGGGTCGACCGCCCGGTCCGGGACCGGGCGGCCGGCCCGAACCGGCCGTGCCGGGCCCGGAGGCGCCCGGGGCCTTCTCCGACCTTCCGACCATCGGCGCGGCACCGGGAGCCGGTCCGGGCCGTCAGGCGCCGGGGGCATCCGGCCGCCTGACGCCTCCCGGCGCGCCGTACCTCGTGGATCCCTACGCACATCCGACGAGGGCGGCAGGATCCGGTGCACAACCAGGCGGTGCCGGCTTCGGGGCCGGTAACCAGTGGGCGATCCCGCCCGGCAGGCACGGGAGTCGAAGCCATCGCCGCCTGGCGGCGGTGGTGGCCGTGGCCGTGGCCGTGGCACTGGTCGTGGTCGGTCTCTTCATCGGTGGGGTGTGGTCGTCCGCATCGGGTATCCCCCTGGGCTCGGGCACCGCCTCGATCTCCTGGAAGTCCCCTGCCACCTCGGGCAGCTTCATCGGCGAGCCCTCCGACTCGGCCGAGTTCAACGGATCGGTGTCCGGAAGTGCGGTGGCCGGGGCCGGGGGCCCGTCACCGGAGTCGAAGCAGTCGATGCAGGAGCTCGAGAACGGGGACCTGGCGGCTCTTCCCGCCGAGCTTCCGGAGCTGCTGTACGTCGGAAGGCTCGGGGGGACCGCGTTCTCGACGACGATCTCGATCCGGACCGCCGAGCTGAGCCAGGCCTTCAGCCAGGCGTCGGGCCGGGCCACCATCCACTACGACATCGCCGGTAGCTATGGAAAAGAGGCCATCGCCGGCACGGTGACCCTGACCGGGGACCTGGCGAGCCGCGTGCTCCCCCCGGGCCAGCTCGAGCTGTCCATCGGCCGGCTCCGGGTGACCGGCACCATCCAGTTCGGCTCGGCGGATCACGGCGGCGTCCACTCGGCGACTGCCATGTTCGACGTCGCCGCCACCTGACGGCACGGCGGATCGAAGGTCGCCCGGACGGCTCGCCCTCTGGTCAACCGTGTTGCCAGAACCGACTCCGCAAGGTCCGGATCCCGGGCAGGGCGACCCCGTCGAGCCGGGCCAGGTCGTCCCCGTCGAGGCTCCAGCCGAGTGCCCCGGCGTTCTCCTCGGCCTGGTGGCGGTTCTTGGCGCCGGGGATGGGGATGGCGCCCTTGGCCATCACCCAGCGCAGGGCCACCTGGCTCGGCAGCTTCCCCCCGCACTTGTCGCCGATGCGGCGAAGTTCGGCCACCACACCGTCGACCACCTCCATCGGATGGTTGGAGAACGTGCGGTTGCCGGGTGGGGGGTTGGAGGCGGAGTACTTGCCGGTGAGGCGACCCTGGCCGATCGGCGAGTAGGCCAGGGGCACCACCCCCAGCTCGGCGCAGGCGGCCAGCAGCCCGCCGGTCTCCGGAGCCCGCCGGAGCAGCGAGAACTCGATCTGGTTGGTGGCCAGGGACAGGCCTCGAGCGGCGAGGGCGGCCGCCATGGAGCGGGTCTCCTTCACCGAGTAGTTGGAGACACCCACCGCCTTGACCAGGCCCTGCCGGTGGGCGTCGGCCAGAGCGTCGGCCAGGGCGTCGTGGGACCGGAGACTGATCGGGCCGTGGATCTGGTAGAGGTCGACGGCCGGCAGGCCGAGGCGCCGCAGGGAGGCTCGCAGTGCGTGCACCAGCGCGCCCTTCACGTTCAGCTTCCACGGCGACGGCATGAACTTGGTGGCCACCACCACCTTGGCGGCCCGGGCCGGGTCGCCGGCCAGCAGCGAGCCGATGATCCGCTCGCTCTCGCCGCCCCCGTAGACCTCGGCGGTGTCGAAGAAGGTGACGCCGGCGTCGATCGAGGCGTCCCACGCCTCCTCGATCGACGAGCGGGTGAGGCCGGTGTCGTAGCCGCCCATGCCCCAGGTGGCGCGGTCGCCCCACGCCCAGGTGCCCACCCCGAGCGGCGGGACCGAGACATCGGAACCGGCCAGGGTGTACGTGTCGGGGACCATCGGACCACGGTACCCGGCCGCCCACTCCGAGGGCCGAGGGCGATCCCGTCGCCCCGGTGCCGTGGTCAGTGGCCACCGACGTCGAACCAGGCATCCACCCCGCCCGACCGGCTGTTCGGCTGGCCCAAGGTGGCGGTGAAGAGCCGGTAGACGGCCCCGGGGTCGTCCCCGACCGGCTGGAGGATGACCGACCCCACGTCGTTGCCGGCGAGGAAGGAGCGCACCTGGGCGGGGGTCGGCGCACCGGCCGGAAGTCCCGGTACCACGTCGGCGGGCGTCACCCCCTCGAAGCTGCCGACCAGTTCGGCCGGCACGTCCTCCGATCCCGGAGGGAACGGATCGAACGTGGCTTGACGCTGGGCATTGGGCACGATCGCATACCCGCCCACGAGGCGAAACGCCATGGAGTCACTGGCCTGCCACAGCATCGCCTGGTTGGTGGCGCCCACGGGATACGGGTAGGTCAGCACCACGCTGCCGGTCGGGATGTGCCGGGCCGTCGCCGAGGAGAAGAACGCCGGGATGGTCACCGGGAACTCGGCGCGGGGCCAGTCCGGGAGGAGCGAGGCGACGATCACGACGGCCGACAGGCTCACCGCGCCGGTCCGGACCAGGGGGGAACGGGCCGTCCGGGTCCGATGGGCCGGACGATGGCGACTCCGCCAGCTGTCCAGACCGATGGCCACCACGACGGCCACGAAGAGATCCACGTACAGCCCCAGACGGGCCGCCACCAGGCTGTCGACGATGTGGACGTGGTCGAGCAGGGCCAACGGCATCGGGATCGACGTGGTGTGCGTGTCGACCGTCAGCCTGGGCCCCAGGGACAGGAGCCAGGCGACGACCGCCATGCCGCCGGCGAACCGGATGAAGCCGACTCGCCACCATCGGACGACGATCACCACCACCAGCAGGAGCAGGGGCACGCCCAGATAGCCGCCGTTCTCGACGATGTTGCCCATGATGAACCTGTCGCCCACCGCGGCGATCGACCGGGTGGCCAGTAGCTGGTTGCTGTTCGGGACGACTGCTGCCAGCAGATCGGCTGGGAACGGGTAGCTGCCGTGGGCCGAGCCCACGTAGGAGTTCGGGCCGAAGAGCGCGAAGTAGACGGGGTAGATGATGAGTGGCACGCCGATCACCGCCGCCCAGCCGAGGCCCCGGGCCACGTATCCGGCGCGCCGCCTGCACTCCCGCGGTCGAGCCACCGCCAGCACGGCCAATCCGATGGCCGCCAGCAGGCAGGTGCTCAGGAAGACCTCGGGTGAGATGAGGTACTGGGCGGCGGACGCCAGGCCGAGCAGGAGACCCCACCGGTGCGGTCTCCCGTCCTGGGCCACCACCAACTCGTAGAGGGCCAGCAGGACGAGCGGTGGGAGCGGCACGAACACCAGGTTGAGGTGGCCACTCGACTGGGCGACCATGTAAGGGGCGAAGCCGTAGAAGAGGCCTCCGACGAACGCCGCCGGCGACCACGTGACCCAGCGTCGGAGGACGAAGAAGCACGATGCCGCCGATGAGGTGATGGCCAGCCACAGCAGCAACGTGGTGCTGGAAACGGGCCCGAACAGCCACGACACCGGCGCAGAGAGCGCCCCCAGCAGCGGCATCGAGGTGTTCTGGGCCAGGTTGACTCCCTTCGGATACTCGATGTAGGTGGAGTACAGCGGGTTGTGCGCATGGACGATGGCAAACGGGGTCCAGCGGAGGAACCAGGCGATGTTGACGGGGTCACCGCACACGCACGTCGGGAGATGGCCCGGGTCACCGGGCCAACTCGGCAGGTACGCCAGCAGTGCCAGCAGCCCGTAGGAGGTGACGGCGAGCACCGGCATCCAGAGGCGAGCTCGGGCCGGCGCCGTGCGTCCGCCAGGAGGCCGGGAGACCCCGGCCTGGTCGGCAGGCGCCTGCGCCGCAGGCTCGATCCGGGGTGACACCGGCTCAGCCTGGCACAGGGCGAGCGTGCACTCGTGGTGGTCGTTGCCGGCGCTGTGACCCCGTGACCCCCCCCGGGTGCCGACGCGACAGGGCCTCGGGCGCTTCGTCCGACGAGTAGACTTTCTCCATGACCCCGCCTGCGCCGTCTGGTTCGCCGCGCCCGCGCGCACCGGGTGGCGGGGGTCGGTCGCGGCCGGCCGGTCCCGGCCAGCCGCAGGGCGGCGGCAGCCGGTCGGATCGTCCGAGCGGATCCGGTCGATCCGGCAGCCCATCCCGTGGGACGGATCGCTCCGGTTCGGGCGGCCGGTCCGGCGGCGAGGGTGGCCGACCCGGCGGCACCGGTAGCTCGAAGTCCGGAGGCCGTGAAGGTGGCGGGTACCAGGGAAAGCGGGGGAAGGACCGGACTGGCACATCGGAAGTCCGCCCGAAGTCGGGCGGCGCCGCCGCCGCCCGCTCGGGTGGCTCAGGTCGGACCGGTGGCTCGCGCTCCAGTCGCCCGGCCGCTGGGGACGAGCATCGGTCCCGCACCCCGGTGGTGCGCAAGGGGTGGGGGAGCGTGGCCCGCCGCGGCGCCTCCACCGTGCGCGACGGCGTCGACCACGGTCCCGACCAGGACACCCCCGAGGGCCGCCGCCGGTCGCGCCGGCGGACCGACGAGTTCGTCCCCGAGCAGTGGATCCAGGAGGACCGCACCCCGAAGGGGACGCCGTCGCGGCCCCCGGCCCACCGGGCGGTGCAGGCGCCACCCGAGCTGCCGCCCGAGATCGCCAACGAGCTGGCCTCGGCCGCCGGCCCCGATTGGAACCACCTCCAGGAGCGGATGACCGAGCGGATGGCCGCCGGTATCGGGGCCTACGAGCGTGAGCGCTACCGGGACGCCTCCCGGATCCTGAAGACGGTGGTCGATGCCGTCCCCAGCTCCCCCTCGGCCCGGGAGCTCCTGGCCCTGAGCCAGTACCAGCAGGGCTTCTGGAAAGCGGCCCTGGTCAACCTGGAGGTCTTCGCCACCCTGACCGGCTCGGTCGACCAGCATCCGGTCCGGATGGACTGCCAGCGGGCGCTCGGCCGGCCCAAGCGGGTCGAGGCCCTCTACACCGAACTGCGGCGGGGCTCGCCGGACCCCGAGGTGCTCTCCGAGGGCCGCCTGGTGCTGGCGGGGACCCGGGCCGACGCCGGCGACCTGTCCGGGGCCATCGCCCTGCTGGTCGAGTCGGGGGCGGGCCGGCTGGTCCGCAACCCGGCCGAGCGCCACCTCCGCCAGTGGTACGTCCTGGGCGACCTGATGGAGCGCTCGGGCGAGCTGCCCAAGGCCCGGGAGCTCTTCCTGCGGGTGGCGGCCGTGGATCCCGACGCGTACGACGTCGCCCAGCGGCTGGAGTCGCTGGGACCACCCACCCGGGCCCGCCGCGCCCCGAAGGGCCCCCGCCGGGCCGGCTGATCGCCAGGTGGTCCCGGCTTTCCGGTGCGGGGATCGGGGCCGGTAGGCTCGGTCCATGGATCTCGAACAACTCCTCGGCGACGAGGCCGAATCGCTGCTCACCCACCGTGCCACCGCCTTCCCGTCCGACCTGCTGACGCTCCCCGGCCCCGGCCACGTCGACGAGGTCTTCCTCCACTCCGACCGGTCCCCGACCGTGCTGAGGAACCTCGGCACCGTCTACGGCACCGGCCGGCTGGGTGGCACCGGCTACCTGTCGATCCTCCCCGTCGACCAGGGCATCGAGCACTCGGCCGGCGCCAGCTTCGCCAAGGTCCCGGCCTACTTCGACCCGGCCAAGCTGTGCGACCTGGCCATCGCCGCCGACTGCAACGCCATCGCCACCACCTTGGGCGGCCTGGGCATCGTGTCCCGCCGGTACGTGCACAAGATCCCCCTCATCGTGAAGCTGAACCACAACGACTTCCTCAACTACCCCCACACCTACGACCAGATCATGTTCGGCCAGGTGCAGCAGGCGGCCGACCTGGGCGCCGTCGGCGTCGGCGCCACCGTCTACTTCGGCTCCGAGGGTGCCGACCGGCAGATCGTCGAGGTGTCCCGGGCCTTCGCCGAGGCCCACCGCCAAGGCCTGTTCACCGTGCTGTGGTGCTACCTGCGCAACAGCGCCTTCAAGCAGGGCGACACCGACTACCACCTGTCGGCCGACCTCACCGGCCAGGCCAACCATCTCGGTGTCACCATCGAGGCCGACCTCATCAAGCAGAAGCAGCCCGAGAACAACGGCGGCTACAACGCCCTGTCCTTCGGGAAGACCGACCCCCTCGTCTACAGCCGGCTGACCACCGACCACCCCATCGACCTGACCCGTTGGCAGGTGGCGAACTGCTACGCCGGTCGGATCGGACTGATCAACTCGGGCGGCGAGTCCAAGGGCGACAGCGACCTGGCCCAGGCGGTGCGTACCGCCGTCATCAACAAGCGGGCCGGTGGCGCCGGGCTGATCGTGGGGCGGAAGGCCTTCCAGCGCCCCACCGACGAGGGGGCAGCCCTGATCCACGCCATCCAGGACGTCTACCTCGACGACGCCGTCACCATCGCCTGACCCCGGCGACCCCGGCGACCCCGGCGACCCCGGCGGTAGACTCCCGGGTGAAGAGACCACCAGGGGGGTTGGAGTAGGGTCGAACCTGGTTTTCGACAGGCAGTGGCGCCGAGTGACCGACCGGCGACCCGGCGCCCGGAACGGCGCAGCAAGCAGTACGAAGAATGGAGCACGGTGTCTGACACCTCGAGCAACGAGCACCCGTCCCATCTACTCGACCGCGTGGTCATCCGGTTCGCCGGGGACTCGGGAGACGGCATGCAGCTGGTCGGGGACCGGTTCACCACCTCGTCGGCGCTGCTGGGCAACGACCTGGCCACCTTTCCGGACTTCCCGGCGGAGATCCGGGCGCCGGCCGGCACCCTGGCCGGGGTGTCCGCCTTTCAGGTCCACATCTCCGACCACGACATCTCGACGCCCGGCGACGCCCCCAACGTGCTGGTGGCCATGAACCCGGCCGCCCTCAAGGCCAACCTGGACCTCCTGCCCGCCGGGGCCACCATCATCGTCAACGTGGACGCCTTCGAGGAGCGCAACCTGCACAAGGCGGGCTACGAGGTCAGCCCCCTGAGCGACGGCAGCCTGTCGGCGTACACCGTCTACGAGGTGCCCATGACCTCGATCACCACCGAGGTCTCCCGGGACGCCGGCGTGAAGCCCCGTGACGCCGAGCGCTCCAAGAACTTCTTCGCCCTGGGCCTGATCAGCTGGCTCTACACCCGCCCGCTGGAGGCCACCGCCGCCTGGATCGAGGAGCGGTACGCCGGCACGCCGCTGGTGAAGGAGGCCAACCTCCGGGCCCTGAAGGCCGGCTTCCACTTCGGCGAGACGGCCGAGCTGTTCGAGTCCGCCTACGAGGTGCGGCCGGCCGAGCTCGAGCCCGGGGAGTACGTGAACATCACCGGCAACACCGCCACCGCCTGGGGCCTGATCGCCGCCGCCACCCTGAGCGGCCTGCCCCTCTTCCTCGGCACCTACCCGATCACCCCGGCCTCCGACATCCTCCACGAGCTCTCCAAGCACAAGGAGTTCGGAGTCCGGACCTTCCAGGCCGAGGACGAGATCGCCGGCATCGGTGCCGCCCTGGGCGCATCGTTCGGTGGCGCCCTGGGCGTCACCACCACCTCCGGTCCCGGGCTCGACCTCAAGTCGGAGATGATCGGGCTGGCCATCAACCTCGAGCTTCCCCTGCTCATCATCGACGTCCAGCGGGGCGGCCCATCCACCGGCCTGCCCACCAAGACGGAGCAGGCCGACCTGTTGCACGCCATGTACGGGCGGCACGGCGAGGCCCCGCTGCCCATCGTGGCGGCCAAGACCCCGTCGCACTGCTTCGCCGCCACCATCGAGGCGGTCCGCCTGGCGGTGAAGTACCGCACGCCGGTGATCCTGCTGTCGGACGGCTACCTGGCCAACGGCACCGAGCCGTGGCGGCTACCCGACCTCGACGACCTGCCCCGGATCGACCCCGACTTCGCCAAAGGCACCAACCACGTCGACGAGGACGGCCACCAGGTGTTCTGGCCCTACCTCCGGGACGAGGACACCCTGGCCCGGCCGTGGGCACCCCCCGGCCTGGCCGGCCTGGAGCACCGGATCGGCGGCCTCGAGAAGCAGGACGGCTCCGGCAACGTGAACTACGACGGGGCCAACCACGAGCACATGGCCCGCCGACGGGCGGCCAAGATCGCCGGCATCGCCCATGACATCCCGCCCACCGAGCTGGACGACGAGGACGGTGACGCCGACATCCTGGTGGTGGGGTGGGGCTCCACCTACGGTGCCATCGCCGCCGGGGTGCAGCGGACCAGGGCCCGGGGGCACAAGGTGGCCCACGCCCACCTCGACCACCTCAACCCCTTCCCCGCCGACCTGGGCGATGTCCTCCACCGGTACCGGAAGGTACTGGTTCCCGAGGTCAACCTGGGCCAGCTGAGCCGCCTGCTGCGGGCCGAGTACCTGGTCGACGCCATCTCCTTCACCCAGGTCAAGGGGGTGCCGTTCCGCGCCGCCTCCATGGAGTCCGCCATTCTCGAGCTGCTCAACGCCCATGGGGTGGGCTCGGTCCCCGGCGATCCCTCCGAAGGGGCGCCCCCCACGGAGGTCCCGGACGGCGAGCTCCCGGCCAACGGAAAGGTGTCCCGCTGATGACCGACCTGGCGCCCGCCCCCATCGAAGGCACCGACGGCACCGCCGTGCCGGTGCCCCTCACCACCCGCAAGGACTGGTCGTCGGACCAGGAGGTCCGGTGGTGCCCCGGCTGCGGCGACTACTCGGTACTGGCCGCCGTGCAGATGCTGATGCCCGAGCTGGGGGTGCGGCGGGAGAGCACCGTCTTCCTGTCCGGCATCGGGTGCGCCGCCCGGCTCCCGTACTACATGAACACCTACGGGCTGCACTCCATCCACGGTCGGGCCCCGGCCATCGCCACCGGCCTGGCCGCCACCCGGCCCGACCTCGACGTCTGGGTGGTCACCGGGGACGGGGACGCGCTGTCCATCGGCGGCAACCACCTGATCCACGCCCTCCGCCGCAACATCAACATCACCATCCTGCTGTTCAACAACCAGATCTACGGACTGACCAAGGGGCAGTACTCGCCGACGTCCGAGGTGCACAAGGTCACCAAGTCCACGCCGTTCGGCTCGCTCGAGCAGCCATTCAACCCGCTCAGCCTGGCCCTGGGCGCCGAGGCGACCTTCGTGGCGCGCACCCACGACATGGACCGTAAGCACATGATGGAGACCTTCCGCCGGGCCCACGCCCACCAGGGGGCGTCGTTCGTGGAGATCTACCAGAACTGCAACGTCTTCAACGACGGGGCGTTCGAGGCCATCACCGGCAAGGAGCACCGCTCCGACATGGTGATCCCCCTCGTCCACGGCGAGCCGGTCCGGTTCGGGGCCGAGGGCCAGCACGGCGTGGTGCTCCGCACCGACGGGACGGTCGAGATCGTGGACGCCACCAAGGTGGACGAGTCGGACCTGCTGGTGCACGACGAGCACCGCGACAGTCCGGGCCTGGCCTTCCAGCTGAGCCACCTGGCCAGCGGCCCCACCCAGCCGACCCCGATCGGCGTCTTCCGTGACGTCGAACGGCCCGAGTACGGGTCCGAGATGAACCGCCAGGTCGACCAGGTGATCGAGCGGAAGGGCAAGGGCGAGCTCGGCGCCCTCCTGCGCTCCGGCTCGTCGTGGACGGTGGGGTAGCGCCCCCCGGTGACCACGTTCGTGGCCATGCTGCGCGGCATCAACGTCAGCGGGCGCAACAAGGTGGCCATGGCCGACCTGAAGCAGATGGTCTCGTCGCTCGGGTTCGACAACGTCCGGACCTACGTGCAGAGCGGCAACGTCGTCTGCGACGGCGCCGGAGCGCCCGGGGCGGTGTCGTCGGCCCTGGCCGACGGGATCGAGCGGACCTTCGGCCTGGCGGTGCCGGTGATCGTCCGGACCGGCCCGGAGCTGGCCCGGGTGGTCGCCTCCAATCCCTTCGAGGCCGATGGGCACGTGCCGTCGGACGAGCCGAGGCTCTACCACGTGACCTTCCTGGCCGAAGCCCCCGACCCGGCCGACCTGGAGGCGCTGGAGCAGGCCACCGCGCGGTTCCGGCCCGACACCTTCCGGGCGGTGGGGAGCGACCTCTACCTCCACATCCCCGGCGGCTACGGCGAGACCAAGCTCACCAACGCCCTCTTCGAAACGAGGTTGGGCGTGGGCGCCACCACCCGGAACTGGAAGACGGTGTCCACCCTGGCGGCCATGGCGGCCGCCTGAGCGACCTCAACCGGCCAGGCGCTTCACCGTCTCGATGAGGTCGACGGCCCGCTGGTCACCGACCGGGACCGGGGCCACCTGCAGGTGGGTCACCCCGGCCTCGGCGAAGGCGGCGATGCGGTCGGCCACGTAGGACTCCGGCCCGCACAGGGAGAGCAGCTCCAGGAGCTCGTCGGGGACGGCTGCCTCCGCCTCGGCCCGCTTGCCGTCGAGGTACAGGTCCTGGATGGTCTCGGCGGCCTCCTCGTAGCCGCACCGCCGGGCGACGTCGTTGTAGAAGTTCCTCCCCCTGGCACCCATGCCGCCGATGTAGAGGGCCAGGTAGCCCCGCGACAGCTCCCGGACGGCGGTGACGTCCTCACCCTCGCCGATGGCCAGGACGCCGCCAGCGGTGATCTGCAGGGGCCCGAGGGACGGGTCGCGCCGGTCCAGACCGGCAGCCAGGGCCGAACCCCACACGTCCTTGACCTTCTCGGGGATGAACAGCATGGGGATCCAACCGTTGGCCACCTCGGCGGTGAGCTCGACGTTCTTCTCGCCGAGCGAGGCCACCCAGACGGGGATCTCCGACCGGACGGGGCGGCCGATGATCTTGAGGGCCTTGCCCAGCCCGGTGCCCTGGTCGGCCGGGAGCGGGATGGTGTAGGCCTTTCCCGTGTGGGTCAGTGGGCCGTCCCGGGCCCAGACCTGGCGGCAGATCTCGATGATCTCGCGGGTCCGTCCCAGCGGGGCGGAGTAGGGGACACCGTGCCACCCTTCGATGACCTGGGGCCCCGACGCCCCGAGCCCCAGGTGGAAGCGGCCGTCGGACAGGGCGTCGACGCCGGCGGCGGTCATGGCGATCAGGGTCGGGGTCCGGGTGTAGATGGGGAGGATGGCCGAGCCGATCTCCACCCGCTCGGTCAGGGCGGCCAGGTAGCCCATCAGGCTGGGGCTGTCGAGGCCGTAGGCCTCGGCCACCCACACCAGGTCGAGCCCGGCATGCTCGAGCTCGGCCACCTGGGCGGCGGACTGGCGGAACCCGCCGGCGTAGCTGAGCATGGTGGAGATCTTCATCGGTGCCCCTCTGGTCCCGGCCGGCGGCGCCGTCCGCCCGCCACGTTACCTACCCGGGCGCCGTCCCGGCAGAGGCGGAGGTGGAGCCGGTGGCGGCCGGGGGGGAGTACGTGGAGTAGTCGCCGTCCCCGTCCATCACCATGCAGAACTCGTCGGAGGAGCACGACACCGACGTGCCCAGCCCGGTGTACACGGTGGCGGTGGGGAGCACCCGCACCGGCGCCGACCAGCTGGTCCCGTCCCAGGTGACCACCGAGCCGCCGGTGTCGACCGCCACGCAGAACGACAAGGACGGGCACGAGACCCCGTCGAGCACCCCTCCGGGGTCGATGGCCCGGGCCGCCGACCAGCTGGTGGTGCCGTTCCGGTACGACATGCCCGAGCCGCCCACGATGGCGCACAGGGTGGTCGTCGGGCAGGCCACGGCCGCCCCGTGGGGATCGGCCACCGGGGTCCAGGGGACCGGCTCCTCGGACCAGGTGGAGCCGTCCCAGTCGAGGACGGCGGTGCCCACCACCGCCGTGCACGAGGAGGTGGTGGGGCACGACACGCCCACCCGACCCAGGCCGTAGAGGGCCACCGTGGAGCCGGCGGCGCCGAACGCCTGCGGGGCCAGCCACGAGCCGTGCCTCCAGGTGTAGACGTCGCCGGTGTTGCTCACGATGGCGCAGAAGGTGGGCGACGGGCAGGCCACCGCCGCCTGGCGCGACCCGGGATGGCCGGCGCCGGGGTCGGCCGGGTTGGCCGGCAGGGGGCTGGCCGGCTGGAGCGCCACCGGGGTGATCCAGTTCGTCCCGTCGCCGTTGCTGATGAATCCCGACCCGTCGACGATCACGCAGAACGGGCCCGACGTGCAGGCGATCGACGGCACGACCGGCCACGCCGCCGAGGCCGAAGTCGGCGCCGGGTAGTAGGTGCTCGGCTCCGACCAGGTCTCGCCGTCCCACGACTCGGTGACCCCCGCTCCCGTGGTCTGGTTCACGTCGGCCTGGTTGGCGCCGCCGCCCGCCGCGATGCAGAACGTGTCCGAGATGCACGAGACCGAGGTGAAGCCTCCCCCTGGGGGGAGGGCGGTGAGCGGGGGCGACCAACCGGGCACCGCTGTGACCGGGGTCGGCGGCGTGGTGGTCGGCACCGGGGTCGGTGGCACCGGGGTCGGTGGCATGGTGGTGGGGGTGGTCGCCGGGGGGGCAGGCGTGGTGGCTTGGACGACCGGCTGCCGCGCGGCGAACGTCTGGCGGACGGCCGCCGTGGAGCCGCAGGCGGCCAGGGAGGCGGCGACGAGGGCGCACGCGCCCCATGCGACCATCCGGCTCCGGCTCACCTGCCCCCCGTTCCCGCGCATGCCCTCGCGACATCGTCGGTGGCCGGCATCACTGCCGCACCACCAGGCCGACCAGGCTAGCGACACTGTGCCGGCAATCCAAATGGCCGGGCCCGCTGCGGGGCCCGCCCCGGCCGGCGGTCAGACGTCCAGTGAGCGGTAGACCATGCCGGTGCGGGGCTTGGGGTGGAAGTAGGTCGTCTTGGCCGGCATGCGTCGGCCGGTACGTGCCGACTCGGCGATCTGGTCGACCCCGACCGGCCGGAGCAGCACCACGGCCTGGACCTGTTCGGAGGCGACCGCCTCGGCCGCCTCCTGCCACGAGTGGAAGAACGACAGGTCGTGATCGGGGAGCTCGGCGATCACCAGCGCCACCATCGAGGCGTCGAGCGGGGCGCCGGCCGCCTCGGGAGTGCCGTCCTTGGGGGAGAGGAGCCACGCCCCGGACGGCATCACCAGGGCCAGTGCCTCCGACTCGCCCAGGGCGGTCACGGTCCGCTCGGTGGGCTCGCCCACCCTGGTCACGTCGAACCACGACGAGAAGGCGTCGACCAGATCGAGCCCGTCGGGCAGCTCCGACAGAGCCCGGTGCACCGGGCCGACCTGCAGCTGCTCCTCGGACAGCTCGACCACCAGGGCCATCACCAGGTCGGCCCCTGGTTCGTCCCGGCCGGCGGCGGCCGCCTCCGACCGGTAGGCGAGGGCGGTCTCGAAGCGGTGGTGGCCGTCGGCCAGTACCAACGGGCTGGCCTCGACGGCCCGCCCCACGGCCTTGATGGCCTCCCCGTCGTCGATCACCCACAGCTGGTGGACGACGTCGTCGTCGTCGGTGGCGGCGACCGTCGGCGGCCCGGCGGGCAGGAAGGTGGCGGTGAGCCCGGGGGTGAGCGACAGGCCCCAGATGGGGGAGAGGTTGGCCCGGGTGGCCCGCATCAGCTCGAGTCGGTCGCTCTTCGGCTTGGGCAGCGTGTGCTCGTGGGGCAGGATGGAGGCGGCGCTCGCCGGGTCGATGCCCAGGGCCCCGACGACCCCGTTGGTGGTCCGGCCGGACGGCGTGGTCATCCGGTAGGCGTAGAGGCGCGGGCCCGGGTCGGCCAGCAGGGTCCGCGCCTCCTGCCACGCCCGGAGCATGGCCGCGGCGTGCTCGTACCGGTCGAGCCCGGCCCGGTGGTCGGGCTCGGGGAGCTCGATCCGGACGGCGTTGGCACTGTGCCGGCCGGCCAGGCGGTCCCGCTCCGGCGGGCCGATCACGTCGTAGGGCGGGGCGATGACCCTGGTCATGTCGACACGCGCCGCGTCGTACCGCAGGCCGGCGAACGGTTCGAATCTGGGCATGGTCCTTGCGTAGCACAGGCACGGAGGGCCACTCTCACCCGGCACCGGACGCCCACCGGGGCACGGGCCGACGGGAGGAGTGGCAGGCAAAACTCACGTTGACGTAAACTTCACGATCATGACCGGCGCCGCCCCTCCCCCGGTCCCCGCCGCTTCGGGCCACGGGGCCTCCTCCCCCGGCTACCGGTGGATCGTCCTCTCCAACACCACGTTGGGCATCTTCATGGCGATGCTCAACCAGTCGATCCTGATCATCTCGCTCCCCGCCATCTTCCGGGGCATCCACCTCGACCCGCTGCAGCCGTCCAACATCGGCTACCTCCTCTGGCTGCTGCAGGGCTACATGGTGGTCACCGCCGTGCTGGTGGTGACCTTCGGCCGGATCGGGGACATCTTCGGCCGGGTCCGGATGTACAACGCCGGGTTCGCCATCTTCACCACCGCCTCCCTGGCCCTGGCGGCCATGCCGTGGTCCGGCTCCAACGGCGCCACCGCCCTGATCGCCCTGCGTGTGGTCCAGGGGATCGGCGGCGCCCTGCTGATGGCCAACTCGACGGCCATCCTGACCGACGCCTTCCCGGCCGAGCAGCGGGGCATGGCCATGGGGTTCAATGTGATGGCCGGCATCGCCGCCTCGTTCATCGGGCTCATCGTGGGAGGGCTGCTGGCCGACATCGACTGGCGTCTGGTGTTCCTGGTGAGCGTCCCCTTCGGCGCCTTCGGCACCGTGTGGGCCTATCTGAAGCTGCACGACACCGGGGTCCGGAAGCAGGCGAGGATCGACTACCTGGGCAACGCCACCTTCGCCGCCGGACTGGTGCTGGTGATGGTCGGCCTCACCTACGCCCTCCAGCCCTACGGGAGGCACGCCATGGGCTGGACCAGCCCCTGGGTGGAGCTCGAGCTGGTCACCGGGGTGGTCCTGCTGGTGCTGTTCGCCTACATCGAGACCCGGGTGGAGGACCCCATGTTCCACATCCGGCTCTTCCGGATCCGGGCCTTCGGCAGTGCCGGGCTCGCCGTGCTGCTGGCCAACATGGGCCGGGGTGGCCTCCAGTTCATGCTGATCCTGTGGCTCCAGGGGATCTGGCTGCCCCTCCACGGCTTCTCGTACCAGTCGACCCCGCTGTGGTCGGGCATCTACCTCATCCCGATGTCGGTCGGCTTCCTGGCCACCGGCCCACTGGCGGGCAGGCTGTCCGACCGGTTCGGCCAGCGGTGGTTCACCACCGCCGGCATGACCGCCGCCGCCGTCACCTTCCTGCTGCTCCTGACCCTGCCGGTCGACTTCCCGTACCCGGCCTTCGCCGTCCTCGTCTTCGTCAACGGCCTGGGTGTCGGGATGTTCTCCGCCCCCAACGCCACCACCATGATGAACAGCGTGCCCCCCGGCGACCGTGGCGCCGCCTCGGGGATGCGGGCCACGTTCATGAACTCCGGGTTCGTGCTGTCGATCGGCCTGTTCTTCTCGTTGATGATCGTCGGCCTGTCGTCGGGCCTCCCGGCGTCCATGGCCCACGGTCTGGTGTCCCAGGGCGTGCCGGCGGCCACCGCCGGGAAGGTGGCCGCCTTGCCGGCGGTGGCCACCCTGTTCGCCGCCTTCCTCGGCTTCAACCCGATCAGGGAGCTCCTCGGCTCCCACGTCCTCAACCACATCGGGGCCGCCCACGCCGCCGTGCTGACCGGCAAGTCGTTCTTCCCGACCATCGTCTCGGGCCCGTTCCACCACGGGCTCGAGATCGCCTTCACCGCCTCGGCGGTACTGTGCGCCACCGCGGCGATCTTCAGCTGGCGGGCCGGGGACTGCCGCGAGAGCGCCGCCGACATCGAGGAGGCACGGGCCCACGAGGAGTTCGTCGACGGGCACTCCACCGTCCCCATCGACGGGATCGACGCCGCCCTGCCCGACGTGGTGGAGGTGTGACCGCCGTGACGGGGACGAGCCCGGAGGTCCCGGCCCTCCTGGCCATCGGGGCGGCGGCCGAGCAGGCCGGGGTGTCGCCACGGACGCTGCGCTGGTACGAGGAGCTGGAGCTCCTGGCCCCCGCCGGTCACTCGGCCGGAGGGGCACGCCGCTACAGCCAGGACGACCTGGCCCGCATCGTCCACATCCGCGAGCTCCAGTCGCTGCTCGGTTTCGACCTGGGGGAGATCCGCGACATCCTGCGGGGGGAGGACGACCTGGCCGGGCTGCGGGACGAGTACCGGGCGGGGACCGACCGGGGCCGACGGCGTGAGATCCTCCTCGAGTCGTCGGCCATCAACCACAAGCTGCGCAGCGTGGTGGCCGGCAAGCAGGAGCGCCTGGCCGGCATGATGGGCGAGCTCCTCGAGAAGTCGGCCCGGTATACCGAGCTGCTGGAGGAGATGGAGGAGCCGGCCGCCGATCCCGGTTAAGACTGTGCCCATGGTGGCGACGGTCTCCCCTTTGGCCTACTGGACGTCGGCCGCCGCCGCCGCCGTGGCCTGCGTCGCCCTGTGCGTGGCGGCCAGGCACCATCCGGGACGGTGGACCGTACGGGTGGCCAGGGTGATCGGCCTGCTGCTGGCGGCGGACGCCATCAGCTACACCGTCGGCCTGGTCGTCCAGGGGACGTGGTCGGCGACCACCGACCTCCCGCTCGCCCTCTGCGACATGGGGGTGGTGGTGGCGGCGGTGGCCTGCTGGTGGCGGGCCCCGCTGCTGGTGGAGGTGACCTACTTCTGGGGGCTGGCCGGCACCCTGCAGGGGGTGCTCACCCCCGACCTCGACGTCGGCTTCCCGCACCTCGTCTTCTTCCAGTACGTGGTGGGGCACACCGGGATCGTGCTGGCCGCCCTCTTCCTGGTGGTCGGCATGGGGATCGAGCCGAGGCGCGGCTCGGTCCTGCGGGTGTGGACGATCACGGTCGCCTACAGCGGCGTGGTCGGCCTGGTCGACGCCGTGACCGGTGCCAACTACATGTTCCTGCGCCGACCGCCGGGGGAGTGGACGCTGCTCCGCCTGCTGGGGCCGTGGCCGTGGTACCTGCTGAGCGCCGCCGGGGTGGCGCTGGCGCTGTTCGGGGCGTTGTACGCCCCCTTCTGGTGGGCTCGACGCCGGCGGCTGGTGCCGCCCGGTGGCGACCGGGCCATCGTGGCCCGCCCGGGCGGCGGGGCCCGTGCCTGACCGGTCCCCGGGGGTCGGCCGTTCCCTCCGCCTCCATGGTTGGCACGACACCGTGGTGGTGGGGGTGGTGCTGGCCGCCCTGGCCTCGGGCTTCGGCCAGTTCGGGGTGGTGGCCGCCCTGGGCGACGTGGCCAAGGGGTTCGGTCAGGTGGCCCACGGGGCCACCATCACCGACCAGGCCGGCCTGTCGGGCACCGAGCTCGGCCTCGGGCTGGCCGTCATCCGCCTGGCCTCGCTGGGGAGCCTCCCACTGGCCGGGCTGGCCGATCGCTTCGGTCGGCGTCGCATGCTGCTGGTCACCCTGGGGGTCGGGCTGGCCATGACGGTGCTGGCGGCGGCCAGCCCCGGGTACTGGTGGTTCGTGGCCATCTTCGCCCTGGGCCGGCCGTTCCTGAGCGCCGTCAACGCCCTGACCCAGGTGGTGGCGGCCGAGCATACGGCGTCGAGCGACCGGGCCAAGGCGGTCGCCTTCGTGGCCGCCGGCTACGGCGTCGGCGCCGGGCTGACCGCCGTCATCCACAGCCTGGCCTCGTCCACCCTGGGCTTCCGGGGGATCTTCGCCCTGGCGGTGGTGCCGCTGCTCGCCGTCCCGCTCATCGGGCGGTGGGTCACCGAGCCCGACCGGTTCGCGGTGGCCGCCGCCGCCGCCGACCACCCGATGCCGGTGCTCGGGGCCATCGCCCGGCCGTACCGGCGGCGGCTGGCCGTCGTCGCCCTACTGGCCTTCGCCATCTCGGTGATCACCGGGCCGGCCAACAGCTTCATCTTCCTCTACGCCCAGAACGTGCTCCACCTGTCCGGGGCGGTCACCGCCGGCATGGTGCTGGCGGCCGGGGTGGCGGGCCTGGTGGGGCTGCTCATCGGGCGGTGGCTGGCCGACCGGGTCGGCCGGCGCCCGACCGGGGCCATCGGGATGGTGGGGGTGGCGCTGTCCGGGGCGTTCGCCTACAGCGGTCCGGGGCCGGCGCTGGTGATCGGGTACGTGCTCGGCGTCCTGTCCGGCTCGGTGTTCGCCCCCGCCCTCGGGGCCATGGTGAGCGAGCTGTTCCCGACCCCGATCCGGGCCTCGGTGGCCGGCTGGTGGCTGGTGGCCGGGGTGGTGGGGGCGGCCGCCGGCCTGGTCGCCTTCGGCGCCGTGGCCGACATCGACAACCGCTTCGGCCTGGCCGCCGCGGTCACCTTCCTGCCGGCGGCGCTGATGGCCGGGCTGTTCTGGCTGCTCCCCGAGACGAAGGGCCGGGAGCCCGAGGATCTGTGGCCGGCGACACCAGAGCCGCCGGGCCGGATCAGGCGTACTGGGTGATCAGGGCGGCCAGCGCCTGGGCCCCGTCCGGGTTGAGGTGCACCTGGTCGGTGGTGAACCACTCGGGGTGGGGGGACGACAGTGTGTACCAGTCGGCCAGGACCGCCACTCCCGGGTAGCGGGCCACCCCGGCGGCCAACACCGCGTTGTCGGTGGCCTCCCACGGGCGGGGGACGTCCACGTTCACGAAGACCACCCGCTTCACCCCGGCGGCCGCCTGCATCATGGCGTCCATGTCGGCCGAGGTCACCGAGCCGTTGGTCCCCAGCTCCACCACCAGGATGCTCCCCAGCGTCCCGGCCGCCCGGTCGGCCTGGACCACGCCTATCCCCGTCTCGAACTGCCGGCTGACCACCCCGTCCACCTGCACGCCGGGGAGGTCGGCCTCCAGGTAGGGCTGGATGTCCAGCATGATGGAGTCGCCGACGGCGGTGACCGTCCCGGCGTCGGTGGCGCTGGGGCTGGTGGTGGTGGGCGGGACGGTGGTGGTGGGAGCCACGATCGAAGGGGTGGGGGCCACCACGGTGACCGGCGGCGGGGCCGACCGGGCGGCGGCGGCCGCCGTGCCGGGGGTGTCCGCCGCCCGGGTGGCGGGGAGCGACCGGTTGGCCACGCCCAGGCCGACCAGGGCACCGAGCACGGCCAGCATGGCCGCCACGACGATCAGATCGAACCGGGAGGGCGACCGCACCGGGCCAGTCTCTCAGGCGGTGGACACCGGACGAGGCCGCCGGACACCGGGGACCCGGCTCAGGACCCAGACCACCAGGGCGGCCCCGCTGTAGCCGAGGCCCAGTTCGACCACCGCCGACCAGCCGCCGGCGCTGTAGGCCATGCCGGTGGTGGCCGACCCGATGGCGCCGCCGATGAAGTACGTGACCATGTAGCCGGTGTTCAGCCTCGAGCGGGCGGCCGGATCGATGCCGAAGATGAGCTGCTGGTTCTGGATGTGCACGGCCTGGATGCCCAGGTCGGCCAGGAGGATCCCCACCAGCAGGGCCCACAGGTGGTCGGAGCCGAGGAAGAGCAGCCCGAACGACGCCACGATCACCACCAGCGAGCCGCCGGTGACCGCACGCTCGTGGCCGCGGTCGGACAGCCGGCCGCTGAACGAGGCGGCCAGGGCGCCGCCCGCCCCCAACAGACCGAACAGCCCGATGACCGCCTCGCCGTACCCGTAGGGGGGCTTGGCCAGCAGAAAGGCCAGGCTGGTCCAGAGCACGTTGAAGGCGGCGAAGACCAGGGCGCCCAGGGCCGATCGGAGCCGGAGCAGCGGCTCGGTACGCAGCAGGACCACCACCGAGCCCAGCAGCTCCCGGTAGACCAGGTGGGGCCGCGGACCCTCACCGGGAAGGGTCCCGGCCAACAGGGCCACGAGGCCGAGGACGACCACCCCGGCGGCCACGTAGACGGCCCTCCACCCGGCCACCTGGGCGATCAGCCCCGAGAAGGTCCGGGCCAGCAGGATGCCGAGGAGCAGCCCGCTCATCACCGTGCCCACCACCCGGCCACGGGTGCGGTCGTCGGCCAGGTGGGCGGCGAAGGGCACCAGGATCTGGGCCGCCACCGAGCAGATGCCGGCCACCGCCACCGCCGCGATCAGCACCACCACGTCCGGGGCCGCCGCCGCCACGAACAGGGCGATGGCGGCGATGAGCAGGATTCCCGGGACCAGGCGGCGCCGGACCAGCACGTCGCCCAGCGGGACCAGCAGGGCAAGCCCGATGCCGTAGCCGACCTGGGCTCCGGTGACCACCAGGGTGGCGGTCCCCGACGGGACGTGGAAGGTCTTGGCGATGGAGGGGAGGAGCGGTTGGGCGTAGTAGAGGTTCGCCGCCGATATCCCGCACGAGACGGCGAACAGCACCACCATGCCGGTGGTCATCCGTCCGGTCGTGTCGGTGCGGTGGCTCAAGGCTCCGAGTGTACGGGCGGGCCCTCGATCCCCGGCGGGCAGCGAGCAGGTCCCGGGGGCACCACGGGCCTCGTAGACTTCGGGACGTGGAAGGGATGGAGCGCGTGCCGGTCGTGACCGACGGGGCGTCCGCCGGAGGTCCGGCGGGCGACGAGCCCGGGCTGGACCGGATCCTGACCGTCCCCAACCTGATCACCCTGGTCCGGCTGGCCTGCATCCCCGTCTTCGTGTGGCTGGTCCTCGGTGCCCACCACCAGGTGGCCGGCGCCGTGCTGCTGGCGCTGCTCGGCTCGACGGACTGGATCGACGGGTTCGTGGCCCGCCGGTACCACCAGGTCTCCACCGTCGGGAAGGTGCTCGACCCGGTGGCGGACCGGATCCTGGTGGCCACGGCGGTCATCGTGATCATGGTCGACGGCGCGGTGCCGCTGTGGTTCGGGCTGGCCACCCTGGCGCGTGAGGTGGTGGTGTCGGTGGCGGTGCTGGTCCTCGCCTCCCTGGGGGCCCGGCGGATCGATGTGCTCTGGGTGGGAAAGGCGGGTACGTTCGCTCTCATGTTCTCGTATCCGGCCTTCCTGCTGAGCCACGGCACCGCCGGCTGGCAGGTGCCGGTCCACGTGGTCGCCTGGATCACCGGGATCGTCGGGCTGATCCTGGCCTGGGTGGCCGCCGGCTCCTACATCCCCGTGGCACGTGAAGCCCTGGTCGACGGCCGGCACCGGCGGGCGGTGCCTGCCGGTCCCCACGAAGGAGCGCCGTGAAGGCGGTCATCATGGCCGGCGGCGAGGGGACCCGCCTGCGTCCGTTGACCTCCAACCAGCCGAAGCCGATGCTCCCCATGGCCAACATCCCGATGATGGAGCACGTGGTCAACCTGCTCCGCCAGCACGGGTTCGAGGACATCGTGGTGACGGTGGCGTTCATGGCCAACGCCATCCGGACCTACTTCGGTGACGGCTCCGAGTTCGGCGTCCGGATGGTGTACGCCACCGAGGCCACGCCGCTGGGGACGGCCGGCTCGGTTCGCAACGCCAGGGACGAGCTCGACGAGCGGTTCCTGGTCATCTCCGGCGACGTGCTCACCGACATCGACCTGAGCCAGGTGGTCTCGTTCCACGAGAAGCGCGGGGCGCTGGCCACGCTGGCACTGAAGGCGGTCGACAACCCGCTCGAGTTCGGGATCGTCATCACCGGTGAGGACGGCACCGTCGAGCGGTTCCTCGAGAAGCCGACCTGGGGCCAGGTGTTCAGCGACACCATCAACACCGGCATCTACGTGCTCGAACCGGAGATCTTCGAGTACATCCCCGAGGGTCGCCCGGTGGACTTCTCCGGCGAGTCGTTCCCCGCCGTCCTGGAGGCCGGCAAGCCGCTCTACGGATACGTGGCCGACGGGTACTGGGAGGACGTGGGGACCCTCGAGGCGTATCTCAAGGCCCACCAGGACATCCTCGACCAGCGTGTCACCGTCGACATCGCCGGGTTCGAGCTGCGGCCCCGGGTGTGGCTCGGCAAGGGGACCCAGATCGACCCGAGCGTCACCATCGTCGGCCCGGCGGTGATCGGCGACAACTGCGTGGTGGGGGCGGGAGCGGAGCTCGGCGAGTACTGCACCCTCGGCCGCAACGTCCGCATCGGCGACAACGTCGTGCTCCAGCGCTCGGTGGTCCACGACAACTCCTACCTGGGCTCGGGGGTTCGGGTCGACGGGAGCGTGCTCGGCCGCGGGTCGGACCTGCGCCACGGCGCCCGCTGCGAGGAGGGGGTGGTGCTCGGGGAGCAGTGCTTCGTGGGCGCCGGCTCCGAGCTGAAGGCCGGCGTCAAGGTGTACCCCTTCAAGACGGTGGAGGCCGGCGCCATCGTCAACTCCTCGATCGTCTGGGAGTCGAGGGGAGCCCGATCCCTGTTCGGCCGGGACGGCGTGCAGGGGCTGGCCAATGTCGACATCAGCCCGGAGCTGGCCGTGAAGCTGTCGATGGCGTGGGCGTCGACGCTCGAGAAGGGTGCCACCGTCACCACCTCCCGCGACACCAGCCGGGCCGCCCGGGTCCTCAAACGGGCGGTCATGGTCGGCTGCAACGCCGCCGGCGTCAACGTCGACGACCTCGAAGCGGCCACGGTGCCGGTCACCAGGTTTCAGGTGCACTCGTCCGGCAGCTCGGCCGGCATCACCGTGCGCCTGGCACCGGACGATCCCGAGTCGGTGGTCCTCCGCTTCTTCGACAAGGACGGCATCGACGTCGACGAGTCCGTCCAGCGGAAGATCGAGCGGCTCTACTACCGCGAGGACTTCCGTCGGGTGCTGGCCCGGGAGATCGGCGACATCGGCTTCCCTCCCCGGGCGCTCGAGTACTACACCGCCGCCCTGATGGACTCGGTCGAGCTGGTCTTCAGTCGGGACGACGGGTTGAAGCTGGTCCTCGACTACTCGTTCGGGACGGCCAGCTTCGTGATGCCCAACCTCCTGGCGAAGATCGAGGCCGAGGTGCTGGTGGTCAACCCGTACGCCGACACCGCCGGGGCCACCACCTTCGACCGCCAGGCCAGCGCCGCCCGGGTGGCCACCCTGGTGCGGGCCTCCGGCGCCCAACTGGGGGCGGTCATCGACCCCGGTGGGGAGCATGTGATCATCGTGGACGACGAGGGTCATACGCTCTCCGACGACGAGGCGCTCCTGGTCCTCCTCACCCTGGTGACCGAGGCCCACCCTGGAGCCAGGGTGGCCCTGCCGGTGGCGGTCAGCCGGGCGGCCGAGGAGATCTGCCGGCGGGCCGACACCGAGATCGTCTGGACCAAGCTGTCCACCTCCCACCTGATGGAGGTGGCGAGCTCGGGGGACGTCATCCTGGCGGCCAGCCAGGCCGGCGGCTTCATCTTCCCGGCCTTTCTCCCCGCCTACGACGCCGCCGCCACCCTGGTGAACCTGCTGGCGCTGTTGAAGCAGACCGGCCGCCGGCTGTCGAGCCTGGTCACCTCCCTGCCCCGGGTCCACATCGCCCACCAGGCGGTGCATACGCCCTGGGAGCAGAAGGGGATGGTGATGCGGACGCTGGTGGAGCGCTCCGAGGGGCGCGACCTGGTGCTGGTCGACGGGGTGAAGGTCCTCGAGGACGACGGCTGGGCACTGGTGCTGCCCGACCCAGAGGAGCCGGTCACCCACGTGTGGGCCGAGGGCCCGAGCGAGGCCCAGGCCGGGGCCCGGGCCCAGGAGTACGCCGTGCGCCTCCGCCAGCTCCTCCGGTGAGGCAGTCCGGCGACCACCGGCGACGCCCGCCCGGCGGACCACCGAGACCCCGTCCGGCGGCCGAGACGCCCCCGGCCCGGGTCGGGTATGGTCCGCACGTATGAACGTGCCCGAGGAGCTCCGTTACTCGACCGATCACGAGTGGATCAGAGCGAACGGGGACCGGGTGCGGGTGGGGATCACCGACTTCGCCCAGGACGCCCTGGGTGACGTGGTCTTCGTCGACCTCCCCGAGGAGTCGTCGCCGGTCGAGGCCGGCGGCGTGCTGGGCGAGGTGGAGTCGACCAAGTCGGTGTCGGAGATCTACGCCCCGGTCGCCGGCCAGGTGGTGGCCGTCAACCGGGCGCTGGCCGACGCTCCCGAACGGCTGAACGAGGACCCCTACGGGGAGGGGTGGATCTGTGAGATCGTGCCTGCCGACGCGTCGTCGGTGGACGGTCTGCTGGACGCCGGGGCGTACCGGCAGCTCATCGCCGACTGACGGCTACGGACCGGCACGCGGCCGGGAGAAGCGAAGGAACGGGAGCGACTACCGTGGTCGATGTGTTCTGCCACAACTGCGGCCACCGCAATCCGACGGGGGTGAACTTCTGCTCCGCCTGCGGTGCGGTTCTCATCGCCACCTCCTCGGACACGACGATCTCGGTGCAGCCGGTGGAGGACGTGAGCGACGCTGTCGACGACGCCACTGCCGTCGGGTTGCTGGAGCTCCCGCGCGGGGTGGGCATGCTGGTTGTCAGGCGCGGGCCGAACACCGGGGTGCGGTACGTGCTCGAGTCGGAGGTGACCCGGGCCGGCCGGCATCCGGAGAGCGACATCTTCCTCGACGACATCACCGTGTCGAGGCGGCACGCCGAGTTCGTCACGCATGACCACGTGACCGAGGTGCGGGATGTCGGCTCGCTCAACGGGACCTACGTCAACCGCGAGAGGATCGAGGAGGCACGGCTGGCCAGCGGCGACGAAGTGCAGATCGGCAAGTTCAAACTGCTGTTCCTGGTGGCTGCGGGCGAATGACCGGGGCTGCGGGGGAGCCCGTTCGGCGGCGGGGGCGGGCACGGTGAGCGGGCGGTCGTACCTGTCGATCGGCGATGTGCTCAGCCTGCTCCGTCAGGAGTTCCCCGACGTCACCATCTCGAAGATCCGGTTCCTGGAGAGCCAGGGGCTGGTGAACCCGGAGCGCACCCCCTCCGGCTACCGGAAGTTCTACGAGCACGACGTGGAGCGGCTGCGATGGGTGCTCCGCCAGCAGCGTGAGCACTTCCTCCCCTTGAAGGTGATCAAGGACCGGCTCGATGACGACACCAACGGCTCCGCCGTCGCCCGCCCGCCCCTCCCGGCCGCGACCCAGCCCGGTGCCACCCCACCCACCCGCTCCGGGTCCCACCCCGATGGGGAGGACCCGCCCGGGACCGCCCAACCGCCGCTCGCCGAGCCGGTGCTGGTGGGGAGGTCCGCCTCGGCCATCGGTCCCGCCGGGGTATCGGCCGTCCACGCCCCGACCCCGGACGAGACAGCCCCGTCGCGAGCCGGCGGCCCCACGCGGCCCGCGGCGGCGGCCGCCCCCGCTCCGGCACCCCGGCCCGCGGCCCGACCCGATGTGAGCGGGGGAGAGCCCCCCGGCCCGTCCGGGCCGCCCATCCCGGCCGTGGGCGCACCGTCGACCCCGCCGAGCCGCCCGGTAGCACCCTCACCGGCAGCGCCCACCGTGGGTGCGCCCGCCGTGCCCGCAGTCCGTGCAGTGCCCGCAGCGCCCGCAGTGCCCCCAGTGGGTGCGTCGGGCGGTGCGCCTCCCGGGGGTGAGCGTCCGGCCGCACCGGTCGCACCGGCCGCACCGGTGGCACCGGCGCCATTGCCACCGCCACCGCCGGCCCCGGGGGCCTCGGCGCCACGGACGCCCCCGGCGCCACCGCCGACCCCAGCCCCGACCCCGGCGGGCGGCGTCCTCCCCTCGCCGCCAACGCCGGCCCCGGCGCCCACTGCCCGGCAGTCGGCGCCACCTGCACCGGCGGCTCCGGAGCCCAAGCCGAGGGCCACGCCCCCGGCCGCGGCCGCTCCGGCGGCCGGCACCCCCCGGGTACCGGCCGACCTCCCGGTAGCCCGGGCGGCCGGTGCCGGAACGCCGGTGGAGTCCCACATCACCCTGGAGGAGCTGTCCCTCGCCAGCGGGCTGGACATCGAGGTCCTCGGGCAGCTGCGGGAGTACGGCCTACTCGCCGCCACCACCGTCGGTGGCACCGAGTACTTTGACGACGAGGCCCTGGCGGTGGCCACCCTTGCCGCCGGGTTCGCCCGGTTCGGGGTCGAGCCGCGACACCTCCGGCTGTACAAGAACGCCGCCGACCGCGAGGCCGGGTTCGTGGAGCAGATCGTGCTCCCGCTGGTCCGCCAGCGGAATCCCGAGGCCCGCGCCCGCGCCCTTGCCACCACTGAGGAGCTCATCGGGCTGGGCCAGGGGCTGCGGAGCGCGTTGCTTCGCAACGCCATGCGCGAGCTGTTCGGGAACTGACCGTCTGCACGGTCGGGTTGTCGGTTCCGGTTCCGGTTCCGGCCGCGCCGAAGGCCGACGGCGAGTAAGTTGCACGGCATGGTCGAAGTTCGGCTTCGGGCGGTGCGAGTGGACCTGCAGTCGAACACGCCCGTGCTCCTCCTGCAGGAGTCGGAGGGGCTGGGGCGCACACTGCCGATCTTCATCGGTGCCCCCGAGGCCACCGCCATCGCCTTCGCACTGCAGGGCATGGACACGCCCCGGCCGATGACCCACGATCTGATCCGCGACCTGCTCGACGCCCTGGGGTCGGATGTGATCCGGGTGGTCATCACCGAGCTGCGCTCCTCGACCTACTACGCCGAGATCGTCCTCGGTCACGGCGGTCGCGAGCTCCCGGTGTCCTCGCGGCCATCCGACGCGGTGGCCCTGGCCGTCCGCACCGGCACGCCGCTGTTCGTGGCTGACGAGCTGATGGACGCCGAGGGCATCCTGCTGGCCGTCGAGGACGAGGAGGAGGACGACGGGGGCGAGGAGACGAACGACAACCCCGACGAGCTGGTCGGTGAGTTCCGCCACTTCCTCGACACCATCCGCCCCGAGGACTTCTCGTCCTGACAGCATGGGTCCTCCGACCGGTCGTCGGGCGACGGCTGCGTGCGACGACCGGCCAATCACCGCCCGGGTCCGCTGGACGGTCCTGCCGGCGCCGGCCACGCCGGGGAGAGGAGTAGAGGAGATGACCAGGCGCGTCGGGATGCTGATAGGTCTGCTGTGCGTGGGGGGTTCGCTCCTCACCGCCTGCTCGTCGGGCTCCGCGTCGTCATCGACGACGACCACCGCCCCGGCCACCACCTCCACCCGCTCGCCGGCCCCCTCCACCACCTCGGCGCCGGCCACCACCACCACCACCGGGTCCGGCGGGCCCACCCAGTGCGCCACCGCCACTCTCACCGCCTCCGTCTACGGCAGCAGCGGGGCGGCCGGGACCATCGAGACCACGGTGGCGCTCACCAGCTCGGCGGCCACGGCCTGCACGTTGGCCGGCTACCCGGGCCTGCAGATGCTGAGCAGCACCGGGGCGCTCCTTCCCACCAACGTGGTCCGGGGGGGCAGCTACCAATTCACGACCATGGCTCCTACCTCCGTCACCGTCGCTCCGGGCCAGGCGGTCTACTTCAACATGGGCTACTCGGACGTGCCGTCCGGTGCGCAGACCTCGTGCCCGTCGTCGGCCACGCTCCACGTGACCCCGCCGAACTCGTACACCAGCGTCTCGCTGTCCGCCCAGCTGTCGCCGTGCGACAACGGGTCGATCACCGTCTCGCCGGTGTTCGCCGGCACCGGGGCCGCCGCCAATACCCGGGCCCCTGCCTGAGCCGCGCCACCGACCGCCGACCGGCCGCTCACCGGTCAGAGGGTGGGCCGTACCAGGATGCGACCCCGGACCCCGCCGGCGGCGACGGTGGCGAGCGCCGCCGACACCCCGTCCAGGCCGACCTGGCGGTCGACCATGTCGTCGAGCAGGTCGGCCGGGTAGGAGGTGGCCAGCTCCTCCCACACCGACCGGCGCTCGTCGATCGGTGTCTGCACGGAGTCGATCCCGAGCAGCGCCACACTGCGGACGATGAACGGGTAGACGGAGGTCTCGAGGGTGTTCCCACCGGTGAGCCCGCTGGCGGCCACCGCCGCCCCGTAGTCGAGGGTGCGGAGCACCGCCGCCAGCGTCGGGCCGCCCACGCAGTCGACGGCCCCGGCCCAGCGTGGCGTCCCCAGCGTACGACCGGGGTCGACCGCCAGGTCGTCCCGCCCGATCACCTGGCTGGCTCCGAGGCCCAGGAGGTAGGCGTGCTCGGCCGCCTTGCCGGTGCTGGCCACCACCCGGTACCCCCGGGCACCGAGGAGGGCCACGGCCATGGACCCGACCCCACCGGACGCCCCGGTCACCAGCACCGGGCCGGCGCCGGGAGAGAGGCCGTGGTGCTCGAGCCGCCGCAGGGAGAGCGCGGCGGTGAACCCGGCGGTGCCGATGGTCGCCGCCTGCCTGGCGGTGAGCCCGTCCGGGAGGGGCACCACCCAGCCGGAGGGGACCCGGGCGTAGCCGGCGAAGCCGCCGTGGTGGGCGACGCCGAGGTCGTAGCCGTGGACGATCACCGGCTGGCCGGGGGCGAACCGCTCCGACTCGACCACCGTCCCCACCAGGTCGACCCCGGGCACCAGGGGGGAGATCCGGGCCACCCGGTTGCCCGGCTGGGCCACCATCCCGTCCTTGTAGTTCACGGCCGACCAGTCGACCCGGACGACCACGTCCCCGTCGCCCAGGTCGCCCACGGTCAGGGAGCGCACCCCCTGGTCCAGGCGGTCGCCGGCCCGCTCGACCACGAAGGCGGGGAAGGAGGCGGGAAGCTCAGGAGAGACGGGGTGCACGGTATCGCCGACCATGGGGCTACCGTACCGACCCCATGGGGACCGAGCGTGGTACCGAAGCGCCCAGGGGGGAACCGCCGGTGGTGCCCCACGGCTGGTGGCCGTCCCCCCTCACCGCGGCGGCGGTGGCCGCCGCCCGGGTGTCCCGGAGCGGCCTGCACACCGACGGCACGTCGTTCTACTGGACGGAGAGCCGCCCCGACGAGGGTGGTCGCCAGGTGGTGGTCGCCGACGGCGGTGGCGCCCCCGCCGCCGACCTCACCCCTTCGGGCACCAGCGTCCGGACCCGGGTGCACGAGTACGGCGGGGGCGCCGCCATCACCGCGTCCGGGGCCCACGTCTTCGTGGACCAGGCCGACCAGCGCCTCTACCGGATGGAGCTGGCCGGTCCCGGCCGGCCGGTGCCGCTGACCCCGGCGTCGGACCCGGTCGGTTCGGTCCGATGGGCGGACCCCGGACCCACCGCTTCCGGCGCCTGGCTCGTCTGCGTCGAGGAGCGTGTAGGCGCCGACGGCGCCGGGCACCGGCTGGTGGGGGTGGCCACCGACGGCTCGCAACGGACGGTGCCGCTGGTGGAGGCGGGCGAGTTCGTGGCCGGCCCCCGCGTCTCCCCGGACGGCACCCGGCTGGCCTGGATGACCTGGGAGCACCCGAACATGCCGTGGGACGTCTCGGAGCTGTGGGTGGCCACCCTCGGCGAGTCCGGCTCGGGGCTGTCGGTCACCGATGCCCACCGGGTGGCCGGTGGGGGGCAGTGCTCGGTGGGCCAGCCGCGCTGGTGCCGGGACGGCGGTCTGCTCCTGGTGGACGAACGGACCGGGTGGTGGCTGCCGTACCGGATCGGCCAGGCCGACCTCGACCGCACCGATCCGCCGGCGTCGCCACTGGTGACGGCGGAGGCGGAGTTCCATGCCCCGGACTGGGTGCTGGGCCAGGCCACCATGGCCGAGTGGCCGGACGGCTCGGTGGTGAGCCGCATGCACCGGGACGGCCTCGACCACCTGGTCCGCCTGGTGCCACCGACGGCCGACGGTCGGCCCTCGCCGGGCTGGCGATCGGAGCTCGTGGAGCAGCCGTGCGTGGCCATCGCCGGCGTGGCGGTGGCGGCGACGACCGGCCGGCTGGCCGTCCTGGGCAGGACGCCCACCGAGGGGCCGGCCGTCTACGAGGTCGACCTGGACGGGTCGGCGGCGTCCCGGGTGCTCAGCGCCGCCGCCCCGGCGCCGCCACTGACGGCGTCCGAGGTGTGTCCGGCCCGCCCGTTCGTGGCGGAGACGCCGGCCGGCCCGGTCCCCGGGCTGGTCTACGAGCCGTCCCCCACCTGGGCGGTGGGCCCGGTCGGGTCGAGGCCGCCCCTGGTGGTCTTCTGCCACGGGGGACCCACCGGCGCCAACGATCCGGGGTTCGACCCGCTGGTGCAGTTCTTCACCGGGCGGGGGTTGGCGGTGGCCGCCGTCGACTACCGGGGGAGCAGCGGGTACGGGCGGCAGTACCGGGAGAGCCTCCGGGGCGCCTGGGGGGTGGCGGACGTCGAGGACTGCACCGCCTATGCCGCCGCCCTGGCCGCCGCCGGGCGGGTCGACGGCGACCGGATGGCCATCCGCGGCACCAGTGCCGGGGGGCTGACCGCCCTCGGGGCGCTGGTGGCCTCGGACCGCTTCGCCGGCGCCGCCTCGTGGTACGGCGTCACCGACCTCGAGTCGCTGGCCGCCGACACCCACGGGTTCGAGTCCCGTTACCTGGACGGTCTGGTCGGGCCGTTGCCGGAGGCCGAGGCGGAGTACCGGCGGAGGTCGCCGCTCCACCATGCCGACCGCATCACCGGTTCCGTTCTGCTCCTGCAGGGGGCCGACGACCCGGTGGTCCCCCTCGATCAGGCCCGGCGGTTTGCCGAGGCGCTCACCGCCCACGGGGTGCGGTGCCGGCTGCAGGTGTTCGAGGGGGAGTCCCACGGGTTCCGACGGGCCGACACCATCGTGGCCAGCCTCACCGCCGAGCTGGAGTTCTACCGGTCGCTGTTCGGCGGCCGGGACGATGTCGGGAGCCCGGACGGGGTGGCCGGGTCACCGGTCGCCCGATGAGGCCGGTGGTACCATCGACCGTGACGCCAGAGAGCCCAGCCGCGTGTCCCACGCCGGCACGGTGACGCGCTAGCCGGTGGCGACGTCCGCCGCCTGGGGCCGTGGGCTCCTCGACTCCATGCGGTCCTGGTCCCCCGAGTGGAGGGACTGCTTCCTCTACGCCGCCTCGGCGGTCTTCGCCGGCGTGACCATCGGGGCGGCCGGCATCCCGCTCTACCGCCAGTGGGGCGAGCTGGCGGTGGGTCCCTATGCGGCGGTGGCGCTCTTCATGGCCGTGGTGGCCTGGCGGGCCGGGCTCGCCCGCCGGCTCCCGGTGGCTGGCGACGGTCCGCCGGCCGATGTCGACATCCTGGGCGAGACCCCGGTCCGGCACGCCCGGCGGTGGCGAGTGGCGCGCATCGCCGCCTGTGCGGCGGCGCTGGTCGGTGCCACGCTGGTCCCGTTGGGTCTCGAGGTGGTCTGGGCATCGGAGGGGAACGCCGCCGCCCACGTGCAGCCCGAGGTGCTGGTGGTGGAGCGCGCCGGGGCCCGGGTGGACGCCGGAAAGAGCCCCTACCAGGTCATCGACAAGGCCGGGCGCATCCTCATCCATACCAAGGACGAGCCGGTCTACGAGCTGTACTACCCCTACCTGCCGGGCATGGTGCTGTTCGGGTTCTCCAGCGGGAGCAAGGTAGAGGCCCGGCTCACCGACGCCCGCATCCAGTTCCTGCTGTTCACCGTGATCATCTCGGCGATCGCCCTCAGCCGGCTGCGCCCGCCCACCGATGCCCGGTTCCGGGCGTTCCAGGTGCTGACCGTGCTGCCCACCGCCGCCCTGCCGCTGGCCACCGGGGGCGACGACATGCCGGTGGTGTCGCTGATGCTGCTGGGCATGGTGGCGCTCCAGCGACGACGCCCCCTCCTGGCCGGGATGGCCCTCGGCGCCGCCTCCTCCCTGAAGTTCACCGCCTGGCCCCTGGTGCTCCTGGCCGCCTGGGCCGCCTTCGACCGTCGGGAGCGCCGATCGCTCGGCTGGTACGTGCTCGGCGTGGTGGCGGTGGTCGGGCCGGTGGTGCTGCCGGTGGCGCTGAGCAACCCGTCGGCGTTCGTGGACAACGTCATCCGGTTCCCGCTGGGACTGGCCGGCGTGGCCTCCCCGGCCGCCAGCCCGCTCCCCGGACACCTCTTCGTGGACGCCTTCCCCGGGGCCCACCGGATCTACGTGATGGCGGCGGCGGCGGGAGGCCTGGCCGTGCTGGCCGCCCGCCTGGTCCGCAACCCACCGGAGGATGCGGCCGCCGCCGCCCGCCTGACCGGCTGGGTCATGCTGGTGGCCATCCTGCTGGCCCCGGCCACCCGCGTGGGCTACCTGCTCTACGCCGTCAACCTCTTCGTCTGGGCGTGGATGCTGAAGGTGGCCGACGACCCGCCCCTGGTGACCGACGACCACGGCCCCGGACGGTGGGCCGGCCGCCGGCTCAGTCCTCGTCCGGCTGCTCGAACAGGTTGACAGTGAACCCGGTGACGCCAGCCGAGCTGCTCGGCTGGACCACCGCGCCGACCTCCCAGTAGAAGCCGTCGTCGCTGCCCTTGGTGGCGAGGACCTCGATGGTGCCGGCGGCCTCGGCGGTGTCGGCGGCGGTGGCGGTCACCTTCCAGCCGAGCTTCGGCAGCAGGGTCTGGTAGAAGGAGACCAGCTGGTCGGAGGAGAGACCCGAGGTGAAGGAGATGCTGCGGTCGTACTGGGCCAGGTTCTGGTCGGTGTCGACGAAGCTGCGCTCGGTGCTGCCGGCCGGCACGGCCAGGGCGGCCAGGATGTCGGCGGGGGGCTCGCTGCCGATGATCGGCTTCAGGGCGGTGGTGGCCGGGGTGAGCTGCACCACCGTGCCGTCGGGGATCCTCACCGAGGCGAGGGCGAGGGTCGGGCTGCCACTGGTGGCCAGGGCCGAGGCCACCGTCCCCCCGACGGCGATGAAGACGGCGATCCCCAGGACGACGAGGGCGGGCCCCCGGACGGACATGCGTTGGTAGGTACGGTTGGCCGGATCGAACCGGGTGGCACCGTTCCCGGTGTCGTCGCCCGGGGTCCCCGGGCCGGCGGCCGCCGGGACTTCGGCGGGCGACTCGGACGGCTCGGCGCGGGTGGCGGTCATGGCGGGAACCATGGTACCGGTGACCGTCGACCACCCCCGGTCGGCTCGTGCCGCACCGCCGGGCGGGGTGTGGTATCAATCCGCGTGCACAGCGAGTCGGGAGGCGCCATGAGGGTACGGACAGCGGGGCAGGCGCCGGGCGGCGGGGGAGGGCTGACCAGGCGCACGCTGCTCGGGGGCGCGCTGGCCGGTGCCGCCGGAGCCGCCCTGGCGGCGTGCGGCGGGGGGTCGGCGTCGGGCGCCGGCTCCACCACCACCCGGCCCTCCGGGGTGACCGGGAGCCGTCCCAACCCCAAGGCGCCGGTGGGGAGCGACCAGCTCCCCCAGGTGGACCACATCGTGGTGGTGATGATGGAGAACCACTCGTTCGACAACCTCCTCGGCACCCTGGGCCGGGGTGACGGGTTGACGCTCGGTGCCGACGGGCTGCCCACCGCCACCAACCCGGACGGCCACGGCGACCTGGTCCACTCCTTCCACATGCCCACCGAGTGCCAGCTGCAGGGCAAGCCGTCGCAGTCGTGGAACGCCTCGCACACCCAGCTGGAACACGGCAACCAGGGCTTCGTGATCAGCGACTCGGGCCCGGTGGCCATGGGGTTCTGGTCGGCGTCCGACCTGCCCTTCACCAACAGCCTGGCCTCGACCTTTCCGCTGGCCGACCGGTACTTCTGCTCGGTGCTGGCCCAGACCTACCCGAACCGCCGCTACCTGATGGCCGCCACCTCCCTGGGCCTGATCGACGACACCCTCCCCACCGCCCTGCCGCCCAACGGGACGGTCTTCGACCTGCTCAACGCCCACGACATCTCGTGGAAGAACTACTACTCGACCCTCCCCACCGCCGGGATCTTCATATCGCTGATGGCCCGCCCGAGCATCACCTCCAACCTGCAGAAGATCGACGCCTTCTTCACCGACTGCGCCTCGGGGAGCCTCCCGTCCTTCAGCATCGTCGACCCCGACTTCAATCGGCAGTCCGAGGAGGACCCCCAGGACATCCAGTACGGGGACGCGTTCCTGGGCCAGGTGGTCAACGCGGTGATGTCCGGCCCCGGGTGGGGCAAGACGCTGCTGGTGTGGAACTACGACGAGCACGGCGGCTACTACGACCACGTCACGCCCCCGGCCGCCGTCACGCCCGACGACGTCCCCCCGGACCTGCTGCCCGGGGACCTGCCCGGCACCTTCGACCAGCTGGGCTTCCGGGTGCCGGCCGGCCTGGTCAGCCCGTACGCCCGGAAGGACCACGTCTCCCATACCGTCTACGACCACACGTCGGTGCTGAAGCTGGTGGAGACCAAGTGGAACCTGCCGGCCATGACCCGCCGGGACGCGGCGGCCAACGATCTGCTGGACATGGTCGACTTCAGCGCCTCCCCGGCCTTCCTCCGTCCGCCGACCCTGCAGGCGCCGGCCAATCCGGCGATCGACGCCGCCTGCCAGACCTCCGGGCCCGGGGTCATCCCGCCGGCTTCGGCGGTCACCCCCATCGGGGCGTGAGCCCGGGGTCGGCTCAGGCGCCCGTCGCGGGGGCGTCGAGCCAGATGGCCACCCGGGTGGAGACCACCGCCGCCCCGACGGTGACGGCCAGGATCGACCACCGGGTCCGGGACGGCAACGAGCCGAAGGCGACCACCGTGGCCAGGGCGTCGACGGCGTCGGCGGTGCCACCGAGGGCCACCCACGGGCGGGCCTCGCTGTCCGACCTCCCGAGCGCCCGGAGGGTCCCGACCCCGATGGCCAGGTCACGGCCGCCCATGGTGCGGGCCAGGAGGCGGGCGGTCACCGAGCCGGCGGCGTCGCCGATCCACGGGCGGGCCACCACCGCCGGGGCGGCGATGGCGGTGGCCCCGATGGCCACCCGCCCCCACGCCACCAGGCGGGCCAACCGGCAGGAGAGCTCGCGATCCATGGCCGGCAGGTTAGGCCCGGACCGCCACCCCTTGCCGGGAGGCCGGTTCCCGGAGACGGGGACAATTGCCACATAGAGTGCCATCCTGGCAATGCACAGCGTGATCATCCCTGCTCACAGGGCGTTTACATTCCGTTCACTTTGCTTCACAATGGCGTGAGCAAGGTGACCGCCCAGTGCGGCACCGGCAGGAGGGGGTACTCGGTCTCGGCCGGTACAGGTTCCTGTAACAGGGTGGGGAGCGGCCGGGTCATTGCGACCCGGCCGCTGTCGTTCCCGGGGCGGACCGCCGGTCCCCGGACGCCGCCGTCCACCCGAGATGGTCGAGCGGGCCGTGCCCCCGGCCGAGGCGCCAGCCGGCACTTCCCACCAGCGCCCGCTGGACGAACCGTTTGGCGTCGTCGACCGCCTCGGGCACGCTGGCCCCGCCGGCCAGCCGGGCGGCGATGGCCGCCGACAGCGAGCAGCCGGTGCCGTGGGTGTTGGGGGTGTCCACCCACGCCCCGGTGATCAGGGTGGGACCGTCGACCCCGTAGAGGACATCGGGGACCTGCGAGGGAGGTTGGGTCCCGTTGGACCCCTCGACACCCCGGAGGTGGCCGCCCTTGACCAGCACCCAGCGCGCCCCCAGCCGGTGGATGGCGGCGGCGGCGGCGACCATGCCGTCGACCCGCTCCAGACGGTCCCGGTCGAGCCCGCTCAGAAGGGCGGCCTCCCACAGGTTGGGCGTCGCCACCATGGCCAGGGGGAGGAGGTGGCGGCGGTAGGCGTCAACGCCGCCGTCCTCCAGCAGCCGGTGCCCGGAGGAGGACACCATCACCGGGTCCACCACCAGGTTCGGCAGGTCGCCGGCCGCCGCCCGCCGGGCCACCAGCTCGACGACCTCCGCGGTTCCGAGCATGCCGGTCTTGACCGCCGCCACCGGGAGGTCGTCGAGCACGGCGGTGATCTGCTGGTCCACGAAGGCGGCCGGCAGGTGGTGGACGGCGGCCACCGCCGCGGTGTTCTGGGCGGTCACGGTGGTGATGGCGGTGGCGGCCAGCACCCCGAGGGCGGCCATCGACTTGAGGTCGGCCTGGATCCCGGCGCCCGACCCGGAGTCGGAACCGGCGATGGTGAGGGCCACCGGCGGTTCGCCGCTCACCGGTCGATCATGCCGTCGAAGGAGGTGGAGGCCTCGGCGTGGAACCGGCGGGGGATCCGGCCGGCGGCCCGGGCGGCGCGCCCGGCCTCCACCGCCTGGCGCATGGCGGCGGCCATGATGGCCGGCCGGTGGGCGCGGGTCACCGCCGAGGCGATCATCACCGCATCGCAGCCGAGCTCCATGGCCAGGCAGGCGTCGGAGGCGGTGCCGATACCGGCGTCGAGGACCACCGGAACGGAGGCCTGCTCCACGATGAGGGCGATGTTGTGGGGATTGCCGATCCCGAGACCGGTGCCGATGGGGGAGCCGAGCGGCATCACCGCCGCGCAGCCGACCTGCTCCAGCCGCCGGGCCACGATGGGGTCGTCGTTGGTGTACGGGAGGACCACGAACCCCTCGTCGACCAGCTCCGCCGCCGCCGCCAGCAGCTCCACCGTGTCGGGGAGGAGGGTCCGGTCGTCCCCGATGACCTCCAGCTTGACCCAGTCGGTCTCGAACGCCTCGCGGGCCAGCTTGGCGGTGAGCACGGCGTCGGAGGCGGTGAAGCAGCCGGCGGTGTTGGGCAGCACGCGGACCCCGTGGGCGCCCAGCAGGTCCACCAGGGAGTGCCGGGTGGTCGGGTCGACCCGCCGCACGGCCACCGTGGCCAGCGCCGTTCCCGAGGCCACCAGCGCCTCGCTCAGCGACTCGGGGCTGGCCATCCCCCCGGTGCCGAGGATGAGGCGCGACCCGATCACCTCACCGGCCACCACCCAGTGGTCGCCGTCGGAAGCGGTGTGATCGGGAATGGTCATCGGACACCCACGGTACCGGGACCGGTCAGCCTCCGGCCGCCGCCGAGACGATCTCGATGCGGTCGCCCGGCCGGGCCCGGGTGTCGTCCCAGCCGCTCCTCGGCACGACCTCGCCGTTGCGCGCCACCGCCACCCCCTTGGGGGACGGGCACTGCGCCGCCACCAGGTCGGCGATGGTCGGGTCGGGGGCGCCACCCCACGCCGAGCCGTTGACGGTGATGCCGCTCACGCCGGGACCGGCGCCCCGGGCACGGCGGTCGGGAAGCGCCCGGGGCCGAAGGGGGCCATCGGCCCGGGGACATCCTCCCCCCGGAGGAGTGCCGCCACCGCCTGGGCGGTGACCGGCGCCAGCAGGATGCCGTTGCGGTAGTGGCCGGTGGCCACCACCAGCCCGTCGAGCGGTGACCGGCCCACGATGGGGGCGTTGTCCGGGGTCCCCGGGCGCCACCCGGTGGTCATCTCGACCAGCTCGTACTCGTCCAGCGCCGGCACCAGGGCCCGGGCGTCGGCCAGGAGGTCGTGGACCGGTCCGGCCTGGACGGTGGCGTCGAACCCCTTCTCCTCGACGGTGGCCCCCACCACCAGGCTGCCGTCCCGACGGGGGACCAGGTAGGCGGTGCGGCCGTGGACCAGTCCCCGCACCGTGCGGGTGAGGGCGGGTCCGCGGTCCGGGGCCTGCAGCCGGAGGGTGAGCCCCTTGACCGGCCGGACGGGGGGGAGGCAGTCGGCGGGAACGCCGGCGAGCAGCCCGGATCGGCTGCCGGCGGCCAGGACGACGGTGCCGGCCGCCAGGTCCCCGCCGTCCCGGAGGGTGACGCCGGAGACCCGATGGCCGGAGGTGGTGACGGCGGCCACCTCGTCGGCCACCATCCGGACGCCGCGGCGCCGGCACGCCTCCACCAGGGCACCGACTGCCCGGCGGTTGTCGACCTGGTGGTCGTGGCGGAACTCGGCGCCCCCCCTCACCCCCGGGGCCAGGAGCGGCTCGAGGGCACGGCTCTCGGCGGAGGAGAGGCGCCGGGCGTCGAGGCCGAGCTCGAGCTGGAAGCCGAGCACGTCGTCGACCGTACGGCGGTCGGAGGCGTCCATGGCGACCAGGATCGTTCCGGAGGCCCGGTAGCCGACCGCCAGCCCGGAGGCGTCCTCGAGCTCCCGGGCGAACCCGGGCCAGCTGCGGGCGGCCACCACGTTGAGGCGCACCAGCGGCTCCTCGCCGAAGTGGGCCTCGCCGACCGGCGCCAGCATGCCGGCGGCCGCCCAGGTGGCCCCGTGTCCGGGGCTGGGATCCACCACCACCACCGAGGATCCGCCGTCCGCCGCCCGCCACGCCGCCGACAGGCCGATGATCCCTCCGCCGATCATCACCGTGTCGAACGAGCCGCCCGGGCGCATCACCCCATGCTACGGCCGTCGGCGTCTCCGACCGTCGGGCGGTGACCGACCCGGTGGCCGGGGGTGGTGCCGGGGCCACCCCCACCGTGTACGATTCTCCAACCGCATATGGGCCAACGTCGTCCCGAGCGTGCAGATCCACCATTCCGATGGAGCGACCCGATGACGACCTCGCCCGGCGACCTCGCCGGCTCCCATTCCGGACCCACGGCCACGCCCGTGGCGCTGACGCGGCCGTCGGGCTCGGCCCCTGCCTCCCTGGCCGGCGGCCTTTACGACCCGAGGTTCGAGCACGACGCCTGCGGCATCGCCCTGGTGGCGGACCTGCACGGGCGGGCCACCTCGACCCTGGTCCGCCAGGCGCTCACCGCGCTCGAGCACCTGGCCCACCGCGGTGCCACCGGCAGCGAGGAGGACAGTGGCGACGGGGCCGGCATCCTGATCCAGATCCCCCACGACTTCTACGCCGCGGTGGTCGATTTCGACCTGCCCGATCGGGGCCGGTACGCCACCGGTATCTCCTTCCTGTCCCGTGACCCGTCCGAGGCGGCCAAGGCCCGTACGGCCATCGAGCAGATGGCCGGCGAGGAGGGGCTGGCGGTGCTCGGCTGGCGGGACGTGCCCTTCGACGACGGGACCCTCGGTTCGGTGGCCCGCGGCGACATGCCGTCGCTCCACCAGCTCTTCGTGACGGCCGCCGGCCCGGGCAGCCTGCCGGTCGACCGTCCGGAGCTCGCCCTCGACCGGCTGGCCTTCGTGCTCCGCAAGCGGGCCGAGCACCAGGTGGCCGGGTGCTACCTGGCGTCGCTGTCGTCCCGGACCATCACCTACAAGGGGATGCTCACCTCCCACCAGCTGGCCGAGTTCTACCCCGACCTCTCCGACCCGCGGGTGGCCAGCGGGCTGGCCCTGGTCCACTCGCGCTTCTCCACCAACACCTTCCCGTCGTGGCCCCTGGCCCATCCGTACCGGTACATGGCCCACAACGGGGAGATCAACACGCTGGCCGGCAACCGGAACTGGATGCGGGCCCGTGAGGCGCTGTGCGCCACCGACCTCATCCCCGGCCTCGAACGGGCGTTCCCCATCGTCACCGCCGGGGCCAGCGACTCGGCCTCGTTCGACGAGGTGCTCGAGCTGCTCCACCTCGGGGGCCGCCCCCTCCACCACGCCGTCCTGATGATGATCCCCGAGGCGTGGGAGAACCACCGGACCATGGACCCGGCCCGCCGGGCCTTCTACCGGTACCACGCCTCGATGATGGAGCCGTGGGACGGGCCGGCGGCGGTGGCCTTCACCGACGGCACCGTCATCGGGGCGGTCCTCGACCGGAACGGCCTCCGGCCGGCCCGGTACTGGGTCACCGACGACGACCTGGTGGTGCTGGCCAGCGAGGTCGGGGTCCTCGAGGTGGGCCCGGAGAAGGTGGTCCGCAAGGGCCGGCTCCAGCCGGGGCGGATGTTCCTGGTGGACACCGCCGCCGGGCGCATCATCGACGACGACGAGATCAAGTCGGCCCTGTCGGCCGAGCAGCCCTACGCCGCCTGGCTGGAGCAGGGCCAGATCGACCTCGACGACCTGCCGCCACGGACCATGCTCACCCCCCAGCACGCCTCGGTGGTCGGGCGTCAGCGCCTGTTCGGGTACACCGACGAGGAGCTGCGGCTGATCGTCGGCCCGATGGCCAAGACGGGGGCCGAGCCGATCGGCTCGATGGGGTCGGACACCGCCATCGCCGTGCTCTCCGACCGTCCGCGCATGCTCTACGACTACTTCACCCAGCTGTTCGCCCAGGTGACCAACCCGCCGCTGGACGCCATCCGGGAGGAGCTGGTCACCTCGCTCGCCTCCACCGTGGGGCCCGAGTCGAACCTGCTCGACCCGACGGCCGAGTCGTGCCGGCAGATCGTGCTGCCGTGGCCGGTCATCGACAACGACGATCTGGCCAAGCTCCTCTACGTCAACGAGGACGGCCGGACCCCGGGCTTCAGCGGCTTCGCCATCGACGGTCTCTTCGAGGTGGCCCGGGGCGGTGACGGGCTGCGCGACGCCATCGAGGACGTCCGTGGCCGGGTCAGCGACGCCATCGCCGACGACGCCGACATCATCGTCCTCTCCGACCGGAACTCCACCGAGGAGCTGGCCCCCATCCCGTCGCTGCTGCTGGTGTCAGCCATCCACCACCACCTGGTGCGCCAGAAGACCCGGACCCGGGTCGGCCTGGTGGTGGAGTCGGGCGACGCCCGCGAGGTGCACCACATGGCCCTGCTCAAGGCGTTCGGGGCGGCGGCCGTCAACCCGTACCTGGCCTTCGAGACCATCGACGACATGATCGCCTCGGGCCTGCTGACCGGGGTCACCCCCCGCCAGGCGCAGCGCAACTACATCAAGGCGGCCTCCAAGGGCATCGTCAAGGTGATGTCCAAGATGGGCATCTCCACGGTGGCCTCGTACACCGGCGCCCAGGTGTTCGAGGCGGTGGGGCTGGCCCACGACGTCATCGACGAGTACTTCACCGGCGCGGTGTCACGGATCGGCGGGGTCGGGCTCGACGTCCTGGCCGAGGAGGTGGCCGCCCGGCACCGGACCCGCTTCCTCGACCGGCCCACCGAGCTGGCCCACCGCGACCGCCAGGTCGGCGGCGAGTACCAGTGGCGCCGCGAGGGCGAGCTCCACCTCTTCAACCCCAAGACGGTCTTCAAGCTGCAGCACGCCACCCGGTCCAAGCGGTACGAGGTCTTCAAGGAGTACAGCCGGGCGGTGGACGACCAGTCGGCCCACCTGGCCACCCTCCGGGGGCTGCTCCGCCTGAAGACCGACGAGGCCACGGCCGTCCCCATCGAGGAGGTGGAGTCGGTGGCGTCCATCCTCACCCGGTTCTCGACCGGGGCGATGTCCTACGGCTCCATCTCCGCCGAGGCCCACGAGACCCTGGCCGTGGCCATGAACCGCCTGGGCGGCAAGTCCAACACCGGTGAGGGCGGCGAGGACCCGGCGCGGTTCACCGCCGACGCCAACGGCGACCTGCGCCGGAGTGCCATCAAGCAGGTGGCCTCCGGCCGCTTCGGGGTCACGTCCGAGTACCTGGTCAACGCCGACGACATCCAGATCAAGATCGCCCAGGGGGCCAAGCCGGGGGAGGGGGGCCAGCTCCCGGGCAAGAAGGTCTACGCCTGGATCGCCAAGGTCCGCTACTCGACGCCCGGCGTCGGTCTGATATCGCCGCCACCGCACCACGACATCTACTCCATCGAGGACATCGCCCAGCTCATCCACGACCTGAAGTCGGCCAACCCCCGGGCCCGGATCCACGTGAAGCTGGTGGCCGAGGTGGGGGTGGGCACGGTGGCGGCCGGGGTGGCCAAGGCCCACTCCGACGTCGTCCTCATCTCCGGCCACGACGGCGGCACCGGCGCCACCCCCCTCACCTCGCAGAAGCACGCCGGGATCCCCTGGGAGCTCGGCCTGGCCGAGACCCAGCAGACCCTGCTGGCCAACGGGCTCCGGGACCGGATCGTGGTCCAGGTGGACGGGCAGATGAAGACCGGGCGCGACGTGGTGATCGGGGCGCTGCTCGGCGCCGAGGAGTACGGCTTCGCCACCGCCCCGCTGGTGGTGTCCGGCTGCATCATGATGCGGGTCTGCCACCTCGACACCTGCCCGGTGGGGATCGCCACCCAGAACCCCACCCTGCGGGAGCGGTTCGCCGGCACCCCCGAGTTCGTGGAGACCTTCTTCGAGTACATCGCCGAGGAGGTGCGGGAGTACCTGGCCGCCCTCGGCCTCCGCTCCCTGGAGGAGGCGGTCGGCCGGGTCGACCTGCTGGAGGCGGGCGATGCCATCACCCACTGGAAGGCCGCCGGCCTCGACCTGGCCCCGATACTGCGCCTGCCGGACCTGCCCGAGGGGGCGGCCCGGCACTGCATCCAGGCTCAGGACCACGGCCTCGACCGGGCCCTCGACCACAAGTTCATGGAGGCGTGCCGCCCGGCCATCGAGGGTGGCCGCCCGGTCCGGGCCGAGGTGGAGGTGACCAATGTCGACCGGACGGTGGGGACCCTGCTGGGCTACGAGATCACCCGCCGGCACGGCGGTGCCGGCCTGCCCGAAGGGACCATCGACCTGACCTTCCGGGGCTCGGCGGGCCAGAGCTTCGGGGCGTTCTTGCCCAAGGGCGTGACCATGCGCCTGTTCGGCGACACCAACGACTACCTGGGCAAGGGGCTGTCGGGCGGCCGTATCGTCGTGCGCCCGCCGAAGGCGTCGCCCTTCGCCGCCGAGGAGAACATCGTGGCCGGCAACGTGATCCTCTACGGGGCCACCGGCGGGGACGTGTTCCTGCGGGGGCAGGTGGGCGAGCGCTTCTGTGTCCGCAACTCCGGCGCCGTCGCCGTGGTGGAGGGCGTGGGGGACCACGGGTGCGAGTACATGACCGGTGGGCGGGTGGTGGTGCTCGGCCTCACCGGCCGCAACTTCGGCGCCGGGATGTCGGGCGGCATCGCCTACGTCTACGACATCGACGACCAGTTCGGACGCCAGTACAACCCGGAGATGGTCGAGCTCGAGCCGCTGTCGGCCGACGACCGGACGTGGCTGAAGGACAGGATCATGATGCATCACGACGAGACCGGCTCGGCGGTGGCTGGGACCATCCTGGCCGACTGGATCAGTCGGTCGGAGCAGTTCGTCAAGGTGATGCCCAAGGACTACCGCCGGGTGCTCGAGGCCACGGAGAAGGCGGTGGCCGAAGGGCGTTCGATCGACGAGGCGGTCATGGAGGCCTCCCATGGGTGACGTCGCCGGGTTCCTGAAGTTCGACCGGGTGCTGCCGTCCCGGCGACCGGTCCACGTGCGGCTGCGCGACTGGAAGGAGGTGTACGAGCCCTTCGCCGAGGAGGAGGCCCGCCACCAGGGGGCCCGCTGCATGGACTGCGGGATCCCCTTCTGCCACGAGGGCTGTCCCCTGGGCAACCTGATCCCCGAGTGGAACGACCTCGTCTACCGGGACGACTGGTCCGAGGCCATCGAGCGCCTGCATGCCACCAACAACTTCCCGGAGTTCACCGGCCGGCTCTGCCCGGCTCCCTGTGAAGGGTCGTGCGTCCTCGGGATCAACTCCGAGCCGGTGGCCATCGAGCGTATCGAGTACGAGATCGTCGAGCGGGCGTGGTCGGAGGGGTGGGTCGAGCCGGTGAAGCCGGTGGCGGGCACCGGTAAGCGGGTGGCGGTGGTGGGCTCGGGTCCTGCCGGCCTGGCCGCCGCCCAGCAGCTGGCCCGGTCGGGCCACCGGGTGGTGGTGTTCGAACGGGCGGAGCAGCCCGGAGGTCTGCTCCGCTACGGGATCCCCGAGTTCAAGATGGAGAAGTCTGTCCTCGACCGCCGCCTCGAGCAGCTGGTCGACGAGGGCGTCGAGCTCCGGTGCGGCGTGTCGGTGGGCGCCTCCGGGGAGGTGCCCGGGGCCGCCGCCGAGGACGCCACGGTGGTCGGCGCCCGGTCGCTGGTCGAGGAGTACGACGCGGTGGTGCTGGCCGGGGGGGCCACCCTGCCGAGGGACCTCCCGGTCCCCGGGAGGCAGCTCGGCGGCATCCACCGGGCCATGGAGTACCTGAAGCCGTCCAACCGGGTACAGGAGGGGTCGCTCGCCGTCTCGCCCGTCTCGGCGGAGGGGAAGCACGTGGTCATCATCGGCGGGGGCGACACCGGGGCGGACTGCCTGGGCACCGCCCACCGTCAGGGTGCCCTGGCCGTCCACCAGCTCGAGATCATGCCGGAGCCCCCGGCGGCCCGGGTGGGCGACAATCCGTGGCCGACCTGGCCGCTTATCCTGCGGACGTCGGCCGCCCACGAGGAGGGCGGCGAGCGGCTGTTCGCGGTGACCACCACCGAGTTCCTGGGCGACGGCGACGGGAACGTCCGGGCGTTGCGGGGCGAGGAGGTGGTCCTGGCCTACGGCGACGACGGGCGACCCACCTTCGACCCGATCCCCGGGTCGGCCTTCGAGCTGGCGTGCGAGCTGGTCCTGCTGGCCCTCGGGTTCCTCGGGACCGAACGGTCCGGGGTGGTGGCCGACCTCGGCCTCGAGCTCGACACCCGTGGCAACGTGGCGGCCGACGGCTCGTGGTCGACCAGCGTGGAGGGTGTGTTCGTCTGTGGCGACATGACCCGCGGCCAGAGCCTGGTGGTATGGGCCATCGCCGAGGGCCGCTCGGCCGCCGCCGCGGTGGACCGGTACCTGATGGGTGCCACCGACCTGCCGGCCCCCATCGTGCCCGGGCAGCTGGCCCTGCGTTAGAAGGGGCGACCGGGGTTGTTCCCACCGTCACCCGGCCGGTCGGGTGGCGCCCACCAGGCCCGACCAGTCGGCATCGTCGAAGCGGACCAGCGCCCCGGTGTGGGGGGCGTCGATCATCTCCCCACCGCCCACGTACAGGCCGACGTGGTCCACCGCGTCCGGCCCGGTCCCGAAGAAGAGCAGGTCGCCCGGGGCCACGGTGGCGCCGTCGGGCACCACCGGCCCGGCCTCGTACTGGGCCTGGGCCACCCGGGGGAGCGAGACGCCCGCGCTCCGGTAGGCGGCCTGGACGAGCCCCGAGCAGTCGAACCCGCCGGTGCCGGTGCCACCCCACAGGTACGGGGCGTTCAGCTGGGTGGCGGCGAAGGTGAGGGCGGCCGCCACCGTGGTCGAGGTGCCGGGGTCGTCGCCGAAGGCCAGGGCCAGGGTCAGCACGGTCTCCACGTACCGCCCCGAGTGGTTGTAGTCGTCGACGGCCGTCCCCAGGGTGGCCGGCGAGCCCGCCCCGTCGGCGCACAGCATGTCGGCCGCCGTGTACACGGCGTCGACCCGGTCGTACGGGGAGGCCGGGGACGTCCCGCCGGGTCCGACAGTGGCGTAGGCAGCGAAGGTGGCCGGCTCGAACTGCATGGGCCCCTCGGCCCCGGCACTGTTGGTCCCGGACCACACCCCCGGGGCGTCCGAGCTGCCGTTGCCGGTCTCGACGGTGCCGATGGCCGCCAGCACCGACCACGGCAGGCCGGGGCTGGTGGTGGCGGCCTGCTGGTAGAGGGTGACCCAGTCGGCCGGCACCGCGGCACCGGGCCCCGGGGTGGTCCCGACCGATCCCGACGAGGAGGCCGACGCCTGCCCCAGCACCACGCCCACCACCAGGACCACGCCGGCCACCACCGCGGCCAACCCCGTCGCCACCATCACCACCACCTTGCCCATCGTCCACCCCCGAACCTCTCGGGTGACTGTCGTGAGCGGCCGGGCTCAGAGCGGCAGTCCCAGTACACCACCGGCGGTGGCGTGCCTCAAGGGGTCGGCCAGCTGATCGGCGCCTCCCGCCGAACGGCCGCCGCGGGGGTCGGTAAGCTCGGAGCGTCCGGTTCCCGGACGAGGACAAGGGGAGGTCCCGACCGTGCGAAGCACCATGCAGGAAGCACCGATGCTGGTCAGCGGCGTTCTTCGTCACGGCCAGCAGGTCTACGGGGACAGCTTGGTGACGACGGTGACCGGGCCGTCCGGCGAGCATGTCGACGCCACCTTCACCGAGGTGGCCCAGCGGTCCGAACGGCTGGCCAAGGCGCTGACACGGCTCGGGGTCGGCGCCGACGACCGGGTGGGCACCTTCATGTGGAACAACCAGCGCCACCTCGAGGCGTACCTGGCGGTCCCCTCCATGGGAGCGGTCCTGCACACCCTCAACGTGCGCCTCTTCCCCGAACAGCTGGCGTATGTGATCAACCACGGCGAGGACAAGGTGATCATCGTCGATGCCATGCTGGTGCCCCTGCTGGCCCGGGTGTGGGGCCAGCTGACCACCGTCAAGCACGTGATCGTGGCCGATGGCGACGGCTCGGCGGATGCCATCTTCGGCCCGACCTCCGACTACGAGGAGCTGGTGACGGCCGAGTCGCCGGGCTTCGACTGGCCTCAGCTCGACGAGCGGCAGGCGGCGTCGATGTGCTACACCTCGGGCACCACCGGCGACCCCAAGGGCGTCGTCTACAGCCACCGGTCGACCTTCCTCCACTCGCTGGCGGTGACCTCGGCGTCGTCGCTGGCCGTCAACCAGCTCGACCGGATCCTCACCGTGGTGCCGATGTTCCACGTCAACGCCTGGGGGACGCCGTACGCCGCCTTTTTGGTCGGTGCCGACCTGCTGATGCCCCAGCAGTTCCTGCAGGCCGCCCCCCTGGCCGCCGCCATCGGGGCCTGCCGGCCCACGGTGGCCGCCGGGGTCCCGACCATCTGGAACGACCTCCTCCGCTATGCCGAGACCAACCCGGTCGACATGTCGTCGGTCCGGATCGTGGTGGCCGGCGGGGCCGCCGTGCCCCGATCGATGTTCGGGCGGTTCGAGGAGCAGTTCGGCATCGAGCTGATCCAGGGGTGGGGCATGACCGAGACCAGCCCGCTCTGCGCCCTGGCCGTCCCTCCGAAGGGCTGCGCCCCCGAGGACGAGCTGGACTGGCGGGCCAAGACGGGCAGGGTCGTCCCCGGGGTGGAGATCCGGATCTGCGCCGACGACGGTCACGTCTTGCCCCGGGACGGCGAGGCCATGGGTGAGTTCGAGGTCCGGGGTCCGTGGATCACCAGCTCCTACTACCTGGACCCGAGCACCGACCGCTTCCACGACGGCTGGCTGCGGACCGGCGACGTCGGGACGCTTGACGGCAAGGGGTTCATGCAGATCACCGACCGGACCAAGGACGTGATCAAGTCCGGCGGGGAGTGGATCTCCTCAGTGGAGCTGGAGAACGAGGTGATGGCCCACCCGGAGGTCCACGAGGCGGCGGTGGTGGGGGTCCCCGACGAGAAGTGGAGTGAGCGCCCGCTGGTGGCGGTGGTGCTGACCGAGGGCTCGTTGGTGACCGCTGACGACCTGGTCGACCATCTGGGCGGCCGGGTGTCGCGTTGGTGGATGCCGGAGCACTGGACGTTCGTGGAGGAGATCCCGAAGACCAGCGTGGGCAAGTTCGACAAGAAGGTGGTGCGGGCCCAGCACGCCGAGGGCGCCCTCGAGATCGTCGAGGTCGAGCTTCCGCCGTCCTCGCCCGGTTCATGAGCGACGCCACCGACGCCGTCGCCGAGGAGCTGGCCTCGATCGCCGAGACCCTGGCCGACCTGGCCCTCGACCGCCTGCGGACGGCGTCCGAGTCGGTGCACTCGGGGGAGGGTCCGGACCCGGCACTGGTGGCCGAGGAGCGACGGATCACCCGGGCTCGGCGGTCGGTCGAGAAGGCGGTGCAGCTGCTGGCCGGTCCGGCGTCGGCGGGGGAGTGATCACCCGCTTCGCCCGTCGACCCGATGCCGTTGCCGGTCGATGAACCCGACGTCGCCGAAGGGCGCGGCTCCGGATCTCCGGCCTGGTTCGCCGTCGATGGTGGCCCTTCCAGAATAGGTGTATGCCATAAACCTATTCGGAACAACGTTGCCGCAAACGGCCGGAACGATGTCGCAACGATGCCGCAACGCCGACCATCCGATCGACCGGATCGACCGGATCGACCGGATCGACCGGATCGCCGGGCTCAGCCGGGCCCGCTGCCGGTGCACCGGTTGACGGCGTCGATCAGCTGGCGCAGTCGCCCGTAGTGGATGCGATCGAACCGCAAGGCGATCCGCTCCAGCTCGAGGTGGTCGCGGTCGGAGCGCTCCGGGGGGAGCGGGTTGGTGCGGCGGATGACCCCGGTGCGCACCACGTCGGCGAACTCCCGACTGAGCTCGGCCAGCTCGGCCTTGTCCGGCGCCGTCGTCAGCCGCAGCACCAGCAGGTCGCCGACCCACCGGCACGAGTGGTAGTTACGGTAGAAGCCGAGCAGCTCGGCGGTGGCGGTGGTGACGTCGTCGGTGATGAGGAAGAGCGACCGGTCGTCGGCGGAGATCAGCCCCCGGGGCTCCACCGTGTCGTTCACGAACCGGTCCCACCCCGACCAGTAGTCACCGCCCGGGGTGTCGAGGAGCACCACCGGCGCCGGCATCGCCTTGCCGGTCTGCAGCAGCGTCAGCAGCTCGAACCCCTCGTCGAGGGTCCCGAACCCGCCCGGCAGCACCACGTAGCCGTCGGACTCCTTGATCAGCATCAGCTTGCGGGTGAAGAAGTACCGCATCTCCACCAGCTTGGGGTCCTGGGCGATGAAGTCGTTGGCCCCCTGCTCGTGCGGGAGCCGGATGTTGACACCGATCGACCGTTCCCGGCCGGCCCCCTCCATGCCGGCGGCCATGATCCCGGGCCCGGCCCCGGTGACCACCATCCATCCCCCGTTGGCCATGGACGAGGCGAGGTCGCGGGCGCACCGGTAGGCGGTATGGCCCGGCTCGGTGCGGGCCGAGCCGAAGAGGGTCACCTTCCGCTCGTGCCGGTACGGGCGGAACACCTCGAAGGCCTCGGTCATCTCCCCGAGGGCGGCGTCGGCCAGCTTCAGGTCGATGACGTCGGTGCCCTCGGTGGCCAGGCGGTGGACCAGGGCCAGCATCGAGCCGTACAGCCGACGTTGGGTGCCCGACGCTCCATCCGGCACCACGTCGGCCAGCAGTCGCTGGAGGACCTCGGGGTCGAGCGTCGATCCACGCTCGTCGGCGGCGGGCATGCGACGAAGCTACTGGGCAGCGGCGACCGGCGCCGGGGTCGCCCCGGACACCGGGACCCGGCCGTACAGGGTGGTGCGCTGGGCCAGGGGGCGGCCGAGGGAGGCCAGGATGGTCCGGAAGCCGTCGACGTCCATCATCTGGCCGTGGCTGGCGCCGGCGGCCCGGGAGATGTTCTCGTCCATGAGGGTGCCACCGAGGTCGTTGACCCCGGCCCGCAGGATCTGGCGGACTCCGTCGGCTCCCATCTTCACCCAGCTGACCTGGATGTTCCGTATGGTGTCCCGGTAGGCGATCCGCCCGACGGCGTGCATCAGGAGCGTCTCGCGGAAGGTGGGGCCTCGGCGGGAGCGCTTCTGGAGGTAGATGGGGGTGGCCATGTGGACGAACGGCAGCGGGACGAACTCGGTGAACCCGCCGGTCTCCTTCTGCAGGTCACGCGTGAGGGTGAGGTGGCGGGCCCACGAGCGCGGCTGTTCGACCGCCCCGAACATGATGGTGACGTTGGACCGGAGGCCGACCTGGTGGGCGGTCCGGTGGGCGTGGAGCCACTGATCGGTGTCGATCTTGTCGGGGCACAGGACGGCCCGCACCTCGTCGTCGAGGATCTCGGCGGCGGTGCCGGGCAGCGTCTTCAGGCCGGCGTCGCGCAGGGTGCCCAGGTACGAGGCCAGCGACACGCCGTTGCGCCTGGCCCCCTCGGTCACCTCCAGGGCGGTGAACCCGTGGATGTGGATGGTCGGGGACGCCTCCCGGACCGCCTTGATGACCTCGAGGTAGTAGTCGCCGTCGAACTTGGGGTGGATGCCCCCCTGCAGGCAGACTTCGGTGGCACCGAGCTCCTCGGCCTGGCGTACCCGGTCGGTGATCTCGCCCAGCTCGAGGAGGTACGGGGTGCCCCGGAGGTTGAGGGAGAGGGGCCCCTTGGAGAAGGCGCAGAACCGGCACTTGAAGGTGCAGACGTTGGTGTAGTTGATGTTGCGGTTGGCGACGAAGGTCACCTCGTCACCGACCAGCTCGGCCCGCAGGGCGTCGGCCACCGCCGCCACCGCCCGCACCTCCGGGCCACGGGCCCCGAACAGGGTGACGATCTGGTCCTCGTCGACCTCGTGGCCGGCCTCCACCGCCGAGAGCACCTCCCCGACGGCGCTTCCCGAGGAGGGGAGGGGCACGACCACCGGGGCACCGGCCGAGGGGCCGACCAGCTGTGGCGGCGGCACCTCGCTGCCCGACGACCACGGGTGGTCCCGACCGAGGCCCTCGGCGTCGGAGGCGTCCAGCACCGGGAAGCGCATGGCGGGGTCGAGCCAGCGGTCGGGGCGGAGGGCGAACTCCGGGTAGAGGGTGAGCCGGGGGGCGAGGGTGTGGCCGGCGGCCTCGGTGGCGGCGCGCAGGATGCCGAGGGCGGGCCACGCCCGCTCCGGGTTGACGTGATCGGCGGTCACCGGGGAGACGCCGCCCCAGTCGTCGATCCCCGACTCGAGGAGCGGCGCCAGGTCGTCGGAGAGATTGGGCGGAGCCTGGAGATGGATGGACGACGGCAGCACCAGGCGGGCCACGGCGATGGTCCAGAGGAGCTCGTCGGTCGGGCACGGTGCCGCACGGTGCATGGCGGTGCCCGCCTTGGGCAGGAAGTTCTGGACGATCACCTCCTGGACGTGGCCGTGGCGCCGGTGGCTGTCGGCGATCGCCACCAGGGTGTCGATCCGGTCCTGACGTGACTCGCCGATTCCGACCAGCAGCCCGGTGGTGAACGGGACCTGGGCTTGGCCGGCCGCCTCCATGGTGGCCAGCCGGCGGGCCGGGACCTTGTCCGGGGCGGAGCGGTGGGCGGCCAGGTCGGGGTTGACCGACTCGATCATCATCCCCTGGCTGGCGGAGACGGCCCGGAGCCGGGCCAGGTCGCCGCCGTCGAGGGCACCGGCGTTGGCGTGGGGGAGGAGCCCCGTCTCGTCGAGCACCGCCCGGCAGGCGGCCGCCAGGTAGTCGACGGTGGAGGCGTAGCCGCGGTCGTCCAGCCATCGCCGGGCCGCCGGGTACCGGTCCTCGGGCCCCTCGCCGAGGGTGAAGAGCGCCTCGTGGCAGCCGGCCCGGCGGCCGGCGCCGGCGATGGCCAGCACTTCGTCGATCGAAAGGTACGGGGACCCGACCCGGGCGGGGGCCTTGGCGAAGGTGCAGTAGCCGCACCGGTCGCGGCACAGCATGGTCAGGGGGATGAAGACCTTGGGCGAGAAGGTCACCCGGTTTCCGTGGGCGGCGTGGCGCACCTGCCGTGCCTCCGCCTGCAGCGCAGGCAGCTCGGCGGTCAGTAGGGAGGCCCGGTCCCGGTGCCCGGGACCGGCGGCGGAAAGAGCGGTGGAGCCGCGGTCGGCAGGCATCGGGGTCACCTTATCGGAGGCCCTCCGGGTGTCGACCACCGGCCGGGGGCGGTCAGGGGAGGGGGGTGTCACCGGCGGCGTCGGCGTCCACCAGCCAGACCACCTCGCCGGCGGCGACCCGGCCGGCCGGGAGGTCCTCGCCGGCCACCACCCGGGCGAAAGCATCGTGTTTGGACGCCCCGGCCACGGTGAAGATCACCAGACGGGCCCGGGCGATGGCCGGGAAGGTGAGGGTGATCCGGGGGTGGGGGTTGTTGGCTTGGGGATCCCGGGTGGCCACCACCAGCGTGTCGGGATCGGTGATGTCGAGGGTGTCGGAGCCGGGGAAGAGCGAGGCGGTGTGGCCGTCCGGCCCCATGCCGAGATGGACCACGTCGACGGTGTCCAACCGGGCCAGCTCGGCCTGGTAGGCGGCGGCCGCCACATCGGGGTCGCCGGAACGGTACATGGGATGGTCGGACCGTACCGGCCCCACCTGGTCGAGCAGGGCCTGGTGACAGAGGCGGTGGTTGGAGTCGGGGCTGTCCATGGGCACGCACCGCTCGTCGCCCCACCAGGCGTCGACGGTGGACCAGTCCACCGCTCCCCGGGAGACCTCGGCCAGGCGCTGGTAGGCCCGGCCGGCCGTCGGCCCGCCCGACAGGAAGAGCGACACCCCGTCCGTCCGGGATCGCGACAGCTCTTCGGTCACCCGGGCGGCGAAGGCGTCGGCCACCGACTCCACCAGCTGGACGGTGCCGTTCATCGGACGGTGACGTTCACTGCGGCAGTACGGTGAGCCGTCCGTCGGTCAGCTCGAGGTCGATGGCCGGATTGCGCCACTCGTCGCCGGACCGCTCCACCAACAAGTCGGCCATGTGCGGACCCCAGGTCCCGGCCGCGTAGAAGTGCATGCCTCCCCCCGGCTCGGCCCACGCCTTCAGGTACGGGTCGACGATCCTCCACGCCTGTTGGACCTCGTCGGACCGGATGAACAGGGTGGCGTCGCCCACCATGGCGTCGTGCAGCAGGCGCTCGTACCCGTCGGCCGCTTCGACCCCGGCGAACGTCTCCTCGTAGGAGAAGTTCATGGCCACCGAGCGCACGTGGAACTTCTCACCGGGCACCTTGGCCCCGAATTCGAGGCTGATGCCCTCATCGGGCTGGATCCGGAGGATCAGGGTGTTCGGCCGGAGGTCGCGGCTGGCCAGGCGGTCGAAGAGCAGGAACGGCACCTGGCGGAAGGTGAGGGCGACTTCGGTGACCCGGGCCGGGAGCCGCTTACCGGTCCGGACGAAGATGGGCACGCCGGCCCAGCGCCAGTTCTCCACCCGCAGCCGGAGGGCCAGGTAGGTCTCCGTCTGGCTGTCGGGGGCGACGTCCTCCTCCTGGCGGTAAGCGACCACCGCCTCGCCGTCGATGACCCCGGCGGCGTACTGGCCCCGGACCGACTTGTCGACCGCCTCGTCGGGAGTGGGGATGTCGATGGCCTGCAGCAGCTTGACCTTCTCGTCGCGGATCCGGTCGGCGTCCGTGCTGGTCGGTGACTCCATGAGGGTGAGGGCGAGGACCTGCATGACGTGGTTCTGGACGATGTCCCGGAGTGCCCCGGCCGTCTCGTAGAAGCCGCCCCGGTGCTCGACGCCCAGGCTCTCGGCCACGGTGACCTGGACCTGCTCGACGTAGCGCCGGTTCCAGATGGGCTCGAAGATGGCGTTGGCGAACCGGAGGGCGAGGACGTTCTGGACGGTCTCCTTCCCCATGTAGTGGTCGATGCGGTAGACCTGGCTCTCGTCGAAGGAGGCGTGGATCTGGTCGTCCAGCACCAGGGCGCTGTCGAGGTCGTGGCCGAACGGCTTCTCGATCACCAGCCGGGCGAAGGTGCCCTCCGGTCCGGGCACAGAGCAGCCGTGCTTGGCCAGCGCACCGGCCACCAGCCCGAAGACGCTGGGGATGGTGGCCAGGTAGTAGAGCCGGTTCCCGCCGGTCCCGTCGACCTGATCGGCCTCCTCCAGATGGGTCCTCAGCTGCTCGAAGGTGTCGGGATGGTCGTACTCGCCGGCGACGTACTTGAACCGCTCGGTCAGTGCCTTCCACTTGGGGCCGCCCTCGGGGGTGGACTCGGCCACGTGGGAGCGGAACTCCTCGTCGGTCCACTCGGTGCGGGCCATGCCGACGATGGTGAAGCCGTCGTCGAGGACACCCCGGTCGGCCAGCCGGGCCAGGGCGGGAAGGATCTTTCGACCGGTGAGGTCGCCGGAGGCGCCGAAGATGACCAGGGCCACCGGTGGCGCCTTGGACAGTACCGGCGGCAGGGAGCGCTTCTTGTCCGCCGCCCTCGAGGAGGTGGTGCTCACCGAGCCGCCACGCTTGCTGACCCGGTTGCCGCCGGTCGGGGCGGCGGTCGCCGGGGAGGCGGAGCCGGCCTCTGCCTTGGACGCCGCCCGGCCGCCGCCGGCGTTCTTCTTCGACTTCTTCGCCTTGGGGTCGGAGGGGCTCATTTGGGGGTGAACGTCTCCCCGCTCGGCTTGCCGTCGGCGGTTACGAAGGCATGGCCCCCGAACTGGTTCCGCAGGGCGGAGACCAGGCGGAGGCCGTAGGCGTCCGTCTTCTGGGAGGCGAAGCGGGCGAAGAGGGCCGAGGAGATGACCGGGGCGGACACCCCGCGGTCGATGGCCTCCTCGACGGTCCACCGCCCCTCTCCGGAGTCGGCCACCACCCCCTCGATCCGGTCGAAGCCCGACTCGGGGCGAAGGGCCCGCTCGGCCAGCTCCAACAGCCAGCTGCGGACCACCGAGCCGTAGCGCCAGATGGCGGCGATCTCGTGGAGGTCGAGGTCGAACTCGGGGGCTTCGGACATGATCTCGAACCCCTCGGCGTAGGCCTGCATCAGGCCGTACTCGATGCCGTTGTGGACCATCTTGACGAAGTGGCCGGCCCCGGGCGGGCCCACGTGGGCGTACCCGCCCTCGGGAGCCAGGGCGGTGAAGACGGGCTCGGCCACCGCCACCGCCTCCTTGGTGCCGCCGACCATCAGGCAGTACCCCTCCTTCAGACCCCAGATCCCGCCGGAGGTGCCGGCGTCGACCAGGGCGATCCCGTCGGCGGCCAGTGACACCACCAGCGGAGCGGTCTCCTTGTAGTTGGAGTTCCCCCCGTCGATGATCACGTCGCCCGGGCCGAACAGCCCGGCCAGGGTGGTGATGGTGGAGTTGGTGGCCTCGCCGGCGGGGACCATCACCCAGGCCACCTTGGGGGAGTCGAGCTTGGAGGCCACCTCCTCGAGGGTGGCGGCCGGCTCTGCACCCAGGGCGGCGGCGGCGTCCCGCGCCGGCGCCGACAGGTCGAAGGCGACGACCTGGTGGCCGTGCTCGACGAGACGCTGGGTCATGTTGGCCCCCATCTTGCCCAGGCCGATCATGGCGATCTTCATGGTGTGCTCCTCGCTCGTGTGCTGCTTGCGGTGTGACGTCGTCCGGCGACCGATCGGGGGAACGGTCGCCCTGGCCGGTGGCTCAGCGGCCCGAGCCGCCGGCCAGGGCGTTGGCCTTGTCGGTCAGCGACTGCATCAGCTCGTCGAACGACTTGGCGAAGGAGGCCACCCCTTCGGCCTCGAGGGTGGTGGCCACCTCCTCCATGTCGACGCCGGCCTCGGCCAGATCGGCGACCACACGGTCCGCCTCGTCCTGTCCGGTGTCCACCGTGCGGGCCACGGTGCCGTGGTCGAGGAAGTCGTCGATGGTCCCGCCGGGCATGGTGTTCACCGTGTCCGGGCCGATCAGCGTGTCGACGTAGGCCAGATCGGGGTAGTCGGGGTTCTTGGTGGAGGTGGACGCCCACAGCGGCCGTTGGGCATGGGCCCCCTTGGCCGCCAGCGCCTCCCAACGGGGACCCGAGAACCGTTGGGTGAAGAGGCGGTAGGCCTGCTTGGCCTGGGCCACCGCCGCCTTGCCCCGCAAGTCGAGGTAGGTGGTCTCGTCACCGGCCTCGACGAGGCACTCGATCAGCCGGTCCACCTCGGTGTCCACCCGGCTGATGAAGAAGGAGGCCACGCTGGCCACCTTGGACAGGTCGGTGGCGCCGGAGGCGAGGTAGGCCTCGAGGCCCGAGAGGTAGGCCTCGATGACCTCGTCGTAGCGAGACAGGCTGAAGATCAGGGTGACGTTGATGCTCCGCCCCTCGCTGATCATCGTCCGGACGGCCGGCACGCCCTCGGCGGTGCCGGGGATCTTCACCAGCAGGTTGGGCTGGTCGATGCGCTCATGCAGGCCGCGGGCGTCGCGGATGGTGCCCTCGGTGTCGTGGGCCAGCGAGGGCGCCACCTCCACGGAGACGTAGCCGTCCCCGCCGTGGGAGTCGTCGTAGACGGGCCGCAGGATGGCGAGGGCGGCGGTGATGTCGTCGACCACCAGGTCCCAGTAGGCGTCCTCCACCGAGGTGGTGCCGATGAGCGACTTGAACTGGTCGTCGTAGGTGTCCTGCCCGGCGATGGCCTTGGCGAAGATGGTCGGGTTGGAGGTCACCCCTCGGATGCCGTCGTGCACCAGGCCGGCCAGCGTCCCGTCCTGGAGCCAGTCGCGCCGGAGATTGTCGAGCCAGGGGCTCTGCCCCTGTTGGTCGAAGAGGTCGTTCAGTCTGGTCATGGTGGTCCTTTCGAACAGCGCGGGCTCAGGTGGGCCCGACAACGGGGGGCCTAGGCGGTCGGTTGGTCGTCCACCAGCTGGCGGGCCCGGGCGGCCACGTGCTCGGGGGTGAAGCCGAACTCCTCCATGTTCTTCTGGCCCGGGGCGGAGGCGCCGAAGTGGTCGATGGCGACGAAGGCGTCGGCATACCGCTCCCAGCCGAAGGAGGAGGCCGCCTCCACGCTGAGCCGCGGCACCCCGGGGGGAAGCAGCTCCTCGAGGTAGGCGTCCTCCTGCAGGGCCAGCAGCTCCCACGAGGGGAGCGACACCACCCGGGCGGCGATGCCGTCGGCCGCCAGCAGGTCGGCCGCCCCCAGGCACACCTGGACCTCGCTACCGGTACCGATCAGGACGAGCCGGGGAGGGCCGCCGCCCTCGTCCCGCAGGACGTAGCCGCCCCTCGGCACCCCCTCGGCGGCCCGTTCCACCGTGTCGGCGAGGACCGGGAGCTTCTGGCGGCTGAGGATCATGGCGGTCGGACCCTCGTCGTCCACGGCGATCCGCCAGGCCTGCGCCGTCTCGTTGGCGTCGGCCGGTCGGATGACACGGAGCCCGGGCATGGCCCGCATGGCGGCCAGCTGCTCGACCGGCTGGTGGGTCGGGCCGTCCTCGCCGAGCCCGATGGAGTCGTGGGTCCAGGAGTAGATGACGTGGGCCCCGGAGAGGGCCGCCACCCGCACCGCCCCCCGCATGTAGTCACTGAAGACGAAGAAGGTGCCACCCACCGGCAGGACGCCGCCGTGCATGGCCATCCCGGTCATGATGCCGCCCATGCCGTGCTCGCGGATCCCGTAGTGGATCAGGCTGCCGCCCGGCTCGTCCACCGACTGGGCTACGGCACCCGCCATGGCCATGCCGGTGTTGCCGGTGAGGTCGGCACTGCCGGGGAAGACCCCCGGGATGAGGTCGCCGGTGGCGTCCAGACACGCCTTGATGGCCTGGCGGGTGGCGATGGGGCCGTCGTCCGGCGCGAAGGTGGGAAGCTCGGACTCCCAGCCGTCCAGCCCGTGCCCCCGCTGCGCGGCGTTCCACCGGGCCTTGTCCCCCTCCCAGGCGTCGTACCGGGTCTCCCAGGCGGTGTGGAACGACTGGCCCCGGGGGACGCAGCGCCGGTACAGGTCGAGGACGGCGTCGGGGACCCAGAAGGTCTCGTCGGCGGGGAGCCCCATCAGCTCCTTGGTCAGGCGGATCTCGTCCTCGGGGAACGGGTCGCCGTGGGCCTTGGCGGTGTCGGTGAGGTGCGGGGAGGGGTAGCCGATGTGGCTGCGCAGGACGATGAGAGACGGTCGGTCCTCCTCCGCCCTGGCCCGTAGGAGAGCCGCCTCGATGGCGCCCACGTCGTTGGCCACCTCGCCGATGTCGTCGACGTGCCACCCGTAGGCGTCGAACCGCTCGGGGACGTTGTCGTCGTAGGAGAGCTCGGTGGGGCCGTCGATGGTGATGTGGTTGTTGTCGTAGACGTAGACCAGCCGGCCCAGCTCGAGGTGGCCGGCCAGGGAGGCCGCCTCGTGGGAGATCCCCTCTTCGAGGCAGCCGTCGCCGGCGACCACGTAGGTGTGGTGGTCGCACACCTCGGCGGAGAAGTGGGTCCGGAGCCACCGCTCGGCGACCCCCATGCCGACGCCGTTGGCGAAGCCCTGGCCCAACGGGCCGGTGGTGAGCTCCAGCCCCGGGGTGAGGTGCACCTCGGGGTGGCCGGCCGTGCGGGAGCCGAACTGGCGGAACGACCGGAGGTCGTCGAGCTCGAGGCCGTACCCCGTCAGGTAGAGCATGGAGTAGAGGAGGATGCAAGCGTGACCGTTGGAGAGCACGAACCGGTCGCGGTCCGGCCAGCGGGGGTCGGTCGGATCGTGGCGCATCACCCGGGTGAAGAGCACATGGGCCAGCGGCGCCAGGGCCATGGCGGTGCCCGGGTGGCCGGAGTTGGCGGCCCGCGGAGCGTCCATGGCCAGTCCGCGGATCACGTTGATACCCAGCTGCTCGAGGGCGGCGTCGCGGGGGATGTCCGGCGTCTGCGTGTCGGTCACAGTCATCGGACGCCACCCTATCGGCAGTACACCCCCGCGGTGCAGTGGACATCGTGCCATGGCGACGGCGGCGCCGACGGGGCGCCCGGCCTCAATGGTCCCGGAACAGGGCCATCGAGGCGGTGAAGCTGTGGACGAAGTTGGTGCCGCCGATCGGGCCGATCTCCCCGGCGGCGAAGAACCCGCCCACCGCCACCGGGCCGAGCTGCTCGGCCACCAGCCCGGCGTCGTGGTCGGCCTCGTCGAAGAACCGGGTGCCCCGGCCGCTGCACGTGAACATGAGGACGCCGTTGGCCCGCCGGTCGGCCAACAGGCCGCGGAGGTCCTGCCGGGCGGTGCCGGCGTCCCGAAGGTGGAAGCGGATGGTGGCCCCGAGGGGCATCCGGTCGTCGACGGCGACGGCCCCGCTCCGGTGGTCCACCCCCACCACGCTCCGCACCAGGAAGTCGCCCGAGCCGGGCTGGTCGACCCGTTCGTCGATGAGGCGGCCGACCTGGAACCCGTTGGTCTCGAGGCCGGCCACCTCGTCGGGGGTCAGCTCTCCGGTGATCTGAGCCACCAGGCACTCCAGGGCAGGCGTGCCGGCCACCTCCTGCAGGAGGTTCCCGTCCGACCGGGTGACCGTGAACGGGCGCCCGTAGGGTCGGGCGCCCTGGGACACCACCGCCTCCACGTCGACGCCGGAGCCGATCAGCACCCCCACCGCCCCCTCGTTGACGGTCCGGGCCCCCGTCACCAGCCGGTTCCCACCCGGTCCCCGGCCGGCGGAGGCATTGCCCCCGATGACCGGGAGGCCCGGGTGGCGGGCCTCGAGCCAGGCCAGGAAGGCGTCGGCCGGGAAGGTGAACGGGTCGGCCACCAGCACCAGGGCGGCGGGGCGGAAGGCGAGGTCGGCCGGCCACCCGGCGATGTGCCAGCCGTCGTCGGGCTGCCGGGTGGCCCGCAGGGTCACCGGCACCAGCGGCCCGACCCGACCGGCCCACAGGCTGATCGACGGGGTCTCCTCCACCTCCCGCCGGGTGCCCACCACCGACTCGGCGGCGCAGCCGATGGTGGCCAGGGGGTGCAGCACGGAGTCCACCGCCGCGGCGATGTCCTCCAGCGCCCCCGCATGGGGGCGGGACACCGTCAGGACGACCAGGTCGGGTCGCTCGCCGATAGCCTCGAGCACGGAGCCGATGACCTCACCCGTGGCCAGGGAGGCCACCGGATGCTCGGAGAGGGCGCTGGCGAACGGCATTCAGGCCTCGGCGCCGAGTTCGTCCATGTCCCCAGTATCGACCGGTTCGGGCCGGGTAGCGTCGCGCCATGGCCGATCAACGGATCCAGGTCCCCCCCAACTGCGAGCTGACCCTGGGGATGACCTGCGTGGACAAGTCCGAGCCCGGTCGGACCGTCTGGAGGATGCGGGCCGACGAACGGTTCGCCAATCCGGCCGGGATCATCCAGGGGGGGTTCCTGGGGGCGATGGCCGACTCGGCGATGGGGGCGGCCACGGTGACCTTCGCCTCGGGGCGGGGCCAGCGGGTCTTCACGTCCAACGTGGAGATGAAGACCAGCTTCCTCGCCCCGGCCCGGGTGGGGGCGGTGCTGGAGTGCACCGCCCGGGTGATCTCGGGGGGCGGCCGGGTGGCCTTCGCCGAGGCGGAGGTGTCGGACGAGCGGGGCACGGTGGTGGCCAGGGCCAGCTCGACCTACCTGTTCACCCCGAGGGAGTAGCCCGGCCCGGTCGCACGCCTCCACCCGGGGTGCGGGTGCGGTGGCGCCTATAGTTGCCGGAACCACCCGTACCCGACGACGAGGAATTCGAGGACAGACGTTGGCCGCAGACGCGAAGGACGACACCACCAGGGTGGGCCGGCTGAAGGCGGCCGGCGGGGGCACCGTGGAGCTGATCGTCGACTACGTCAAGCAGGAGACCCTCGAGCCGCTGAAGGGTCTCGGTCGTTTCATCCTGTTCGGGGTGGCCGGCTCGGTGGCCCTGGCCGTCGGGCTGGTGGTCCTGGCCGTCGCCTTCCTCCGGGTGCTTCAGGGGGAGACCGGGAGCACCTTCACCGGCAACTGGTCGTGGGCGCCCTACCTGATCTGCACGGTGGCCGTGGTGGTGGTGGCCGTCGTGGCGGTGGCCGCCGTCCAGCGCGGACAGGCCAGGCGCCAACTGGGCGCCGGGAGCAAGGAGAGCGCATGAGCCCCGCCGCTGGCCCCATCACCAGGGACGACATCGAGGCACGGCTACGCGAGCTGAACGGCGAGGTCACCACGGAGGCGTACGCCGCCCGCTCCAAGGTGGTGACCATCGGCGTGGCGGTAGCGGTGGCGGTCGTCGCCATCGCCTTCCTGGCCGGCCGGCGACGTGGCCGCAGCCGGTCGACGGTGGTCGAGGTCCGGCGGATCTGACGACGTGGACAGCCTTCTCCGCTACATCCAGAAGATCGGGTTCCGGCGTGGTGTCAGGGGACAGCATCCGATCTGGTTCATCGTGGCCGCGTCGGCCTGGATGCTCATACGCGCCCGCCGCAGTCGCGAAGCGGTCGTGTACCGCACCGTGCTGCAACCGGGCGAGGGGCTGATCGTGGAGACCGCCCGCAGCCACGGCCCCGGCTCCGACAGCCGTTGACCGCCGGGTACGGGGAAGTGGACCGCGCCGCCCTCCGGGACGGCGAGCGGGTGCTGCTCATCGACGCCAAGCAGCGGCAGTACCTGATCAGGCTGCGCGCCGGCACCTCGTTCCACACCCACGTGGGGATCGTCTCCCACGACGACCTGATCGGCTCGGAGGAGGGCTCCACCGTCCTGGGCAGCACGGGCAGGCGGTTCGTGGTGGTGAGGCCGACCCTGTCGGACGTGGTGCTGAAGATGCCGCGGGGGGCACAGGTCATCTACCCGAAGGACTTGGCCGCCATCCTCATGCAGGCCGACATCGCCCCTGGCGTTCGGGTGCTCGAAGCCGGGGTGGGCTCGGGGGCGCTGTCGATGGCGCTGCTACGGGCCGGGGCGGCGGTGGTCGGCTACGAGCTGCGGGAGGACTTCGCCGCCAGGGCACGTGCCAACGTGGCCGACCTCCTCGGCGACTCCGCCCCGTACCTGGTCCACGTGCGGGACGTCTACCAGGGCATCGACGAGCAGGCCCTGGACCGGCTCGTGCTCGACCTGCCCGAGCCGTGGCGGGTGGTGGGCCATGCCGAGACGGCACTACGGTCGGGGGGCATCCTCTGCTCCTACCTGCCGACCATCAACCAGACGTCGCAGCTGCGCCAGGCCCTCGACCGCAGCCGGTTCGGGATGGCGGTGACGCTCGAGGTGCTGCACCGAACCTGGCACATCGAGGCACGCTCGGTCCGCCCCGACCACCGGATGGTGGGTCATACCGGGTTCCTGACCACGGCCAGGCTGCTGGCCCCCACCGAGGAGCCGGCTCCCTACAACGCACGGAAGCACGGGGCCGTCCCCGACGTCGAGCCGGGCGGCGCCGGCCCGGACCAGCCGGCCCCGGGTCCCCACTGGGAGCGCCCGGCCCCCGACGGGCCCCCGGTCAGCCCTGCTCGATGAAGATGCACTCCCCGGGGCACTCCTCGGAGGCCTCGACGACCGCGTCCTCGAGCTCGGCCGGGACCGCCGCCATGCCGGCGGATCCGCCCGGTTCGTCCCTCACGTCGGCGCCCTCCTTCACGTAGGCGAGTCCGTCGTCGAGCAAGGTGAAGACGGCCGGAGCGATCTCCTCGCAGAGGCCGTCCCCGGTACAGAGATCCTGGTCGATCCAGACCTTCATCAGTTCCAACTCTCCTACAGACGTGCCGGTCCGCACCTCGGCTGAACCGGCAGGGTGGCCACTCGGGGGTTGCGGCGCCAACTGCCCGTTCACGTTCAGCTCAGGACCTTCAACCCGGTAGCTTCATGCTATCCGCAACTCGACCGGCAATGTCTGACGGCCCATCAGATAACCTCGGCGACGCATCCGGCGGTGCATGAGGGGCCGGGGTGCCGGTGTAGGGTCGCCGGCAAGGGAGCCAACGCATGTGGGGTGATTCCGACGGCTGACATCGACGACGAAGCGGAAGGCCGGCCGCACGGCCGCGACGGGGAGGGCGACGACCTCGCCGAGCTGCGGGCCCGCGCCCTCGAGGCCGAGGAGGAGGTCACGCTCCTGCGCCGGCGGCTCCAGGAGAGCCCGCGCCGGGTCCAGACCCTGGAGGAGCGCCTGCTGGAGACCAAAGGCCAGCTGGCTCAGGCCATCTCGCAGAACGAGAAGCTCACCTTCACCCTGCAGACGGCCAAGGAGCACATCGCCAACCTCCGCGAGGAGGTGGAGAAGCTGACCCAGCCGCCGGCCGCCTACGGTACCTTCCTGGGGGCCAACGACGACGGCTCCGTCGACGTCTTCTCCGGCGGCCGGAAGATGCGGGTGTCACTCCACCCCGACATCGGCGCCGACGAGCTCCAGCGTGGCAACGAAGTCGTCCTCAACGAGTCGCTGAACGTGGTCCTGTCCCGGGAGGGCGAGGGCTCCGGCGAAGTGGTGGTACTCAAGGAGCTGCTGGAGGACGGGCGGCGGGCCCTCGTCTACGGGCGGGCCGACGACGAGCGGGTGGCCGAGCTCGCCGACGCGCTGATCGGTGTGAAGCTGCGGGCCGGGGACACCATCCTGATGGAGTCCCGCACCGGCCTGCTGGTGGAGAAGCTCCCGCGCCCCGAGGTCGAGGAGCTGGTCCTCGAGGAGGTGCCCGACGTCACCTACGCCGACGTCGGAGGACTCGACTCGCAGATCGAGGCGATCACCGACGCCGTCGAGCTGCCCTACCTCCATCGCGAGCTGTACGCCGAGCACAAGCTGCCGGCCCCCAAGGGGATCCTGCTCTACGGCCCGCCCGGCTGCGGCAAGACACTGATCGCCAAGGCGGTGGCCAACTCGCTGGCGAAGAAGGTGGCGCAGGTCACCGGCAACACCAACACGCGGAGCTACTTCCTCAACATCAAGGGCCCCGAGCTCCTCAACAAGTACGTCGGGGAGACCGAGCGGCAGATCCGCCTGGTCTTCCAGCGGGCCAGGGAGAAGTCGGAGGAGGGGGTGCCGGTCATCGTCTTCTTCGACGAGATGGACTCGCTGTTCCGCACCCGGGGCACCGGTATCAGCTCCGACATGGAGTCGACCATCGTGCCCCAGCTGCTGGCGGAGATCGACGGGGTGGAGACCCTGCGCGACGTCATCGTGATCGGAGCCTCCAACCGCGAGGACCTGATCGACCCGGCCATCCTCCGTCCCGGCCGGCTGGACGTGAAGATCCGGATCGAGCGGCCCAACGAGGCGGCGGCCACCCAGATCTTCGGGCGGTACCTCACGCCCGACCTTCCCCTTGACGCCGACGAGGTGCGTACCCTGGGTGGCGGCGACCCGGCCAAGGCCACCCAGGCGATGATCGAGTCGACGGTCGCCGAGATGTACCGGGACGACGAGGAGAACCGGTTCCTCGAGGTCACGTACCAGAACGGCGACAAGGAGGTCCTCTACTACCGCGACTTCTCGTCGGGCGCCATGATCGAGAACATCGTGCGACGGGCCAAGAAGCTGGCCATCAAGCGGGCCATCGCCGGCACCGGCCGCGGCATCCGCACCGACGACCTCTTCGAGTCGATCCGGCAGGAGTACAAGGAGAACGAGGATCTTCCCAACACCACCAATCCCGACGACTGGGCGAAGATCTCCGGCAAGAAGGGCGAGCGGATCGTCTACATCCGCACGCTCATCAGCGAGGACCGGGGTACGAAGGGCGGGCGGTCCATCGAACGGGTCGGAACCGGCCAGTACCTGTAGGCCTGGTCAGGGATAGGGTCGGCCCGTGGCGATCCCCAAGGTCTGCGGCATCGAGACCGAGTACGGCATCCAGGTACTGCACGGCGACCCCAACCCGATCACCGCCTCGTCGGTGCTGATCAACGCTTACGCCCACGACGTCGCTCGCCAACAGGTCGGCTGGGACTTCGAGGACGAGTCCCCGGGGAACGACGCCCGCGGCTTCGCCAAGGAGGGCTCGATGCCCCCGCAGGTGGAGACCCACCTGCTCAATACGGTGCTCACCAACGGCGCCCGCTTCTACGTCGACCACGCCCATCCCGAGTTCTCCACGCCGGAGTGCTCGAACGCCCTCGAGTGCCTCCGCTACGACCGGGCGGGCGAGCAGATCCTCATCCGGTCGATGGAGGCCGCCGACGCCTCGGTCCCCGACGGTCGCCGCTTCGTCGTCTACAAGAACAACTCCGACGGCAAGGGCAACTCCTACGGCTGCCACGAGAACTACCTGATGGACCGGGCGGCGCCGTTCGCCCGGATCGTCCACGGGGTCACCCCCCACTTCGTCACCCGGCAGCTCTTCGCCGGTGCCGGGAAGGTCGGGTCGGAGACCTCGACCCACGACGGCCACCGGACGGAGTTCCAGATCTCGCAGCGGTCCGAGTTCTTCGAGGAGCGGGTCGGGCTGGAGACGACACTGAAGCGCCCGATCATCAATACCCGGGACGAGCCCCACGCCGACCCCCACCGGTACCGGCGCCTCCATGTCATCGTGGGCGACGCCAACCTGGCGGAGGTGGCCACCTTCTTGAAGGTGGGCACCACGTCGCTGGTGCTGGCCATGATCGAGGACGACGTGTCGGGGGACCGCGACCTGGAGCTGGCCGACCCGGTCCGGGCCATGCACGAGGTCTCCCTCGACCGGTCGCTCGACCGACCGCTGGAGATGGCCGACGGCTCCACCGCCACCGCCCAGTCGATCCAGTGGGAGCTCTTCTCCCTGGCCCGCAAGTACGCCGACGACCGGGGGCTGGCGTGCATGGGCGACGAGGAGGTGGGCGCCGAGGTGCTCCGGCGCTGGGAGGGGGTCCTCCACGGCCTGGAGGCCGACCCGATGTCGTTGGCCCGCCAGGTCGACTGGGTGGCCAAGCTGCAGCTGATGGAGGCGTACATGGACCGCCACCACTGCGGGTGGGACGACCACCGGCTGGCCGCCCTCGACCTCCAGTACCACGACCTCCGTCCCAGCCGGTCCCTCTTCGCCCGGCTCGACACCGAGCACCTGGTGGACGCCGCCTCGGTGGACGAGGCGGTGGCGGTGCCGCCCCGGGGGACCCGGGCGTGGTTCCGGGGGCAGTGCCTGACCAAGTGGCCGTCGGCGGTGGTCACCGCCAACTGGGATTCCCTGGTGTTCGACCTCGGCACCGATCCGCTGCGGCGCGTCCCTATGATGGACCCCTTACGAGGCACGGCCGAGCATGTGGACGAGCTTCTGCAGCAGAGCTCGAGTCCGGCCGAGCTGTTGGACCGGTTGAGCAGCTAGGGAGAGTGGTGGAGATGGCTGAACGAGAACTGAAGAAGAAGAGCAGCACGACCGAGCACGCCGAAGAAGCGGTGGAGGAGGTGCCGGCCAACTCGGCCAAGGGTGAGAAGCTCAAGGCCGAGCTGGACGACCTCCTGGACGAGATCGACGAGGTGCTGGAGGACAACGCCGAGGAGTTCGTGCGCAACTACGTGCAGAAGGGCGGCGAGTAACCCCGGTGACGCTGCCCCTCTTCACTTCCACCGACGACCCGGGTCCCGACTTCGCCGGGCTGATCCGCCGGCTCCGGGTGCCGGTGCACCCGATGGTCGGCGCCACCGCCGGTGACGCCGGCCCGGGTGTCGAGCAGTTCCGCCACGGGACCACGGTGGTCGCCCTCCGGTTCGTCGACGGGATCGTCATGGCGGGGGACCGACGGGCCACCGAGGGCCACTCGATCGCCCACCGGACGATGGAGAAGGTCTTCCCGGCCGACCGGTTCTCGGCGGTGGCCATCGCCGGGGCCGCCGGCCCGGCCGTCGAGATGGTACGGCTCTTCCAGACCCAGCTGGAGCACTACGAGAAGGTCGAGGGTGTGGTGCTCAGCCTCGAGGGCAAGGCCAACCAGCTCGGCCAGATGGTCCGCGAGCACCTCCCCATGGCCATGCAGGGTCTGGCCGTCGTCCCGCTGTTCGCCGGGTTCGATCTGGCCCGCGGCACCGGCCGCATCTTCACCTACGACGTCACCGGTGGCCACTACGAGGAGACCGAGCACAACGCCACCGGCTCGGGCGGCCGCGACGCCCGGACCACCATCAAGCTGGGCTACCGGATCGGGATGTCGCGCGACGAAGCGGTGGAGCTGGCCATCCAGGCCCTGTACGAGGCGGCCGACGAGGACTCGGCCACCGGCGGACCGGATCTGGTTCGGGGGATCTACCCGCTGGTGGCCACGGTGTCGGCCGAGGGGTACGAGACGGTGCCGGACGACGACGTGGCGCAGCTCTTCGCCACGCTGATCGAGCGCCGCCGCGCGGAGGGACGCCCGTCATGACGATGCCGTACTACGTCGCCCCCGAGCAGGTGATGAAGGACCGGGCCGAGTACGCCCAGAAGGGGATCGCCCGGGGGCGGTCACTGATCGCCTCCGTCTACGACACCGGCATCGTCATCGTGGCGGAGAACCCGTCGCGGTCGCTCCACAAGATCAGCGAGATCTACGACCGCATCGCCTTCGCCGGGGTCGGGAAGTACAACGAATTCGACCAGCTGCGGGTGTCCGGCGTGCGCCACGCCGACACCAAGGGGTTCGCCTACAGCCGCGAGGACGTCGATGCCCGGTCGCTGGCCAACCTGTACGCCCAGTACCTGGGACAGGTCTTCACCCACGAGATGAAGCCGCTCGAAGTGGAGATCCTGGTGGCGGAGCTGGGGACCGATATCCGACCGAACCAGCTGTACCACGTCGCCTACGAGGGGACCATCACCGACGAGGACCGTTACGCCGTCCTCGGCGGGGAGACGGAGGCCATCGCCGACCAGGTGGAGGCGTCCTGGCAGGACGGCTGGTCGCTGGGACAGGCGCTCCAGGCGGCGGTGGCGGCCCTGGCCGGCCCGGACCGGACTCTCGAGGGCAAGGACCTCGAGGTGGCGGTGCTCACCGAGGGCAACGGCCGGCGGTTCCGACGGCTGGGGGACGCCGAGCTGGACGCCCTGCTGGGCTGAGCACGGAGGCCCGACGGGGCCGGATCCGGGGGCGGATCTGGGGGCGTCCGTTGGAAGTCGACCGCCTCACGATACCGTGAGGGACATGGACAAGCGCATCTTCGGCTTGGAGAACGAGTACGGGGTGACCTGTACCCTGCGCGGCCAGCGTCGGCTCAGCCCCGATGAGGTGGCCCGGTACCTCTTCCGCCGGGTGGTCAGCTGGGGGCGCTCGTCCAACGTGTTCCTCGAGAACGGTGCCCGGCTCTACCTCGACGTGGGGAGCCACCCCGAGTACGCCACGCCCGAGTGCGACGACATCGCCGAGCTGGTGGTGCACGACAAGGCGGGGGAGTGGATCCTGTCGTCGTTGGTGGAGGGGGCCGAGACCCGGCTGCGGGAGGAGGGCATCCGCGGTGACATCTACCTGTTCAAGAACAACACCGACTCGGCCGGCAACTCCTACGGCTGCCACGAGAACTACCTCACCAGCCGGCGTGACGACTTCTCCCACTACACCGAGGTGCTCATCCCGTTTCTGGTGAGCCGCCAGATCTACGCCGGCGCCGGCAAGGTGCTCCAGACCGCCAGGGGAGCGGTGTTCTGCCTCAGCCAGCGGGCCGAGCACATCTGGGAGGGCGTTTCCTCGGCCACCACCCGGAGCCGGCCGATCATCAACACCCGGGACGAGCCCCATGCCGACGCCGAGAAGTACCGACGCCTCCACGTGATCGTGGGCGACTCCAACATGAGCGAGTACGCCACCTTCCTGAAGGTGGGGACCACCAGCATCGTGCTGCGCATGCTCGAGGACCCGGTCACCGTGCTGCGCGATCTCACCCTCGAGAACCCCATCCGGGCCATCCGCGAGATCAGCCACGACATCACCTGCCGCCGGACGGTGCGGTTGGCCAACGGCCGCGAGATGAGCGCCCTGGACCTGCAGGCGGAGTACCTGCAGCGGGCGCTCAAGTTCCGCGACCGGCAGGGGCTCTCGCCGCAGGAGGACCGGGCCCTCGACATGTGGGAGCACTGCCTGAAGGGCCTGGAGTCGGATCCGCTCTCCCTCCACCGCGAGTGCGACTGGGTGGCCAAGTACCGGCTCATCGAGGCCTACCGCCAGCGCCACAACCTGCCGCTCCACAGCTCCCCGGTATCGCTCCTCGACCTGCAGTACCACGATGTGGACCGGCGGCGCGGCCTCTACTACCGGCTCCAGCGGCACGACCAGCTCGACCGGATCTGCGACGACGCCGCCATAGCCACCGCCATGTCCACCCCACCCCAGACCACCCGGGCCCGGCTCCGGGGCGAGTTCGTGCGGAAGGCCAAGGAGCGCCGTCGCGACTTCACCGTCGACTGGGTCCACCTGAAGCTGAACGACCAAGCCCAGCGGACGGTGCTCCTGAAGGACCCGTTCAAATCCAAGGACGAGCGCGTGGACAAGCTGATCGCCGGCCTGTGAGCCGATGACCGGTCGGGGCCCGCACCCGTCACCCCTACCGGGAGCGGGAGCACCGGTGCAGTAGGGTCCTTCCGTTGTGACGCCTGACGCCCCAGAGACCACGACGACGACGTCCACCGACACCGCGGTCCCGGAGGGGGTGCCGGCTCCGGCGGCCGCGCCCCTCAGCCGGCCGAGCTGGAACTGGGTGGTGGAGCTGGCCGTCATGCTCGTGCTGGTGGTGGCGGCCACCTTCGTGCTCCGCTCGTTCGTCATCCAGACGTTCTCCATCCCGTCCGGGTCGATGCTGCCCACCCTGCAGATCGGGGACCGGATCATCGTGGACAAGCTCAGCTACCACGTCCGCCGGGGGGACATCGTGGTCTTCAAGCGGCCGCCACTGGAGGAGCAGGACTACGTCGACCTGGTCAAAAGGGTGATCGGCATGCCCGGTGAGAACATCTCGGCCAGGGGCGGCAGCATCTACATCGACGGCAAGCTGCTGGCTGAGCCGTGGCTGCCCAAGGGCCCCCAGGGCTATACGGAGCCGCTCCCGGGGGATCCGAACCCCCAGTTCAACCTGCCTCCCGGCGGGGTGAACATCCCGGCCGGCGAGTACTACGTGATGGGGGACAACCGCATCGACTCCGAGGACAGCCGCTGGTTCGGCCCCATCCCCAGGTCGCTGATCGTGGGCCGGGCGGTGTCGGTGGTCTGGCCGATCAGCCAGATCAAGGGCCTCTGAACGTCCCCCTACGGTCGTCTCCGGGCCCACGCCCTCCCCGACCGCCGGGCCGCCGGTACACTCGAGAAGGTGCCGTTCCTGAGCCCCGCCAAGATCCTCGTCATCCTGGTGGTGGCGCTCATCGTGCTGGGTCCGGACAAGCTGCCGAAGGTGGCCAAGCAGATCGGCGGGCTGTGGGGCGACTTCCGCCGGTTCCGCGACAAGCTCGAGAGCGACGTGCGCGGCTCGTTCCCCGATCTTCCCTCCAGCGAGAAGATCGCCCAGGCGGTCCGCTCTCCGCTGTCCTTCCTCGACAACCTGGCCGACACCCACGCCCCGGAGAACGGGACCACCTCCGGGGCCGACCCCGGCTCCCAGCCACCCGGTGCCACCGGTGACGTCGTGCAGCCGTCGTCCGACGCCAACCGACCGTCCGGGGAGGTGGCGGCCACCGAGGAGGTGCCCGAGGTCCCCGGCATCTCCATCGCCGATCCCGGGGGGGTGGTCCACCGGGTCCGAGCCTCCGGGGTGGTCGTTCCCGACGACCCCGGCATGAACTGAACCCGCGGACCGCGCCGGTACGAGGACGAAGACGATGGCCATCTCCCTGAAGCGCCGCCGCGGGACCACCACGCCCGACGCCATGACGCTGGCGGAGCACCTCACCGAGCTCCGGCGCCGGGTGCTGGTCTGCGCCGTGGCCTTCGTGATCACCGCCACCTTCGCGTTCGTGGCCTACAACCCGATCCTGCACTTCCTGCAGGAGCCCTACTGCCAGGCCGTCGGTCCGAAGCACTGCGGCTTCTACATCACCGGCCCCCTGGACGGGCTGTCCCTGCGGGTGAAGATCGCCGCCTATGGCGGGCTGTTCCTGGCCTCACCGGTCCTGCTGTGGGAGTTCTGGCGCTTCATCACCCCCGGGCTGAACCCCAAAGAGAAGAAGTACGCCGTCCCGTTCATCGTCTCGTCGATCGTCCTGTTCTCGTTCGGCTGCCTGGTGGCGTACGTGACCTTCCCTCACGCCCTCGGGTGGCTCGACGCCATCGGAGGCCCGAGCCTCACCCAGATCATCGACCCGACCAAGTACCTCAGCCTGATCGTGCTGATGATGACCGTGTTCGGGCTGACCTTCCTCTTCCCGGTGGTGCTGGTCTCGTTGGAGATAGCCGGGGTGCTGTCGCCCAAGCAGCTTTCGTCGTGGCGCCGGTGGGCCATCGTGCTGATCGTGGTGGTGGCCGGCGTGGTCACCCCCAGCTCCGACCCGTTCTCCATGTTGGCCCTGGCCGTTCCGCTGTACGTCTTCTACGAGCTGTCGATCATCGTCGGTAAGATCATCCGTCGATGACGCCGGGACATGCCGGGGAGGCGTCCCGGAGTGCCCCGGACGACCGGATCGCCGGTCTGCGGCAGCGGTTCGAGGCCAGGCTGGGCTTCCCGCTCGACCCCTTCCAGCACGTGGCCCTCGACGCCGTCGACCGGGGCGAGTCGGTGCTGGTGTCGGCCCCCACCGGGTCGGGCAAGACGGTGGTGGCCGAGTACGCCGCCGCCCGGGCCCTGGCGTTGGGGGGGAAGGCGTTCTACACCACCCCGATCAAGGCGCTGTCCAACCAGAAGTTCGGCGAGCTGGCCGACGCCTTCGGGGCCCACCGGGTCGGTCTCCTGACCGGGGACATCTCTCACCAGGCCCACGCACCGATCGTGGTCATGACCACCGAGGTGCTCCGCAACATGCTCTTCGGGCGCTCGGACATGCTGGACGGCCTGCTGGCCGTCGTCCTGGACGAGGTGCACTACCTTCAGGACCCCTACCGGGGTTCGGTGTGGGAGGAGATCCTCGTCCTGGCCCCGCCCCGGGTCGGTTTCGTCAGCCTGTCGGCCACCGTCAACAACGCCCGGGACTTCGGGGCGTGGCTGACGTCGGTGCGCGGGCCGACCGCGGTGGTGGTGGAGACCCACCGGCCGGTGACCCTGCAGCACCACTACGCGGTGGCCGAGCGCGGCACCGAGCGGGTCACCGTCCTGCCGCTCTTCCGGGGCGGCAGGCCGAACCCGGACGGCCTCGCCCTCGACGAGCGTCGGCGCCGCAACAGCCGTCACCGGTTCCGCACGCCCCGCCGGACCGAGGTGGCCGAGTACCTGGCCTCGGCCGGGATGCTCCCGGCCATCACCTTCATCTTCTCGCGGGCGGCGTGCGACGACGCCACCCGCCAGTGCCTCCAGGACGGGCTGCGGCTCACGTCCCCGGAGGAGCGGCAGCGGATCCGCCAGCTGACCGAGGAGTCGGTGGACCGCCTGACCGATGACGACCTCCGGACCCTCGGCTACGGGCCGTGGTCGGCGGCGCTGGAGGCGGGGATCGCCCCCCACCACGCCGGGTTGGTCCCCGCCTTCCGCCAGGCGGTCGAGCGGTGCTTCGCCGAAGGCCTGCTCAAGCTGGTGTTCGCCACCGAGACACTGGCGCTCGGGATCAACATGCCGGCCCGGACCGTGGTGGTGGAGCGGTTCGCCAAGTTCCGGGGGAGCGACACCTCGGCGCTCACCTCGGGCGAGTACCAGCAGCTGACCGGTCGGGCCGGCCGGCGGGGGATCGACACCGTCGGCCACGCCATGGTCCTCTGGTCGCAGGCCACCAGCTTCGCCACGGTGGCGGCGACCGCCCTGGCGCCGTCGCCCGACCTCACCTCCTCCTTCCACCCGACCTACAACCTGGCCGTCAACCTGGTGCGGCGCTGGAGCCGGCGAGAGGCCCACGACCTGCTGGCGGCCTCCTACGGGCAGTGGCAGGCTCCGAAGGGCTCGGTCTCCCTGCCGGCCCAGCTCGACCGCCGGCTGTCGGTGCTCGAGGGGCGGGGGTACGTGGAGGGCTGGCGGCTCAGCGGTCCCGGACAGCTCCTGGCCGGCATTTACCACGAGTCCGACCTCCTGGTCACCGAGGCGCTGCGGACCGGGCTGCTCGACGGGCTGGAGCCGGCGCTGCTGGCCGGGGTGGTGTCAGGGCTCACCTTCGAGGCGCGGCGGGCCGGCGACGACCTGCCCGAGCCCCGTCCCCGGGTGGTGGCCGAACGCCTCGACGCCCTGTCGGCGCTGGCCTCCGAGCTCCGCTCCGAGGAGCGGCGTCACGGGCTGCGGAGGACCCGGCAGCCGGACGGCGGCCTGGCCACCTCGGTGACGGCCTGGGCCCGTGGCGGCCTCCTCTCGACGGTGCTCCGGGAGTGCGACGTGGCCCCCGGCGACTTCGTGCGGAATGTCCGCCAGCTCATCGATCTGGTCCGCCAGATCGGTCAGGTGGCGCCCGACCGCGGCACCGCGGAGTCGGCCACGCTGGCGGTGGCCCTCCTCCGTCGGGGGGTGGTGGCCGCCGACGACCCGGCCCCGGTGGGGTCCGCGCCTGACGGGTCGCAGCCGTCGTAGTGTGATCCGGGCATGTTCCCCTACGCCGAGGAGACGTTCAGCGCCGAGGAGGAAGACGTCCTCCGGCGGTATGTCACGAATCTGGACCAACCGGTGTTCGCCCTGGTCAATCTGCCGGAGGTGGTCAAAGGGGCGTTGTTCGCACGTTACTCCCGGTCGCCGAAGAGCCTGCGCCGGCTGTTCCTCGACGAGTTCGTCGGAGAGCTCGACATCACCGGAGACGCCACCGTCGACGCCACCGTCGGGGTGAAACGGGCCGAACAGCTCTACGAGAAGGTCTTCTTCGAGTACGGCGACGACTCGGTGGCACAGCTCGGTGGGGTGCACCTGGCCTGCGAGCAGGCCTCCAACGTGCTCACCAAGGTGCTCGAGTGGGGGCGTCTGATGGCGTACCTCGAGCAGTCCACCCGGTACATCGCCTACGACAGCCGGCTGACCACCGGCCACTACCGCTACTACCGTGACCCGGCCCTGCTCGACTCGCCGCTGGGCGCCCGCTACGTGGGCGAGATGGACCGGATGTTCGACACCTACGGCGAGCTGCTGGTGGAGGCACAGGCCTGGCTGGCCAGACGGACGCCCCGCCAGGCCGGAGACTCCGACTTCGTGCACCGCCAAGCGGTGAAGGCCAAGGCCCTCGACGCCCTCCGGGGGCTGCTGCCGGCGGCGTCGCTCTCCAACGTCGGCATCTACGGAACCGGCCAGTCCTACGAGATGCTGCTGCTGCGGATGCGCTCCCACCCCCTGCCCGAGGCGCGACGGTACGCCGACATGATGCTCGAGGAGCTCCGCAAGGTGATCCCCTCGTTCCTCCAGCGGATCGACCGGCCCGAGCGGGGTGGGGCCTGGTCCCGGTACCTGGAGCAGACCCGGGGCGAGTCGGCCCGCCTGGTCGGGGAGCTCTTCCCCGACCTGGTGGCCGGCGACCAGGTCCCGGCCGACGGCCCGTCCGGGGCGCCGTCGGTGACGCTGACCGAGTTCGACCCCGACGGCGAGGAGAAGGTCATCGCCGCCATCTGTGCGCCCCTGACCGACCGCTCCGAGGAGGAGGTGGCCAGGAGGGTGGCCGGGTTGGGAGCCGAGGACCGGCGGGCCCTGCTGCGTGCCTACGTAGGCGAGCGCACCAACCGGCGGCACCGGCCGGGACGGGCGTTCGAGCGTACCGGCTACCGGTTCGACGTGGTGACGGACTACGGGGCGTTCCGGGACCTCCAGCGTCACCGGATGCTGACGCTCGAGTGGCAGCCCCTGGGCCCGGCGCTCGGCTACGACATCCCGGCCATCGTGGAGGAGGCTGGGCTCTCGGCTCGTTATGTGGCGTCCCTGGAGCGGTCCCGGGACCTCCATGGCGCCATGGTGCCGACGTTCCCGGTCCAGTCGACCTACGCGGTGGCCCTGGCCTTCCGGATCCGGTACTCGATGCAGATGAACGCCCGGGAGGCCATGCACCTGATCGAGCTCCGCTCGGGGCCCCAGGGCCATCCCTCCTACCGGTGGGTGGCCCAGGAGATGCACCGGCTCATCGCCGACCAGGCCGGCCACCGGCTCATCGCCGAGGCCATGTCGCACGTCGACCACGGCGACGAGCACGAGCTCGGGCGCCTCGACGCCGAGCGACGTGCCGAGGAGAAGCGAACCACGGCGGCGACCGGTCGAATTCCTTCACGTCCCTGACCAGGGAGGTTGGACAACGCTCCTGGTCAGACTGGAGAAATGTGGCTTGACGACCTCCGGTACTGATGGCGTAACGTGCGCCCAGTCCCAGACGCCCCGAAAGATGCCTCACGGTGGATCACCGCCCAGTAGGACTTGCGGGGGGGATGCTGTGAGAGGCGGAGATGGCCCAGGGGTTCGAGTAGAGAACGTTCCCCCGATACCGTAGGTGACAGCCGAGGGTAACGGGGGAATGGTGCCAAAGAGCCCCTGGGTCTGACCGCCTGGACCACCGCCGGACACACCCGCCGGCCCCGGAGGACCGGGTGACCACGGCGGGCGCTCCGGGGGCCCCGCCGGGAACGGAATCGACCGCCTGAGTTGCACGACGCCCGGTCGCGAACGTCTATGCTCCCGGCCAACTCATCATCGAAGGGCCGATATGCCGCAAGAACTCGACGAAGTAGAAGATCCGGAAGAGCTGGCCGAGGACGACCTCGACGAGCTGGCCGACGACGACCTGATCGAGGACGACGACGTCCTGCCGGTCGAGGACGACGACGACGTTGTGGTCGTCCCGGTCGAGGAGGAGGAGGAGGTCGAGGACGTGATCGCCGTCGTTCCGGCCAAGCCGGCCGCCGGCGAGGAGTCCGAGGAGGAAGAGGAGGAGGAGCCCGACGACGAGGACGTCGAGGCGAGTCTGGACATGATCCTCAAGGAGCGCCTGGTGGTCGAGGAGCCCGAGGAGGACGAGGAGGCTCCCGAGCCCGAGGACCGGTCGGACGGTGGGGTCGAGCGGGTGCTCCCCAAGCAGCCCGACGAGTTCGTGTGCCGGTCGTGCTTTCTGGTGAAGCATCCCAATCAGTTGGCCGACCGCAAGCACATGCTCTGCCGGGACTGCGTGTGACAGGACGCCGCGGTGGCTGACGAGCCCGAGGAGGCCAGTTCGCTGAACGAGCGGCTGCTGGACGCGCTCGTCTTCGCCCCGGCCGGACTGGTGATCTCGGCCTTCGAGGAGTTCCCCAAACTGGCCGAGCTGGGTCGCCACAAGCTGGGCGTCCAGCTCTCCTCGGCCCGGGCCGTCGGCCAGTTCGCCGTCCGGGCCGGGCGCCGCGAGCTGGTGAAGCGCTCGGAGGTGGTTCGACATCATCGGAAGCCGGTCCCCGGGTCCCCTCCAGGCCCGACCGGGCTGCGATCGATCGGCACCGAGGGCAACGGCTCCACCCGGCCGGCCCCTCCCAGCCCGCCGACGGTGGCCGTGCACGTCCCCAGCGTCGCCGAGCTGGCGATCCCCGCCTTCGACACCCTGTCCGCCTCCCAGGTGGTGCAGCGGCTCGACGGCCTGAGCCGGTCCCAGCTGGTCACCGCCAGGGCGTACGAGGCCGGTACCAGAGGGCGCCGGACCATCCTCAGCCGGATCGACCAGCTCTTGGACGAACGGGCCTAGCCGCCTCCCTCGGCAGTCGGGCCGCAGGCGGAAGGAGCTGGCATGGAAGCGGTGAGAGTGGCCGGGCCCGGTGACCGGGTGCGCTTCGACGAGCTGGCCGCCGAGCTGCTGGCGTCGGTCCTCCCCCAACGGGGCGGCCCGCTGCTGGTGGCCGTATCGGGGGTCGAGCCACTGGCCATGCTGGGAGTGGAGAGCTTCGACGAGCTACTGGCCGACCAGGGTCGCCGGGTACTGATGGGCACTCTCGATGGGTCGGTCACCGGGTGCGCCGCCTGTCACGTGGCCGTGTTGGCTGATGGAGCCCGGTTGGGGGTCATCGATGCCTGCTACGTGGAGCCGGAGGCACGGGGCGTGGGCCTCGGGCACCTGCTGGTGGCCACCGCCATGGCCTGGCTGGAGGCGCAGGGGTGCACCGGCGTCGACGGCGTGGCCCTCCCCGGCGACCGCGCGGCCAAGGGCTTCTTCGAGTCGTCAGGCTTCAAGGCGAGGCTGCTGACCATGCACCACGCCTTGGGGTGAGCACGGATCCGGCCCGGCTCGGGGCGGCTGTCGAGCGGCTCAGGCGCTCCGACGATTGGCGGCCGGCCGGGTGCTCACCGGACGCCGGGGGCCCGGTGGGGGAGGGATCGGAATGCCGAGGAGCCTGGCCAGCTCGGGCACGTAGCCGGACGCCTGTCGGGCGGCGGCCAGCAGGGAGTCGTCGGCCCCGGGCGGGATGCCCGCCGGCTTCACGCTGCGGCGGACCGGTGAGTCGACCACCACTTCCAGCAGGGCCAGCCAGTCGGCCGGGGAGGTGTCGCCGCTCATGGCCTGTCCGGCCGCCTCGGCTAGGCGGACGGCGAGCTCGGCGGAGAGCCGGGTGGCCGGCTCCGGGGGCCTGATCGAGGCGCGGACGGCGTCGGTCACCCGCCCCTCGTCGAGCGCGGCGGTGATGCGCTCCACCCAGCGTTCCCGGAGGGCGGTGACCCGCTGGTCCAAGGTCGCCCGGAGGGCGGTGAGGGACTCGCGCCCTTCCTCGTCCAGGGTGACGGTCGAGGCCGAGGCCACGATGGAGCGGAGCTCGCGGAGGGGGACGTCCTTGCCACCGGAGCGGGCCGCCGAAGCGCGGTCCTTCCATGCGGCCAGGTTCACCACCGGCAGGAGCTGCTCGGCCAAGGCGAGCAGAGGAGCCGGGGTGACCTCGGTCCGCCCCTCGGAGCGGGCCCGGGCGTTCTGCTCCTCGATGGCCTGGCGGACGGCGGGGATGCCGCCCCGCAGCAGCTGCTCGGCCACCGGGAGCTGTTCGGGCTTGAGGGTGGACAGGGCGGCGTTGCGGTAGGTGGTCGACTGCGCCGGTCGGCGGGCGCCGTCACGTCCGGCGGGACGGGCTGGACGGTCGCGTCGGGCATCCCCGCCGGTTCCGGAGGGAGCCTCGCCACGCCCGGGGCGATCGGGGCGGGGCCCCCGGGTGCCACCACCGGATCCCGATTCCGGGCGGGGCCGGCGCGTGCCTTCACCGGTTCCCGCCTCCGGGCGGGGCCGGCGGTCCGCCGGGCGTCGTGCACCGCCCTGCTCTCCGCCGCGGTCGCGGCCGCGGTCTCCGTCCGATCGGTGCTCGCGGCGGCCTTTCTTGGACGTTCCGGCCAGCACCACGTTGACGTCCGGCCCGGCGTGAGGGGTGCCGATGATGTCGATGGTCTCGATCTTCCGTGCCGACTTGGCCTTCAGGGGGAGCAGGGCCAGGACGGTGGAGCCGTCCAGCGTGGTCTCGATCTCGGCGCGCAGCACCGTGCCCTGCTCAGATCCCGCCGGGACCAGGGCGGCGTCGACCGTCCCCCTGGGCTGCTTGGCGCCGGCGGCGCGCCAGGTCCATGTGTCCTGGTCCGTTCGGCTGGTGAGTTCGACCTCGATGCGATGAGCCATACCGGCGGACACGCTACTGCCGCTGGGGCGCCCCATCGAAACCAACTCCGGACGGGCGCGCTAAGAAGCAACTAAGAACCCCCTGAAATGGGCGTATGGCCGCCGGGCGGCGCCGTACCATGTCAGCCGTGTGTCGGCACCGAGCCGAGCCGGTTGGTGGCGGCCGCCGGACGTGCACGAGGAGAGAGCGGAGGACGGCGATGGACCACCCTGAGACGGAGCACGAGACCACGGGGTCCGGCCAGCCTCCGCCCGACGGTGCCACCGTCCCGGCGACCCCGGTGTGGACCCCCACCGCGCCCACCTCGCCGATCGTGCCGCCGGCTTCGCGGTCGCAGCCGGAGATCGTCTCCCCGGGCGACCCGCCGGTCGCCTCACCGACGGACCAGGTGTCGGTGGCACCCACCGACCCGGTCCCGACCACCGTCACTCCGGCATTTCTACCGCCCCACTGGCGGCAGCACGACCCGGCGGCGACCGACGCCGCCGCCGGACCCGGACGGCGGACGCCCACCGCGGCCTGGAGCTGGGTGGCGGTGGCGGCGGTGGCCGCCCTGATCGGGGCCGGCGTGGGCGGAACGGTGGTGGCCGTCGCCGGGCACGGGAGCTCCACCACCGAAGTCAGGGAGATCTCTGCGGGGCCGGCCCTGCTCAACGGCACGACCAACATCGAGTCGGTCATCGCCAAGGTGCTCCCGGCGGTGGTGTCGATCGATGCCACCTCTCCGGCACCTGAGACCCCGTCGCTCTTCGGGGGCGCGTCGGGAGGGGGCACCCAGGAGGACCAGGGGACCGGGGTCATCATCACCCCCGATGGCGAGGTGGTCACCAACAACCACGTGATCTCCGGGGCGACCACCATCACCGTCACCCTCTACGGTCAGACCAAGGCCATGCCGGCCACGCTGGTCGATACCGACCCGACCAACGACATCGCCCTGCTCCAGATCTCCGGCGCGTCCAGCCTTCCCACCGTCACCTACGGGAACTCCGACGACGTGCAGGTGGGCGACGCCGTCGTCGCCATCGGCAACGCCCTCGGGCTCTCGGCCGGCACGCCGACGGTCACCCAGGGGATCATCTCGGCCGAGGGTCGCACCGTCCAGGCCGGGGACTCGAGCTCCGACGCCACGGAGACCCTGACCAACATGTTCCAGACCGACGCCGCCATCAACCCTGGCAATTCCGGTGGACCGCTGGTGGACAGCTCGGGGAGGGTCATCGCCATGAACACCGCCGTCGCCTCCGGCACCGACGGGACCTCGGAGGCGCAGAACATCGGGTTCGCCATCCCGTCCAACAAGATCCTGGGCGAGCTGCCCGCCCTGCGGGCCAAGCAGATCGGGTCCGCCAACCAGGCCGGCTCCGGCTTCTTGGGGGTCAGCATCGAGACCCTCACCGCCCAGCTCCGGAGCGCCTACAACTTCGTGCCCTCCCAGGGGGCCATCGTCACGCAGGTGGTGTCCGGATCACCGGCCGACGTGGCCGGCCTCGAGGAGGGCGACGTGATCACCTCACTGGACGGCAAGGCCATCTCCAGCGCCGACCAGTTGCAGACCGACATCCAGAACGACAAGCCGGGCCAGAGCGTGACGATCGGGCTCTACCGCGGGCAAGAGCAGATGACGGTGTCGGCTACCCTCTCCTCGACCAGCAGCCAGTCGCAGTCGTCGCCGGGCGATTGAGGCGATGACGGCGCAAGCGGTCGAACAGGAGGGGACTCCCGTGGCGATCGGTCAGGGGAGCGGACCCCAGTCGACGTCGTACCCGACCTCGTGGCCGGCCTGCCAGGCCGCGCTCCAGGCATCCTCGCCCAGGCGTCCCCGGGCGTCGCTCCGGAAGCTGGGCTCGAGACCGCGCGACACCGCCGGCATCTTCATGCCGGTCTGGGTCATCACCGCCGACACCGCTCCGGAGACCCGGGCGGACGCCTCGTCGTGGCCGATGAGGGCGAGGAGGCTGGATCCAGACGCCAGCGCGTAGGTGCTCGACGTGAGGTCGTTCACGGCCAGGAGGGTCCGGTAGGCATCGTGCAGCGTCCGCAACGCCGCCTCCGGGCGGCCTTCCAAGGCGTCGAGCGTGGCGATCACGACGGAGGCGAGAGCCGCCCAACCACCGTCTCCGCACTCCTCGAAACCGGCCTGGGCGAGCCTGGCCAGCCGGCGGGCTTCGGCGAGATCGACGTGGACCATGGACAACCATGCCTGGGTATGGCGGAACCGGGCTGCCTCCCACCGGCGCCCCGACTGTTCTGCAGCAGCCACCGCCGGGTCGATCCGGTCGAGCAGGGCGGCACCCTCGGGACGCCGGTCGAAGATCAAGGCGGCGTACATCTCCGCGTAGAGGAGCTCCCCGTCGATATCGGGGTCTGGCGCCAGGGGGGCCAACCGGCGTGCCATCTCGATCTGCTGGTCGGCCGCCTCGGCGTCCAGCGACCGGATGGCCAGCAACGCCGCCCGGGAGTGGGCCCGCGCCAGCAGGGGGACGAGGTTCGGTGCGCCGACCGCCGGCTCGGTCCCGGGGTCGAGGGTGGTCGCCCGAGCGAACCACGACAGCCCCTCGGCAGTGTGGCCGTGGATCTGCCAGAAGGAGCTCAGGGCGTTGGTCATCCGGAGGGCGTCGACGACGTTGCCTTGGTCAAGCAGATGGGTGAGCGCCGCCCGCAGGTTGTCCAGCTCCACCTCGAGCCTGGCGAGCCAGGTGGCCTGTTCGGGCCCGCGCAGGGAGCTTTCTGCCTGCTCGGCGAAGTCGAGGAAGACCTGAGCGTGCCTCTGGGACACGGAGGTCATCTCGTCGGCGGAGATGAGCATCTCCCGAGCGAAGACCTGGATTGCCTTGGACATCGTCAGCCGGGTGCCCCCCGGCCCGTCGGCCCGCTGCACCAGCCAGGCGTCCACCACCCGCACCACCGCGGGCCACCCGCCGGCCCCGGGGGGGATGAGGGCTGCCACCGCGCCGATTGCCGCTCCACCCCGGAAGACGCCGAGCAGCCGGAAGACGCGCTGCTCATCTTCGCCCAGCAGGTCGTAGCTCCAGCGGATGGAGCGGCGCAGCGTCCGCTGCCGGCTGGGACGGTCGGTCGCATCGTCGGCGAACTCGTCGAGGGCGGAGGAGAGCGTCCCCGCCAGTTCGTTCGGATCGATCAACCGCAGCTGCGTGGTGATGAGCTCCAGCGCCAGGGGCAGCCCCTCGACCTGGCGGCACATGGAGGCCACCGCCGGCAGGTCCTCCCGGTCCACCGGGGCGCCGATGGCCCGGGCCCGGGCCATCACCAGCAGCACTGCCGGGTTGGCTGCCAGGGCATCGGCGTCGGCCCCGGGCTCGGGGACCGGGAGCGCGCGGAGAGGGAAGACCATCTCACTGCGGGTGCGGAGCGGTATCCGGCTGGTCAGGATGATCCTGACCCCGGCACACGCCGACAGGAGCGCCTCGACGAAGGGCCCGATGACCCCGATCACGTGCGCCCCGTTGTCCAGGACGATCACGATCGACCGATCGCCGAGCACGGACAGGAGCTCGGCGAGAGGTGCCCGGTAGCCGGCGAAGGGGATGCCCAGCGCGGTGGCGGTCACCAGGGCCAGGTCGGTATCGGCGGTGACGCCCGACAGGTCGACCGTCACGGCCTCGGTGATCCCATGGGCGATGTCGGGCTGGGTCACCCTCCACGCCGCCTCGAGGGCCAGACGGCTCTTGCCGACCCCGCCGGGCCCGGTAACGGTGATCAGGCGGTGGCCGCTGTCCAGGGCCTCTTCGATGGTCAGGAGCTCGACGTCACGCCCGAAGATGGGTGTGGTCGCCTTGGCCAGTTTTTTGGTGGACATCGCCGGGTTCATCTGGACGCCCGCCTTGGCGGCGATCTGCTCGGCGAGGGCGATGGTCTCCGGCTCCGGTGACAGCTCGAACCCGGCCAGCAGCCCGTCCCGGAACTCCTCGTAGGTGGCCAGGGCGGCTCCGGGTTGGCCCAGCCGGAGGAGGGTGCGCATGGCCACCCGGCGACCCTCTTCGTGCCAGGGCTCCATGGCACCCAGGCGGCGGACCAGGGCCAGCACCAGCTCGTCGTCGATGGCGGCGTCGACACCCTGGGGATCGTCACCGGTGCCGAGGATGGCCAGCATGGCGTCGGCGGACAGGCGCTGCATGCGGACCCGCTGGGTCTCGACGAAGGTCTCGATGTCGGGCGCATCACGCAGCTCGATGCCCTCGAGGAACTCACCCGAAACAGTGGCCAGGAGCTCAGCCATCTCACGACCGATGGGATCGCCTCCGGTGGCCGAGAAGGCTCGGCCGATCTGCATGACATCGGTGGTCACCGGGAGGTCTCGGTTGAGGGAGATGGTCGACCGGTCGATGAGGATGTACGGGCCCAGCGCGGCCCGGAGGTCGTTCAGGACAACCCGCAGGTTGGCCCTGGCCCGGTCGGCGGGCAACGACTCCCAGAACTCGGAGGCGATGGTGGTTCGGACCAGCGGTCGGGCCTGCACCGCCAGGTAGGCGAGGAGGGCCTTGGACTTGCCGTACCGGAGGGGGCGGGCGACGCCGTCGATCTCGACGGTGAGGCTCCCCAGGAGCCTTAGATAGAGCCCGGCCCGGGAGGAATTCCACTCGGGTGCCCCGCCGAGATCGTCCGGCGGGGAGGCGTGGGAAGCAGCGATGGAGTCCGGGGTCAGCATCAGGCACCATGTTAGGCCATTTATCGCCTCTGGCCTGGTTGCTAACGCTTTGCGAACTGATTGCAGTTATGGTGACGACATAATTTCACATTGAGTATCAAGAGCATCACTCTCGGAGGATTTTGATGACCAGGCAGGGTTCACCGAGCTCCTATCAGGAGCCGGCTCCTCACGAGGCACCCATCGCGCCCGGCGGTTTCCGCCGGCGCGGTCGGCGCGCCTTGAGCTCCGCCCTGGCCGTGATGGTCGTGGCCGGGACCATGACCAGCGCCGTGGTGATCGCCACCTCCGTCCCGGCCGGCGCCTCGACCATCGTCACCGAGACCTTCGCCGGGGCCACCACCACCAGCTCCAGCTGGTTGGCGGGCGGCACCGGTACCACCGCCTGCCTCACCGGAGGCACCAACACCAGCCAGACCCCCATCCCGGACTGCAGCACCACCGCCTCGTCGTTCGGCGCTCTCCGGCTCACCGACAACGGGGGCAACGAGTCGGGCTATGCGATGTACAACAGCGCGGTGCCCGCCGCCTCGGGCCTGAACATCACCTTCGACACCTACCAGTTCGATACGACCGCCGCCCCGGGTGCCGACGGCATCTCCTTCTTCATCGTCCCGGGTACCACCACCCTCACCTCGCCCGGTGCCACCGGCGGCTACCTCGGCTACGGCGGCGGGGGGACGGGTCAACCCACCGGCGAGAACGGCGTCACCAACGGCATCCTCAACATCGGGCTCGACGTCTTCGGGAACAACGCCTGGACCGGGTACGACGGAGGGAACTGTGCCGCCGGGGACACGTCGCCGTACCCGCTGAGCGCCGCCGGGGAGCCCACGGGCAGGGTTCCCGAGTCGGTCACCGTCCGGGGGCCCGGCGACCTGCAGGAGGGGTACTGCTACGTCGCCAACTCCGGCGACCTGGCCACCGCCAACCCCAACCAGGCGCTGGACTTCCCGAGCGCCACCGCCCCGGCCACCACCAACGCCGTGCAGGTCAACATCGTCATCCCCCCGCCGAACGCCACCGGCCCGGTCCCCAACATCACCGTCACCCTGACCTTCCCGAACGCCTCGACCTACACCCTGACGGCGCCGGAGCCGCCGGCGGCCTTCATCCCGCCGACGTTCAACTTCGGCTTCGCCGCCTCGACCGGTGGGAGCGACGAGTACCACGAGATCAACAACCTGACGGTGAGCACCTCGATCCCCAACCCGGGGGTCAGCTCGGTGAGCCCGGCCCAGACTGCGGCAGGGACCTCCAAGACGGTGACCATCTCGGGCATCAACTTCACCGGGGCGAACTCGGTGACCGTCGACGGAGTGGCCGCCACCAGCTTCACCGTCAACAGCAACACCAGCATCACCGCCACCCTCCCGGCCATCGCCACCGCCGGGATCTACGACGTGGTGGTGGCCGACGGCCTGGCCACCAGCGACATCAACTCAGGGGACAAATTTACCTATGGGGCGTCCACCACGACGCTGACCTCGTCGTCGAACCCGTCGGTCACCGGCCAGACGGTGACCTACTCGGCCACCGCGGCGCCGACGGCAGCCAGCGGAACCGTGGTCCCGACCGGCAACATCGAGTTCCTCGACGGCTCCACGCCGATCGCCGCCTGTGGGGGAGCGACCGGTGTGGCCGTCAACGCCTCGGGCGTGGCCACCTGCCCGGTGGCCTACGCCACCATCGGCACCCACTCGATCACCGCCGTCTACCTGGGTGACACCAACTACACCGGCTCGACGTCCACCGCCCTCACCCAGACGGTCAACAAGGCGTCCACCACCACCACGGTCACCTCCTCGGTCAACCCGTCGGTGGTCGACCAGGCGGTCACCTACACGGCCACCGCCGCTCCCTCCGGTTCGGGCTCGGGCACCCCGACCGGCAACATCGAGTTCCTCCAGGGCGGCACGGCCATCGCCGCCTGCGGTGGCGCGACCGGCGTGGCCACTACCGGGGGGGTAGCCACCTGCTCGGTGACCTACTCCGCCACCGGCACCAACTCGATCACCGCCACCTACCTGGGTGACGCCAACTACGCCGGGTCGACGTCGACGGTCCTGAGCCAGGTGGTCAACACTGCCCCGACCACCACCACGGTCACCTCCTCGCTGAACCCCTCGGCCACCGGCCAGTCCGTCACCTTCACCGGCACGGCGTCATCGTCGATCGGCACCCCGACCGGCAACATCGAGTTCCTCAACGGCGGCGTCGCCATCGCCGGCTGTGGCGGGGCCGCCGGTGTGGCCGTCAACGGCTCGGGCGTGGCCACCTGTGCAGTGACCTTCGCCGCCACCGGCACCGACACCATCGTCGCCAAGTACCTGGGGAGCGCCACGCTCTCGCCGTCCACCTCCACCACGCTCACCCAGACGGTGAAGGCGCACGCTTCGACCACCACGGTCACCTCGTCGGTCAACCCGTCGGTCACAGGCCAGTCGGTCACCTTCACCGGCACCGCCGCCGGTAGCGCTGGCACCCCGACCGGCAACATCGAGTTCCTCAACGGCGGCGTCGCCATCGCCGGCTGTGGCGGGGCCGCCGGTGTGGCCGTCAACGGCTCGGGCGTGGCCACCTGTGCGGTGGCGTTCGCCGCCACCGGCACCTACTCGATCACCGCCTCCTACCTGGGCAATGCCACCTATGGCGCGTCCGTCTCGGCTGTCCTCAGCCAGGTGGTCAACAAGGCCTCCACCACCACCACGGTCACCTCGTCGGTCAACCCGTCGGTGACCGGCCAGACGGTGACCTTCACCGGGACGGCGGCAGCTGTCGCCCCGGGAGCGGGCACGCCCACCGGGAACATCGAGTTCCTCCAAGGCGGCACCGCCATCGCCGGCTGCGGCGGAGCGACCGGCGAGGTCACCACCGGGGGAGTGGCGACCTGCGCCGTGTCGTTCGCCGCAGCCGGAACCGACTCGATCACCGCCACCTATCTGGGGGACGCCAACTTCTCCACCTCGACGTCCACCGCCCTCACCCAGACGGTCAACAAGGCCTCGACCACCACCACGGTCACGTCCTCGGCCAACCCGTCGGTGGTGGGCCAGACGGTCACCTACACCGCCACCGCCGCTCCGGTGGCCCCCGGGTCGGGCACCCCCACCGGCAACATCGAGTTCCTCGACGGGGGTGTGGCCATCGCCACCTGCGGGGGGGCGACCGGCGAGGCCACCACCGGGGGAGTGGCCACCTGCTCGGTGACCTACACGGCCACCGGCACCCACACCATCACCACCACCTACCTGGGTGACGCCAACTTCTCCACCTCCACCTCGTCGGCCCTGTCCCAGGTGGTGGGCAAGGCGTCGACCCTGACGGTCATCTCCTCGTCGACCAACCCGTCGGCGGTCGGCCAGGCGGTCACCTACACCGCTGCTGCCACCCCGGTGGCCCCGGGGGCCGGCACCCCCACCGGGACCATGGAGTTCTTCGACGGCGGGACCCCGATCACCGGCTGCACGGCAGAGGCCGTCAACGGCTCGTCCACCGCCACCTGCACGGTGACCTACACCGCTGTCGGCTCCCACACCATCACCGCCACCTACTCCGGGGACGCCAACTTCTCGACGTCGACGACGTCGACCCCGGTCAACCAG
>JBKQTE010000090.1:0-9598 GCA_052143315.1 Acidimicrobiales bacterium | reverse complement strand
GATCCACCCCCGTTCCTCCGAAATTGCCCGAGGTGGGGAACGAGTTCACGGCCCCGTAGCCGCCCAGCGGGTCGGTCGCCACCGGCGCCGCCCGGCGCATCTTGCTGGGGAACACCGCCCACGACATCACCAGTACCACCGAGGCCCCGAGGGCCACGTAGGAGCCGTAGCCGATGGCCACCGCCGGGTTGGACAGGAGGTCCGGGTCGAAGGTGTGGATCTGCGTGAAGCCGATAAACACCAGGGCCAGGGCGAGCACTCCGGCGAGCGAGGCGAAGAGCTTGATCCGGTTGAACGGGAAGGCCAGCGCCTGGACGGCGCAGAAGACAGCCAGGACAACGAGGCCGATGGCCAGGCCCTTCCGCCAGCCGTGGCTCATAATGACGGAGAGGTCGCCGTGGTAGATGTTCCCGTTGTGCGTGATCACGGCCCACGGCATTCGGCTAGACAGCCCCAGTACCACGGCGGTGGCGAAGATCCCGATCCTCGAGATCGAGAACTGCCGCCGTGGGTTCTTGTTGACCGCCGGGCCCGCCACCACCGGGGTCCGCTTGACGGTCGGCTCGGGTGCGTCGCTCCGGTGGAGCTGGGCCACCGCCTGGCGCCATCCGGCCTCGTCCTTCTGGAAACGGTAGGAGGCCTGGGGGAAGGCGTCCAGGGTGTTGAGGATGGCCCAGCAGTCGGGCATCTCCACGATGCACAGCTGGCGACCGGACAGGAGGACGGGGAATCCGTGCAGCGTTGCCATCGATGACCTCCTCGCCCTGTCGACATCGAACGGTGCAGCGGGGTTCCCGCATGGTACTGGCTGGCGGGGAGGCGGGACGTGTCAGACGGTGAGTCCGGCCTCCAGCCGCTCGGTCGCCTCGATGTACTCCTCGACCATGCCGAGCACCACGTCCTTCGCCTTGCGTACCGTGGTGGCACGCCCGATGACCTGGCCGCAGGGGTTGAAGTTGACGTCGCGGGCCTGCTCCGGGTAGCGGTGGCCGCGCGACACCGCCTCGATGGCCACCATCATCTGCAGAGGCATGGGCAGCGGGTCCGGGGTGTCCTCGGCCTCCCACGCCTCGGTCCAGTCGTTCTTCAGCATCCGGCACGGCTTGCCGGTGAACGAGCGGGACCGGACGGTGTCGCGGCTGGTCGCCGCCAGGTAGCTCTCCATCTGCTTGGGCGGGATGTCGGCCTCCTCCACGGTCAACCACAGGGTGCCCGACCAGACCCCCTGGGCCCCCAGGGCCAGGGCGGCGGCCATCTGCCGACCGCTGCCCACGCCGCCGGCGGCCAGCACCGGGATGGGCGACACGGCGTCGACGACCTCCGGCCACAGGACGATGCTCCCCACGTCGCCGGTGTGGCCTCCGCCCTCCGAGCCCTGGCAGATGATGAAGTCGAGCCCGGCGGCCTTGTGGTTGAGGGCGTGCTTCACCGATCCGGCCAGGGCGCCGATCATCAGCCCGGCACCCTGGACCTTCTCGACCACATCGGGCGGGGGCGTGCCCAGGGCGTTGGCGATCAGTCGAACCTTCGGATGGCGGAGGGCCACGTCGATGAGCCCGGCGGCGTGGGCGGCCGTCCACCCGATCATCCCGTTGCTTTGACGCTCGTCCTCGGGGATCTCCGGCACGTGGTGGTCGGCCAGGATCTTCAAGGCGAACTCTTTGTGCTCGGCCGGGACCAGTGCCCGGATCTGCGCCTCCAGCTTGTCGGGGTCCATCTCGTCCATGCCCTCGTACTTGGCCGGGATGACGATGTCGACGCCGTAGGGGTGGTCGCCGACATGCTCGTCGATCCATGTCAGCTCTACCTCGAGCTGCTCGGGGTTGAAGGCGATGGCTCCCAGCACACCGATGCCACCGGCGTTGGAGACGGCGGCCACCACGTCGCGGCAGTGGGTGAAGGCGAAGATGGGGAATTCGATGCCCAGCCTCTGGCGGATCTCAGTGTTCATGGTCGGTGCCCTTCTCTCGTGTCTCTGCTGGAAGTGTCTCTGCTGGAAGTGTCTCTGCTGGTGGCGTTCCGGCGGTGGTCGCCAGGGCCGGGGGGACGGGGCGGGGGCGCGCCGGCGGTGCCGGGCATCCCCACCAGGGCGGCCAGGCCGCGCACGGCCAGGTCGGCAGGGACCGACTCCGGCTCGAGGCGGCGCTGCATCTCCAGTCCGGTGAGCAACGCCTTCACCAGGGTGGCGGCCTCTTCCGAATCGCCCACTGGACGGGCGTCGACCGACGCCGCCCACCTCCCGAGCTCGACGGCGGCGCGCCGCCGGCCCTCGGCGTTCCGGACCCGGAGAGCCTCGGCCACCTCCGGGTCGCGCGATGCCCGGAGCCACAGCTCGTGCTCGAGGAGGGACCAGCCGGCCGTCGCCTCGGTCCCGGCGTTTCCGACGTTGTCCCACACCGCGGCCAGCTGACCGAGCGGGGAGCCGGACAGGGCCACCTCGGCGGAGAGCACGGTCACCACCGACTGCTTCCAGGCGTCGAGCACCGCCAGCAGCAGGCCCTGCTTGCTGCCGAAGTGGGCGTAGACGGCACCGGAGGTCCGGCCGGCGGCCTCGGCCACCGCGTCCACCGACACCCCGTCGATCCCCTGCTCGGCGAAGAGATCGGCGGCGGCGTTCAGCAGGCGGCCCCGGGTCTCGGCCTTCCGCTCCTCCTGTGTCTGCGCCACGTCCCCCCTCGGCCCGACGGTCGTCGGTCGATAGATAGGATACGTTACATATGTAGCGCTGACTATGCAAGCCGGCCTCGGCGCCGGTCGCCACCGCCGCGTAACGTGAGGGGACATCGCCGCTGAAGGGGGAAGACCGTGAGCGCTTCGGAACGCATCGACCGTGACCGGATCTACATCGGAGGGGCCTGGGTGCCCTCCACCGGGTCGGGCACCCTGGAGGTGATCGACTCCACCACCGAGGCGGTGATGGGGTCCGTCCCGGAGGGGTCGACGGAGGACGTGGACCGCGCCGTGGCCGCCGCCCGGGCCGCCTTCCCGGCGTGGTCGACCACGCCGGTGCAGGAGCGCACCGCCCTGCTGACCAAGGTGTCCGAGGGGCTGGCCGCCCGTCTCGACGACCTGGCCGCCCTCATCACCCACGAGGTGGGCATGCCCCTCGTCCTGTCCCAGCTGGTGCAGGTCGGATTACCGCTGACCACCTTCGGGTCGATGGCCCAGGTCGCCGCCGACTTCACCTGGGAGCAGACGGTGGGGAACTCCCTGATCGTCCGGGAGCCGGTGGGCGTGGTCGGCGCCATCACCCCGTGGAACTACCCCCTGCACCAGATCGCCGCCAAGGTGGCCCCGGCCCTCGCCGCCGGGTGCACCGTGGTGCTGAAGCCGAGCGAGGTGGCCCCCCTCAACGCCTTCGTCCTGGCCGAGGTGTTCGACGAGGTCGGGTGCCCGCCCGGTGTCTTCAACCTGGTGACCGGGGTCGGCCCGGTGGTGGGTGAGGCGATCGCCGCCCACCCGGACGTCGACATGGTGTCGTTCACCGGCTCGACCCGGGCGGGGAAGCGGGTGTCCGAGGTGGCGTCGAACACCGTCAAGCGGGTCGCCCTGGAGCTCGGTGGCAAGTCGGCCAACGTCATCCTGGGCGACGCCGACCTGGCCAGAGCCGTCCCCGACGGGGTGGGCAAGTGCTTCCTGAATTCGGGGCAGACCTGCAGCGCCCTCACCCGCATGCTGGTGCCACGGGAGCGCCTTGCCGAGGTCGAGGACCTGGCGGTGGCGGCCGCCGAGACCTTCACCCCCGGTGACCCGTTCGACCCGTCGAGCCGGCTGGGCCCGCTGGTGTCGGCCGCCCAGCGCGACCGGGTCCGCTCCTTCATCGACAAGGGGGTGGGGGAGGGCGCCACGCTCCTCACCGGCGGCGTCGAGGCGCCGGACGGGCTCGACGAGGGCTTCTTCGTCCGGCCCACCGTGTTCTCGGGTGTCACGCGCGACATGACGATCGCCCGCGAGGAGATCTTCGGGCCGGTGCTCTCGATCATCCCCTACGACACCGAGGAGGAGGCCGTCGAGATCGCCAACGACACCGAGTACGGGCTGGGCGGTGGGGTGTGGTCCGGCGATCCCGACCGGGCCCGGTCGGTGGCCCGCCGGCTGCGGACCGGCCAGGTGGAGGTCAACGGCGGGAACTTCAACCCGCTGGCCCCCTTCGGCGGCTACAAGCAGTCGGGCAACGGCCGCGAGTACGGCTCCTTCGGGCTGGAGGAGTTCCTCGAGGTGAAGGCGATGCAGCTGTAGGCACCCGGCTTCCGGACCGGCCGGCGGGCGACCCGGCAGCGCCGGTCTACGGCAGGGGGGTGAGCAGGTGGTGGCCGACGTCACCGACCAGGTCGACCAGGAAGCGCCGCTCGGCGAACCGCCAGGCACCCCCCGCCCGCTCGAACCGGTCGTGGTAGCGCCCGGCCAGAATCGGCTGGAGCGGCAGCCCGGGGACCGCCTGGAGCACCGTCCAGTAGGACCGGGCGGTGGCGGTGCCCGCCGCCTCGTCGATGTCGATGATGAGATTGGCGGTCAGGTGCTTGGTGCCGGGGGTGCCGTCGTCGTACCTTCGGGTGGTCGACTCGTACAGGGCGAGGATGCCCGGCCGGCCGGTCACCAGGCCCGTCCCGTCGTCACCGGAGCCGACGGCGGCATCGGCCAGCAGGTCGGCGACGCCCTCGAAGTCACCACCGTCGATGCGCTCGGCGTAGGTGGCGATCAGATTGGCGATCTGGTTGTAGCTGTGGGTCATCGGTGGTCTCCCTCGTCGCCCCGCCGTCTCAACCGAAGGGGGGCGCGCCATGGCCCGGCCCCCTCGGTGATGGAGATGGACAGGATCCTCACGATCGGCTCCCCGGGTCGTCGGGGCCGTCGGGGCCGTCGGGGCCGCCGGGGCCGTCGGGGCCGCCGGGGCCGTCGGGGCCGCCGGGGCCCCACGCCACGAAGACCGGGTTCTCGGCGGCCAGCCTCCAGCCCCCGTCGGGCAGGGTTCGCCCCCGGCTGGCCGAGATCTGGACCAGGCTGCCCAGGCGGTCGGCGGCGGCCGAGGCCCGGTCCAGGGCGGTGAAGGTGGCCACCACCCGTCCTCCGGGACGGAGTCGGGCCAGGGCGGCGTCGAGGACGTCGAGCCCGCCACCGCCGACGAAGACCCGGTCGGGGTCGGGGAGGCCGTCGCACGCCTCGGGGGCGCGACCGTGCACCACCCGGACGTCGGCGCCGAAGCGGGCGGCGTTCTGGGTGATGCGGGCGGCGTCGTCGACCCGCTCCTCGACGGCGAAGACGGTGAGCCCGGGACAGAGGGAGACAGCCTCGACGGCGACGCTCCCACTGCCGGCGCCGACGTCCCACAGGATGCCGGCCGGTGGGAGGGCCAGCTTGCCCAGCGCCACCGCCCGCACCTCGAACTTTGTCACCATGCCGTCGCGGTGGCCGTAGGCGTTGTCGGGCAGTCCCCAGGCCAGGGGCTTGCCGCCGGTGTCGGCGCCACCCCAACCGGCGATGGGCCGCCCGGCCGGGCCGAGGAGGACCACCACCGACAAGGGGTCCCACGTCCCGCTGGCCAGCTGCTCGAGCCCCACCATGGTGATCGACTCATCAGCGTGGCCGAGCCGGCTGCACACCGCCACCAGGTCGACCGCCGCCCTGGCCGCTACCAGGGCCCGCCCCACCGCCTCGGGCGGCGAGTCCGGCGAGGTGAGGACGGCCGCCTTGCGGGCCAGCCGGATGGCCCGGACGGCGTCGGTCAGTGACCGCCCATGGGCGGAGACCACCGCGGCGTCATCCCACGGCAGGCCCAGCCGGGCGAACGCCACCGACACCGACGACGGGGCCGGGATCACCCGGAGGTGACGGCGGTCCACCACTCGGAGCAGGGGTCGGACGATCCCGAAGAAGCCGGGGTCGCCGGAGGCCAGCACGCACACGGCCACCCCGTTCCCGGAGGCGGCGGCGGCTCGACGGCAGGCCTCCTCAGCGTCGCCGCCGATCTCCACCGAGGCGGGAAGGGTGGCACCGGGACGGCTCGACCCCAGCCAGGCGGCCAGGCCCTCGAGCTGCCGGCGGCCACCGACCACCAGGCCGGCCGAGGCCAGCGCCTCCCGCCCGTCGTCCCCGATCGACCCGAAGCGGTCCCCGATGACCCCGATGACGGTGACGGTGCCCGGGGCCGGGGCCGGAGCCGGATCCGGAGCCCCGTTCGTCTCAGGCACGGGCCACCACCTGGTCGCCCTCGAAGTCGACCATCACCACCTCGCACCGGATGTCGCCGCCGGCGAGGGCGATGCAGTGCCGGCGGGCCAGCTGGCAGATTCGGTCGAGGGGCGCTCGCACCCCGGCAGCCTGGCACGCTTGGAAGAAGTGGCGGGGCGTGGCCGTCTCGGTGGCGGCCGCCACCACCTCGGGGGCGCCCCGGTGACCGGCGCCACCTCGGCCAGCAGGTCGGTATGGACCTTGGACCGGTGGAAGTCGGTCATCGTCGCCCCGGCTGCCAGCGTGGGGATCTTTCCGGCCATGGCGACCACGGCGACGGTCCATCCTTGCTCCCGCCCCTGGCCCATCGCCCCGAAGGCCGCCGACGACGAGGGAGTCTGCACGGGCCACGACCGTCACGGTACCCCTCCCCGACCGGCGGGTCGCCGCCCATCCGACTCACCGGGCGGCTCCGGTGGTCCGATAGCATCGGGGTCGGAGCACAGGGAACCCGGTGGGAATCCGGGGCTGTCCCGCAACTGTGACCGGGGAGCGAACCTCAACCACAGGCCACGGCCCGGAGACGGGCGGGAAGGCCGAGGGGAGCGACGAGCCGGCAAGCCAGGAGACCTGACTCCCCATCCTGTTGGAGGGTGCGAGCCCCTCAGGGGCGAGAGAGGACGCGTGGACGTGGCGACGACGGATGCCGGGGCTATCGGGCTGACCCTTGTACTGGGGGGGACGCGCTCGGGGAAGTCGGAGGTGGGCGAGCGGCTCATCGTCGACCAGGCCGGCTCGGGGGCGGCGGTCACCTACCTGGCCACCGCCGCCTGGACCACCGACCCCGCCGACGTGGCGTGGGCGGAGCGGTTCGAAGCCCACCGCGTGCGCCGACCGGCCACCTGGTGCACCGTCGAGGTCGATCCCGGGGCCGACCTGGGCGAGGGGCTGCGCGAGCTGACCGGCCCGGTGCTGGTCGACTCCCTGGGGGCGTGGCTGGCCGGGTTCCCCGGCTTCGACTGCGACACCGACCGGCTCCGGGCCGACCTGGTGGCCCGCACCCTGGCCGGCCACGGTCCCACGGTGATCGTCAGCGAGGAGGTGGGGCTCGGCGTCCATCCGCCGACCGAGGTGGGGATCGCCTTCGCCGATGCCCTCGGCACGCTGAACCGGCAGGTGGCGTCGGTGGCCGACCGGGTCATCCTGGTAGTGGCCGGTCGTGTCCTCGACCTCCCGCGACCTGAGGACGGCTGACCCGTGCGCCGGGCTGTTGCCCTCCCCTCCCCCATCGGTCGGATCACCGTCCCCGACCCAACGTCGTTCCTGTGGTTTCCGCTGGTCGGCGCGGCCATCGGTGAGCTCGTCGGGGTGGTGCGTGACCGCACCAGCTTCGGCATGCCCGATGCCGTACGGGTGGCGATGCCGGGTACCGACGGCCTCGACCGGCTGGACCCGGCCCTCCACACCGCCTGGCCGGTGGTCGCGACGGGACGTGGGGCTACGACCCGTGGCCGGGGGGACGTCGTGTCCGGGGAGACGCGGTGAGGGGCGCCCTGATGGTGTGCGGCACCGCCAGCGACGTCGGCAAGAGCCAGATCGTGGCCGGCCTCTGCCGGCTCCTGGCCCGGCAGGGCGTGCGGGTGGCGCCGTTCAAGGCGCAGAACATGGCGCTGAACTCGTTCGTCACCCCTGACGGGCACGAGATCGGCCGGGCCCAGGCCATGCAGGCCATGGCGGCCGGCGTGGAGCCGGACGTCACCATGAACCCGATCCTGCTGAAGCCGATCGGTGAGCAGACCAGCCAGGTGGTGGTGATGGGGCGCCCGTGGAAGACCCTGGACACCGTCGCCTACCACCGGGCCAAGCCCGAGCTGCGCGGCGTGGTGATGGAGGCGCTGGCCGACCTCCGGTCCCGCTACGACGTGATCCTGCTGGAGGGGGCCGGCAGCCCGGCCGAGATCAACCTGCTCGACCACGACCTGGTCAACCTGGGACTGGCCTCGGCGGTGGGCATTCCGGCCATCGTGGTGGGTGACATCGACCGGGGCGGCGTGTTCGCCGCCCTCTACGGCACGGTGGCCCTGCTCCCCGACGAGCTGAAGCGCTGGGTGCGCGGCTTCGTGATCAACAAGTTCCGGGGCGACCAGGCACTGCTGGAGGGCGGCGTCGAGGACCTGCAGCGTCGGTGCGGCGTCCCTACCTTCGGCGTCCTGCCGTTCGCCGAGGGGCTGACCCTCGACGCCGAGGACTCACTGGCCCAGTCCCTGTCCCGGACCGCCCGCCTGGGGACCCGGCCGGCGCCGGCCGGCGAGCGTCCCGCACCTTCCGAGCACGACCGGCTGGACGTGGCGGTGATCCGTTTCCCCCGGATCTCCAACTTCACCGATGTCGACGCGCTGGCCATCGAGCCGGGGGTGTCGGTCCGGTTCGTCGACCACGCCGACACCCTGGGCGACCCCGACCTGGTGGTGCTGCCCGGCACCAAGTCGACGGTGGAGGACCTGGCCTGGTTCCGGTCGGCGGGGTTCGCCGAGGCCTTCGACCGGCTCCGCCTGGACGATACCGGCGCCGTCCGGCACGACTCCCCGCTGGTGCTCGGGATCTGCGGTGGCTACCAGATGCTGGGCAGCCGGATCGAGGACCCGGGCTCGGTGGAGAGCCGCGAGGGCACCGTGCTCGGCCTCGGCCTGCTCGACCTGAGGACGGTCTTCCTGGTCGACAAGCACACCCGGCAGCGGCGGGGGAGGACGTCGTGGCGCCAGACCGCCTCGGCGCGGCCGGCCGGTGCGCTCCACGCCGCCACCCCGGGTGGCAGGGTGGCGGCGATCAGCCCCGAGGACGACTGGGAGCTGGAGGGCTCGCCGAGACAGGCCCCCTTCTTGTCGGTGACCGGCTACGAGATCCATCACGGGCGCCCGTTCCCGGGCCCAACGGCGGTGCCGTGGATCCTGCTGGGCGATGCCCGGGGCAAGCGCAACGAGGGGATCGTCGACGACGAGCTCGGGGTGCTCGGCACCAGTCTCCACGGTCTGCTGGAGGGTGACGAGCTCCGGACCGCGGTACTGGGGGCGGCGGCGGAGCGGCGGGGCCGGTCGTGGGAGCCCTCCGGCGTCTCCTTCGCCGAGGCCCGGCAGGGCCAGATCAACCGGCTCGCCGACCTGTGCCGCGACCACCTCGACCTCGATGCCCTGTGGCAGCTGGTCATCGAGGGCGGGGGCGCCGCTCGCGACGAGGCGGGGGGGCGGGAACGGTGATCGACCTCCTCGCCAACGACGACACCGACATTGACATCCTGGCCTCCGGCCGGCGCCTGCGGCGGCCCTCCCGGACTTCGCACCCGGGGGACTGGGAGCCTCCGCCGGCTCTGCGGTGGGTCCGGGCCCTGCGGTGGGTCCGTGATACACCCTCCTGCGATGATCGACCCATGACG
>JBKQTE010000089.1:0-8316 GCA_052143315.1 Acidimicrobiales bacterium | reverse complement strand
TCGACCGGGAGCGCCCGGGCGTCGGCGCCGACGCCGAGGGAGGCCAGCCCCAGGCCGTCCAGGGCCGGCCGCCGTCCGGCGGCCACCAGCAGCCGATCGGCCACCACCGGCTCGCCGCCGTCGACGTGGACGGTGAACCGCAGCCCGTCGTGGCTCACCGAGCCGATATGGATGCCGGTCCGGACGTCGATCCCCTCGTGCCGGAAGACCTCGGCCAGCAGCGAGCCGCCCTCGGGCTCCTCGGGCCCCAGCAGCCGCGGGCCGGTCTCGAGCACGGAGACCCTCGAGCCGAAACGGGCGAAGACCTGGGCCAGCTCCACGCCGACCGGGCCGCCGCCGATGATGGCCAGCGAGCCGGGGACCTCCTCGGTCTCGATGGCGTCCCGGTTGGTCCACAAGGGCGTCGCCTCCAGGCCCGGCACCGGCGGGATCCACGCCTTGGCCCCCACCCCGAGCACCACGGCCCGGTCGGCCTCGAAGGTACGGTCCCCCACCACCACCTTCGACGGCCCGTCGAGGTGGGCCCAGCCGCGCACGAACCGGCCGCCCTTGGACTCGAAGCGGTCGACCGCCACCTGGTCGTTCCAGTCGTCGGTGGCCTCGTCGCGGATCCGCCGGGCCACCGGGGCCCAGTCGGGCCGGACCTCCACGCCGCCGGCCATGCCCGGGATCCTCCGGGCCTCGGCCAGCAGCCCGGCCGCCCGGATCATCATCTTGGAGGGGACGCACCCCCAGTAGGGGCACTCACCGCCCACCAGGCGCCCGTCGATGCCGACCACGTCGAGTCCGGCGGCCGCCAGCCGCTCGGCCACCTCCTCGCTGCCCGGTCCCATCCCGACTACTACCACCTCGGCCCGCTCGGTCACCGCTCCTCCACTCGATCGTCTGCCCCCTGCGGTCTACCGCATCGGCGGGGCAGGCGTCACGCCGACCGGCGGGAACAGCCCACGCCCCGCCGGTGTTGGAAAGGCCATGACGGTACGTGCGACATGGAACGGTGCGGTACTGGCCGAGAGCGACCAGACGGTGGTGGTGGAGGGGAACCACTACTTCCCCGCCGCCGACGTGCGGGCCAGGTACTTCGAGCCCAGCGCCACCACCTCGGTCTGCCCGTGGAAGGGAACGGCCAGCTACCGGACGGTGGTGGTGGACGGTGAGCGGAACGAGGATGCCGCCTGGTTCTACCCCCAGCCCAAGGACGCCGCCAGGGAGATCACCGACCGGGTGGCGTTCTGGAAGGGCGTAGAGGTGGCCGAGCGGGCGTGATCTGGACGGTGGCCGGGACCGCTCAGGACCGGCGGCGGGCGATGTCGAAGCAGGCGATGGCCCCGGCGGTGGCCACGTTGAGCGACGCCAGGGTGCCGTGTTGGGGGATGGCGGCCAGGGCGTCGCACCGCTTGCGGGTCAGGGCCGACAGCCCGTCCCCCTCCGACCCGAGGACCAGGGCCACCGGCTCCTCCCCCAGGGGTAGTTCGTAGAGCGAGCGGGGGGCGTCGCCGTCGAGGCCGACCGTCCAGACCCCCAGGGTGCTCATCCGCTGCAGGGCGCTGGGCACCCCCGGGACCAGGGTCATCCGCAGGTACTCGATGGCCCCGGCCGCCACCTTGGCGACGGTCGGGGAGAGGTGGGCCGAGCGGTGCTTGGGCAGCACCACCCCGGTGACACCGGCGCACTCGGCACTACGGAGGAGGGCCCCCAGGTTGTGTGGGTCGGTGATCCCGTCGAGCACCAGCAGGAACGGCTGGCGACCACGGGCTGACGGCTGGCACAGCTTGTCGAAGGCGGTCTCCTCCACCGGGGAGGCCAGCGCCACCACCCCCTGGGACCCCTCGGTGCGGGCCACCTGGTCGATGCGGCGGCGGGAGACCCGCTCCACCTTGACCCGGCGCTTCAGGGCCAGCGACTCGATCTCATCGAGGATGGGGGCCGGGTCCATCCCCTCGGCCATCAGGAGGTGCTTCACCCGGCGCCGGTTGGCGGACAGGAGCTCGCGGACGGCCTGGCGGCCCTCCACCTGCTCGCCTCCCAGCCCCTGGTGCTCGGGACTGCGCCGGGAGGCGGCGCGGTCACGGTCGTCGCCGCCCCGCCGCCCCTCGTCCCGCCCGGCCCCGCTCCGCCGCCCCTCCGAACGGGGAGGGGCCGGGCGGCCGGCCCGAGCCGGCTTGCCCCGGGTCGAGCCCCCGCCAGCGGCTACCGAGCGCGGGGCGCCGGCCCGCCCCCCGGGAGCGCCGGGCTTGCGGGGCGGGCGGCCGCGACCGACCGACGGGCTCACCGCCCCGCTCCGGTCCGACCGGCGGTGGCCGACGACTCCATCAGCACCACGGCCGTGCAGGCGATACCCTCGGCCCGCCCCAGCGCGCCCAGCCCTTCGGCCCGGGTGGCCTTCACGTTCACCGGGGCGCCCAGCACCGAGCCCAGCCGCTCGGCCATCTCCCCCACCGACGGCGCCAGCCTCGGACGCTCGGCGATCACGGTGCAGTCGGCGTTCACCGGGGACCAGCCCTCCTCCGCCGCCAGGCGCACCACCCGACCCAGGAGGTCGAGGCTGTCGGCACCGCTCCACGCCGGGTCGGTGTCCGGGGCGTGCCGGCCGAGGTCGCCCAGGCCCGAGGCGCCGAGGACGGCGTCGGCCACCGCATGGGCCACCACGTCGGCGTCGCTGTGGCCGTCCAGGCCGGTGACCCCGTCGCCCACCAGCGTCACCCCGCCCAGGACCAGCGGGCGGTCGGGGTCGGACGAGAACCGGTGAACGTCGACACCCTGGCCGATCCGGAGCCCGGTCGCCGGACCGCTCACCGTGGCACCGGCGACAGCGACAGCAGTGCCCGGGCCAGGGCCAGGTCGTCCGGATGAGTGAGCTTCAGGTTCCTCGGGTCACCGGCCACGGTGCGCACCGTAGCCCCCGACGCCTCCACCAGGCCGGCGTCGTCGGTGGTCTCGGCTCTGGAGGCGTGGGCGGCCCGCAGGGCGGTCGCCATGAAGGCCTGCGGCGTCTGGACGGTGACCAGCCCGTGGCGGTCGACGGTGGCCTCGACCACCTGACCCGACACCCGCTTCAGGGTGTCGCTCACCGGGAGCACCGGGATCACCCCGTCCACGTCCCCGGCCGACAGGGCGCCGACGACCTCGGCGAACAGGGACGGCGGGGCCAGCGGCCGGGCAGCGTCGTGCACCACGATGACCGTGGCGGCGCTGGGCACGGCGGCCAGGCCGGCCCGGACCGAGGCCGCCCGGGAGGCGCCACCGGCGACCACCGCGTCGGCGCCCCACGCCCGTGCATCCGAGCCGTCGGCGGCCGGGCCCGGGTCGGCGGGGACCACCACCACCACGCCGTCGGCCACCGAGCGGGCGGCCGACACCGACCAGGCGATCACCGAACGGCCGTCCAGCTGGAGGAACTGCTTCAGGCCGCCGAACCGGCTCCCCGAGCCGCCGGCGACGACCACGGCCCAGACGGACCCGCCAGAGCTCAGGGAAGCGCCTCGTCGAGCCGGAGCTCGGCCGTCTCCTCGTCGACGGCGAGGGCGAAGGTCAGCTCGGAGACCAGGATCTGCCGGGCACGGCTGAGCATGCGCTTCTCGCCGGCGGACAGCCCCTTGTCCTTGTCGCGGATGGACAGGTTCCGGACCACCTCGGCCACCTGGTAGATGTCGCCGGAGCGGAGCTTCTCCGAGTGGTTCTTGTAGCGGCGGGACCAGTTGGTGGGCATGCGGGCCTCCTTCTTCCGGAGCACCGCGAACACCTCTTCGACTTCCTCGTCGTTGATGACCTCGCGCAGACCCACCCCCTCGGTGTTGTCGGCGGGGACCATCAAGGTGAGGTCGCCGTAGGCGAGACGGAGTACCAGGTACTCCTTCTTCTCCCCGAACGCCTCTTTGGTCTCGCGTCGTTCTACGACTGCCGCGCCGTGGTGCGGATAGACGACCTTGTCACCGATGTCGAACACCGTTCCTCCTGGCGTTGCGTGCTGTTCCCGGGCTGGTGAGCGACATCGGGACCGCGTAGACGAAGCAACCAAGGGTACACGGTGCAGCCACCGTCCCCGACTCACCCCCACGGCGACCAGGGGTTCCCCGCCGGCGCGGCCGGTGCGGCTACTGGTAGCGCTCGAAGATGCTGGTCTCGGCCAGGCGGGCCAGGCCCTCCTTGACCGAGCGGGCCTTGGCCTCCCCCACGCCCTCCACCTGCTCGAGCTCGTTCAGCGAGGCCCGCATGATCTGCTGGAGATCGACGAAGCGCTCGACGATGCGCTCGATGATGGCGTCCGACAGCCGGGGGAGCCGGTGCAGCAGGCGGTAGCCACGCGGCTCGACCCCCGAGTGGGTGTCGGCCATCGAGGCCGGCAGCGACAGGACGTCGGCCACCCTGGTCAGGTCCACCAGCTCGTTGGGGGTGAGGTCGGCCAGCCGGGCCATCGCCCTGTCGATGGCCGCCACCCGTTGGGAGGGGGCGGACGGCCCGTGGCGGTAGTAGTCCCGGACCACCAGCCGCATCGACTGGACCACGCCGTCCATCAGCTCGGCCAGCTGCAGCCGGACCAGGCGCCCGTCGTCGCCCAGCTCCACCAGGTAGCCGGCCACCTCGTCGGCGATCCGCACCACCATCTCCGCCGACTGGAGGGCGGCGGCCACGTCCCCCACCGACACGGTGTCCTCCACCTCGAGAGTGGACAGGCCGTTGAGGGCGACGTCGAACCGGCTACGGAACCGCTCCAGGGTGGCCAGGGCCTGGTCGGCGCGGTCGCGCAGCCAGCTGATGGGTTGGAGGGTGTGCTTCTGGTCGTTTCGGTAGACGGCGATCACCGACATGGCGGCCGACACCGACAGCACGGGTACATCGATCGAACGGGCCACCCGCTCGGCGGTCCGGTGGCGGGTGCCCGTCTCGGTGGTCGGGATCGACGCCTTGGGCATGAGGTGGACGTTGGCCCGGGCGATGCGGGAGGCGTCGGCGGCCAGGATGATGGCGCCGTCCATCTTGGCCAGCTCCGACAGACGCTGGGGGCTGAACTCGGCGTCGAGCAGGAAGCCGCCCGAGCAGATCGACAGCACCGCCGGATCGTCCCCCACCACCACCAGCCCACCCCGCTTGGCCTGGAGCACCCGGTCCAGGCCGTCACGCAGGGGTCGGCCCGGAGCCGCCATGGCCAGGGCCTCGTTGAGCGCCGAACTCTGGCGTGAACTCACCGGCGAATGGTACCCGTCCGGACCGCCGCCCGCCCTCACCACCGGGTCGCCGCCCTCAGCCGACCGGTGCCGACGGACCCACTTCGAACCGCTGCAGGGCCTCCACCACGGTGTCCACCCGGATGAGCTCGAGCCCGGCCGGACCCGGCGGGGAGGAGGCGGGGACCACCGCCCGCGAGAACCCCAGCCGCACCGCCTCGTCGAGCCGGCGGGCCAGGTTGTCGACCTGGCGGACCTCGCCGGCCAGGCCCACCTCTCCCACCGCCACCAGGTCGGCGGGCAGGGCCCGTCCGGTGGTGGCCGACGCCACCGCCAGGGCCACGGCCAGGTCGGCCCCGGGCTCGGTCACCCGGACGCCGCCGGCCACCGAGGCGAAGACGTCCAGTCCCAGGACCGGGAGGTCGGCGTGGCGGGCCAGCACGGCCAGCGTCATGGCCAGCCGGCCGCCGTCGAGTCCGACCACCGCTCGCTTGGGTTGGGCTTGGGCCATGGGGGTGACGAGGGCCTGGAGCTCCACCAGCAGCGTCCGACGCCCCTGCATGGCCGGCAGGACGATGCCACCGGCCACCCCGGTGAGCCGGTCACCCAGCAGCAGCCGCCCGGGATCGTCGACCCGGTTGAGCCCGTGGTCGCCCATTTCGAAGAGGCCGAGCTCCCCGGTGGGGCCGAAGCGGTGCTTGACCGCCACCAGCAGCCGGAGGGCGTGGTGGCGGTCGCCCTCGAAGCTGAGCACGGTGTCGACCATGTGCTCGAGGGCCCGGGGGCCGGCCAGCGAGCCGTCCTTGGTCACGTGCCCGACCAGCACCACCGCCACCTGGCAGGCCTTGGCCAGCCCCACCAGCTGGTCGGCGCACTCGCGCACCTGGGTGATGCTCCCTGGCACCCCGCCGGCCCGCCGCTCGCCGGCGACGGCCGGTCCCACCGCCACCGCCTGGATGGAGTCGACCACCACCAGGTCGCAGTCGGCCTCGGTCACCGCGGCCACCACTGCCCCCACGTCGGTGACCGGCAGGATCAGCAGCCCCGGGGGGACCGGCCCGAGGCGCTCGGCCCGGAGGCGGACCTGATGGGCGGACTCCTCCGCGGAGACCAGCAGCACCCGGTGACCGGCCGCCGCCCGGGCGATCAGCACCTGGAGCAGGAGGGTCGACTTGCCGATGCCGGGCTCCCCACCCAACAGGGTCGCCGAGCCGGGTACCAGGCCGCCGGTCAGCACCCGGTCGAACTCGTCCACCCCGGTGGGGACCGCCTCCGCCTCGGCCACGTCGACCGACGACAGCGGGACGGGCATGGCCGACAGGTCGAGATCGTTCACCGCTCTGACCAACGGGTCGAGGGCCGACTCCTCGACCAGGGTGTTCCACTCCCCGCACGTCGGGCAGCGACCGACCCACTGGGCGGCGGTGGCACCGCAGTCGATGCATCGGTGGCGTCTGACGGTTCGGGGCATGGCCCGATGGTAGGGACTGGCTGTGCCATCGGTGGCCATGGTGCACCGGGCCGGCTCGGGGCCGGAGCCGCCGGCCGGGCCCGGACAGCAGAGCTCCCTGCCACCGGCAGGGAGCTCTGGTCGTTCTGGTGGACCGTGGCGGGCCGAGCCCGGTGGCTACCGGTCAGTCGGCGTCGGCGCCGGCGCCGGCCAGCTCGACCGGCGGAGGCTGGTCCACCACACCCTCCACAGCCTTGAAGGTGAGCTGCTGCTCACCGGCCACCAGCGGGGGTGCACCCTTGACGTCGAAGGCGGCGGCGGCCTCGGCGGTGATCGTCTCGACGTCCACCACGATGGTCTCCCCGGCGCGGAACTCCTTCCACAGGATGCGCTCCGACAGCGGGTCCTCGATCATCTGCTGGATGGCCCGGCGGAGCGGACGTGCGCCCAGCTGGGGGTCGTAGCCCCTCTCCGCCAGCAGCTGCTTCGCCGCCGGTGTCAGCACCAGGCTGAGCCCCTGGAGCTCCAGCTGGTTGGTGACCCGCTGGATCATCAGGTCGACGATCTCCACGACCTCCTTCATCGACAGCTCGTGGAAGACCACCACCTCGTCGATCCGGTTGAGGAACTCGGGCCGGAAGTGCGCCTTCAGCGCCTCGTTGACCTTGGTCTTCATCCGTTCGTAGGTGACCGCCTCCGACGTCTTGGCGAAGCCGACCGACGACTTGCGAAGGTCGGCCGTGCCCAGGTTGGAAGTCATGATCAGCACGGTGTTCTTGAAGTCGACCGATCGCCCCTGGGCGTCGGTCAGACGACCGTCCTCGAGGATCTGGAGCAGGGTGTTGAACACGTCGGCGTGCGCCTTCTCGACCTCGTCGAAGAGGACCACCGAGAACGGCTTGCGCCGCACGGCCTCGGTCAGCTGACCGCCCTCCTCGTACCCGACGTAGCCGGGAGGCGACCCCACCAGGCGGCTGACGGTGTGCTTCTCCATGTACTCGGACATGTCGAGCTGGATGAGGGCGTCCTCGTCGTCGAACAGGAACTCGGCCAGCGTCTTGGCCAGCTCGGTCTTCCCCACGCCGGTCGGGCCGAGGAAGATGAACGAGCCGCTCGGGCGCTTCGGGTCCTTGAGGCCGGCGCGGGTGCGGCGGATCGACCGGGCGAGCGCGGCGATGGCCGGCTCCTGGCCGATGACCCGCTTGTGCAGCTCGTCCTCCATCCGGAGCAGCTTGGCCGTCTCCTCCTCGGTGAGGCGGTAGACCGGGATGCCGGTCCAGTTGGCCAGCACCTCGGCGATGACCTCCTCGTCGACGACGTCGAACAGGTCGACGCCCTCGGCACGCCACTCGGCCTCCATGGCTTCCTTGGCGTCGAGGCGGTCCTTCTCCTGCTCGGCGAGTTTCTTGGCCTGGTCGAAGGCCTGCTTCTCGATGGCGGCCTCCTTGTCGGCGCGCAGCCGGGTGATCTCCTCCTCGAGCTTCTTGTAGGCCGGAGGGGTGGTCATCCGGCGGATCCGCAGGCGGCTCCCGGCCTCGTCGATGAGGTCGATCGCCTTGTCCGGCAGAAAACGGTCGGCGATGTAGCGGTCGGAGAGCGTCGCCGCGGCGATGATTGCCGGATCGGTGATGCGGACGCCGTGATGGGCCTCGTACTTCTCCTTGAGGCCGCGCAGGATCGAGATCGTGTCCTCGATCGTCG
>JBKQTE010000088.1:0-12981 GCA_052143315.1 Acidimicrobiales bacterium | reverse complement strand
CCCGGTGGGGCCGGCCGGGGCGCCGGCCGGCATCGCCCCGGTGGCGGAGCCGAGTGGGACCACGTCGGCGTCGCACAGGGCGGTGTCGTCGATGATCGAGTGGAAGTAGACGAACGGGTCGTGCCGGGTGGCGTAGCCGTCGCCGGGCACCGCCTTCTCGGTGCCGTCGACCGCACCGACCGCCGGGTGGCCGCAGGTGGCGGACTCGCGTGTCGGGATGTTGCCCATGTCCTCCATGTAGCCCTTCCACGTCCTGCCGGCCGAGTCCAGCTGGTTGGCCACCGTGGTGACCTCAGGGGGGAACACGCAGCCGCTGCCGGTGATCTGCCCGTCCCCGGCCACCGTGGACGTGGCCGGGAAGTCGGCGAACACCGGGCAGTCGGCCTGGTTCGACGGGTTGGGGGCCTGGCCCGAGACGAAGGCGATGTAGTTGTCGTTGGAGAAGTGGCCGATCCCGTAGTAGTTCTGGAGCAGTGCTCCCTCGGACGGCAGGGTGGTGGCCAGGTAGGGATCGTCCGACGGCGTGCCGAAGGTGGCGGCGTAGCCCTCGTTCTCCAGCATGATCACGAAGACGTGGTGAATGGCCGGCAGCCCGTCGGCCGACACGGCGACGGTGCTGGTGGTCGTGGTGCCGGCGACCTTCTTCGTCGTGGTGGTGGTCGTGGAGGAGCTGATCCCCGACGAGCAGGCCGCCGGCAGCAGGGCCAGGGACACCAGTCCGGTGAGCACCACGGCCCACCGCCTCGGCCGGTAGGCCGTGCGGCCGACGTCGCAGCGGGTAGCCGGGCGGCGGCTCCGTCTCATGGGGACGGTTCTAGTCCAGATCCGAGAGTTCGACCGGTGGGCCGATCGCCGGACCGGACGGCCCCGGAGCCCCCCTCGAGGCCGGATCCCGTGCCGGTGGCGCGCGCCAGGCGACCGGTGGCGGGACCGGTACACTCGTCCTCGTTCACCGAGTCCGGGAGGGGCCGCATGAGAATTGTCGTCGACTACGACGAGTGCGCCAGCAACGCCGTCTGCATGGGGATCGCCCCCGAGGTGTTCGAGGTGCGGGACGACGGGTTCCTCTACGTGCTGGACGAGCACCCGGCCGAGGAGCTCCGCGAGAAGGTCCGCCAGGCGGCGAACGGCTGCCCCACCGGAGCCATCACCATCGTCGAGGACGAGTAACCCCGGCGTGACCGGGGCCAGCCCGCGGGTCCGTTTCGCACCATCGCCCACCGGCTACTTCCACGTCGGGAGCGCCCGCACGGCGCTCTTCAACTGGCTGGTGGCCCGTCAGTCCGGAGGCACCTTCGTGCTCCGTATCGAGGACACCGACGCCGAACGGAACCGCGAGGAGTGGGTGGACGGCATCCTGTCCGCCATGCACTGGCTCTCCATGGACCCCGACGAGGGTCCCTTCCGCCAGTCGACCCGTGGCCCCCGGTACCAGCAGGCCATCGATGCCCTGTGGGACGCCGGCTTCCTGTACGCCTGTGCGTGCACCCGGGAGGAGATCGACGCCCGGAACCAGGCCGCCGGGATCCTGACACCGGGCTACGACGGCTACTGCCGCCATCGGCAGCTGCCCCGGGGCGCCGGGCACGCCCTGCGGTTCCGCACCCCGGACGACGGGGTCACCACGGTGGTCGACGTGATCCGGGGGGACGTCGAGTTCCCCTGCTCGGCCATGGACGATTTCGTGGCGGTCAAGGCGTCCGGCGCCCCGCTGTTCGTGCTGGCCAACGTGGTGGACGACATCGACATGCGGATCACCCACGTGATCCGGGGCGAGGACCTGCTCCCCACCACACCCAGGGGCATCCTGGTGTGGGGCGCCCTGGCCTCGATCGACTGGGTCGCCGACGACGGCTCCGGGGCCGGTCCGTTCCCGACCCCGGGACTGCCCGTCTTCGCCCACCTCCCGATGCTGGTCAACGAGCAGCGGAAGAAGCTGTCCAAGCGGCGTGATCCGGTGGCAGTCGAGGCGTACCGGGACGAGGGCTACCTCCCCGATGCCTTCGTGAACTACCTGGCCCTGTTGGGATGGAGCCCGCCCGACGGCGTGGAGCTCTTCACCGTCGACCAGCTGGTCGATTGGTTCGCCCTGGAGGACGTCAACCACTCGCCGGCCTTCTTCGACGTGAAGAAGCTGACCCACATCAACGGCGAGTACATCCGAGCCATGCCCCTCGACGCCTTCGTCGACGCCTGCGCTCCGTGGTTGGCCGGTGAACAGGCCCCGTGGTCCGACGACCGGTTCGACCCGGAGGTCTTCCGCCGCCTGGCGCCGTTGGTCCAGGAACGGGTGGCGGTACTGTCCGAGGTACCGGCCATGGTGGACTTCATGTTCCTCGAGGACGTGCCGTTCGACGACACGTCCTGGGAGAAGGCCGTGGCCGGGGATGACGGAGCCGGGGACATCCTGGCTGCCGCCATCGCCGCCTATGAGGGGCTGGCCGGGCTGGGGAGCTGGGACGCCGAGGCGCTCCACGCCGCCACCGCGGCGGTTGGGGAGGCGATGGGGCGCAAGCTGGGCAAGGCCCAGGCGCCGATCCGGGTGGCGGTCACGGGGCGCCTGGTGGGTCCACCGCTCTTCGAGGCGCTGGCCGAGCTCGGGCCGGACGAGACACTGGCCCGCCTGCGGCAGGCCTTGGACCGAGTGCGTGGCCGGGGCACCTGACCTGTGGGCCTGCTGGCCACGTTGACCGGCTGGCGTCTGCTGCGGTCCGTGCTCCGTCTCGTCGGGTTGGTGGTGGCCGTGGTACTGGTGTACTTCGTCGTCACCGGCGTCCAGGTGTTCCTCACCGGTCGGCGGTACGAGCCCCGCGCCGCCGGGGCGATCGTGGTGATGGGGGCGGCCCAGTACAACGGGGTGCCGTCCCCCGACCTCCGCTCGCGGCTGGACGAGGCCGAGCTGCTCTGGCAGGAGCACTACGCCACCGACATCATGGTCACCGGCTACAAGGAGCCCGGCGACCAGTTCACCGAGGCCGAGGCGTCCGCCCGCTACCTGGTGGACCGGGGGATACCCGGTCGGGACATCCTCGAGGCGGGTGGGGACGACTCGTGGCAGAACCTGTCGGAGGCGGCGCCCGTCCTCCTGGCCCACGGCGACAGGGTCGTCCTGATCGCCACCGACCCGTTCCACGAGGACCGCAGCCTGGCCATCGCCTCGTCGGTGGGCCTGGAGGCGTCGCCCACCCCCACGCGGACCTCGCCGATCACGGGCTGGTCCACGGTGCCGTACTACGCCAAGGAGACGGTCGGGGTGGGGCTGGGCCGGATCATCGGGTTCGACCACCTCTCCTGGCTCCACTCGTCGCTGGGATGACCGCCAGCCCGCCATGAACCGGAACGTCCTCTTCCGGCCAACCGGTGGTGCCGACCATGTCCAGTGCGGCCAGCCCGATGGCGGGCCGGGTCATGCCGTGGCTTCGACCCAGGTCTCCTCGGCGATGGCCGGGGCCAGTGTCATCCCCCGCCCGGCCGGACCGGTGACGACGCAGATGCCGTGGTCGATCCAGTGCCGGTAGTAGAGCCGATCATCGGTGGGGATCGAGTAGACACCGGACCAGCGGCGGACGACGTGAGGGAGCCTCCATCCGAGGATGGACTCCGCCCGCTCGCGCAGCCGCTCGTACACGGTCTCGTCGACGGCGAAGTCGAAGGGCTCGTCGAATTCGTGGGTGTCTCCGATGGTGAGCCCGCCCGAGGCCCGCTGGACCAGGAGTAGCTGCATCCCCTGCTCGGTGGTCTCCCTTCGTGGAGGGGGGAGGGCGCTCCGACCCGGCAGGTCGTACGCCGGGTAGTAGCGCATGGTGTCGGCGTCGGCGATGGCGGTGGAGACCGGCTCGGTGGAGGCGGCCGTCTCCATCATCTGGAGGCGGCACCGACGCAGGGGGGCGGTGGCCAGGGTGGCTCCGATCCGGCCACCGAGCCCGGCGTACTGGTCGCCGATGCACAACAGGACGAGCGACGCGGTGTAGCTGCCGCCCAGGTGGTCGACGGCCGCCGGACCACCGGTGCCCGTGTCCCCGAGGACGTCGACCACCCGGCGCCCGGGAATCCACCAGTAGTGGCCGGTCTCCTCCAGAGTCCGCCGGAGCGCCTCGAGCACCGACCCGGGTTCGATGATGGCGTCACGTCGGCAGTAGAGCCCGCCGGTGGTGATGCCCCGGACGGCCGGGTTCAACTTCTTCACTCCGTCGGCGTCGACGACCTCGAGCTTGCGCTGGGCGGCCTCGGGCTGTCGGGCCAGGTCGTCCATCAGGGACAGCTCGTCCTCGTTGGTGGCGATGGTGAGCGAACCGTCGGAGCGGAAGCCGATCTCCGGGGCGTAGGAGGCCAGCTGCTGCCACAGCACGCGGGAACGCAGCGCCAATTCGAGCTCGGGTCCGGCGGCGCGACCGCTGACCCAGACGAGCCCGAAATTGCGGACCGATGCGTGCCGGGGAGCGGCATCCGCCTCGAGGTGCACGACGTCCCAGCCGCGCTGGCATGCCTCAAGAGCATGCATGGTCCCGACGACCCCTCCCCCCACGATGACCACCCGTTCGTCACTCACCGATACTGAGCGTACTGACAATGAGGGGCGCAGGCATAGCGCGAGTTCTTATCGGTTCTCCGAGTCGGCTAAATTGGCCCTTCGCCCTTCGGGGGTGGCGCAACTGGCAGCGCGCATGATTCTGGTTCATGAGGTTGGAGGTTCGAGCCCTCCCCCCCGAGCGTTCCCGGTGCCCCTCAGGGGCGCTGTGTGCGTGTTGCCCTCGTTTGGGCAGCTCAGAACGGTTGTTTCGTCGGGAGCGACCGGACATGGTCCCATCGTCTAGAGGCCTAGGACATCACCCTCTCAAGGTGGAGACACGGGTTCGAATCCCGTTGGGACTGCTCGGCGGGCATCGCCAAGCGACACGGGCTCTTGTCGCTGTCGCACCTGGTTCCACGGTCCGGAGCCGTTCCCGGCCTCTGGTGGCTCGTCGGACGCGCGGGGCGGCCAAGTCTAAGAAGATCGGTGCCCAGCGCAGTCCTCGGCCGCCTGAGTGGCTCCGGCCGAGGCGCAGCCGCAGTCGGGACTGGCCGAGAGTGTTCGATGCGCCACCAATGTTGTTTGTGGCCTGGTCCTTAAGCGAAGCGGTGGCCCGGATGAAGTGCTCGGCACCCACGAGATGAAGGCGACGCTGTGGGAGTTGTTCCCTACTCAGTCGTCCGTCGCGTGAAGAAGTGCGATGCCAAGGGGGCGGCCACCGCCAAGATGAGCACGGACCAGATCAAGGCGGCTTCCACCGGGTGCTGCATTGGCCACGCATGAATGGTGGCAGACGGATTCGGATTGCCCCACAGGTGGCGGGCACCGGCGGTCACCGCGCTGACGGGATTCCAGTTTGCCACCGCTTGCAGCCACCCGGGCATGTGCTGGGTGGGGATCATGGCGTTGGAGACGAAGGCCAACGGGAACAGCACGATGAAGCCGAACGAGGCGGCCGACTCAGGGCTCTTGCTGTTCAGTCCCACACACGCCGCGATCCATGAGAGCGAGTAGGCGAAGAACAGCACCAGGGCGAAACCCCCGATCATCGGGAGGATGTGGGCATCGGACCGCCACCCGACAGCCAGTCCGGTCAACGCCACGATGGCTGCACACAGCGTGGCTGTCATGAGATCCGCAATGGAGCGTCCAACCAGCACCGCCGCCCGCCACATGGGTAGGGTGCGAAAGCGGTCGATCATGCCCTCGTGCAGGTCGGTGCTCAGTCCCACCGCGGTACCCATGGTCGAGGTCACCAGGTTGAGGGCGAGCAGTCCGGCCAGGACGAAGTCCTTATAGTTGCCGCCGTCGGGGATAGGGATGCCCCCACCGAAGATGTAGACGAAGAGCACCGTGAACAGGATGGGTTGGATCGTCACGTCGGAGAGCTGCATCGGCTCTCGTGAGATGTGCACCAGATTGCGCCGGGTCATCGCCCACACGTCCAGGACGCGACCCCATACGGCCCGAGAGGACCTACCGGGGGCAGCGACTCCAACTCGTCCTTGTGGCAGCGTCGTTGCGGTCGTCATGTGTTGGCTCCTTCGAGCTCGGGACGGTTCGTACCCGCACCGGCACTTGCGTTCCCGTCGATCTCACCATCGTCCTCCTCCATCCGCCCGCCGGTGAGGGAGAAGAACACGTCGTCGAGCGACGGCTGGCGCACCTCGATGTTGTCCACCAGCACTCCCGCCTCATCGAGGGCGCGCACGACAGAAGTCGCAAACCCTGGTGCGCTGTCGACCGCGGCACTGAGGCGTCGACCGTCGCCGCTGACATGGATCCGCCCCGTGACCAACGGCACCAACGCCGACTCGGCCCCGGCATGAGCCGTGGCCAGGGTCACCTCCAGGTGGGCACTCCGGCTCGCCTCTTTCAACTCCAGCGGCGTACCGTCCGCGATGACCCGACCATGATCTATGACGACGATCCGGTTGGCCAGGGCATCGGCTTCATCGAGATACTGCGTGGTCAGCAGGACCGTGACGCCCTCACGGAGCAGCTCCCGGATGGCGTCCCACACCCGCTGGCGGCTCGTCGGGTCCAGTCCCGTCGTGGGCTCGTCCAGGAACAGCACCGGAGGCCGCGTCATGAGGCTGGCCGCCAGGTCCAGCCGCCGGCGCATGCCACCCGAGTATCCCTTGAGCACCCGGTCGGCGGCGTCCGTCAGCTCGAACAGTGCGAGCAGTTCGGTCGCCCGCGCCCGGGACGCCGAACGCCCCATATCGCTTAGCTCCCCGACCAACACCAGGTTCTGGCGCCCCGTCAGGAGCCCGTCCAAGGTGGCGTCCTGGGCGGCTACGCCGATGTGGCGTCGCACTTCGGCGGGGTGCGCCACCACGTCGATCCCCGCCACCGTCCCGCGGCCTGAATCGGGCCGAGCCAGTGTTGTCAGGATACGCACCGCGGTCGTCTTACCGGCGCCGTTGGGCCCGAGCAGACCCAAGATGGAGCCGGTCGGCACCACGAAGTCCACGCCGTCGAGGGCTCGGGTCTCGCCGTAACGCTTCACCAGGCCTTCGGCCTCGATCATGAACTCAGGAGTGGCCATCCCGTGCGTCCTTACCTGTCGGTCAGTATAGTTCTTCCTAGCCGTATGGTAAGGGATCACCTTACCTGTCGTCAAGTAGAGATACGATAGGATGTACACCGTGACGCACGCGACAACCCATGCCCAGGCAGTCGGATCCGCCGACGGGGCGGAAGACCCCGACCCCACCGAGGGCGAGGTGCCCGAGGGAACCTCGACCAGGGAACGCATCCTCAATGTGGCCCTCGATCTCTTCACCGAGAAGGGCTACGACGGCGCCTCGCTACGGGAGATCGCCGAAAGCTTGGGTGTGACCAAGGCGGCGATCTACTACCACTTCGCTTCCAAGGACGACATCCTGATGGCGCTGCACATGCGCCTCCACGAATTCGGTAAGGGCGCCCTCAGCAAGATGACGGAGGAGCCGGTCACTCTCGAACTGTGGGGCGAACTGCTCGACCAGGTGGTCGGCCAGATGCTGGCCCAGCGCAAGCTCTTCCTCTTCCACGAGCGGAACCAGGCCGCTCTCGAGAAGCTGCACCGGGAGGACCACGACGCCGAACACGACGACATCCAAGACAAATTCCGGCGGGTGCTCGCCGATCCCCGGGTTCCGCTGCGAGACCGCGTCCGGATGGCCTGTTCCTTCGGCGCTGCTTTCGCCGGCCTCTTCATGTCCGGTGATGCCTTCGAGGGGACGTCCGATCAGGAATTGGGTGATTTCCTCCGCGAGGCCGTACACAACGTCCTCGCACGATGACTCCGTCGAACTGAACGGCTCCAGAACGTCTCTTTGCCGTCACAAGGAGCCCCTGCCACGCGCAGAGTGGATGCCTGCGCTGCGGGAGTCAGACCCCGCTCAAGTCAGAAGCGCCGCCAAATCAAGCCTCACGCTCGCCGGTGACCAGGTGTTACGAGCGGCGTGGCAGGGCGTCGCTGTCGCACCTGGATCCACGGTTGGGAGCCGTTCCCGGCCTCCGGTGGCTCGTCGGTCGAGATGGTGCCCTCGGTTGGCCGACGATCCGGCGAGCGGGTCGCCGATCTCGATCCCACCCGACACGGCGATGTGGCCCGTCGCAGAAGGGACCGTCAGAACTCGTATCCCTGCAGCAGGGCTCGTCCTTCGGCTCTGATGAACAGTCGCTCCACGCCCAGATACTCCGTCGCATAGAGCTGTTCGACGTGCCGGTCGCAGTCGTGCACGAAGACGAAGCCACCGGGGGCCACGAGCTTCGAGGCCATGTAGATGCTCTTCATTCTGCCGGGCGCGTGGCGTCCCGTCAGTTCGGAATGCCTCGCATCACCTGCCGGCGCGTCCACCACGATCACATCGAACTGCTGCGACGCGACTCCTTCGGGCAGGTCGAGTTCGAGTAGGTCCGGCGCATGGAGCAGGGATTCCCACTCTGCGAGTCGGGTGCCGTACTCGACTCGGTGGACGTCGGCCCGATCCAGGCGGGATCGAACCTCATCCGCCCACACCGGATCGTCCTCCAGGAAGACGGTGGTCCCGCCCTCGTTGATCCGCTCCCAGAAGACCGAGTCGTTGCCGCAGCCGAAGACAAGCAGTGAGCATGCCGGCCTCGACTGGATGGCCCCGACGATCGGCCGCAGCTCCTCGATCTGCAGCTGGACGTCGTCGGTCTGGGCCAGGAGCTCCCTGATGGTGGCATCGGGCTCCGGAGCGCGCTCCGAAGACGGATGGCGGACCCGCTCGAACTCCGCCAGGTGCTTCCAGTGCTCGTCCCAGGTGACCAGCTGGCCCATGGTGGCAAACGGCCACACGCCGTCTCCTTGGCAACGTTGGCCCCCGAGCCGTTCACGCAAGTCGTCGATCAGTGAGAGGAACCGCTGGCGTTCCGGCTCGATCTTGGCCAGGGTTCGCTCTCGGATGTAGTCACGTGGGATGTGCCGGGATCTGAGGCTCTCGACGGCCCTGCGCACGGCGGCGGGGTCCGGATCGCAGATCGTGCAGTACTCGTGATCGAAGTAGACATCACGACCACCGATGCTCGGGGTGCTGACCACCGGTAAACCGGCGAGCAGGTACTCCATCGAGGCGTAGTTTGCCCCTTCCACCTGGGAGAGACACAGGCCCACGGCGGCGCGATTCAGGGCAGCGTTGACCTCGTCGGGAGGCAGCCGCACCGGAAGACCGTCATCCGTCGGGTTGATGAGCACATGGTTGGGATGCTGGACGATGAGGCTCGTCAGCAGCTCTCGCTGTTCTCGTCGAGTTTGGGCTGTGTTCGCCGGATCGTCGTAGGACAGGTAGGCCAGGAGCTGGATCTCACTGGCCAGATGGTGACGCTTGCTCTCATCGAACCGGGCGTTGTAGATGGCGTCGAACTCGACCTCGACGTCGTCAAGCGGGCGAAAGGTGCGCTCCGACACGATGAAGTTCTTGTTGAGCAGAAGGGCCGACAGCCCGCCTCCGACCAGGCGATCTCTCTCCTCTCCGGTGTTGCACATGAAGACCAGGTGGTGATTGGGATACTTGGCCAGGTGCGCGTGAGCGGCGGCAACGACTGATGCAGCCGCGCCCTCGTTCGCGATCGTCCAGGTCGGGTACAGGACGAACGCGGCCGGGATATTGCCGTACCTCCTCCCGAACGCCCCGGCTATTCCGACGTGCTCCTTGAAGGCCATCCCCGAAAAGAAGATCGGTGGATCGACGGACAGCAGCGAGCCGGGGCCGTAGCCAAGCCGATCCGCATAGGCAATCGTGGCGGTGTCCGTCGACGTGGTCGTTGCCGGAGCCGCCGGCGGCGGAGGTGGAGGCACCTGTCTTGTTCGAAACAGGTTGTTCCTCACGTCCCTCGCAACGATTCTCGGGGCGCGCCTGATCGGCGTATCTCCGTACCGTCGGAGTACCCTGACCGCCCGCTCGGCATTGTGTCGGGCCGGGCTGGCTTCATGCCTGAGGAGGGCGATCGACGGAAGTCGCCCACCTTGTCCTCGCCGCAGGACGCCGTAGAGATCCTGAGGGGTGAGCCTCGCGCCGAGCTCATTGTGCACTTCGATCTCCCCGAAGACCTGGGTCAGCGTCTGATAGTGATCGCTCAGGACCGTGAGCACGGTGGGTGTCGAAAGGAGGTAGCCGGTCGGTCCACGAAGACCGGCTGACAGCTGATCGAACGCCAACCAGAAACGGTGCTCGAGGATGGGCCTGTAGATCGCCGACTTCTCGAGGAAGACACTGAGCGTTTCGCTGCCCTCCTCGAGGCTCTTTCGAGCCGTGTCTGGCTTGCCCATCTGCCAGCCAGCCAGCGTCTCTCGTTGGCTGAAGTAGTTGGCACCATGCAAGCGGTACGCAGAAAGCGGTTGGTCGATCAGCGCCGAGCCCCCGAAGACATGGCAGAGGGGATTGAGAAAATTGTCGGCTCCTCGTATCCAGGTCCGGTCCGGCGTCGAATAGTGGGCGAGGTCGAGCACACTGCGCCGGTACACGTTCGAAGATCCGGGGCCCCACATCCAGCCACCACCGGACTCGTAGACGAAGACCGAGCGAGCCAGATCGTGATAGCCGCGATCCGAGATCGTCGGAAGCCTCATCGCTTTGTCGATGCGGCGGAGCCCCATGCTTGACGGCCGGAACACGCGGTTGAACGGTTCGTACTGGCCGGTCAGCGCCCGACCCATCTTGTCCATCTCCACGATGTTGCTCGACGTCAATGCCACATTGTGGGTGAGTGCCAGGTGGACCTGTATGTGCGTGGAGACGAAGTGCGGACACAATGTGTCATCGGCATCGATGATGGCGACGAAGTCGCCGGAGAGCAACGGAAGGACCTCGAAGAAGGCTCCCAGCTGTCCGAGGTTCTCCTCGAGGTGGATCACCCTGCACCGACGGTCACCGTCGATGTGAGCGGCGATCACGTCGCGGCTGAGGTCGGTCGAGCCGTTGTCGACGACCACGATCTCCAGCTCGGGATAGTCCTGGGCCTTCAGAGAGTCGATCGCCTCGCCGAGGTAGTCGGCGTAGTTCCAGTTGACGATGACCAGTGAGACCAGCGGCAGCTTGGCCACACCGCCGGCCAGGGATCCCGTCGACCGGCCGAGCGTGTTTCCGCCGGCAGGCGCTGCGCCATTCGTCGACATAGCAAGGTGCAGCATCCCACACAGACTGCCTTCTCCTCCCAAGTCGCTCGGATCCCTTCACCCCGGAGTGGGGGGTGCACCGGTTCGACGGATCGTTGATCTCGGCGAGGTGCCGGTGCCTGCCCGCTGCCGACGGTCGCCGGGACATTGCTCGTCGTCCCAGGTCAGAGCCTTGTGTTCCCAGGACGGCGCCAGGCGACCCGATCGGGACGCGGCATTCGACTACCATGGGACCGTCGGAATTGATGGCTGCCCGCCTTTCAGGCCGGGGCACCCGCACCTCGCCAGCCGGCGACCGGACCGTTTCGACCGATCAGGAGAGCCGCGAAGTAACCACCACCATCGACTACCGGACATAAACACCCGCTAGCACACCCGGCTGTAAAGCCAGGCCGTACCACCCTCCCCGGTGCTCGGCTGGGGCATTGAATGCGCTGACGTGGGGTCCACCCAACCAGAAGAGAGTCAGATCGACCGCGCACGCCGCGGGCCTCTGACCGACCAAGGAAAAGGTCTCCCACCATGGCTGCCCCTATTCGCCGCACCTTCATCTCTGATTCCGCCGTACCCGCACGTCCTCGCTCACCCCTCTCCCCAGGCCGCCGCCGAGCGTTGGCCGGCCTAGGCGCATGCGCCATCGGCGGACTGGCGGCGCTGGCCAGCCCCGCCGGCACCGCCTCCGCCTCCCTTCCGTCGGGGGCCGGTCTCGTGCTCAACGCCCCCATCGCCGGCATGGCGTCCACGCCTGACGGCCACGGCTACTGGGAGGACGGGACCGACGGCGGGATCTTCGCCTTCGGCACAGCCCAGTACTTCGGGTCCACCGGCTCGCTGACCCTCAACCGCCCCATCGTCGGCATGTCGTCCACGCCCGACGGGCGTGGCTACTGGGAGGTGGCCAGCGACGGCGGCGTCTTCGCCTTCGGCGATGCCCAGTTCCACGGCTCCACCGGCTCCGTCCCGCTCGACCGCCCCATCGTCGGGATGACCTCGACCAAGGACGGGCGTGGCTACTGGGAGGTGGCCAGCGACGGCGGCGTCTTCGCCTTCGGCGATGCCCGGTTTCTCGGTTCCGCTGCCGGTATGTCGCCCGACAGCCCGATCGTCGGCATGGCGGCCACCTCTGACGGCAGGGGCTACTGGGAGGCGAACGCCGACGGCTCCGTCTACGCCTTCGGTGACGCCCGGTTCGCCGGGAGTGCACCGTTGGGAAAGCCGATCGTCGGCATCAGCGCCGAGGGGTCCGGCTACCGGCTGGCCGCCGACGACGGGGGCATCTTCGCCTTCGGTGGCGCCGGGTTCTACGGCTCGACCGGTGGCCAGCGGCTCGACCAACCGGTGATCGGCATGGCGTCGACGTCGGGTGGCTACCTGACGGTCGCCGCCGACGGGGGCATCTTCGCCTTCGGTGGCGCCGGGTTCTACGGCTCGCTCGCCGGAAGCACCGTGCGCTTCGCCTCTGCGTCGGCGCCGATCGTCCCCAACGACGGAGTCACCCCTGTCCAGGTGGCCATGTGGGACCGGGTCAACATGTGCGAAGAGGGCGGCCGGTGGAACGTCGAGGGCCCGACCTTCAGCGGTGGCCTCGGGTTCAGCCATGCCAGCTGGGATCGGTTCAACACCTTCGGCTACCCGGCCGACGCCGCGGACGCCACCCCTGATCAGCAGATCCGGGTGGCGGTGGCCTTCGCCGAGGTCTACTACGGCTCTGCGGACGCCGCCCCCGACCAGAACGGGTGCGCCGGCTACTGACCGGCAGGGGACCGATCCGGCCTGGTCGGGTCGGTCCCCTGTCGGTCGACGACACACACATGCCGGGGTGGGGGGGTCTCCGTCGCCG
>JBKQTE010000087.1:0-43095 GCA_052143315.1 Acidimicrobiales bacterium | reverse complement strand
TTGCGTGCGTCATCCCCCTCGTGGAGATCCGGGCCACCCATGCCGTGGCCAAGCAGGTCCTGGTCGAGGTGGTGGCCGGCCGCGTGGGGGTCGCCCTCGCCCCCCAGGCGCTGACCGTGGGGGTGGCCCGGCGGGCCACGCCGTACAAGCGCAACGACCTCCTCCTGTCCCGCCCCGACCGGCTCCGTGAGCTGGTGGACCGGGTCGGGCCCCTCCAGGTCGTCTACAGCGGGAAGGCCCACCCCCTCGACGAGCCGGGCAAGGCCGTCATCGAGCGGGTCAACGCCGCCGCCCGTGCCCTGGCCGGCGCGGTGACCGTCGTCTACCTCGAGGACTACGGCATGGACCTGGCCTCCCTCCTGGTGGCCGGGGTCGACGTCTGGCTGAACAACCCGGTCGCCCCCCACGAGGCTTCCGGGACGAGCGGGATGAAGGCCGCCCTCAACGGCGTCCCCAGCCTCAGCGTCCTCGACGGATGGTGGGTGGAGGGCCACGTCGAGGGAGTGACCGGCTGGGCCGTCGGCACCGACCTGGGGGCCGGGGCCGTCCTGCCCATCGGCGATCCGAAGGTCGACGGGGCCGACGGTGCAGATCTCGACCGGGTCCTCGGGCAGGTGGTGGCCCCCCTCTACTACCGGCAGCCCGACCAGTTCGCCGCCGTCCGCCGTTCCTCCATCGCCCTGAACGGCTCCTTCTTCACCTCCCAGCGCATGGTGACCGAGTATGCGGCCCGGGCCTACCGCCGCACCGTCCGCCTCGATGGCTAGGGAGGGAGCCGTTCCGCCGGTCGCCGACCTCCCCCGGACGGTGGGCCGGGCCCGACCCGTCATCGCCGGGGTGCGGCCGACCGTCGACGGCGGAAGCGCCCCGGCCAAGGGAGCGCTGGGCGAAGCCGTGGTGGTGGAGGCCGACATCTTCGCCGACGGCCAGGACGAGCTGGCCGGCGAGGTCCGCTTCCGCCACGAGGAGGACAGCCGGTGGCAGACCGCCGCCCTCGAGCCGGTCGGCAACGACCACTGGCGGGGGGAGTTCCCGGTGACCCGGACCGGCCGTCACCGCTTCGCCGTCCGGGCCACCGTCGACCGGTTCGGCAGCTGGCTCGGCGCCCTCCGGGCCGGGGCCGTCCAGCCCCTCGACGTCGAGCTCCTTGTCGGGGCCGAGCTGGTCCGCCAGGCGGCGGCCCGGGCCAAGGGCCCCGACCGGCGACGGCTGGGCGCCTTCGCCGACGGCCTCCAGGCGGCCGCCGCCACTGGACCGGAGGACGGCCTCGAGCTGGCCGGCCACCCCGAGCTGGGAACGCTCATGGCCCGCCACCGCGACCCGTTGCCCACGGTTACCTCCCAGGCCTACCCGGTCGAGGTCGAACGGGCCCGGGCCCGGTTCAGCAGCTGGTACGAGCTCTTCCCCCGCTCCGCCTCCCCCGACCCGGGCCGCCCCGGCACCCTGGCCGACGTGGAGGCCCGGCTGCCCTACGTGGCCGGGTTGGGATTCGACATCCTCTACCTGCCCCCCATCCACCCCATCGGGGTCACGGCCCGCAAGGGCCGCAACGGCGCCAGGCAGGCCCAGCCCGGCGACCCGGGCAGCCCCTGGGCCATCGGCGGTGCCGCCGGAGGCCATACCGCCATCCACCCCGATCTCGGCACCATCGCCGACTTCGACCGGCTGGTGGCCGCCGCCGCCGGCCTGGCCATCGAGGTGGCCCTCGACCTGGCCTTCCAGTGCTCCCCCGACCATCCCTGGGTGTGCGAGCACCCCGACTGGTTCCGGCGGCTCCCCGACGGCAGCATCCGGCCGGCCGAGAACCCCCCCAAGCGGTACGAGGACATCTTCCCCCTCGACTTCGAGACGGCCGACTGGCGCCGCCTGTGGGAGGCGCTCCGCGAGGTCGTCGAGTTCTGGATCGACCACGGGGTCCGGGTGTTCCGGGTCGACAATCCCCACACCAAGCCCCTGCGGTTCTGGGAGTGGTTGATCGCCGAGGTCCGGGCCGCCCACCCCGAGGTCATCATGCTGGCCGAGGCCTTCACTCGCCCTCGGATCATGGAGCACCTGGCCAAAGTGGGCTTCTCGCAGTCGTACACCTACTTCACCTGGCGCAACTCCCCCCGCGAGCTCGAGGAGTACCTGACCGAGCTGACCCGCACCCCGGTGGCCGACTACTTCCGGCCCAACCTCTGGCCCAACACCCCCGACATCCTCCACGAGTCCCTCCAGAGCGGGGGCCGGCCGGCCTTCGAGGCCCGCCTGGTCCTGGCCGCCACCCTGGGGGCCAGCTACGGGGTGTACGGGCCGGCGTTCGAGCTTCTCGAGCACCAGGCCCGGCAGCCCGGCTCCGAGGAGTACCTCGACTCGGAGAAGTACGAGGTCCGCCACTGGGACCTCGACCGGCCCGACAGCCTGGCCGGCCTGCTGACCCAGGTGAACGCCGTCCGCCACGCCCATCCGGCCCTCCAGCAGGACCGCTCCCTCCGGTTCCACGGCGTCGACAACGATCAGCTCCTCGTCTACTCGAAGACGGCCGGCCCGAGCCCGGACGGCGCCGGCTTCGACGACACCGTCCTGGTTGCCGTCAACGTCGACCCGCGGGCGGCCCAGGCCGGGACGGTCTCCCTCGACCTGTCCGCCCTGCGGCTGGAGGGGGCCGAGACCCTCGTCCTCCACGACCTCCTCACCGGAGCCCGCTACGAGTGGGCCGGTCCCCGGAACTACATCCGGCTCGACCCGGAGGTCGTCCCCGCCCACATCTTCCACATCGAACGACCCGGAGGGTGACGCCGGTGACGCCGAAGGCTGCTCCCGGGCGGCACGACCTGACGGTGGTGGCCGGCCCCGACCTGGCGCACTGGTACAAGGACGCCATCATCTACGAGGTCCACGTGCGGGCCTTCCAGGACTCCGACGGCGACGGGATCGGGGACTTCAAGGGGCTCATCTCCCGGCTCGACTACCTCCAGGACCTGGGGGTGACCGCCCTGTGGCTGCTTCCCTTCTACCCCTCCCCGCTGCGCGACGACGGCTACGACATCTCCGACTACCGGCGGGTCAACCCCTCCTACGGGACCCTCCGGGACTTCAAGGAGCTCCTCCGCAACGCCCACCGCCGGGGCCTCCGGGTCATCACCGAGCTGGTCCTGGCCCACACCTCCGACGAGCACCCCTGGTTCCAGCGGGCCCGCCGAGCCGCCCCGGGCAGCCCGGCTCGCGACTTCTACGTCTGGAGCGACACCTCCGACCGGTTCCCCGAAGCCCGGATCATCTTCACCGACTTCGAGGCGTCCAACTGGACCTGGGACCCGGTGGCCGGCGCCTACTTCTGGCACCGCTTCTACTCTCACCAGCCCGCCCTCAACTACGACAACCCCGAGGTCCAGGCGGCCGTCATCGACGTCCTCGACTTCTGGCTCGAGATGGGGGTCGACGGGCTCCGGCTCGACGCCGTCCCCTACCTCTATGCCCGGGAGGGCACCAACTGCGAGAACCTCCCGGAGACGTTCGCCTTCCTCCGGAAGCTCCGGGCCCACGTCGACGAGCGCTTCGAGGACCGGATGCTCCTGGCCGAGGCCAACCAGTGGCCCGAGGACGCCGTCGCCTACCTCGGCGACGGGGACGCCTGCCACATGGCCTTCCACTTCCCGCTGATGCCGCGGATGTTCATGGCCGCCCGCCAGGAGGACCGCTTCCCCATCGTCGACATCCTCCAGGAGACGCCGCCCACCCCGCCCGACTGCCAGTGGGCGCTCTTCCTCCGCAACCACGACGAGCTGACCCTCGAGATGGTCACCGACGAGGAGCGGGACTATATGTACCGGGCCTACGCCCAGGAGCCGCAGGCCCGGGTCAACGCCGGGATCCGCCGGCGGCTGGCCCCCCTCCTCGGCAACGACCGCCAGATGATCGAGATGATGCACGGGCTCCTGCTGTCGCTGCCCGGTACCCCGATCCTCTACTACGGCGACGAGATCGGGATGGGGGACAACTACTACCTGGGCGACCGCGACGCGGTGCGGACCCCGATGCAGTGGGGGAGCGACCGCAACGCCGGCTTCTCCCGGGGCAATCCCCAGCAGCTCTACCTGCCGGTGATCATCGACCCCGAGTACCAGCCCCAGGCCGTCAACGTCGAAGCCCAGAACGAGAACCCCAGCTCCCTCCTGTGGTGGATCAAGCGGGTCATCGCCCTCCGCAAGCGCTACCGGGCCTTCGGGCGGGGATCGCTCCAGCTGCTGCTGCCGGACAACCGCAAGGTCCTGGCCTTCCTCCGGGTGTTCGAGGACGAGCGGATCCTCGTCGTCGTGAACCTGTCCCGCTACGCCCAGGCCGTCGAGCTGGACCTGGCCGAGTACCGCAACACCGTACCGGTGGAGCTCTTCGGCGGCAGCGAGTTCCCCGCCGTCGGTGACCTCCCCTACTTCATCACCCTCGGCCCCCACGGCTTCTACTGGTTCTCGCTGGAGAGCCGCGAGGAGACCGACTGGACCCCCCGCCCGGTCCTCGAGGTCACCGACCAGTGGGAGGAGGTCCTGACCGGGGTCTCACTGCACCGCTTGGAGGAGGGCCTCCCGGCCTACATCGCCGACCGGCGCTGGTTCCGCGAGAAGGCTCGCCGGGTCAAGAGCGTCCGGGTGGTCGAGGTCATCCCGGTGTCGGAGCCGGGTCGCACCGGCTCGACCCGGGCCCGGTTGACCCTGGTCCGGGTCGAGCTCGACGTCGGTCGCTCCGAGACCTACCTCCTGCCCCTCGCCTACGCCACCGGCAATCGGGCCAATGAGCTCGTCCGGTTCCACCCTGATGCCGTCATCGCCGCCATGCAGGCCGGGGAGGAGGATGGCGTCCTCTACGACGCCGCCTGGGACCCGGACTTCGCTCGGGCCCTCCTCGACCTGATCCGCCGCCGCCGCCATCTGCCGGGTCGGTCGGGACGCCTGGCCGGACTGCCCGCCCCCGCCCTGCGCCGGCTCCACGCCGAGCTGCCGGCCGAGATCGAGCCCCAGCCCATCAGCGCCGAGCAGTCGAACAGCTCCATCGCCTTCGGCGACCACCTCATCATGAAGCTGGTCCGCCGCGTCGAGGAGGGACCTGACCCCGGGGTGGAGCTGGGCCGGTTCCTGGCGGAGCGGGCCCGGTTCCCCCACTCCCCGGCGGTGGGGGGGAGCCTCGAGTACCGGCCCGACCGGCTCGGGGCGGTACCGGCCACCCTGGTGACGGTGGAGGAGTACGCCGCCCACGAGTGCGACGGCTGGACCTACGTCGTCGACGCCCTCCGCCACGGACTCGAGGAGGCCCTGGCCGGCCACGAGCCGGACGAGGCCCGCCGGTGGACACATCGGGGCATCCTGGCCACCGCCGAGCACGCCGGCGCCGAGCCCGACCACCCGCTCCTGGCCGCCCACGAGACCTGGGCCGCCCTGCTGGGCCAGCGGACGGCCGAGCTCCACCTGGCCCTGGCCTCGGACCGTAGCGACCCCGACTTCGCCCCCGAGCCGCTCACCTCCCTGGACTGCCAGGCCATGTACCACGGGGCCCGGAGCCTCCTGAAGCGCACCGTCCGTCAGATCCGGCCACTGGCACCGGCGGTCCCGTCCGTCCAGGCCGTGCTGGACCGGTCCGAGGAGGTACTCGAACGGCTCCGGGTCCTCACCACCACCCGGGTCGCCGTCGAGCGGATCCGCTGCCACGGCGACTACCACCTGGGCCAGGTGCTGTGGACCGGGAAGGACTTCGTCCTCATCGACTTCGAGGGGGAGCCGGCCCGCCCCGTCGGCCAGCGCCGCCTGAAGCGGTCCGCCCTCGTCGACGTGGCCGGGATGATCCGCTCGATCCACTACGCCTCCCGGGCCGCCGCCGCCCAGATGGCCCGGGACCTGGCCAGCTCGAGCGCCCCCGAGGTGCTCGACCCCCTCCTCGGGCTCTGGTACACCTCGGTGGCCGGGATGTTCCTCCGGTCCTACCTGGAGACCGCCTCGGGGGCGCCCTTCGTGCCCGCCGACCACGACCAGCTGGCCACGCTCCTCGGCTTCCACCTCCTCGAGAAGGCCGTCTACGAGCTGGGCTACGAGGCCAACAGCCGGCCGGACTGGGTGGCCATCCCGGCCCACGGAGTTCTCGACCTTCTCGAGACGCCCCTGTGACAGCCGGTGGTCCGGACCGATCTCGAGGTCGTCGCACCCTCGCCACCCTGGCCGGCCGCTACGGGGTGCAGGTCACCTACGAGACCCACGGCCGGGCCGGCGGCCGGGTCGGCGACGAGTCCCTGGTCGGGGTGCTCTCCGCCCTCGGCGTCCCCATCAGCCATCGCGACCAGGCCCCTGAGCTGCTGGCGGCGGCGACGGCGGCGGCGGGCCGGCAGACGCTCGAGCCGGTGCTGGTCCGCCGACCGGGCGCCCCGACGGCCCACACCCTCACGCTCCCCTCCGCCGTCGCCCCCGGCCGGGTCCAGGTCACCCTGAGGCTCGAGGACGGCACGGTGGAGCGGTGCCGTCTCCCATCCATCCTGGCCGGCCCGGCCCGGCCCGGGCGGCTCGACGGAGCCGACCTGACCCGGCACCGCTTCAGCCTGAACCGGCTCCCCGCCGCCCACCCCGGCTACCACCGCCTCGAGGTGGAGGGACCGGGCGTGGCCGCCTCGGCCCTCGTCATCTCCGCTCCCCGGCGCTGCCCCGACCCCGGGCGGGGCTGGGGGGTCTCCGCCCCTCTCCACGCCGTGCGGACCGAGACCGACTGGGGGGTGGCCACCTACCGGGAGCTGGCTGAGCTCGGCGACTGGGTCGGCGGCCTCGGTGGGACCTTCGTCGGCACCCTGCCCCTCAACGCCGGCTTCTTCGACGGGCCCCTGGTGGAGCCGAGCCCGTACCGGCCGGCCAGCCGGCTGGCCTGGAACGAGCTCTACGTCGACGTCGAGCGGCTCCCCGAGCTGGAGATCGCCCCCGAGGCCCGAAAGCTGCTGGCCTCGGCCGGGCTCCGTCGCCGCCTGGCCCGGCTCCGGTCCGCTCCCTGGGCCGACCCGGCCGCCACCCTGGCCGTCAAGCGCCAGGTGCTCGAACTGCTGGCCGAAGCCCTGGCCGCCGGCGCTTCTCGGCGCCGCGGCGCACTCGAGGCCTTTCTGGCCGAGCGGCCCGAGGTGGAGGCGTACGCCCGGTTCCGGGCCGCCACCGAGACCCTGGACCGGCCGTGGACGGCCTGGCCCGGCGCTCAACCGGGTCGGATCCCGGCCGGGGCCGACGACGAGCGCCGGGTCCGTTACCACTGCTACGCCCAGTGGGTCGCCGACAGCCAGCTGGCCGAGGCCGCCGTGCACGGCGGGCTCTACCTGGATCTCCCCGTCGGGGTCCACCCGCAGGGCTTCGATCCGTGGTGGCATCCGGATGCGTTCGCCACCGGCGCCACCGGCGGCGCCCCCGCCGACAGCTTCCAGGCGGCCGGCCAGGACTGGGCCGTCAACCCGCTCCATCCCGAAGGTGTCCGCCAGAGCGGCTATCGCTACCCGATCGCCCTCCTCCGTCACGCCATGCGTCACGCCGCCGTCGTCCGGATCGACCATGTAATGGGGCTCCACCGGCTGTGGTGGATCCCCCGGGGCATGGCCCCCACCGAGGGGGCCTACGTGCGCTACCGGGCCGAGGAGCTCCGGGCCGTCGCCGTCCTCGAGGCCTGCCGGGCCGGCGTGGCCGTGGTGGGGGAGGACCTGGGCACCGTGGTCCCGGCCGTCCGGGTCGCCATGCGCCGCGACGGGATGCTCCGGTCCCATGTCCATCAGTTCGCCGCGACCCCTGACCACCCCCTACCCGACCCGCCGCCGGACTCCCTGGCGTCGCTCGGCACCCACGACCTCCCCCCGTTCGCGTCCTGGTGGGCCGGCCTCGACATCGACGATCGGGTCCGGCGCCGGGAGCAGCCCCCCGGGGAGGCGTCCGCGGCGCGGGAGGAGCGGACCGCTCTGCGGGCCGCCACCGCCGGTGCGCTGGGCCGGCCGGCGTCGCCCGGCCGAGCCCTGCAGCTCCTCCTCCTCTATCTGGCCGGTGGCCCGGCCCGGCTGGTCCTGGTCGACCTGGAGGACCTCTGGCTGGAGCGGGAACCGCAGAACCGGCCCGGCACCGGGCCCGAGGAGGGCAACTTCCGACGTCGCTGGGCCCGTCGCTGGCCCGACGACCTCCGGCCCCGGAGCCGGCGGCCGTCGGCCGTCCTCCGGCTGGTCGACGCGGCCCGGCGCGACCACCCGGGACGCCTCGGCCCCGAAGCTGAGGGAGACTCCATGGTCGAGAACCGGACCACGATCCCAGAGGAGGACGGCAGGTGACCGCCAAGCGGACCCGACGCGGACCCGAGCCGACCGTCCGCGCTCCCTGGGAGCTCACCGACGAGGACGTCTACCTGTTCAACGAGGGGACCCACCGGCGTCTGGCCGGGAAGCTCGGCGCCCACCAGCTGGGCCCGGAAGGGACGGCGTTCGCGGTCTGGGCCCCCGGCGCCCGGGCCGTCAGTGTCATCGGGGACTTCAACGGCTGGGATCCCGCCGCCGACCCCCTCGGCCCCCGGGCCTCCTCGGGGATCTGGGTGGGCGTGGTGCCCGGCGCCGCTCCGGGCCATGTCTACAAGTACGCCATCACCACCGGGGGCGGGGAGCGGCTCGAGAAGGCCGACCCCTATGCCTTCGCCGCCGAGCGTCCCCCCCGGACCGGCTCGGTGGTCTGGGACCTCGGCTACACCTGGGGGGACGGGGAGTGGATGGCCGGCCGGGGCGGGAAAGCCGCCCTCGACGCCCCCGTCTCCATCTACGAGGTGCACCTCGGCTCGTGGATGCGCTCCCCCGAGCGCCCCGGCGACCTCCTCGGCTACGAGGAGATCGCCCCCCTCCTCGTGCGTCACCTGGTCGAGACCGGCTTCACCCACGTGGAGCTCCTCCCGATCATGGAACACCCCTTCTACGGCAGCTGGGGATACCAGACCACCGGCTACTTCGCCCCCACGGCGCGCTACGGGCCGCCGCAGGGGCTCATGTCGCTGATCGACCAGCTCCACCAGGCCGGCGTCGGGGTGCTCCTCGACTGGGTGCCCTCGCACTTCCCGACCGACGCCTTCGCCCTGGGGGAGTTCGACGGCACCCACCTCTACGAGCACGCCGATCCCCGCCAGGGCTTCCACCCCGACTGGAAGAGCTACATCTTCAACTACGGGCGCAACGAGGTCCGGAGCTTCCTGCTCTCCTCGGCCGAGCACTGGCTGTCGACCTACCACGCCGACGGGCTCCGGGTCGACGCCGTGGCCTCCATGCTCTATCTCGACTACTCCCGGGAGGGGGGGGAGTGGATCCCCAACCGCGTCGGGGGCCGGGAGAACCTCGACGCCATCGAGCTCCTCCGCCAACTGAACATCGGGCTCTACGGCGCCCATCCCGGTATCCAGACCATGGCCGAGGAGTCGACGGCCTGGCCGGGGGTGTCCCGGCCCACCGACCACGGCGGGCTCGGCTTCGGCTACAAGTGGGACATGGGCTGGATGCACGACACGCTGGCCTACATCCAGCGGGATCCCGTCCACCGTCGCCACCATCACGACCAACTGACCTTCCGCGGCCTCTACGCCTTCACCGAGAACTATGTCCTGCCCCTGTCCCACGACGAGGTGGTCCACGGCAAGGGCTCCCTCCTCGGCGCCATGCCCGGCGACGACTGGCAGAAGTTCGCCAACCTCCGCCTCCTCTTCGGCTACCAGTACGCCCTGCCGGGAAAGAAGCTCCTCTTCATGGGCGACGAGCTCGGCCAGTGGCGGGAGTGGAGCCACGATCGCTCCCTCGACTGGAACCTGCTCGACCACGCCCCCCACGCCGGGCTGCTCCGCCTCGTCTCCGATCTCAACCGGATCTACCGGGAGGAGCCCGCCCTCCACGAGCTCGATGCCGATCCGTCGGGCTTCGAATGGGTCCAGGCCGACGACGCCCCGAACTCCACCCTGAGCTTCCTCCGCCGGTCGAAGGCCGGGGACACGGTGCTGGTGGTGTGCAACTTCACCCCGGTGCCCCGCCCCGAGATGCTGCTCGGGGTGCCCGAGCCCGGCCACTGGCGGGAGATCCTCAACAGCGACGCCGCCGCCTACGGGGGAAGCGGGATCGGCAACCTCGGCGGGATCGATACCCGGCCCGTCCCCTGGCACGGTCGGCCCCAGACCGTGAGCCTCACCGCCCCGCCGCTGGCGGTCACGGTGTTCCGGCACGAACCCGACGGTGGTCCCCGACCGTGAGGGTCTGGCCGGGGGTGCCCCACCCCCTGGGGGCGACCTGGGACGGGGAAGGCGTCAACTTCGCCCTCTTCTCGGAGCATGCCACCGCCGTCGAGCTCTGCATCTTCGAGCATCCGGACGACGCCGTGGCGGTGGAGCGCGTCACCATGCCGATCGCCACCGACCGTGTGTCGCACTGCTACCTGCCCGACGCCCGGCCCGGCTGCCTCTACGGCTACCGGGTCGACGGGCCCTGGGATCCGCACCAGGGGCACCGCTTCAACCGGGCCAAGCTCCTGGTCGACCCGTACGCCAAGGCCGTGACCGGGCCCATCCGCTGGAGCGAGGAGTGCTTCGGGGGCGGCCCGGGCGGCCCCGACAGCGACCTCGTCCTCGACCCACGGGACTCGGCGGCAGGGATGCCCAAGTCGGTGGTGGTCGACCAGGCCTTCACCTGGGGCGAGGACCACCCGCCCCGCACCCCCTGGAACCGCACCGTCATCTACGAGTGCCACGTCCGCGGCATGACCAAGGTCCATCCCGGGGTCCCCGAGCACCTCCGTGGCACCTACCTCGGCCTCTCCTCCAACGCCGTCGTCGACTACCTCCTGTCCCTCGGGGTGACCGCCGTCGAGCTGATGCCGGTCCACCAGTTCGTCGCCGACCAGCACCTCGTCGAGCAGGGTCTGACCAACTACTGGGGGTACAACACCCTGGCCTTCTTCGCACCCCATGTCGGCTACGCCACCGGTGGCATCGGCCACCAGGTGGCCGAATTCAAGTCGATGGTGAAGACCTTCCACCGGGCCGGGCTCGAGGTCATCCTCGACGTCGTCTACAACCACACCGGCGAGGGAAGTCATCTCGGCCCCACCCTCTCGCTGCGCGGCATCGACAACTCCGTCTACTACCGGCTCCAACCCGACGACAAGCGGTTCAACCTGGACTTCACCGGAACCGGAAACAGCCTCAACATCGTGCACCCCCGGACCATCGCTCTCATCATGGACAGCCTCCGCTACTGGGTGACCGACATGCATGTCGACGGGTTCCGCTTCGACCTGGCCCCGGTCCTCCTCCGGGGCCTGGAGGACGGCCGCCGGAGCGCTTTCTTCGAGGTCATCCAGCAGGACCCGGTCCTCTCCCAGGTCAAGCTGATCGCTGAGCCGTGGGACGCCGGCCCCGACGGCTACCAGCTGGGCCGGTTCCCGGCCGGCTGGGCCGAGTGGAACGGGGCCTTCCGGGACTGCGTCCGTCGGTTCTGGCGGGGCGACCCGGGGATGGTCCCCGAGCTGGCCTCCCGGCTCACCGGCTCGAGCGACATCTACAGCCCGAGCGGCCGGCGGACCTATGCCAGCGTCAACTTCGTCACCTGCCACGACGGCTACACCCTGGCCGACCTGGTCGGCTTCGAGGAGCGCCACAACGAGGCGAACGGCGAGGGCAACCTCGACGGGGCCCGCGAGAACTACAGCCGGAACTGGGGGCTCGAGGGGGGCACCGACTCGCACCGGATCGTCCGGCGCCGGGAGCGGATCAAGCGCAACATGCTGGCCACGCTCTTCTTCTCCCAGGGCGTTCGGATGCTGCTCGGCGGCGACGAGTTCGGTCGGAGCCAGCAGGGCAACAACAACGCTTACTGCCAGGACAACGAGATCAGCTGGATGAACTGGAACCACGACGAGCGGGCCCGTGATCTCCGGGCCTACACCCGGGAGCTGATCAGGATCTTCGAGGACAACCCCGTCCTCCGCCGCCGGGACTTCTTCAACGGCCGGCCCTTCACCCCGGGGGGCACCAAGGACGTCACCTGGATCCGGCCCGACGGCGACGAGATGAGCGAGGCCGAATGGTCCGACCACGAGCTCCGCTCCATCGGCATGGTCCTCTCGGGCCGGGCCACCGACGAGGTCGACCAACGGGGCCGGCCCACCTACGGCGACACGATCGTCTTCCTCTTGAACGGGGGGAACCGCTCACGGCACTACACCCTGCCCCGTATCGAGTGGCCGGGGATCTGGGAGGAGCTCCTCAACACCGCCCGCCCCCTCGGGACTCGCCGCGTCCAGGCGCCGACGGTCAATCTCACCGCCCACTCGATCATCCTCCTTCGGCACAACGAGCGCCCCCAGAGCTGAGCGCCTCGGCGCCGGCGGTGCGACCCCTCTCAGCCCACCCGGCGGAGGGTGTTCCGGTCGGTGTGGGCGAAGGGCTCGTCGAACTCGTCCATCCGGAGCATGGTGGTCTCGTCGTAGGACCAGGTTTCCTCGCCGACGGTGATGGTGACCTCGTAGCTCCGGGTGCTGGCATGCTTCGCCAGGTACCGGTTCTCCCCGATGTCGTACTGGGCTCCACCCTGGGCGGCGTTCAACGTGAACTCACGGTCGTCGGCCGAGGCGACGCCTCCGGCCAGCACCGTGATGCCGCGGGGGACGACGAAGCCCCTGACGACCTCGCCGGTGGCGGCGTCCCACAGCCAGTAGCCGACCTCGGTGTGGAAGGGGTTCTCTTCGCTGCCCCGCCACATGGCGGTCCGGTAGTCGAGGCCGTACAGGTGTTGGCGGCCGTTGTCGACCGGTCCGAACGCCTTCATCGTGCACTTCTCGAGGTAGGGAGTGCCGATCACCTTGTTCTCGGCGTGTGCGAACGCCGTGTCCAGTCCGCCCTCGCCTTTCCACTCACCGGCCAGTGGCCCGAGGGGACCCCATGCATCTGTCATCGCGCCTTCTCTCGTCTCGGCTGTTCGCAGCCCCAGGGATTCTGCCCGACCCTAGGCCTTGCGGGCGGGGCCACGCGTCGATTGTCCCTCAGCTTGGGCATTTCGGCCCTACCGGCTTCGGACGCCCACCGGGCATGCTGGCAGTGCGATGCCGCCCGGTGTGCGGCCGGCAGTGATGGCGGCGCCATAGCATCGGAAGGAACATGAACCAGAACATTCGGCTCGGCAAGATCGCCGGCATCCCGGTCGGCGTCAACTGGAGCGTCCTGGTCCTCTTCTTCCTCTTTGCCTGGGAGCTGGCTGATCTGGTCCTGCCCGCCTACCACCCCCATGACACCACGGCGACCTACTGGGTCGTCGGGATCGTCACCACGGTCCTGCTCTTCGCCTCCCTGCTGGCCCACGAGGTGTCCCACGCCGTGGTGGCCAAGCGGAACGGGATCGGGGTCCGGCGCATCACCCTCTGGCTGTTCGGCGGGGTATCCGAGCTGGAGAGCGACGCCCTGACGCCCGGAGCCGACTTCCGCATCGCCGTGGTCGGGCCCCTCACCAGCTTCGTGCTCGCCGGCATCTACGGCGCCGTCGCGCTCCTCCTCCGCCACCGCGGTGGCGACGGGGTGGTGGCCTCCGCGGTCGGGTGGTTGGCGTGGATGAACCTCCTCCTCGGCGCGTTCAACCTGGTCCCTGCTGCACCGCTGGACGGTGGCCGGGTCCTCCGCGCCATCCTGTGGCGGCGCAGCGGTGACCGGGTCCGGGCCGCGGCCAGCGCCGCGCGCGCCGGCGAGGTGTTCGGCTACATCCTGGTGGCCCTGGGCATCCTCGAGTTCCTGTCGGTGGGGCTCATCGGCCTGTGGTTCGTGTTCCTGGGGTGGTTCCTGCTGTCGGCGGCCCACGCCGAGGAGAACGCCGTCGTCATGCGGTCGTCGTTGGCCGACGTCCACGTCCGCGACATCATGACCCCCGACCCGGTCACCTTCGCTTCGACGACCACCGTCGCCGATCTGGTCGACAACCAGCTCCACCGCTACCGGTTCAGCTCCTACCCGCTGGTCAGGCCGGACGGGCAGCTCGAGGGCCTGACCACCATGGGCAGGGTCCGCCATGTTCCTGCCCACCTCCGCCAGACGACCCGGTTGATCGACATCGCCTGCCCCCTGTCCGATATCGCCGTGGGGTCACCCGGCGAACCGATCCCGGACCTCCTCCAGCGCATGCAGGCGTCGCCCGACGGCAGGGCGTTCGTCATCGACGAGGCCGGTCGCCTGGTGGGCATCGTGTCGCCGAGCGACATCGCCCGGTACGTGCAGCTCTCCATGTTGCGGTCCCAGGGACGTGCCGCCCGGAGGTCCTGACCTGGCCGGTTGGCGGCGCGGTGGGACCGTCGTCCCGAGGTCCGGGTACCTCGGGACCTTTGGCACTTCCGACGAGCGTCTTTCGGCGCCAAGATGACGACGCCGGCACCTGACGAAGGATGAGCCCATGTGGTCACCGTCACACAGGTCGAAGAACCGGGGCATCGAGGCTCGGGCGCGCCGGCTGGTCGGTGAGTGCGAGAGCTTCCTCCTCGGGGGGTATCCCGGGGTGCTGCAGGCCGACGGGCGTCCGGTGCCCGAATGGGCGTGGCTGAGCGCCCTGGCGCACGCTCCGGCTGACTCGTTGCAGGCCCGGGCCGGCAGGGACCATGCCCGCCCGCCCGCCGATCACCCGACCGCGTTGTGGCAGGACGCCCTCGACCTGCTGGCCCTGGAGCTGATCACGACGGCCGAGCGCAGCGGCTCCAGCGTGGAGGAGTTCCAGCGCGCCCTGATCGCCGAGGTGGAGCTCCAGCGGCCGTGGGCGGAGTCCGGTGCCCCGATGCTGGGTCCACACCGGCTCGTTCGCGATGTCCGCCAGGTGCTCTGTCGCTTCCGAGGCAGCTCTCGGAGGCGGTGACCCCGATCGGGCGGTCCGTGGGCGTGGTGGCCCGGGTGTCGCCAAGGGCTGAGGACTTTGGACCCTGGCCGGTGGTCGCTTGGTCCTTCAGTGTGTGAACCGGAAGGAAGAGGGAGCCGGGCCGACAAGGCGACGGCGGCGGCTCGAAAGGAGGCCCGATGTCTGTGGCGACGGCTCGACCCGAGCCGGGGCAGTCAGAACCCCCCGACCGACCACTCTCACCGCGGAACCGGGAGAAGGCCCATGCCCTGGGGCTGACCTCGGCCACCGGGCTGGTCATCGGCAGCATCGTCGGGACCGGCGTGTTCACCATGCCGGCGGTGCTGGCCGGTGCCGGCACCATGGGGATCGTCGTCCTGGGTGTCATCGCGGTGGGCGCCATGCTCCTGGCCGTGCTGTTCGGCCAGCTCACGAGGCGGATACCGAACAGCGACGGGGGGCTCTATGCCTACTCCCGCCACGAGTTCGGCGACTTCGCCGGCTACCTGGTCGGCTGGTGCTACTGGGTCCAGGCCTGGGCCGGCAACGCCGCCATCGTCTCGTCCTGGGTGTTCTACGTCGATGCCCTGTTCAACCTCGACCATGTGAGCGGCCTGGAGAACTGGGGCATCGCCCTGCTGGGACTGTGGGTACCGGCCATCGTGAACCTGGTCGGGGTCCGCCAGATGGCGTGGTTTCAGAACATCACCGTCGTCCTCAAGTTCCTGCCCCTGCTGTTCGTCGGCGTCGTCGGATGGTTCTTCGTCGAAAAGGCCCGCTTCGGCCCCTTCAACGCCTCGGGCGGCAGCCTCTACTCGGGCATCGGGATCGCCGCCGGAGTGGCGCTGTTCTCCTTCATCGGGGTGGAGGCGGCGGCGATCACGGCCAAGCGGGTGGAGAAGCCACGCGTCAACGTCGGTCGCGCCTCACTGCTCGGCACCGCCCTCAGCGCCGTCCTGTACGTCCTGGTCACGGCGGCGGTGATGGGGCTGGTGTCCCACCCCGTCCTCGTGAAGACCGGTTCACCGTTCGTCAATGCCTTCCAGTCCATCTTCCCCCACGAGGCCTGGGCCGGGAAGTTCATCGCCGCGGTGGCCGTCGTCTCGGGCATCGGGGCGCTCAACGGCTGGACGCTGATCGTCACCGAGACGTCCCGGGCGATCGCCCAGGACGACATGTTCCCCCGACCCTTCGCCTGGTCCGACCGGAAGGGCACGGCCTGGTTCGGCATCGTGGTGGGGACCGCGCTGCCGTCGCTGCTCATGCTGTGGCGCTACACCTCCGGCTCGGGGCTGACGGTCTTCACCTACCTGGTCGACCTCACCGTGGTCACCGTGGCCATCCCCTACTTCATGTCGGCGATCGCCCAGCTCACCTTCCTGGTCTCGCGCCGTCGGCGTGTGCAGGGCTGGCAGCTGGCCCGGGACCTGGCCGTCGCCGGGATCAGCGTCCTGTTCTCCATGTGGGTGACGTTCGCCTCGGGCTACCAGGTCGTCTACCAGGCCCTGGTGGTGATCCTGGCCGGGCTCATCCTCTACGCCTTCCTCAACGCCCGACGCCAGCGTCTCGGTGAGGCCAGCGAGCCGGTGGACCTCCCTCCGGAGGAGCCGGCAGTCGAGCTGTCCTCCCCGGCCTGAACCGACCGGCAACCAACGACGGTCCGTACCCGACAGGAGGCACCGCCATGACGTTTCGAGTCGACTCAGAGATCGGGCAGCTGCGCCAGGCGATCGTGCACCGGCCGGGGCTGGAGCTGTCCCGGCTGACCCCGGAGAACATCGGCGGGCTGCTCTTCGACGACGTGATGTGGGCGAAGAAGGCCAAAGAGGAGCACGACGCCTTTGCCGAGGCTCTGCGGGACAAGGGCGTCCAGGTGCACCTCTACAGTCAGCTCCTGGCGGAGACGCTCGAACTACCCGAAGGGCGGGGCTTCGTCCTCGACCGGGTCTGCACGCCGGAGATCCTGGGCCCGTCACTGGTCGGACCGGTCCGTCGTCTCTTCGACGATCTCGACGGCAGCACGCTGGCCGAGTTCCTGGTGGGGGGGATCCTCAAAGCCGACCTGCACCCCCAGCGGACTCACAGCCTCAAGTGGGACATGCTGCGGGCCGACGACTTCATCCTCCCCCCCCTGCCCAACCACCTGTTCCAGCGGGACAACTCGTGCTGGATCTACGGGGGGGTGACCGTCAACCCGATGGCCATGCCCGCCCGCCAGCGGGAGTCGCTCCACACCCGGGCCATCTACCGCTTCCATCCCATGTTCGCCGGTGCCGACTTCGTGACCTACTACGGCGGCGAGGACCGCAACTATCAGCCGGCCACCATCGAGGGAGGCGACGTCCATGTCGTCGGTCACCGGGCCGTCCTGGTCGGGATGGGCGAGCGAACCACTCCCATGGCCATCGAGACGGTCGCCCACGCGCTGTTCGATGCCGGACAGGCGAGCCAGGTGGTCGCCATCGAGCTCCCCCACAGCCACGCCTTCATGCACCTCGACACCGTCATGTCCATGGTCGACACCGACACGTTCGTGCTCTACCCCTACTTCGACCGGCACCTGCGCAGCTGGACCATCTCGGAGGGCGACGGACCCGATCGGCTGGCGATCTCCCGCAACCACAGTCTTTGGGACTCCCTGGCCGAGATCCTCGAGGTCCCCGAGATCACGGTGCTCACCACCGACGAGGACATCCGGGCCGCCGAGCGCGAACAGTGGGACGACGGGACCAACTACCTGGCCGTGGCCCCCGGGGTGGTGATGGGCTACGAGCGCAACGTCGCCACCAACACCATGCTGCGAAAGCGGGGCATCGAGGTGGTCTCCATCGCCGGCAACGAGCTCGGTCGGGGCCGGGGCGGACCCCGCTGCATGACCTGCCCGATCCAGCGCGATCCGGCCTGAGCGATGAGCACCACCGAGAGCCACGACGTCGCCCGCCTGCGCGGGAGGAGCCTCCTCAAGGAGGTGGACCTGTCCAAACAGGAGTTCCTCGCCATCGTCGACCTGGCCGCCCACCTGCGGGAGGAGAAGCGGACGGGAACCGAGCGCCGGAGGATGGTGGGCCGCAACATCGCACTGATCTTCGAGAAGGCCTCCACCCGCACCCGGTCGGCTTTCGAGGTCGGCGCCCACGACCAGGGGGCCCACGTCACCTACCTCGGCCCGGAGGGAACCCACATCGGGAGCACGGAGTCGATGAAGGACACGGCCCGGGTCCTGGGTCGCATGTTCGACGGCATCGAGTACCGGGGCTTCTCCCAGGACTCCGTCGAGATCCTGGCGAGGTTCGCCGGGGTCCCGGTGTGGAACGGGCTGACCGACCAGTGGCATCCCACCCAGATGCTGGCCGACATCCTGACCATGCGTGACCACGCCGGCAAGCCGCTCGACCAGGTCGGGTACTGCTACCTGGGGGATGCCAGGAACAACACCGCCAACTCGCTGCTGGTCACCGGGGCCCTGCTCGGTATGGACGTGCGCATCGCCGCCCCCGAGGACCTCTGGCCCTCCTCCGACGTCCAGGCCATCGCCCGCGGGCTTGCCGCTCAGTCGGGGGCCAGGGTCCACATCGGCGCCGACGTGGGGGGCGGGGTCGACGGAGTCGACTTCCTCTACACCGATGTCTGGGTGTCGATGGGCGAACCCTCCACCGAGTGGGACGCCAGGATCGAACAGCTCCTCCCCTACCAGGTCAATGTCGAGGTCATCGAGGCGACGGGGAATCCCGAGGTGAAGTTCATGCACTGCCTCCCGTCCCTGCACAACACCGACACCGAGGTCGGTCGCCAGATCTTCGACCGATGGAAGATCACCGCCCTCGAGGTGACCGAGGAGGTCTTCGAGTCCCCCGCCTCCATCGTCTTCGACCAAGCGGAGAACCGGCTCCACACCATCAAGGCGGCGATGGTCGCCACCATCGGCGACTGAGATGCGTCTGGTGGTGGCCGTGGGTGGCAACGCCCTCCTCGAGCGCGGGGAGGTCCCGCTGGCGGAGATCCAGGAGAGCCATGTCGGCGTGGCGGTGGACGCCCTGGCTCCGCTGGCCCGGGACCACGACCTGGTGATCACCCACGGGAACGGGCCGCAGGTGGGCCTGCTGGCCAACGAGAGCGCGCTCGACCCCGACCTCCCCGCTTCCTACCCGCTCGACGTGCTCGGCGCCCAGACCCAGGGGATGATCGGCTACTTCCTCCTGCAGGCGTTCGAGAACGCCCTGCCCGGCCACCTGGTGGTCAGCCTGCTGTGCCAGACCGAGGTGGCGGCGGACGACCCGGCCTTCGGGCGACCGACCAAGTTCGTCGGTCCGGTGTACTCCGAGTCGGAGGGCCACCGACTGGCGGGGCTGCGCGGATGGCAGGTCCGACCCGACGGTCCCGCCTGGCGGCGGGTGGTGGCGTCCCCCGAACCGCTGGCCATGGTCGAGCTCCCGACGATCCGGATGCTGGTCGACGACGGCGCCGTGGTCATCTGTGCCGGAGGAGGCGGTATCCCGGTGGTCCGGGGTCCCGACGGCCATCTCCGCGGGGCCGAGGCGGTCATCGACAAGGACCTCGGCGCAGCCCTGCTGGCCCGGGATCTCGAGGCCGACGCCCTGCTGATCCTCACCGATGTGGCCAACGTGGTGGTCGGGTACGGTACGGACGAGGCGCACCCGATCGGCCACACCACCCCCCCCGCCCTCCGGGCCCAGGCGTTCGCGGCCGGATCGATGGGTCCCAAGGTCGAGGCGGCCTGCCGCTTCGTGGAGGCGACGGGGATGCCGGCCATGATCGGTCGGCTCGACGAGGCGGCCGACCTGCTCCGAGGGACACACGGCACCATCGTGGAACCGGCGGACCGGCCGGACGGGACGCCGACGGCCGGTGCCAGGGCGGGAGCGCCGGCTCGTCGAGCGTCTCGAGGACCCCGCCAAGGGCCGGAAGGTCCCGGCCGATGATCCGGCGGCCCACAGGTGACGTAATGCCCTACCGCCCCGATGTCCCCGTGGACGACAATGCCAGAATGGAGGTGAGATCGGCGCCGGTGACGAGCGGACGGGCACCAGGCGGTCGTCTGGACGGGGCCCGACAATGACCGTCGCGCCGGAGCAGCCGGTGGGCCGCCGGTTCGACGACCGCCCGCTCCTGGTGTTCTGGGAGACGACCAAGGCGTGCGACCTGGCGTGCGTTCACTGCCGGGCGGACGCCCAGCCCGACCCCGGGCCGGACGAGCTCTCGACGGCCGAGGGCTGTGCCCTGATCGACGAGCTGGCGGCGATCGGCAGTCCCCGCCCGATCCTGATCCTCACCGGGGGTGACTGCCTCAAGCGTCCCGATATCCTCGACCTCGCCGGCCACGCCCAGGCGAGCCGCGTGCCGGTGGCCGTGGCGCCCTCGGTCACTCCTCGGTTGACGTCGTCGACGCTGGCAGGGCTCCGCCGGCGGGGGGTGCGGACGGCCTCGGTGAGCCTGGACGGCGCCACGCCGGCCACCCACGACCGGGTGCGCGGGATCGACGGCCACTTCGACGCGACCCTCCGGGCCATCGGGCAGCTCCAGCGCCACGGCTTCTCCGTCCAGGTCAACACCACGGTCATGCGGTCCAACCTCCACGAGCTCGCCGATGTCGCCGCGCTGGTGCACAAGCGCGCGGTCGACACCTGGGAGGTGTTCTTCCTGATCACCACCGGCCGGGGCACCGGGGTGGAGGCGACCACGCCCAGCGAGAACGAGGACATCTGCCACTTCCTCGTCGACGCGTCCCGGTACGGCTTCACGGTGCGGACGGTCGAGGCCCCGTTCTTCCGGCGGGTAGCACGTAGCCGCACCGGTTCCGAGCGGACGCCCGCCGGGCACGGATTCGAGACCGGGGCGCTCTACGCCGACCTCCGGGACCGCCTGGTGGCCCGGCTGGGACCGGCTACCGCCCGGGCTTGCGCCCCCAGTGCCGCCACCCGAGACGGCAAGGGGATCGTGTTCGTGGCGGCCAACGGGGACGTCCACCCGTCGGGGTTCCTTCCGGTGCGGCTCGGGAACGTCCGCCTCGAGAGCCTCCTCCACATCTACCGCAGCGATCGGCTGCTGCAGTCGATCCGTGCCGCCGAGTTCACGGGCCGGTGCGGTACCTGCGAGGACGCCGACCTGTGTGGGGGCTCCCGCTCCCGGGCCTACGCCGAGACCGGGGACGCCCTGGGGGAGGACCCGGGATGCGTGCGCACCTTGACCGGTTCGGCGGCCGGCCACCGGGACCGAGCGGGTTCGACCGTCAGCCGGTCCGGGTAGAACGGGACCATGCGCAGGCGGACACTCGGACAAGGACTGGTCGTCTCCGCCCAGGGGCTCGGCTGTATGGGTATGAGCGAGTTCTACGGGACGGCCGACGAGGAGGAGTCGATCGCCACCATCCACCGTGCCCTCGACCTCGGCGTCACCCTCCTCGACACGGCGGACATGTACGGACCGTTCACCAACGAGCGGTTGGTAGGACGGGCCCTGGTCGGCCGCCGCCACCAGGTGGTGCTCGCCACCAAGTTCGGCAACGAGCGTGCCCCCGACGGCACCCGGATCGGGGTCAACGGTCGTCCCGAGTATGTCCGGGCCGCCTGCGACGCCTCGCTGGGGCGGCTGGGGGTCGACCACATCGACCTCTACTACCAGCACCGTGTCGATCCCGACACCCCGATCGAGGAGACGGTGGGGGCCATGGCCGAGCTGGTGGAGAGCGGCAAGGTGCGTCACCTGGGACTGTCCGAAGCGGCCCCCGACACGATTCGCCGAGCGCACGCCGTGCATCCGATCACCGCCCTCCAGACCGAGTGGTCGCTGTGGACGCGGGATCCGGAGACCGACGGCGTGCTCGACACCGTCCGTCAGCTGGGCATCGGCTTCGTCGCCTACTCGCCGCTCGGGCGCGGCTTCCTGTCCGGCCAGATCCGAAAGCCCGGGGACCTCGCCGAGGACGACTTCCGGCGCCACAACCCCCGGTTCCAGGGGGAGAACTTCCAGAAGAACCTGGAGCTGGTCGAGCGGGTGAAGGAGATCGCCGACGCCAGGGGGGTGGCCGCCTCGCAGCTGGCCCTGGCCTGGGTGCTGGCCCAGGGCGACGACGTGGTGCCCATCCCCGGCACCAAACGACGGAGCTACCTCGAGCAGAACGTGGCCGCCGACGACATCGTGTTGAGCGACGAGGAGCTGCGACAGATCGATGCCGTCCTGCCACCGGGGGCCACCGCCGGTGACCGGTACGGGGACATGTCCCCGGTGCACCGCTGACCCCGGCGGCACCGGCAGCGCCGGCGTCCCTGGTACCCCTGGTCAGCGGTGCCAGGGGGCGTGGCGGTCCAGAACCGCCCTGACGTCGCTCCCTTCGGGAAGGGTCCCGAAGACCCCCCCGGACCGGTCACCCAGCCGCGAGGCGCAGAACGCCTCGGCCACCGCCTCCGGCGCGAAGCGGACCAGCAGCGACCCCTGGAAGGTGAGGGCCATGCGCTCGACCACCGATCGCGCCCTCGGCTCCAGTGTCGCCGGGTCGTCGAGGTCGGACCGGAGCTCCTTGGCCGAGGCGTCGAGTCGGTGGTGGCCACCTGCCGCCAGGTCGATCTCGGCCCAGAAGGCCTCGAGGGAGCGGGGCTCGCGCACCATGGCCCGCAGGACGTCGAGGCAGATGACGTTGCCCGACCCTTCCCATACCCCGTTGACCGGGCTCTGTCGGAACAGGCGGGGGAGGGGCGACTCCTCGACGAACCCGTTCCCGCCCAGGCACTCGAGCACCTCGGCGGCGTGCTGGGGTGCGCGCTTGCACGTCCAGTACTTGATGACCGGGGTGAGCAGGCGCTGCAGCAGTCCCTCGTGCTCGTCGACCGACCCCGTGTCGTAGGACCGGGCCAGCCGCAGGGCAGCGGCGGTGGCCGCCTCGGACTCGAGGGCCAGGTCGGCGAGGACGTTGGCCATCAACGGCTGGTCGGCGAGCGACCGGCCGAAGGCGGACCGGTGGGCGGCGTGCCACGTCGCCTGGGCCACCCCCTGGCGCATGATGGCCGTCGAGCCCAGGACGCAGTCCAGCCTGGTGTGGTTCACCATCTCGATGATGGTCCGCACCCCGCGCCCCTCCTCGCCGATCATCCTGGCCCAGGCCCCCTCCAGCTCGATCTCGCTCGAGGCGTTGGAACGGTCGCCGAGCTTGTCCTTGAGCCGCTGGATCCGGATCGGGTTTCGGGCACCGTCCGGCTGCCAGCGCGGTGTCCAGAAGCAGCTGAGCCCCCCGGGCGCCTGGGCCAGCACCAGGAACCCGTCGGACATCGGCGCCGAGCAGAACCACTTGTGACCGGTGAGGAGGTACGCCCCGTCGTCCCCTCCGGGGATCGGTTCCGCCCGGGTGGTGTTGGCGCGGACATCGGAGCCGCCCTGCTTCTCGGTGAGGGCCATGCCGCACGTCGCCCCGGCCTTCTCCGGGGCGGGCACGTTCGCCGGATCGTAGGTGGTGGACGTGATCAACGGCTCCCATGCCGCCGCCAGGTCGGGCTGGTGTCGCAGCGCCGGCACCACCGAGTAGGTCATGGAGATCGGGCAGACGTGACCGGCCTCGACCTGGTACCAGACCACCACCTTGGCGGCCCGGGCCACGTGGGCCCCCGGGCGCGGGTCGGACCACGGTGCCGCGTGGAGCCCGTGACCGATTGCCGTTCGCATCAGCTCGTGGTAGGCGGGGTGGTAGTCGACGATGTCGACCCGGTGGCCGAACCGGTCGTGGGTGCGCAGCTCCGGGCGGTGCTCGTTGGCCAGGCGCCCGAGCTCCTGGGCGCCGGCGGAGCCGGCCAGTGTCCCCAGCGACCCGAGCTCGGCGCGGGCCCAGGCGCCGCCCTCGCGGTCGACCGCCTCGACCAGGGCCCGGTCGGCGCCGAAGACGTCGTACTCCTCCAGCGGTGGGCTCTGGTTGAACACCTCGTGGGTCTCGAACCGGTCGGGCATGCTGGCCTCCTCCTCGTCCTCCTCGTCGGCGGGTGGCCCCGGCTCCGGAGGGCGGGACCCCCACCCGCAGGTCCCATCTTGGCGCACCGCGCCGCCACCGATGGGGCACCGGGCGTCGGGCCCCGTCCCGAGCTCCCGTACGCCGTCCGCGTCGGGGGAAGGCGGCGACTGCGACCGTCGGGACACGCCAACCGGGCGTCGCGGTACTGTTCGGCGTGTCATCAGGGTCGGCGACGGTTCGTCCCGGCCCTCGGCCGCCGATCCGTCCGCACGTGCGGAGCCTGCGCTTCCACCGACCGCCGGATCACCGAGCAAGGAGCACCGCATGTCCAAGTCAGTCACCCGCCGTTCCGGCTCGGACGCCGCCGCCCTCGTCCTCCGTCTCACCCTCGGCCCGATGATGATGGTGCACGGGCTGAACAAGGTTCGGGGCCCGGGCGGCCTCGAGGGGACCGCCAAGTACTTCGAATCGCTGGGTCTCCAGCCGGCCTCGGTCCATGCACGGGTGGCCGCCACCACGGAGATCGGGACCGGCGCCCTCCTCACCCTCGGGGCGATGACGCCGCTGGCGTCCGCCGGGGTGATCGGCATCATGACGGTGGCCGCCGCCACCGACCACAAGGGCAAAGGCTTCTTCATCTTCAAGGGCGGGTGGGAGTACGTCGGCGTGGTCGGTGCCACCGCCGCGGCCCTCTCCGCCCTGGGACCCGGGCGGTTCTCGTTCGACGGCGCCCGCGGCAAGCGGGGCGGCGGACTGCGCTCGGCCCTGTTCTCGATCGCGCTGGGGGTCGGGGCCGCCGTCGGCATGCTGGCCACCAGCCGGCGGAACGACGGGCCGGGCGCCACGTCCGGCCAGTGACCAGCACCTTCCGCCGAGCCATCCTCGCCGCCCGCCCGCCCGATTGAGGCGTTGGTCCGACCAGGCGGCGGGACCGGTGGACTTCCGTCGGGCACCGCCGCTGTGATACGACCAATCGGGGCGACCGCGGCCCCGTCGAACACACCGCCGGGGGGAACCATGACCGATACTGCACAGACCGAGTCGACCGACCAGGTCATCGAAGAGCTCGACCAGTGGCTGACGGACAACTGGGACCCCGAGCTCACCGTGCGCCAGTGGTGGGAGCGCCTGGGCCTGGCCGGCTGGTCGGCACCGGCCCTGCCCACCGACGCCTACGGTCGGGGCCTGTCCCGGAACGATGCCGTGCGGGTGGGCCGGGCCATCGACCAGTTCGGCGCCCTGGGCGCCCCGGGGGGCCTCGGGCTGCTACTGGCCGCCCCGACCATCGCCGCCCACGGCAGCCGGGACCAGATCGACCGTTACGTGCGCGACATCGTCACCGGGGCCCGGTCGTGGTGCCAGCTCTTCAGCGAGCCGTCCGCCGGCTCCGACCTGGCCGGGCTGCAGACCCGGGCGGTGCGTGACGGTGACGAGTGGGTCGTCAACGGCCAGAAGGTGTGGACCTCCAACGGCCAGAAGTCCGACCTCGGGATGCTGATGGCCAGGACCGACCCGGACGTACCCAAGCACCAGGGGATCACCTACTTCGCCATCGAGATGGTCCAGCCCGGCGTGGAGGTCCGTCCCCTCCGCGAGCTCACCGGGCGGGCCCTGTTCAACGAGGTGTTCCTCACCGACGCCCGGGTCCCCGACGCCGCCGTCATCGGTGGCCTCAACCACGGCTGGGCGGTGGGGAACACCACGCTGGCCAACGAGCGGGCCGGCCTGGGGTCCGGCGGGGGCAGTGCGGCCGGGAGCGCGGCCACGCCGGGGACGGTCCACGGCGACCTCGACCGGCGGGCGGGCGACTTCGTTCCCGCCAAAGGCGCGGGCGCCAAGCGCAAGGGCGACGGTGACACGCAGACCATGCGGGCCATGGGCGCCGGGCCCAAGCTCCTGATGGACCTGGCGGTGCGCAACGGCACCTCCACCGACCCGATCATCCGGCAGGGACTGGCGCGGCTCTACACCTGGGGGGAGCTGGGCCGTTTCAACGGCCTCCGGATGAAGGCGGTGCACGCCGCCGGCGGGGACATCCCGGGCATGCCCAACATCTCCAAGCTCTCGATGAGCCACATCATGCGGCTCTCGCGCGACCTGGGCATGCAGATCGCCGGCGCCGCCGGGATGCTCCACGCCTACCGGGCCGAGGACCGGGCGTCCATCGCCACCGCCATCGGGGATCCGGCCGTCTCGATCGTCACGGAGCTGGCGCTCCTGGCCCAGGCACCGCCCATCTACGGCGGCACCGACCAGATCCAGCGGAACATCATCGGCGAACGGGTGCTCGGCCTCCCCAAGGAGCCGAACAACGACCGCACCACCGCCTTCGCCGACCTCCCCAAGAACGCCTGAGGCGGTGGGCGTGGAGGTCGATCCGGCCGCCGCCGGCATGGACCCCGACCGGCTGGGACGGATCGGCGAGCACTTCGAGCACCGCTACGTGTCGACCGGGAAGATCACCGGGTGCCAGGTGGTGGTGGCCCGGGGCTCGAGCGTGGCCTACACCCGGTCCTTCGGCACCATGGATCGCGAGCGGGGCACGCCGGTGGAGGAGGACACCATCTGGCGTATCTACTCGATGACCAAGCCGATCGCCTCCGTCGCCCTGATGCAGCTCTACGAGGAAGGGGCGTTCCAGCTGACCGACCCGGTCGACCGGTTCATCCCGGAGTGGCGCGACCTCAAGGTGGAAGAGACCGGCGACGACGGCTCGGTCCGCCTGGTGGAGCCCTCCCGGCCCATGTCGGTGCGCGACGCCCTCATGCACATGACCGGATTGGCCGGGAGCGTGGTGCCGGACCACCCGGTCGACCACCGGTACTCGGCGGCGGTGGCGGAGGCCGGGTCGGGGATGACCCTCGAGCGGGCCTGCACCCTGCTCGCCGGCCTGCCCCTCAAGTTCCACCCGGGGACCCGCTGGAACTACGGCCTGTCCACCGATATCTGCGGCCGGCTGGTGGAGATCATCTCCGGCCGCCGGTTCGACCGGTATCTCCAGGACGCCATCTTCGACCCGCTGGGGATGACCGACACCGGCTTCTCCGTGCCCGACCGTTCGGCCGGCCGCTTCGCCGCCTCCTACGTGTACGCACCGGGCGGCCCCCCGGCCCTGCTCGACGACCCCGTCACCAGCGGCTACCGGCGGCCGCGCTCCTACCTGTCGGGTGCCGGCGGGCTGGTCTCCACCTCCGGTGACTACCTGCGGTTCTGCCAGATGCTCCTCGGCGAGGGGCAGCTCGACGGCGTGCGGATCATCGGCCGCAAGACGCTCGAGCTGATGACGTGCAACCACCTCCCGGGCGGGGTCGACCTGAGTCGCCTGGCTCTCGGCGGCTTCGGGGAGTCCGGCTTCGAGGGGGTGGGCTTCGGGCTCGGCTTCGCCATCGGCCTGGGGCCGGCCGCCACCGCCACGGTGGGCTCGTCCGGGGAGTTCTACTGGGGCGGGGCGGCCAGCACCGCCTTCTGGGTGGACCCGGTCGAGGACGTGACGGCCATCTTCATGACCCAGCTGTTGCCGTCGACCATCTACCCCTTCCGCGCCCAGCTGCGGGCGCTGGTCTACCAGGCGCTGGTCGACTGATCGCCACCGGCGGGGCGGTCCTTCGGGGCGCGGTCCGGTCGGAGTGCGTGGCTGTGTAGGGTGCAACCATGGCCAATCAGGCGGAGTTCGCCGACCTCGCCATGGAGTACATGCCGGCCCTGTACTCGGCGGCGTTGCGGATGACCCGCAATCCCTCGGACGCTGAAGACCTCGTGCAGGAGACCTACCTGAAGGCCTACCGGGCCTTCGGCGGCTTCGAGGCGGGTTCCAATCTGAAGGCCTGGCTGTACCGGATCCTCACCAACACCTACATCAACACGTACCGGGCGAAGAAGCGTCGGCCCGAGATCGCCGACGTCGAGGATGTCGAGGATCTCTACCTGTACCGGCGCCTCTCGGGGGACCAGCCCACCGGGCTGGGCCGGAGTGCCGAGGACGTGGCGCTCGACCGGTTCACCGACGACGACGTCAAGTCGGCCATCGAGTCGCTCCCCGACAGCTTCCGGATAGCGGTGCTGCTCGCCGACGTGGAGGGCTTCTCCTACAAGGAGATCGCCGAGATCACCGACGTTCCCATCGGCACGGTGATGAGCCGGATCCACCGTGGAAGAAAGGCGCTGCAGAAGGCGTTGTACGAGTTCGGGAGTGCTCGGGGCCTCGTCGGCGCAGCCGGCGACGGCAGGTAGGGAGAACGCAGGAGTGGGAGCTCACGAAACGGATGGCAGCGGCCCGGTACCGGCGGCCGGCAAGGTGGCGGGCTTCGTCGGCTGCGACGAGACCATCGAGCGGCTCTACTTCTACCTCGACGGCGAGCTCACCGAGGAGCGCCGGGTGGAGATCGTGCGGCACCTCGACATGTGCGGCCCCTGTGTTGACGTGTTCGGTTTCGAGTCCGAGTTGCGCAAGGTGATCGCCGACCGGTGCAGGGACCATGTGCCCGACGCCCTGCTCGACCGGGTGGCCGACGCCCTCCGCGAGGAGCGCGCCCACCAGGTCGACTGACCGGCGGCCGCCCCCGGTCCCCGTGAGGCGGTCGCCTACACTGGTTCCCGTGACCGATGCTGCCCCCACCGACGTAGGGACCCGGCCGCCCGAGGCCGGCGCCATCGCCTGGGACGTGGCCGAGCGGGTGGCGGGCTGGGTCGGCAACCGCCGCCCGCTTCCCGCCCCGTACCGTCCCGACCTGCTTCAGGGCGACTTCGACGAGCTGGTCTCCCAGGCCGAGGAGTTGGTGGCCGCCACCACCGGCCTCCGCTCTGCCTCCGGCCCGGCCCGCGCCCGGGTGACCGACCGGGTCGGGTGGGTCCACGCCAACGTGGCCTCCTTCCAGCGCCTGGTGGGCCCGCATCTCGACCGCCTGAGCCCGGTCCGGGTGGCGGCCACCAACCCGGTGGCCGGGCGGCTGGCCGGCCCGCTGACCACCGCCGGGCGGGCGGTCACCGGCACGCAGATGGGCGTGGTCCTCGGCTGGCTCTCCACCCGCGTGCTCGGCCAGTACGACCTGCTGCTGACCGAGGAGACGGTGGAGGACCAGGACATGGTCTACTTCGTGGGACCCAACGTGGTGGCCCTCGAGCAGCAGCACGGCTTCGAGCCCCGGGAGTTCCGGCTGTGGCTGGCCCTCCACGAGGTGACCCACCGCTGCCAGTTCACCGCCATCCCGTGGATGCGCGACTACTTCGTGTCGTTGGTGGAGGAGGGGCTCGGCGCCCTCGAGCCCGACCCCACCCGCTTCGCCGAGGCGCTCAAGCGCCTGACCGACGAGATCCGGGCCGGACGGAACCCGCTCCGAGACAACGGCGCCCTGGGCCTGGTGGCCACGCCCGAGCAGCTCGAGGGCCTCCACCGGATCCAAGCGCTGATGAGCCTGCTCGAGGGGCACGGCGACGTGACCATGGACCGGGCGGGAGCGGGCGCCGTCCCCAGCGCCGCCCGCTTCTCCAAGGTGCTCCGCCAGCGCCGTAACCAGACCCGGGGGCCGGCCAAGCTCCTCCAGCAGCTGATCGGCATCGAGGCCAAGTTCCGCCAGTACGAGGAGGGCGAGCGGTTCATCGCCGCGGTGGAGGAGTCGGGCGGGCCGTCCCTCCTCGACCGGGCGTGGCGAGGGCCCGAGTGGCTCCCCTCCCTCACCGAGATCCGCGACCCCTCGGCGTGGATCTCGCGCGTCGGTGCCGCTCCCGCCCTCTCGGGGTGACCCCCTGATCGCCGAACTGACCGGCCGGTGCACGTTCCCCGCCCCGGGCACACGGCTGGTGTGCGCCGTCTCCGGGGGACCCGACTCGCTGGCCCTGCTGGTGCTGGCGGTGTCCGCCGGCTGCCGGGTCACCGCCGTCCACGTCGACCACGGCCTTCGGCCCGGTTCGGCCGGGGAGGCCACGGTGGTGGCCGACGCCGCCGCCCGCTACGGGGCGGCGTTCCGCTCGGAGCGGGTGTCGGTGGAGGACGGCCCCAATCTCGAGGCCCGCGCCCGGGAGGCCCGGCTGGCGGTGCTCGGGCCCGACGCGGCCACCGGCCACACCGCCGACGACCAGGCGGAGACGGTGGTGGCCAACCTCCTTCGGGGCGCCGGCGTGGACGGGCTGGCGGCCATGCGCCGGGGCCACCGCCACCCCATCCTGGGGCTCCGGCGGGCCGAGACCGAGGCGCTCTGCCGCCACCAGCGGCTCGTCCCGGTGCGCGACCCGTCCAACGACGACCGTCGCTTCCTGCGCAACCGGATCCGGGCCGAGCTGCTCCCGCTCTGCTCCGAGGTGGCCGGGCGCGACGTGGTGCCGGTCCTGGCCCGCCAGGCGTCGGTGCTGGCCGGCGACGCCGATGTCCTCGGCGCCGTGGCGTCCCTCCTCGACCCCACCGACGCCCGGGCGGTCTCCGCCGCCCCCGAGGAGCTGGCCCGCCGGGCCGTCCGTCAGTGGCTGGCCGGCGACGGGGCCTACGCCCCGCCGCTCGACGCCGTCGAGCGGGTGCTCGAGGTGGCCCGGGGCCGGCGGGTGGCTACCGAGGTCCCGGGCGGCGACCGGGTGGCCCGGTCGGGCGGTCGGCTGTCGGTCACCACCCGGTGAGGTCGCTCCGGGCCGGAGCCGGTACAGTCGGCCCGTGACCTCGTCAGGAGATGAGTCGGTCGGGCAGCTGAGCCGGCTCGATGCGGACTCGTCGATCGGTCGCATCGTCGTCTCCGAGCCGGACCTGCAGGCGCGGATCGCCGAGCTCGGTGCCCGGATCACCGCAGACTACGACGGGCGCCCCCCGCTCCTGGTCGGGGTGTTGAAGGGGGCGTTCATGTTCATGACCGACCTCTCCCGGTGGATCCAGCTCCCGGTGGAGGTGGAGTTCATGGCGGTCTCCTCCTACGGCAGCGCCACCCGGACCTCCGGGGTGGTCCGCATCGTCAAGGACCTCGACGTCGACCTGGTCGACCGTCACGTGTTGGTGGTGGAGGACATCGTCGACAGCGGCCTGACCCTCAACTACCTGCAGCGCTACCTGCTGGCCCGGCAGCCGGCCAGTCTGGAGGTGTGCGCCCTGCTGGTAAAGGAGGGCCAGCAGCGGACCGCCGTCGATCTGCGCTACGTCGGGTTCACCATCCCCAACGAGTTCGTGGTGGGCTACGGCCTCGACATCGACGAGCGCTTCCGCAACCTCAGTGCCATCCACGCCTACGCCGGCAGTGCCGGCGGGAGCTGAGGCGCCATGAGCGTCGACATCCCCCGGATCGAGCGCGCCGTGACCGAGCTGCTCTCCGCCATCGGCGAGGACCCCGAGCGGGACGGACTGCTCAAGACCCCGTCCCGGGTGGCCCACATGTACGAGGAGCTGTTCTCGGGGCTCGACGAGGAGCCGGGGGACCACCTCGAGATCACCTTCGCCGCCGAGCACGACGAGATGGTGATGGTGCGGGACATCCCCTTCGCCTCACTGTGCGAGCACCATCTGGTGCCGTTCATGGGCCGGGCCCATGTCGCCTACATCCCCGGCAACGACGGTCGGATCACCGGCCTGTCCAAGTTCGCCCGCCTGGTCGACGGGTACGCCAAGCGCCTTCAGGTCCAGGAGCGCATGACCACCCAGATCGCCGACGCCGTCGAGCGGGCCCTGGCTCCCAAGGGGGTGCTGGTGGTGGTGGAGGCCGAGCATCTCTGCATGTCGATGCGCGGCGTCAAGAAGCCGGGCACCCTGACCATCACCTCGGCGGTCCGGGGCCTGTTCCGGACCGACTCGGCCACCCGGGCCGAGGCCATGCAGTTCGTCCACGGCCGCTGATCGGCGACCGATCCGGTCAGCGGGGTCCCCGTCCCTGGTTTACGCTGTGGGTTCATGTCCAGCCAGGCAACCGAGGAGCGTTCCCTCGTCATGGGGGTCCTCAACGTCACGCCGGACTCGTTCTCCGACGGTGGCGAGTGGTTCGACGGGCAACGGGCCATCATCAGAGGACACGAGATGATCGGTGAAGGAGCCGACATCGTCGACGTGGGCGGTGAGTCGACCCGCCCGGGCGCCGAGCCGGTGCCCGTCGACGAGGAGCTGCGTCGGGTCGTCCCGGTCATCGAGGCGCTCGCCCCCCACGTGCGGGTCTCGGTCGACACGACCAAGGAAGCGGTGGCCGAGGCGGCCGTGGCGGCGGGCGCCACCCTGGTCAACGACGTCTCCGCCTCGCTGTGGCCGGTGGCCGCCGCCCATGGCGTCGGCTGGGTGGCCATGCACCGCAAGGGCACCCCGGCGAACATGCAGGACCGCCCCCACTTCGACGATGTGGTGGCCGAGGTGACCGCCTACCTGGCCGACCGGGCCGCCAGGGGCGTCGCCGCCGGCATCACCGAGGTCTGGATCGACCCGGGCATCGGGTTCGGCAAGACGGTCGAGCACAATCTGGCCCTGCTCGGGGCGGTGGACGGGCTGGCCGCCACCGGGTTCCCGGTGCTGATCGGCACCAGTCGGAAGAGCTTCCTCGGCGTGCTGGCGGCCGCGTCCGACGGCACGCCGGCCCCGGTCGACGGTCGTCTGGCCGGCTCGTTGGCCACCGCCACCTGGGCTATGCAGCGGGGAGCGCGCATGGTGCGGGTGCACGACGTGGCCGCCACGGTCCAAGCCGCCACGCTGGTGGGGGCACCGAGGCCCCGGCGATGAAGGGCAAGTGGGCCACCGGCATCCCCCCACGCAACTTCACGTGGGTGATCAAGGACCGGCTGGCGGTGAGCGAGCGGCCGGGCGGCTTCGCCCCCAACCACCGCAAGGTCCGCCGTCAGGAGGAGATCATCTGGCTGCAGGTCCAGGGCTTCACCCGGGTGGTCTCCCTGCTCCCCTCCTCCCACAATCTCCGAGCCTACGAGGAGCGGGAGCTCCCCAGCGTGCACTTCCCGCTGGCGGCCTCCGGCGATACCCGGGCGGTACTGCTGGAGGTGTTCCGGGACATCCACACCCGGCTCCACCACGGCGAGCGCGTCCTGGTCCACCAGGAGGAGCTGGGCGACCGGACGGTGGGCGTGGTGGCCGGGTTCCTGCTCTGGTCGGGCCGGCTGCCCAGCGGCCCGCAGGCCACCACCGCCCTGGAGCACATGACCGGCCACGCCCTGGGGCCGGCCGGGCGCGAGCTGGTGGCCTACGCCGCCCAGCTGCCGCCGGTGGGGACCGGGCGGGCGGCCGACGTCCAGGCCACCGGGCCGAGCGGACGGCTCCCCTCGGAGTGAGCGGCGGACGGGTGTCCAGCGGTCGACGATGACGGACCGCATCGAGGTCCGCGGGCTCCGGGTGCTCGGCACCCACGGGGTGCTCCCCGAGGAGCGGGTGCGGGCGCAGCCCTTCGAGGTCGACCTGGACCTGGACGTGGTGCTGGCCCGGGCGGCCGACACCGACGAGCTGGGTGACACCGTCGACTACGGCGAGGTGGTGGACCGGGTGGTCGACGTGGTCGGTGGGACCCGCTCCTACCGGCTACTCGAGACCCTGGCCGGGGTGATCGCCGCCGACGCGCTGATCGACGAGCGGGTGGAGTCGGTGACCGTCTCCGTCCGCAAGCTGCACCCCCCGCTGGCCGCCGACGTCGCCTCGGTCGGGGTCCGGATCACCCGAAACCGATGACCTCCCCCACCGCCGCGGTGCCCGAGGCCCGGGTCTTCCTCGGGCTCGGCTCCAACCTCGGGGACCGGTGGGCCCACCTGCGCAAGGCGGTCGACCAGCTGAGGGCGGGTAGTGCCATGCCGGTCACCGCCGTCTCGCCGGTCTACGAGACCGATCCGGTCGGCGGCCCCGAGGGCCAGGGCCCCTACCTCAACCTGGTGGTCGAGCTGGCGGTGCCGGCACCCGTCGATCCCTACCGGGTGCTGGAGGAGTGCCGTCGGCTGGAGGCGGCGGCCGGTCGGGTCCGCACCGTCCGGTGGGCCCCCCGAACCCTCGACGCCGACCTGGTGTGGATCGACGGGTGCACCCTCGACGACCCCGAGCTCACCGTGCCCCACCCCCGATGGCGCCAGCGCCGGTTCGTGCTGGCCCCCCTGGCCGACCTGGCCCCCGACCTGGTCGAGGCGGCGGACCTCGAACGCGCTGGTGGCGACGTCTCGATCGTGGGTACACTGTGAGGGTCTCACCAAAGATTCTCTGACTCGAACGGCACCCGCTGGGGCCGGAACGCTGAAAAGGGGTCTCGTGACCAAAGTCCGTGTCATCGGTCCGGGTAGGGCCGGACGCTCGTTGATGTCGGCGCTCGACGCCGTCGGGGGGTACACCGTGCTCGACGCCCTCGGGCGTCCCGATGCCCTGGACGGGGCCGCCGCCGGGGTCGACGTGCTGGTGATCGCCACGCCCGACGCCGAAGTGGCCGGGGTGGCGGCCGCCGTGGTCCCCGTGGAGGGGACGGTGGTGCTCCACCTGTCCGGCTCCCTTGGTCTCGGAGTGCTGGCCCGCCACCCCCGCCGCGGCTCGCTCCACCCGCTGGTGCCGCTGCCGAACGCCGAGGTGGGCTCGGTCCGCCTCCGGTCGGGGGTGACGTTCGCGGTGGCCGGCGACCCGCTGGCCCGCCGCCTGGCCCACGACCTCGGTGGCCGGCCGGTGGTGGTGGCCGACGACGACCGACCCAACTACCACGCGGCCGCCACCATCGCCGCCAACCATCTGGTGGCGCTGCTCGGCCAGGTGGAGCGGGTGGCGGCCACCGCCGGGCTGCCCCTCAGCGCCTTCGCCGGCCTCGTCCACGCCGCCGCTGACGACGCCCTGGCCCTCGGCCCGCACCACGCCCTGACCGGGCCGGCCGTCCGGGGCGACTGGACGACCATCGACCGGCACCGTTCGGTCCTCGGAACCATGCCGGGGGCCCGCCACGAGCTGGCCGCCTACGACGCCATGGTCGTCCTGGCCCGCCGGCTGTCGATGGAGACGCCCCATCTCGACCTGCAGACGGCCTTCGGCTTCGACGGCGACGTCCTCGACGGTCGGTCGGTCGGCGACCGGCCCGTGGGGCAGGTGGCATGACCACCACCGCCCCGCTGCCGACGCCCCTGGCGCCGGCCACGCCGGTCCGCACCGACTGCCAGGTGCTCGCGGGGATCGCCGGGTGTGCCCGGCTGCTCGACGACGCCCGAGGGGCCGGCCTGACGGTGGCCCTGGTGCCCACCATGGGGGCGCTCCACGCCGGGCACCGGTCGCTGATCGAGCGGGCGGCCGCCGAGTGCGACCTGGTGGTGGTGTCGATCTTCGTCAACCCACTGCAGTTCGGCGAGCCGGACGACATCGAGCAGTACCCGCGCACCCTCGACGCCGACGTGGCCCTGGCCGCCGCCGCCGGGGCCCGCCTCGTCTTCGCCCCGCCGGTCCGAGAGATGTACCCCGGCTTCCCGGAGCCGGTGCCGACCACGGTGTCGGTGTCGGGAGTCGGCGACCGCTGGGAGGGAGCCTCCCGGCCCGGCCACTTCGACGGGGTGGCCACCGTGGTGGCCAAGCTGTTCTCGATGGCCGGGCGGTGCCGGGCCTACTTCGGGGAGAAGGACTTCCAGCAGCTGGCCGTGGTGCGACGGATGGTGGCCGACCTGTCGCTCCCAGTCGAGGTGGTGGGGTGCGCCACCGTGCGCGATCCCGACGGCCTCGCCCTGTCCAGCCGCAACGTCCGGCTGGCCCCCGACGAGCGCCGGGCGGCGCTGGCGCTGTCGAGGGCGCTCCGGGCCGGTGCCGAGGCGATGGCCCTGGGCGAGCATCGGACCGAGGCGATCGAGCGGTGCATGGCCTCGGTGGTGGCGGCCGAGCCGCTGGTCGAACTCGACTACGCGGTGGCGGTGCGCGCCGACGACCTGCAGCGGGCCAGGTCGGTCCGACGCGGAAGCGGGGTCCGGCTGCTGATCGCTGCCCGGGTCGGCCGGGTGCGGCTCATCGACAACCTCGATCCGGACCGCCCTCCGAAGGGAAGCAGCTGAACGATGCGACGACGCATGATGAAGTCGAAGATCCACCGGGCCACGGTGTCGGACGCCAACCTCAACTATGTCGGGTCGATCAGCCTCGACCCCCGGCTCATGGAGCTGGCCGACATCCTCGAGTGGGAGCAGGTGACCGTGGTCGACATCGACAACGGTGCCCGCTTCGAGACGTACGCCATCCTCGGCGGCCCCGGTGACGTCTGCCTCAACGGGGCGGCGGCCCGGCTGGTGCACCGCGGCGACCGGGTGATCGTCATCACCTACGCCGACTACGAGCACGACGAGCTCGAGGGGTTCGCCCCCCGGGTGGTCCACGTGGACCGGGCCAACCGGGTGATCGACGAAGAGGCGGCCCGGCTGGACGTCGAGCTCGACAGCCTGACCGAGGCGTGACCCGGCCGGGGACGGCGCCGACCCGGGCGCCGGAGGCGCTGGACGTCCTGGTGCTGGGCAGCGGCGTGGCCGGCCTGTCGGCCGCCGTGCGCCTGGCGTCGCCGGACCCGCTGGCCGGACCTCCCACCCCCGGCCTCCGGGTCGGGGTCCTCACCAAGGCCGAGCTCTGGCGCTCCGCCACCCGGTGGGCCCAGGGCGGGGTGGCCGCCGTGCTCGGGGGCGACGAGGACTCCACCGACCTGCACCTGGCCGACACGCTGGCCGCCGGGGCCGGCCTGTGCGACACCGACGCCGTCCGGGTGCTGGTCGACGAGGGACCCTCGCGGGTGCGGGAGCTCATCGCCCTGGGTGCGGAGTTCGACCGCCAGCCCGGCGGGGCGCTGGCGTTGGCCCGCGAGGGGGGCCACTCCACCGCCCGCGTGGTCCACGCCGGGGGGGCCGCCACCGGCGCCGAGGTGGAGCGGGCCCTGGTCGATGCCACCCGGGCCAGCGCCGCCGCCGTCCTCGAGGAGTGGTTCGCCCTCGACCTGCTGGTGGAGGGCGGCCGCTGCCGGGGGGTGCGGGCCCTCGACGCCCACGGGTCGGTGGTCGAGGTGCGGGCCCGCCACACCGTGCTGGCCACCGGCGGGGTGGGGCAGCTCTTCTCGGTCACCACCAATCCGGCCGAGGCCACCGGCGACGGCCTGGCCATGGCCCTGCGGGCCGGCGTGCCGGTAGCCGACGTGGAGTTCATGCAGTTCCACCCGACCGCCCTCCACCATCCGGCCATGCCCCGACCGCTGCTGTCGGAGGCGCTCCGGGGCCACGGTGCCCTGCTGCGCGACGCCTTCGGCGAGCGGTTCGTCGACGAGCTGGCCCCGCGGGACGTGGTCTCGCGGGCCATGGCCGAGCGGATGCGCCTCCAAGGGGTCGAGCACCTGTGGCTCGACGCCACCCGGCTGGAGGCCTTCGAGGAGCGCTTCCCGACCATCAACGCCTCCCTGACGGCCATCGGGCTCGACCCGCGGGTCGACTGGCTGCCGATCGCCCCGGCCGCCCACCACCTCTCCGGCGGGGTGATCACCGACCTGTCTGGGGCTACCGCCCTCCCCGGGCTGTGGGCAGCCGGCGAGGTGGCGTGCACCGGCGTGCACGGTGCCAACCGCCTGGCCTCCAACTCCCTGCTCGAGGGGATGGTGTTCGGCGCCCGCCTGGCCGAGTCGATCCTCCGGGGCGACGACGGGCCGTCGCCCACCGGGGTGATGGCCGCGGTGCTGGCCGGGCCGCCTGACCCCGCCCCGGCTGTCCCCCGGCCGTCGGCGGCGGCCGTCGAGGCGGGGGTCCGGCCGGAGGCCGGCGGCTCCGCCCTCGACGGGGACGACGTCGACAAGTCGGTCGACCGGCTCCAGCGGGCGATGTTCGACGGCGCCGGGGTGGTCCGAACGGCGGACTCGCTGGCGCAGGCCCGGACGGTGGTGGACTCCGTCGCCCGGTCGGCCCTGGGCACCCCGCCCGACCGCTCCCACGGGGAGCTGGCCAACCTGGTCACCTCCGCCCGTGCCCTGCTCGACGCCGCCACCCTCCGGACCGAGACCCGGGGAGCGCATGCCCGCCGTGACTTCCCCGATGCCTCCGACCGGTGGCGCCGGCGCATCGTCCACTACGGGGGCCAGGTGGGCATCTTGCCGGGGACGGTGGGCCCGCAGGCCGGGCCGGCCATGGACGCCGCCACCGGGCGCGCCCGATGAACGACGACACCGTCCACCCCGACGTCGACCCGTCCCTCTTCGATCCGCCCCGCCCGGCGGTGGTCGAGGCGGTCGGGCGGGCCCTGGCCGAGGACCTCCTGCCGCTCGGCGACCTGACCGCCTCCTTGGTGCCGCGGTCGGCGCACCGGTCGGCGGCGGTGGTCAGCCGGGGCGCCGGCGTGCTCGCCGGTCGGGCCTGCGCCGTGGAGGCGATAGCCCAGGTCGACCCTTCGGTCCACGTCCGGTGGGACCTGGCCGACGGCTCGGCGGTGTCGCCCGGTTCGACGGTGGCGGTCCTGAACGGCCCCCTCCGGTCGATCCTGACCGCCGAACGGACCGCCCTCAACTTCCTGGGCCACCTGTCGGGCGTGGCCACCCTCACCCGGCAGCTGGTCGACGCGGTGGCCGCCGTGAACCCCCGCACCCGGATCCTCGACACCCGCAAGACCACCCCCGGGCTCCGGGCCCTCGAGAAGGCCGCCGTCCGGGCCGGCGGGGCCCGGAACCACCGGGGCAGCCTGTCGGAGGCGGTGCTGGTGAAGGACAACCACCTCGGCGGGGTGACCATCACCCAGGCAGTGGCCCGGGCCCGCCAGCTGTGGCCGGGTCGGATGGTGGAGGTCGAGTGCGACCGGGCCGAGCAGGTGGACGAGGCGGTCGCCGCCGGGGCGACGGTGGTCATGCTCGACAACATGACGCCGGAGCTGGCCGGCGAGTGCGTGGCCCGGGTGCGGGCCCGGAGCGCGGACATCCTGGTGGAGGTGTCGGGTGGCGTCGACCTCGACTCCGCCCCCCGATACGCCGCCGCCGGAGTCGACCTCCTGTCGGTCGGCGCCCTCACCCACTCGGCCCCGGTCCTCGACCTGGGCCTCGACCTCGCCCCGGAGGGCTGACCATGCTGCTGGCCATCGACGTCGGGAACACCGAGACCGTGGTCGGTCTCTTCGCCGACGACCACACCGACCCGGACGAGGAGACCGGTCCCCGCGACGGGAGCGAGCCGTCAGGTCTGGCCCACCACTGGCGGCTGTCCACGGTGGCCGAGCGGACCGCCGACGAGCACGCTCTGCTCCTCACCCAGCTGCTCGACCTCGACGGCCTCGACATCGACGAGGCGGTCAGCGGGATCGCCGTCACCTCGTCGGTGCCGCTGGTCACCGCCAACCTGCGCCAGATGGTCGCCCGGTGGTTCGACGTCCCGTCGGTGGTGCTGGAGCCGGGCGTCAAGAGCGGGATGCCCATCCTCTACGACAACCCCAAAGAGGTGGGGGCGGACCGGATCGCCAACGCCGTGGGGGCCTACGACCTCTTCGGCGGGCCATGCGTGGTGGTGGACCTCGGGACCGCCACCACCTTCGACGCCATCTCCGCCTCGGGCGAGTACCTCGGCGGTGCCATCACCCCGGGTGTCCAGATCAGCCTCGACGCCCTCTTCGCCCAGGCCGCCGCCCTCCGGCGGGTCGAGCTGGTGGAGCCCCGGAGCGTCATCGGCAAGTCGACGGTGGAGTCGATCCAGTCCGGGGCGCTCTACGGCTTCGCCGGCCAGGTGGACGGGCTGTGCCGCCGGTTCGCCGCCGTCCTGGGCGAGCCCACCGTGGTCGCCACCGGCGGCCTGGCCGAGCTGATCGCTCCCTACGCGGAGGAGATCGAGTACGTGGAGCCGTGGTTGACCCTCCACGGGCTGCGGATCATCTTCGAGCGCAACCTCCCGGGGCGTAGGGGCTGAGCCCCGCCGAAGCCCTCACACTTCCCTCACACCGGGATGATCTCCCGCTCATCCCGGTGGGCGACAGTGGCAGAAGACCGGGACGAGCCGGTCGATCAGAGGAGGCAGTCGTGTCCAGAACGTCACCAACCAACAGGTCCGGATCGTGGAGGTCCAAGGTCGCCATGGGGGTCACCGGCACCGTCGCCGTCGGGGTCCTGTCGCTGGGGGCAGCTGCTTCCGCCGGCGCCGCCACCACCGTGCCGGCGGTCGGCTCTCACTTCAACTGCGCCAACGCCGACAAGGTCCTGACTCGGATCCAGGCGGGCGAGGCGAAGATCGCCGCCGGCCTGCCCAAGCTGACCGCCGCCGAGGCCAAGGCCACCGCCGCCGGCCACACCAAGCAGGCCGCCGCCATCCAGAAGCGCATCACCCGGCTGGAGAGCGCCAGCTTCAAGGCCAGGCTGGTCAGTGCCACCCAGAAGATCGAGGCCAAGTGCCCGGGGTCGGCGCCGACCGCGTCCTGACCAGGCGGCAGGCCCGGGCGGTCCGGGACGGGGGGACGTGGCCGACGGGCGCCGGGAACGGCGCCCGTCGGCGCGGCGGTGCCGGCCTCGGCGCCTCAGACGGCGGAGCCGGTAGGCAGGCCGTCGACCAGGGAGTGGGCGAGGGTGGCGAAGCCGGTGGCCAGGTCGTCGCTCGAGCAGGAGGCCGCGGCCGCCGCCGCCTCCTCGGCGTAGCGCCGGCCCACGGCCACCGAGGCGGCCACCGAGCCGGAGGCGGCCACGATGGCCCGGGCGGTCTCCCGCTCCTCGTCCCCCAGGGGTCGTCCCAGCAGGGGCTTGAGCTCGGGCCCGGAGGCCGGGTCGGCCAGGGCCAGGAGCACCGGAAGGGTGTAGATCCCCTCGGCCAGGTCCTGGCCGGCGGGCTTGCCCAGCTCGGCGGCGGAGCCCACCACGTCGAGGATGTCGTCGCGCACCTGGAAGATCATCCCGAAGCACCGGCCGAAGGTGGTGAAGGCCTCGATCTGGGGACGGGGGAGCCCGGCGGTCAGGGCGCCGATCCGGCAGGAGGTGGCCATCAGCGAGGCGGTCTTGCCGGCGATGGCCTCGGTGTAGTCATCGATGGAGCGGCCGACCTGGAAGGCGGCGTGGACCTCGGAGACCTGGCCCTGGCACAGCTCGCCCAGAGTGGCGGCCAGCAGGCCGGCGATCTCGGTGCCCAGGCCGGCGGCGATCTCCGCCGACCGGGCCAGCAGGAAGTCGCCGGCCACGATGGCCACCAGGTTGCCGAACCGGGAGTTGACGCTCTCCACGTTCCGCCTGATGGTGGCCTCGTCCATCACGTCGTCGTGGTAGAGGGAGGCCAGGTGGACCAGCTCGACCGACACCGCCCCGAGCAGGTCCTCGCTGGTGGCCGGCGCCGAGCCCCCGGTAGCCGTGGCCAGGGCCAACACCGGCCGGAGGCGTTTGCCGCCGGCGGCGATCAGGTGGGTGGTGACCTCGTCGAGGAAGTCGTCGCCCGTGACCACGCACTCCATGAGCATGGGCTCGAGACGTTGCAATTGTTCCTCGAGTGCGGGAAGACCCAGAAGCTCTACGACGTTCACTGCTGACAGACGATAGGCGACGGCGCCCGTCATCGAGGCACGGGTGGGGTGAGGGTGCGCGTCGCACCTGCACCTGTAGACTCCCGGTAGTTGCTGAACCGCGGATGGAGGCGGTGGAGTGTTCGAACGATTCACAGACAGGGCTCGCAGGGTGCTTGTGCTCGCACAGGAGGAAGCGCGCCTGTTGAACCACAGCTTCATAGGCACCGAGCACATCCTCTTGGGCTTGATCCACGAGGGTGAGGGGGTGGCGGCCAAGGCGCTGGAGTCCATGGGCGTCTCGCTCGAGGCCGTGCGGGAGAAGGTCGAGGAGACCATCGGTCTGGCCGGCACGGCTCCGACCGGCTCGCCCCCGTTCACTCCCCGGGCGAAGAAGGTGCTCGAGCTGTCGTTGCGCGAGGCGCTGCAGCTGGGCCACAGCTACATCGGCACCGAGCACATGCTGCTCGGGCTGGTGCGCGAGGGCGAAGGGGTGGCCGCCCAGGTCCTCCAGAGCCTCGGCGCCGACCTGCCCCGGGTCCGCCAACAGGTCATCCAGCTCCTCTCCGGCTACCAGGGCAAGGAGTCGGTGGGTGCCGGAGCCCCCGGTACCCAGTCGTCGGACTCGCCCACCGGCTCGCCGGTGCTGGACCAGTTCGGCCGCAACCTGACCGCCCTGGCCCGCGATCACAAGCTGGACCCGGTGGTCGGTCGTGAGAAGGAGATCGAGCGGGTCATGCAGGTGCTGTCCCGCCGCACGAAGAACAACCCGGTGCTGATCGGCGAGCCGGGTGTGGGCAAGACGGCCATCGTCGAGGGACTCGCCCAGCGCATCGTGGCCAACGACGTCCCGGAGACCCTGACCGGCAAGCAGCTCTACACCCTCGACCTCGGGGCCCTGGTGGCCGGCAGCAGGTACCGGGGTGACTTCGAGGAGCGCCTGAAGAAGGTGCTGAAGGAGATCCGCACCCGGGGCGACATCGTCCTGTTCATCGACGAGCTCCACACCCTGGTGGGTGCGGGGGCGGCCGAGGGTGCCATCGATGCGGCTTCCATCCTCAAGCCGATGCTGGCCCGGGGCGAGCTGCAGACCATCGGTGCCACCACCATCGACGAGTACCGCAAGCACCTCGAGAAGGACGCCGCCCTCGAGCGCCGGTTCCAGCCCATCAAGGTGGACCAGCCCAACGTCGCCCTGACCATCGAGATCCTCAAGGGGCTCCGCGACCGGTACGAGTCGCACCACGCCGTGACCATCACCGACCAGGCCCTGGTGGCGGCGGCCAACCTGGCCGACCGGTACCTGGCCGACCGCTACCTGCCGGACAAGGCCATCGACCTGATCGACGAGGCCGGCAGCCGCCTGCGGATCCGCCGGATGACCACCCCTCCCTCCTACAAGAAGCTGGAGGAGGAGATCGGTCGGCTGCGTGCCGACAAGGAGAACGCCCTGGAGAAGCAGGCGTTCGATCAGGCGAAGAAGCTGGCCGAACAGGAGAAGGATCGCCTCGACCGCAAGGACGCCATGGAGGCCGAGTGGCGCGCCGAGGGTGTCGACTTGTTCGACGTGGTCGACGAGGAGGTCATCGCCGAGGTGCTGGCCAACTGGACCGGCATCCCGGTCTACCGGCTCACCGAGGAGGAGACCTCCAAGCTGCTCCGCATGGAGGACGAGCTCCACAAGCGGGTCATCGGACAGGAGCCGGCCATCGCCGCCCTGGCACGGTCGATCCGGCGCACCCGGGCCGGTCTCAAGGACCCCAAGCGGCCGAGCGGCTCGTTCATCTTTCTGGGCCCGACCGGCGTGGGGAAGACCGAGCTGGCGAAGACGCTGGCCGAGTTCCTCTTCGACGACGAGGACGCCCTCATCCAGCTCGACATGTCCGAGTACATGGAGAAGCACACGGTCAGCCGGCTGGTGGGCTCCCCCCCGGGGTACGTCGGGTA
>JBKQTE010000086.1:0-6982 GCA_052143315.1 Acidimicrobiales bacterium | reverse complement strand
TCGGTGGCGGGGACGGGGACCCACACGTCGGCCAGGCCACCGAGGCGCTCGCCCGCGGCACCGGTCAGGGCCAGCACCTGCATGCCCGCCGCCCGTGCCGTCAGGGCGCCGAGCACGACATTGCGCGACGTCCCGGATGTCGACAGGGCCCAGAACAGGTCCCCGGGCCGGCCGTAGCCGTGCAGCTGCTGGGCCATCCCCATGTCGCCCCCGGTGTCATTGGCGATGGCTGACAGGAGACCGGACTGGCTGGTCAGGCAGACGGCGCGCAACGCGCCCTCCAGGCGCTGGGCCAGGTAGTCGGCCTCCTCCGTCATCGATTCCGGTGCGTGCTCCCGCAACGAGGCCCGGGCACCCTCCCCGAGGGGGCGCCGGTGCTCCATTCCCTTCATCAGCTCGCCCACGATGTGCTCGGCGTCGGCCGCGCTGCCTCCGTTGCCCCCGACGTACACGGTCCCGCCCCCTTCGACGGTGCGGGCCAGGAGCGCCAGTGCCGCTTCCACCTGGGGCACCACGACGGCGAGCTCGGAATGGCGCTCCAGCAGCGCGGAGAAGCCGTGCGATGCGGTGCGCCGCACGGCGAGCTCGGGGATGTCGACGGTCCGCGACCGGGTGGTGGCGCTGTCCGGGACGAAGACCGTGCGGACCTCATGGGGCCGGAGCTCGCCCTCCCAGTCCGGCACGCCACCCGCGCGGTCGGGCCCGAGGGACAGGCGGACGCGTTCGGGCCGGCCGGCGACCTCCCAGAGCCGGACCACCGTGCCGCCCTCGTCCTCGGCCCGCTTGAGGACGGGCATGATCACGCCGTCCGCCTGGAGCGTCGCTGCCGACCCCTCTGGGCCGAGCCCCCCGCGGTGCCACGTGTCCAGCACGACCGGGAGGCCCTGCCGGTGCTCGGCGGCCAGTCGGGGCAGCTGGGCCGCCTGTGCCGCCCCGACGTGGGGGACGAGCCGGTAGCGCATGCGGTGGTGCCCCTGGTCGGTCACCGGGTACCCGGCAGGGTCGTCGGTGCCCCAGCCCCGTCCGTGGTCGGCCACCCGGGGGCTGCGCAGGACGGTGAGGCGGAGGGTCGACCCCAGCGCGTCGTAGCCACCGCCACCCTCGGAGGTGCAGGCGAGGCCCCAGTCGGCACCGGGGTCCGAGAGGTCGACCCAATGGACCATGGGCTCCTCGTGACCCGAGCAGGGTCGGGCCACGGATCCGTAGGCGGCCCCGGCGGTGCTCGCCGGCGCGTCCAAGGCCACCGGCACGACGAGCTTCAGCACGCGGTGGGCGTCGTGCCACTCCACGTCGAGCTGCACCTCGACGAGGCAGCGGCCTTCGTAGACGGAGACGTCCTGGGTCACCGTCGTCCCTCTGTCGCCGAACGACCAGACGCTCCGCACGGTGGCGCGGACCGGCCCGGGCTCCACGACCCCGACGGACAGCAGTCGCCCGGCAACCTCGTCGCCCTCGTAGCGGGCGACACCGTGGGACCAGGTGTCACTCCCGTCGGCGACGACGACCGGCCGCACCCCGCCGGCCAGCAGATGCGTCCCGATCGGCAGCGCGCCGCCGGTCGCCACGGCATCGGCCAGCGCACCGGTGGACGTGTCCACCCTCAGCTCCAGCAGGCCGTTGCCGAGGACGCCGTCCTCGCCGGCGCGCGCCGGCTCGACGCCGGGCTGCGGGGTTCCGGCATCGGGGTCGGTGGCGTGGAGCCAGTAGCGCCGGTAGCCCAAGGGCGGCACCGTGACCTGGAGGAGGCTCCGGGTCGGGCTGTACGTCACCTCCCCCGAAGGGACCTGTTGCACGTGCACGCGCCGCCCCTGTGCGTCGGTCGCCACGGCGATCGGATGGGGGATCGTCACCGCGCCGGTGACGGGCCACGAATGCGGGTTGAACGCGACCAGGGGCACGGGGAGCCCGCCGAGCGCGCTCTCCTCGAGGCCCTCTGCGTTCTCCGCGCCCTCGACCCAGGTGTCGACGTGCTCGGTCAGACGGTGCAGGGCCCGCACCGCCACCCGCTCCGCCCTCGATGCGCCCGACACGAGGAGCGCGTGCACGGCCTCGGTGGCGCGGTCGGTACACGTGCCGCCGAGCGCATCGTGGAACTGGGCGAAGAGCACCCCCTCCCAGGCGTCGGCCAGCTCGGGGCGGACGTCGGGCGCATCCCCGGTCAACAGGCGGCACATCTCGTTGAGGACCTCGGCCGCGACGAGTGCGTCCTCGGCCCTCCCGTTGGCCAGCTTGAGGTCGGCCCGGGCCGAGTAGCAGCCGACGGCATGCCACTGGAGCTCCCCGTCCACCACCGGGAGCGCGCGGCGCGCCTCGTCCCCGAGCGCCTCGAAGTAGGTGGTGGGGTCACCGAAGGCGACCGCGCCGCCGCTCTCGGCTGACAGGGCATGCACGGTGCGCATGGCGAGCCGGGTGGGGCCGCCACCGTGGTCCCCGACCCCGAAGAAGGCCATGAGGGGGATGCCGAGCGCGCTGCTCCGCGCCACGAGCTCGTCCGCCCTTCCCCGGATCACCATCTCCTCGGCGCCTTCGGTGGAGTACTCGTAGGGGATCCGGTACGCGGGCAGCTCGGTGCCGTCGGCGCCGCGCCAGCGAAAGGCGGGTGAGGCGATCTCCTTCTCCCCTGGCCCCGGGCGCATGAAGACGTAGGAGCCGATCCCTGACGCGGCGAGGAGTTGGGGGAGGGTCCCCGCGTGGCCGAAGGAGTCGATGTTGTAGCCCACGGTGGCCGTGACCCCCAAGTGGTCCTCCAGGAAGCGCTGGCCGTAGAGGAACTGCCGGCACACCGACTCGCCGGCCGGGAGGTTGCAGTCGGGCTCGACCCATTGTCCACCGGTGACCACCCAGCGCCCCGCGTCGACGTGGCGCCGGATGCGGGCGAACAACTCCGGGGAGGTGTCGAGGACCCAGCGGTAGTAGCTGGCCGAGCTGGCCGTGAAGCGCAGCTCGGGGTCCTCGTCCAGGCGATCGGCGGCGGCCCGGAACGTCTGGAGGACCTCGTGCATCCCCTCGTCCCAGTCCCATATCCACATCGGGTCGATGTGGGCGTTGCCGACCATGAGCAGGAGCGGGGTGGCGCGTTCGGCCGGCACGACACAGCAGTGTAGGGACGACCCGCACAGGAGTCTCCGACGGGTGCCGGGCTAGCGTGCGCTCCATGCCCACCACCGCCCAGCTCAGGGAGGCCATGGAGCGCTACGCGACCGTGATCAGCTCCATGGACGCCGACGCCTACGCGGCCCTCTTCACCCCCGATGCCGTCCAGGTCGACCCGGTCCCCACGCCGCCCAACGTCGGGCGCGACGCCATCCGGGCCTTCATCCAGCGGTCCTTCGACAGCTGCGAGACGATGCGCTTCGAGGTGGGGGAGGTCCACCCGGTGGCGGACAAGGCGGCCATCACCTTCCACATCACGGTGAGCCTGCAGGGCGGCGCGACCATGCAGATCCGGGGCATCGAGATCTTCACCCTGACGGAGGAGGGCCTCATTTCCGCCGTGGACGCCTACTGGGGCGACGAGGACGTGACCTTCGGGGAGTGACGGCCTCCCGGTCGGCCCGGCGCACGCCGCCGGGACCAGGGCCCCCGGAGCGGCCGGCCGGGGGTGATACAGCGCGCCGGTATCCTCACCGGATGGCCGACCGTCTGGTCGTTCGCGGGGCCCGCGAACACAATCTGCGCGATGTCTCCCTCGACCTGCCCCGGGACAGGCTGATCGTCTTCACCGGGCTGTCGGGGTCGGGGAAGTCCTCGCTGGCCTTCGACACCATCTACGCCGAGGGCCAGCGCCGTTACGTGGAGTCGCTCTCGGCCTACGCCCGGCAGTTCCTGGGCCAGATGGACAAGCCCGACGTCGACTTCATCGAAGGGCTCTCCCCAGCCATCTCCATCGACCAGAAGTCGGCCTCGCGCAACCCGCGCTCGACGGTGGGGACCATCACCGAGGTCTACGACTACCTCCGGCTGCTCTACGCCCGCATCGGCAAGCCCCACTGCCCGGTGTGCGGACGGCCGGTGGCCCGCCAGAGCCCCCAGCAGATCGTCGACCGGATCCTGGCCATGGACGAGGGCACCCGGTTCCTGGTCCTGGCCCCGGTGGTGCGCGGCCGCAAGGGCGAGTACAGCGGGCTCCTCGACGACCTGGCCAAGCAGGGGTTCGCCCGGGTCCGGGTGGACGGGCAGGCCATCGAGCTGGTTGACCGCGGCGACCTTGACTTGGCCCGGTACGAGCAGCACACCATCGAGGTGGTGGTCGACCGGCTGGTCCGCCGGGACGACATCCGCCGCCGGCTGACCGAGTCGCTGGAGTCGGCCCTGGCCCTGGCCGAGGGGGTGGCGGAGATCGTAGTGGTCGACGCCGACGGCAGCGAGCAGGAGGCCATCACCTTCAGCCAGCACCTGGCCTGTACCCACTGCGGCACCAGCTTCGAGGAGCCGTCGCCGCGGAACTTCTCCTTCAACTCGCCCTACGGAGCCTGCCCGGCCTGCGCCGGCCTGGGCACCACCTTCGAGGTCGATCCCGACCTGGTGGTCCCCGACCAGTCGAAGTCGCTGGCCCAGGGTGCCCTGTCCCCGTGGTCGGGGGCCCGCAGCGAGTACTTCACCCGGGTGGTGGAGGCGGCGGCCGAGCTGGGCGGCTTCTCGGTGGACACCCCGTGGGAGAAGCTGACCAAGGCCGACCGGAAGCTGGTCCTCTACGGGGCCGGGACCAGACAGGTCCACCTCAAGTACCGCAACCGGTACGGCCGCCAGCGGTCGTTCCACACCACCTACGAGGGCATCGTCCCCTGGCTGCAGCGGCGCCACAGCGAGGCGGAGTCCGACTTCCTGCGCGACAACCTCGAGGGGTACCTGCGGGAGGTCCCCTGCACGGCGTGCGGGGGGGCCAGGCTCCGGCCGGAGTCGTTGGCCGTGACCGTGGGCGGCCTGTCCATCTTCGAGCTGTGCTCCCTGCCCATCGGCAAGGCGGTGAGCATGGTGGTGTCGTTGGAGCTGTCCGACCGCGACCACATGATCGCCGACCGGGTTTTCCGCGAGGTCAGCGAGCGGATGCAGTTCCTCCTCGACGTCGGCCTCGACTACCTGACCCTGGCCAGGTCGGCCGCCACCCTGTCGGGGGGCGAGGCCCAGCGGATCCGGCTGGCCAGCCAGATCGGCAGCGGGCTGGTCGGCGTGCTGTACGTCCTCGACGAGCCGTCCATCGGCCTCCATCAACGGGACAACAAACGGTTGATCGGCACCCTGCTGCGCCTGCGCGACCTGGGCAACACGGTGATCGTGGTGGAGCACGACGAGGAGACCATCCGTATCGCCGACCACGTGGTCGACGTCGGCCCGGGAGCGGGGGAGCACGGCGGACGGATCGTGCACTCAGGCCCGGTCACCGGCCCGGACGGCATCGAGTCGAACCCGGAGTCGATCACCGGGCAGTACCTGTCGGGGGAGCGCTCCATCCCGTTGCCGGCGGTGCGCCGGCCGGGCAGCGGCGAGTTCCTGACCGTCAAGGGCGCCCGGGAGCACAACCTCCACGACGTGGACGCCGCCTTCCCGCTGGGCTGCCTGGTGGCCGTCACCGGTGTGTCGGGGTCGGGCAAGTCGACGCTGATCAACGACATCCTCCTCCGGTCCCTGGCCCACCAGGTCCACCGGTCCAAGGCGGTGCCCGGCCTGCACCGCGCCATCACCGGGGTGGAGCACATCGACAAGGTGGTGGAGGTCGACCAGGCCCCCATCGGCCGGACCCCCCGGTCCAACCCGGCCACCTACACGGGGGTGTTCGACCACATCCGCCGGCTGTTCAGCCAGACCTCGGAGGCCAAGGTGCGGGGCTACCTCCCCGGCCGGTTCTCCTTCAACATCAAGGGCGGCCGGTGCGAGGCGTGCTCGGGGGACGGCACCATCCGGATCGAGATGCACTTCCTCCCCGACGTCTACGTGCCGTGCGAGGTGTGCCACGGCGCCCGGTACAACCGCGACACCCTGGAGGTCACCTTCCGGGGCAAGAACATCGCCGAGGTGCTGGACCTGTCGTGCGAGGAGGCGCTGGCCTTCTTCGCCAAGCAGCCGCCCATCGCCCGGCACATGCAGACCCTGGTGGACGTGGGACTGGGCTACATCAAGCTGGGCCAGTCGGCCCCGACGCTGTCGGGCGGCGAGGCCCAGCGGGTGAAGCTGTCGGCGGAGCTCAGCCGGCGCTCCACCGGCCACACCCTCTACGTCCTCGACGAGCCCACCACCGGGCTCCACTTCGACGACGTGCGCAAGCTGCTCAACGTGCTCAGCCGGCTGGTGGACCAGGGCAACACGGTGATCGTCATCGAGCACAACCTCGACGTCGTCAAGAGCTCCGACTGGATCGTCGACCTGGGACCCGAGGGCGGTGACGCCGGCGGCACCATCGTGGCCGTCGGGACGCCCGAGGAGGTGTCGGCAGTCGGCGCCAGCTACACCGGCGAGGTGCTGGCTCCGCTGCTGGGGGTGCACCGGTCGTCCACGGGGCGGGCCGTGCGCAACAAGGCGGGGACCGGCAAGGTGGCGGCCAGCAAGGCGGGGGCAGGCAAGGCGACCAACGGCAAGGCGGGGGCCAGCAAGGCGACCAACGGCAAGGTCAAGAAGGCGCCCGTCCGGAAGCCGGCGGCGAAGAAAGCGACGGCCGCAAGGTCCAAGGCGGTCGCCACCGAGCCCGCCGTCCGGTCCCGCAAGGCGACCGCTTCCTCCGGCTGATGTGGAACGAATTGCCAACCTCTCGCGGGGATCTTGTCGGTAGGTAGTTGGAGCACGCGCCGAAGCAGAAGCGCGTATAGCGGCGCGGGCACATCGGCGGATACCCGGTCACGGCGAAGATCCAGCTGTTGACTTCGGTTCCGACACTCCGTATGGTCGGATCACCAGGCCACCGTGGCGGTGCGTGTTGGGAAGGCCAGGGGGATCCATATGTTGAGGCGGAAGTGGTTCCGGCGACGGCGGTGGTCTGTTGTCGCGGCGG
>JBKQTE010000085.1:0-13775 GCA_052143315.1 Acidimicrobiales bacterium | reverse complement strand
CCCCACGCCGGTACCGGGAGCGCCGGTGCGGCGGTACTGACCGTCTGCTACTTGCCGCCTGCTACTTGTTCAGCTTCGGGGCCGGGGCCAGGCCGTTCACGACCTTCTTGAACGAGGCACCGGCGGTGACCTTGGGGCTCTTCGATGCCTTGATCTTGATGGCCTCGCCGGTCTGCGGGTTGCGGCCGGTGCGAGCGGCGCGCTGGGCCCGGTCGAACGTGAGGAAGCCGGTGATGACGATCTTCTCGCCCTTGGCCACGTTGGCGACCACGACATCTTCGAAGCCCGCCAGGATGGCGGCGACGTCCTTGGCCGACGACCCGGTGTGGGCGGCAACCGCGGTGATCAGGTCTGACTTGGTAAGGGGCACTCTCTCTCCTTCGTATACGGAAGCCACCACAATGCACGACTTTCGGGGGCAAAGCGCGGATTTCCGGCGTTTTCCGGCGCAACGCCGACGTTTGCCCAGGGCAACCAGGGTGGATGCCCGCCGATTCCCTTGGGGAGTGCCCGGCATCTGGCGCCCCGGAAGGCCCACCTGGCAGGCTGGGGGCGGCATGGAACACCCCACCGGACTGTCCGTCACCGAGCACGTCCCGCCGGATCGGACCCGCGGGGACCCGGTGGTGGTGCTCGTCCACGGGTCGCTCGACCGCTCGACCAGCTTCACCCGGGTGCTGCGTCGCCTGGGCGACCTGCACACCGTGGTGTACGACCGCCGGGGCTACCACCGCTCGCGCGATGCCGTCCCCCTCCGGACGACGCTGGACGGCCACATCGACGATCTGATCGCCGTCATCGGCGGCCGGCCGGCGGTGGTGGTGGGCCACAGCTACGGAGGCACCGTGGCACTGGGCGCCGCCCTCCGCCACGATCCGCCCCCCACCATCACCTCGGTGGCGGCCTATGAGCCGCCACTGCCCTGGCTGGCGCTGTGGTCGACCCGCAGCACCCCCGCCGGCGGCCGGACCGCGGGCGAGGACCCGGGCGAGGCCGCCGAGCACTTCTTCCGCCGGGTGGTCGGGCCCGAGGCCTGGGACCGGCTGTCGGACTCGGCCCGGGAGGAACGCCGGGCGGACGGCCCGGCACTGGTGGCCGAGCTCGACGCCATCCGGATGGCCGAAGCGCCGTTCGACGTCGCCTCCCTGCGCCTTCCCGCCACCTACGGGCGGGGCGAGCGATCGGTGCCGCACCACCGGGCCGGCGTCGAGTGGCTGACCGACCACACCCCCGGCGCCGAGCTGGTGGACATCGCCGGCGCCGCCCACGGTGCCCACCTGTCCCATCCAGACGGCTTCGCGGCGTTCGTGCGCCGAGCGGTCGATCGCTCGTTCGAATCGGCCACGACTCGGGTAGGGCACCCGGCATGACCATCCTGGTGACCGGCACGTCCGGCCTGATCGGCTCCGCCCTGGTGACGACCCTCACCGAGCACGGGCACCGGGCCGTCCGCCTGGTCCGACCCGGTGCCGGCTCGCCACCACCGGCGGCCACCGACGGCGGGAGGCCGGAGACCGTCGACTGGGACCCGTCGCGGGGTACCGTGAACGTTGCCGGACTGGAGGCGGCCGGGCCGTTCGACGGGGTGGTCCACCTGGCCGGGGCCGGCGTCGCCGATCGGCGGTGGAGCCCGGCCCGCAAGGCATTGATCCTCCGCAGTCGGACCGACTCCACCGAACTGCTGGTCACCACCCTGGTGCAGCTGGCGCAGCGGCCACCAGTGCTGGTCAGCGCCTCGGCCATCGGCATCTACGGGGAGCGGGGCAACGAGGAGCTCACGGAGCAGTCGCCCAGGGGGAGCGGGTTCCTGGCCGACGTGGCGGCGGCGTGGGAGGAGTCCACCCTGCCGGCCACCGACGCCGGCGTGCGGGTGGTCAACATCCGCACCGGCCTGGTGCTCGCCGCCGGCGGCGGGGTGCTGGGCAAGCAGCTGCCACTGTTCAAGGTGGGCCTGGGCGGCAAGCTGGGGCCGGGCACCCAGTACCAGAGCTGGATCGCCCTCGACGACGAGGTGGCGGTGATCCTGCGGGCCCTGACCGACGGGCGGCTGACCGGTCCGGTCAACGCGGTGACGCCGAACCCGGTCACCAACGCCGAGTTCACCTCGACCCTGGGCCGCCTCCTGCACCGGCCCACCCTCTGCTCCGTCCCCGCCGCCGCCCTCCGGCTGGCGCTCGGGCACCAGATGGCCGAGGAGACGGTGCTGGTCAGCCAGCGGGTGGTCCCCGAGGTGCTGGTCACCTCCGGGTTCTCCTTCGCCCATGCCGACCTTGGCGACGCCCTGGCGTCGGTGGTGGGCGCCGGCCGCGCCTGACCGGCGTCCCCCACCGCCTACGGCCCGTCAGCCCGGCCGCCGCCGTCGTAAGGGCTGACGCTGCAGTCGGTCGCCGTGGCCCGACTCGTCCTTGGCCCCGGCCACCAAGGGCGACTGGGAGAGCACGAACACCCCGCCGAACAGCACCACCATCGACGCCACCTCGGCCGGGAGTCGCCAGCCCGCCGTCTGCAGACGGTCGCCGAACAACCAGATGCCGATGATCACGCTGGCCAGCGGGTCCACGATGGTGAGGGTGGCCTGGGTGGCAGTGATGGGGCCGGCGTGGTAGGCGCTCTGGCTCAGGAACAGCCCGAACAGGCCGGCCGCCACCAGGGCGTAAGGCTCCCAGTGGGTGAACACATGGCCCCATCCCTCGGTGACCAGGGTGGTGAACACCTTGGTCAGGGCGGCCGACAGGGCGAAGACGATGGCGGCGGCCGTGCCGAACATCGACGCCCTGAACCACCGTGGCCCGGTGAAGCCGAGCAGCACCGTCACCACCACCACCGCCCCGACGGCCACGAAGACCACCAACCAGTCCCGGAGGGCGGGGACCGTGTCGCCCCCCCGGGGATCGGCGATGACCAGGAACCCGGCCAGTCCTCCGGCCGCCGCCGTGGCGCTGACCCAGTCGCGCCAGGCGACGCGGTAGCGGAACCACAGGCCGAGGATCAGCACCAGAAAGAGGAGCTCGGTGGTGACGATGGGCTGCACCGAGCTCAGCTGCCCGAACCGGAGCGCCACCGCCTGGAGGAGGAACCCCAGGCCGATCATCGCCACGCCCAGCAGCCAGATCCACCGCTTGAGGGCGTAGGTGATGAGACTGAGGCTCATGGTCGACTTGGCCGGGGCGCTCTGCACCCCGATCCGCTGGAAGACAGCGGAGAGGGCGTTGCAGAACGAGGCCAGCACGGCCAGCAGGATCGCCATCGGAAGGTTCTACCGCAGACGACGAGGGCGTCCGGCGATGTTCGGCCCGGTGGGCCCGTCAAGCTTGACCGGACGGTCAAGTTCCGGGAGGATGCGAGCCATGACCGCTGCCGACTCCGTACCGCCGCTCGCCGAAGCGCAGTTCGAGGCCGAGGTGCGCTCCTTCCTCGACTCCCACCTCGAACGGCGACCGGCGGAGACCTTCCATTGGGGGAAGGGGTCGGACGACGTCAGTCTCTTTCCCGAGCGGACCGCCGAGGAGGCCGCCGCCGAGCTGGAGGCGGCCAAGGCATGGGCCCGGACCGCCTTCGACGCCGGGTTCGGGTGGATCAGCGGCCCTGTGGAGTACGGAGGCCGGGGCCTTCCCCGCTCCTTCCAGCGCAGCTACCACGCCTTGGCGGCCGGGTACCTCGTGCCGCCCCAGACTCCGTTCGGCATCGGGCTCGGCATGGTGGCCCCGACCATCCTGGCCCACGCCACCGACCAGGTGAAAGAGGCCTACCTCCGGTCGATGCATCGTGGCGACGTCGTGGCCTGCCAGCTCTTCAGCGAGCCGACCGCCGGCTCCGACCTGGCTTCGCTGCAGACCCGGGCGGTACGGGACGGCGACGAGTGGGTGGTGAACGGCCAGAAGGTGTGGACGTCGGGGGCCCAGTACTCCGACATCGGCGAGATCATCTGCCGCACCGACCCGGAGCTGCCCAAGCACCGGGGGCTGACCGGCTTCATCGTCGACATGCGCGCCCCGGGGGTGGAGGTGCGGCCGCTCCGGCAGATGACCGGCGGGGCGTCGTTCAACGAGGTCTTCTTCACCGACGTCCGGATCCCCGACTCCCATCGGCTGGGCGACGTCAACGGCGGCTGGACGGTGGCCCTGACCACCCTGATGAACGAGCGGGCCGCCATCGGGGGTGGTGGCGGCGGCGTGGGGCTCCCCACCCACCGGTACCTGATCGAACTGGCGCGGTCGCAGGGACGGGCCGGCGATCCCCTGGTCCGCCAGCGGCTGGCCGAGGTGATCATCAACGACCGGGTGTCGAGGTACACCACCCTCCGGTCAATGGCCAAGGTGGCCGCCGGCCAGCTGCCCGGCCCCGAACTGTCGCTGGCCAAGCTGGCCCTGACCGCCAACATGGTGCGGACCTACGAGTACGTCTCGTCGGTGCTCGGGCCGGAGCTGGTGACCGACAGTGGCCGGTGGGGCACGTACGCCTGGGCGGAGTTCCTGCTCGGCGTGCCGGGAATGCGGGTGGCCGGTGGGACCGACGAGGTGATGCGCAACATCATCGGCGAGCGGGTGCTCGGCCTGCCGAAGGAGCCCGCCCCGAAGTAGGCGGCCGGGCCGGCGTCAGCGGAACGGCAGCTGGTCGACGTACGACCACGACCGCCGGTGGATGGAGGTCAGTCCCCGCCCCACCAGGGCCGTCCGGTGCACCGGCGACGGGTACCCCTTGTTGCGGTCGAAGTCGAAGGCCGGGAAGTGCTCGGCCAGGTCGCGCATCATGCGGTCCCGTGTCACCTTGGCCACGATGGAGGCGGCGGCGATGGAGGTGCAGGTGGTGTCCCCGCGCACGATGGTCCGCACCGGTGGCGACGGGGCCGCCCCCCCGGGCAGCTCCCCCGACTCGGTGAGGTAGTCGAACGAGCCGTCGAGCAGCACCACGTCGGGGGTGGTGCGCAGCCCGTCCAACGCCCGCCGGGCGGCCAGCCGCAGCGCCACGGTCATCCCCCACCGGTCGCACTCCTCGGGGCCGGCGTGTCCCACCGCCCAGTCGGTACACCAGGCGACCACCAGCGGGAACATCGCCTCGCGCTGGTCCTCGGGCACCAGCTTCGAGTCGCGCAGCCCCTCGGGGGCCGGGGTCGCCGTCGGGACCAGTACCACCCCCACCGACACCGGGCCGGCCCAGGCGCCCCGGCCGACCTCGTCGAGCCCGGCGATCAGGCCGAACCCCTCGAACGCCAGCGACCGCTCGGCCTCGGTGGTCGGGTACCCGGACGTCATGGACCGAGCCTGCCACGCACCACCTTGCCCAGCGCGTTCCGGGGGAGCTCGTCCACCACGTGCACGATCCGTGGCCGCTTGAACGGGGCCAGCCGGTCCGCCGACCAGGCCGCCAGCGCCTCGGCCGTCGGGGCCGGGCCGTCGGCCACCACCCAGGCGGTCACCACCTCCCCCCACTCCTCCGAGGGCGTCCCGGTCACCGCCACCTCGGCCACGCCGGGGTGGGTGACCAGCACGTCCTCGACTTCACCGGGGTACACGTTGAACCCGCCGCTGATCACCAGCTCCTTCGACCGGCCGCGGATGGCCAGGTAGCCGTCCTCCACCTCCCCCAGGTCGCCGGTCCGGAACCACGGCGGCCCACCGTCGGCGGCCGGCACGAACGACTCGGCGTCGGCGGCCGGTCGCTCCCAGTAGCCGTCGGACACGTTCGGTCCCCGGACGAGGATCTCCCCGTCGGCGGCCAGCTCCACCTCGACCCCGGGCAGCGGGAAGCCGACGGTGCCGGCCCGGCGCTCCCCGTCGTAGGGGTTGGAGGTGTTCATCAGCGTCTCGGTCATCCCGTACCGCTCCAGGACCGGGGAGCCGACGGCAGCCGATACCCGCCGATGGAGGTCGACGGCCATTGGCGCCGAGCCCGACACGCAGAGCCGGAGGCGGCCCAGCTCGGCGACGCGCGGGGCGGGGGCCAGCCGGTGGTACATGGTGGGCACCCCGAAGAAGAGGGACGCCCGGTGCTCGGCGGCGGCGTCGAGCACGGCGTCGGGCTCGAAGCCCGGGAGCAGTACCGCCGAGCCACCGGCCAGCAGGGTCCCGTAGGCGCCCACGCAGAGACCGTGGGCGTGGAAGACCGGCAGGCAGTGCACCAGCCGGTCGTCGGAGGTCCACCGCCAGGCCAGCACCACCGACCGGGTGGCGGCCAGCAGGTTCCGATGCCGCAGGACCGCTCCTTTGGGCGACCCGGTGGTGCCCGAGGTGTAGCAGATCAGCGCCGGGTCGTCGGGGCCGGCGGCATCGAGGTGGTCGCACTCCCCCGCCGGCAGGTCGAGCGAAGGGCCGGCCACCACCATCGGTGCCGCCGACGCCTCGGCCGCCCACCGCCCCCGCTCGGGCTCCTCGACGATGGCCGCCGCCGGACGGACGTCGGCGACGATGTGGGCGATCTCGCGCCGGGTGTAGGCGGTGTTGGCCGGCACCACCACCAGCCCGGCCCGTAACGCACCGACGTGGGACACCAGGGAGGCCACCGAGGACCCCGTCGACCACAGCACCCGATCACCGGGCACCAGGCCCGCCGCCGTCAGCCGGCCGGCGGCGGCCCGGGTGGCGGCCTCGAGCTCGGCCGCCGTCCACCAGGTGCCGGGTGGCCGGCCGGCCCCCTGGTCCCGAGCGACGGCGTCGAGGAACACCGGTGCCTCGGGTGCCTCCTCCCAGCCGTCGGCCCACGCCCGGATCAGGGTCCCCGAGGCGGTCAGCTCGGACGGCTCGAACGGTTCGCCGGTCGGAAGGTGGCGCTGCCAGGGGAGGAGGCGATCGACGCCGGGGCGGCGGGCGACGTCGGCGCTCACCTCGGTCCGGCCGCTCGCCCCTTGCCCATCCACGTCCTCGCTCTCGCCCTCTGGTGTCGTGCCGGTTCTAGCGCGTCCTGCCCGCTGGCACCAACCTCCTCTCGGGGCCGTACGATGCCAGGCGGGGACCGGGTGACCTCGAGGCGGCCGGTCGGTTGAGAGGAGCGACGATGGGCTTCATGGACAAGGCGAAGGTGGCCGGACCGGGGTGAGCGCGCCCACCTCGGGGGCGAGCGGCGCCGACCGCCCCCAGATGCCCCGACGCATCGCCGTGGTCCCCCACACCCACTGGGACCGTGAGTGGTACGACCCGTTCCAGACCTTCCGCCTGAAGCTGGTCCGGCTGATCGACGGACTGCTCGACCTCCTGGAACGCGATCCCTCCTACCGGACGTTCCTCCTCGACGGGCAGCTGGCGGTGGTCGACGATTACCTGGAGATCCGGCCGGAGAACGAGGGCCGGCTGCGGGCGCTGGCCTCTGCCGGCCGGCTCACGGTCGGCCCCTGGTACGTCCTGATGGACGAGTTCCTGGTGTCGGCCGAGACCATCGTCCGCGACCTCCAGCTGGGCATCCTGCGGGGCGCCGCCTTCGGCGGGGTGATGGAGGTCGGGTACCTTCCCGACATGTTCGGCCACGTGGCCCAGATGCCCCAGATCCTGGCGCAGGCCGGCTTCCGGCACGCCGTCGTCTGGCGGGGGGTGCCGGCGACGGTCGACGCCACCGCCTTCGTGTGGGAGGCCCCCGACGGTTCCGGGGTCCGGGCCGAGTACCTGGTGTCCGGGTACGGCAACGGTGCCTCCGTGCCCGACGAGGCCAAGGCCCTGCTGCGCCGGCTCGGCTCCCTCGAAGAGGAGCTCGGGTCGTTCCTCGGCGACAGCTCACCCCTACTGTTCATGAACGGGACCGACCATCAGCGGCCCCAGCCCTGGCTCGGGAGGGTGGTGGCCGAGGCCAACCAGATGCAGGACGCCTACGACCTGGCCATCACCTCGTTGCCAGGGTACCTCGGCACCCTCACCACCGACGGCCTGGCCACCTGGCGGGGCGAGCTGCGGTCGGGGGCCCGGTCCAACCTGTTGATGGGCGTTGGCTCCAACCGGGTCGACGTCAAGCAGGCCGCCGCCCGGGCCGAGCGGGCCCTCGAGCGGACGGCCGAGCCGCTCAGCGCCCTCTACCTCGAGCCCGGGGAGTGGCCGGGGGCCTTCCTCGACGTGGCGTGGACCCTGATGGTCCGCAACGCCGCCCACGACTCCATCTGCGCCTGTTCGGTCGACGAGGTGGTCGACGCCGTCGTCCACCGCTACGCCGAGGCGCGCCAGATCGGCGACGGGCTCACCGACAGTGCCCTGGCCGCCATCGCCGCCTCGCTGCAGGAGCCGGGCTCCACCGTGGTCAACCCGTCGGCCCACCGGCGGCCGGGCATGGTGGAGGTGGTGGTGCCGGTCAACGGTGCGCCCGGGCCCGACATGCAGGTGATCTCCGAGCGGGTCGGGCTGCCCGGCACCATCACTCTCGACGGCGCCACCGTCAGGAACATGTTGGGCCTGATCCAGGGCGCCCGCATCGACGACGACGCTCACGTGACCGACGTGACCCTGGCCGAGGACAACACCGGGCTGCACATCACCATCATGATCGGTTCCGAGCCCAGGGAGGGCGTGGCCGTCGAGGAGGTCAAGCGCGAGCTCTTCACCCGCCTGACCGCCCGACCCGACACCGAGGTCCGGATCACCCTGGACCAGCCGGCCGTCCGCCGGGTGCTGGCCCGCCAGGCCCCGGTAGCCGGCTTCGGCTGGGCCCGGTTCGCGGCCGCCCCCCTGGCCCACCCGGTGACGGTGATCGGGGACGCCGGCGACCTCACCCTGACCAACGGTCTGGTCACCGTGGTGGTGGACGCCGCCGACGGCACCTTCTCGCTGAACGGCATCGCCGGCTACGGCCGGCTGGTGGACGGGGGCGACCACGGCGACACCTACAACTACTCGCCACCGGTGCACGACACCGAGGTGGACGCCCCCGACTCCGTGGCCCTGGCGGCGGGGGAGCGGGGGCCGGTGCGGGCCTCGGTGGTGGTCACCTCGACCTACACCTGGCCCGAGCGGGTGGACGGCGAGTCGCGCTCGAGGTCCGGCGCCCGGTCGACGGTGGTCACCACCACCGTCGAGCTCCGGGCCGACGAGGCCGCCGTCCGGGTGCACACCGCCTTCGACAACACCTGCCGGGACCACCGACTGCGGGTCCACCTCCCGCTGCCCGAGCCGGCGTCGTCGTCCCGTGCCGAATGCGCCTTCGCCGTCGTAGAGCGGGGCCTGGTCGCCGAGGGCCGCACCGACGAGGTCGGCACCCCGACCTTCCCGTCCCGGCGCTTCGTCACCGCCGGCGGGCTCACCGTGGTACACGAGGGCCTCCTCGAGTACGAGCTGGTCGACATCGACACTCCCGTCGGAGGTGCACCGGTGGCCTCCACCCTGGCCCTCACCCTGCTGCGCTCGACCGGCATGCTGTCGCGGCTGGGGATGACCACCCGGCCCCTACCCGCCGGGCCGATGGTGGCCATGTCGGGGCCTCAGATGCTGGGGCCTGTGGAGGCCCGCTACGCGCTGTGCGCGGACGGGAGCGACCCCTACGCGCTGGCCGACGACGTGCTGGTGCCCCTGATCGCCGTCGCCTCCTTCGGGGGCGGCACCCGTCCGGCGTCGGGGACGCCACTGACCGTCTCCGGAGCCGAGGTCTCCTCGGTCCGGCGCTCCGCCGGCGCCCTGGAGGTCCGGGTGTTCAACCCCCGGGCGGCGCCGGCGGAGGTGACCGTCGACGGACGGTCGGGGTGGCTCGTCGACCTACGGGGCCGTCCCCTCGTCCCGTTCGAAGGGCGGTTCGAACTCCGGGCCCACGGTATCGCCACCCTCCGCCTCGACTGAGTGGTCGTCGCCCCGGTGGGCCGTCCGCCGGGACGACGGGGACACGACCTTCTCGCCGCGGTCGCGGAGCTCGTCCAGCTCGCGGAGGACCTCCCCGAGCCGCTCCCAGCGCATGATCCGTCGTCGGTCGGCTCCCGGAGCGCTCCCCCGCCGCGACAGCTTCCACGCCTGCACCCTTCCGATGTCCTTGACGCTCCGGGGCCGGAGGGCGGTGCTCTCGAACTCGCCGGGGGCCTCGAGCTCGAGAGCGGCATGGAGCTCGTCCGACATCAGGACGGTGCCGGGGTGGGCGATCCCGACCAGCCGGCTGGCCAGGTTGACCACCGGGCCGTAGAAGTCGCCGTCCTGCACCAGCACCGGGCCGGCTGCCAGCGCCACCCGCACATCGGAGAGCAGCTCGTCGTCGGCGTACGCCTCGGCCAGCGTCAGGCCGATGTTGGCGGCGTCGGAGACGGTGGGGACGACGAACATGGCCTCGTCCCCGATCATCTTGACCACCCGGCCCCCCAGGGAGGTCACGGTGTCGTGGGCCACCTCCTCGAAGCGCGACACCACCTCGGCCAGCTGGCGCTCGCCCAGGTGCTGGCTGAGCATGGTGAACCCGACCATGTCGGCGAACCCGACCGTCATCACCGGGCTGATGCCCCCGATGTCACCTCGCAGCCGGATGAGCATGGCCCGACGGGTGGCCGCCTGCAGATGGCGCCGCCACACGTACTCGAGCAGCCGGGCCATGGCCGGAAGGGAGGCCCCGGCGCTCCGGGCGAACTCGTCGGCGTCGATCACGCTGTCACCCGACGGCACCAGGATGGGCGTGCTGCCCGGGGACGTCTCGGCCTCGGCGATGCGGGCCATCGACGAGCCGATGACCCGGGCCATCTGCAGGCCCGACTCCACGTCCACCAGGCCCATAGCCATCATCCCCTGAAACAGGTGGAGCGCCTCGATGTCCATCTCGGTGAAGGCCGGGTCGTCGTCGCCCACGTCGAGGAAGCCCAGTGCCCGCCAGATCCGCTTGGCGAAGTCCAGCGGGATCCCGGTGCGGGCGGCGATCTCCCCCTGGGTCATGCGCCGCTCCGCCGGCACCAGCATGCGGTCGACCATCAACAGGTCGACGGTGTCGTCGGCGATGGCGGCGTCGATCTCCTCCTCGCCGGCACCCAGGTCGAGGAGGAGGGAGCGCACCCGGGCCATGGCCTGGCTCCGCCGATCCTCGGCGGAGGCGTCGGGATCGTCGGGACGGGGGGCCTCGACCACCCCGCGGCCGGAGCTCACGGGAGGGGCCGGGGGAACTCGGACGTGGCCGGGCGGTCCATCAGGGCGGCGATGGCCTCGGCGGGACTGCGCACGCCGTCGAGGAGGTCGGCAACCTGGGAGGCGATGGGCACCTCCACATCGTAGGAGGCGGCCAGCTCCACCATGGGACGGGCGGTCTTGACCCCCTCGGCCACCATGGTCATCTCGCCGAGAATGTCGTCGAGGGTCCGCCCGCGGCCCAGGGCGACCCCCACCGTCCGGTTCCGGCTCCTCGGGCTGGTGCAGGTGGCCACCAGGTCACCCACCCCGGCCAGGCCGGCGAAGGTCATCCGGTCGCCCCCGAGCGCCACGCCGAGCCGGCCCATCTCGGCCAGGCCCCGGGTGATCATCGCCGCCCGGGTGTTGTCGCCGAACCCCAGGCCGTCACAGACACCGGCCGCCACCGCCAGCACGTTCTTCAGCGCCCCGGCGATCTCGCACCCGGTCACGTCGACACTGGTGTACACCCGGAAGGTCCGGGACATCATCAGTCCCTGGACCCACCGGGCCGTCCCCTCGTCGTCCAGGGCCACCACCGCAGCGGTCGGCTGGCCGGCGGCCACCTCGGACGCCAGGTTGGGACCGGTGAGCACCCCGGACGGGCTGTCGGGGAGCATCTGGCCCAGCACCTCGGTCATCCGGAGCTGGCTGCCCCGCTCCAGCCCCTTGGTCAGGCTCACCACCGGGATGCCGGCGGCGAGCGCGCCGGCCAGCTCCTCGGCCACCGCCCGGAAGCCGTGCGAGGGCACCGCCATGACGACCAGCGACACGCCGGCCACCGCCTCGTCGACCTCGCAGGTGGCCCCGAGTCCGGCGGGCAGCTCGACATCCCAGAGGTAGCGGGGATTGGCGTGCCGCCGGTGGATGGCCGACGCCAGCTCCGGGTCGCGTGCCCACAGCATCGTCGGGACGTTGGCGGCGATGAGCGCCGCCACCGTGGTGCCCCATGATCCCGCTCCGATCACTGCGACCTTGTCCGACACGTGACCACCCTAGGCGGCAATCCCCGGGAGTGGTGGGCCGGTGGGACACCCCTACACTGGCCGGGTGGCAGGCGCCGACCAACGATTGCCGCACCGCCACCGGGGTTCACCGTTCGGCCCGCGGATGGTACTGGTGCCGGTCAAGGCGTTCGGCGAGGCCAAGCGGCGCCTCGACCCGGCCCTCGGTCGCACCGAGCGGGTGGCGTTGGCCCGGGCCATGGCCGACCGGGTGCTCGGGGCCGCCGCCCCCCTGCCGGTGGCCGTCGTCTGCGACGACAACGAGGTGGCCGCCTGGGCCCGGGAGCGCGGGGCGCTGGTGGTCTGGGAGCCGGGGCGGGGACTGAACGGCGCCGTCGAGGCCGGGGTCGCCCACCTGCGCCAGGGGGGCGTGGACCAGGTGACCGTGGCCCACGCCGACCTTCCCCGGGCCTCCGGGCTGGTGTCGGTCGGGCAGGCCCCCGGCATCACCCTCGTCCCCGACCGTTTCGGGAACGGCACCAACGTCATCGTGGTCCCGGCGGAGGCCGGCTTCCGCTTCTCCTACGGGCCCGGGTCGTTCGCCCGCCACCGCGTCGAGGCGGAGCGAACCGGGCGCCCGGTGAGGGTGCTCGACCTGCCCGACCTGGCGTGGGACGTCGACGAGCCGGACGACGTGATCCCGGTGTCGACCTCTCCGGGAACGCCCCTTCCGTGAGCGCTCCCGAGCGCGGCCGGCCGGCGGTGAGCGGGCTCCCGGTGGGCGACCTGCTCGCCGACGGTCCCGTCACCGCCGACCTGCCCGTCCCGGCCAGCGCCCTGGCCATCGGAGCCCACCCGGACGACATCGAGTTCGGCTGCGGGGCGACCTTGGCCAAGTGGGCGGCAGCCGGCTGCCGGCTTCACCATCTGGTGCTCACCGACGGCTCCAAGGGAAGCTGGGACCCGGCGGCGGACCTGGCCGCACTGGTGGCCGAACGTGCCGCCGAGTGCCGGCGTGCCGCCACTGTGCTGGACGGCGGCACCGTCTCCGAACCGGCGGACCGGGTGCTGTTCCTCGGCGGGGTGGACGGCGAGCTGGACAACCGACCCGACCAGCGCCGGGAGGTGGCCCGGATCGTCCGGAAGCTGCGACCACGGGTGGTGCTGGGCCACGACCCGTGGCGCCGGTACCGGCTCCACCCCGACCACCGCCACGCCGGGTTCCTCACCCTCGACTCGCTGGTGGCGGCGCGCGACCCCCACTTCTTCCCCGAGCTCGACCTCCAGCTGCACCGTCCCGACCACCTGCTGCTGTGGGAAGCCGACCTGCCCAACCACGTCGAGGCGTCGGGGCAGTTCGAGGCGACCAAGGTCGAGGCCCTGCTGGTCCACGCCAGCCAGCGACAGTCGACCATGGGGATCGGCTCCGACGATCGGGCCGATGTGTCCACCTTGGCGGAGAAGGTGCATCGTCAGCTCGGCTCGCACGGCGAGCTGGCCGGTGTCCCAACCGGCGAGGCGTTCCGGCTGCTGTCGGACCTGTAGACGCACGGCAGGGGCCCGAAGGCCCCTGCCGTGCCCACGTCCGTCGGCGGTGGTTCCGCCCGCCCGACGACCCGGCTAGCGGGTCGCCTTGCGGACGACCCTCCTCACCACCTTCTTGGCGGCGGTCTTCTTGGCCGGTGCCTTACGCGCCGGAGCCTTCTTCACCGCCTTCTTGGCGGCGGTCTTCTTGGCCGGTGCCTTGCGCGCCGGAGCCTTCTTCACCGCCTTCTTGGCGGCGGTCTTCTTGGCCGGT
>JBKQTE010000084.1:0-4818 GCA_052143315.1 Acidimicrobiales bacterium | reverse complement strand
GATGCCGACCTGCTGGGACTGTGCCTGCCCACCGAGCTGGGGGGGTCGGGGGCGGGGATCCTCGGGCTGACCATCGCCATCGAGGAGGTGGCCAAGTACTCCAGCACCGCCGCCCTCATGCTGCTGCACACCCGAATACCGGGGGGGCCGGTGCTTATCGCGGGCAACGACGACCAGAAGCGACGCTACCTGGCCGGTATCCCGACCGGGGAGCTGCGGGCCGGGTTCGGGCTGTCGGAGTCGCAGGCCGGCAGTGACGTGGCCGGCATGCGCACCAAGGCGGTCCCCGACACCACGCCGGGGAACGAGGGCGGCTGGGTCCTCTCCGGCACCAAGTGCTGGATGTCCGGGGTACGGGAGGCCGACTGGTACACCGTTTTCGCCAAGACGGGCGACCCGTCGTCCCGGGCCCACGACTCCATCACCGCCTTCATCGTGGAACGGGGCTGGGAGGGTGTCTCCGTCCCCCACACCGACCACAAGATGGGGGTGAAGGGCGTGGACACCGGCGAGCTGCTGCTCGAGGACGTCCACGTCCCGGCGGAGAACGTCATCGGCGAGGTCGGCGGCTTCCGGCTGGCCATGCTCGGGCTCAACGCCATGCGCCCCATCGTGGCCGCCCGGGGCGTCGGGCTAGCCGAGGGCGCCCTGATGTACGCCACCGAGTACGTCAAGCAGCGGGAGGCGTTCGGCGGGGTGATCGCCGACTTCCAGGGGATCCAGTGGGAGATCGCCAAGGTAGCCGTCGACATCGAAGCGGCCCGCCTGCTCACCTACCGGGCGGCGTGGCTGGCCGACCAGGGGAAGTTCACCAAGGAGTACGTGCCGTTCCTGTCGATGGCCAAGTACTACGCCACCGAGTTGGCCGTCCGGGCTTCGGGGCTGGCGGTGCAGCTGCTGGGGGCGGCCGGCTACATGCAGGACCACCCCACCGAGCTCTGGTACCGCGACGCCCGCCAGCTGACCATTGTGGAGGGGACCTCCCAGGTGCAGCTGGGGCTCATCGCCCGCGGGGTGCTGGCCGGCGACCTGTGGTGGGACTGACGTTGCCGCCCGGTGAAGCATCGCCCGCTGAGGCGGCCGCCTCAGCGGCCGCCTCGCCGGCCACCTCGCCGGCCACCTCGCCGGCGCCGGGCTCATTCGAGGCCCTGGGCGCTTGGCCCGGGGTCCTCGGCCGGCTGCTCGGCGGCTCGTCGCTGTCGACGGACGAGGCCGAGACAGTCCTCGGACAGGTCCTGTCCGGCAAGGCCACCCCGGCCCAAATTGCCGGCCTGGCCGTGGCCTTGCGGGCCAAGGGCGAGTCGGTGGAGGAGATGACCGGCTTCGTTCGCTCCATGGTCGCCCATGCCCTGCCCCTGCCGCTGCCGGCCGGCACCGACGTCATCGACACCTGCGGCACCGGCGGCGACCGCCTGAAGTCCATCAACGTCTCCACCATCGCCGCCCTGGTGGTGGCGGCCACCGGTGCCAAGGTGTGCAAGCACGGCGGGCGGGCGTCGTCGTCGGCGGTGGGTGCCGCCGACGTCCTCGAGGCGCTGGGGGTGGTGGCCGATCTCGGCCCCGAGGGGGTCGTCCGCTGCATCGACGAGGTGGGGATGGGCTTCTGCTTCGCCCCCCGCTTCCACCCGGCCATGCGCTTCGCCGGCCCGGTCCGCAAGGAGCTGGGCATCCCGACGGTCTTCAACTTCCTCGGACCCCTGGCCAACCCCGGGCGCGCCCGCTTTCAGGTAGTGGGGGTCAGCGACCCCTCGATGGCCGACAAGATGCTCGGGGTGCTGGCCGCCAACGACGCCGAGCGGGCCATGATCGTCTACGGCGACGACGGACTCGACGAGCTGAGCACCACCGGCCCGTCCACCGTGCACGAGCTGCGACGGAGCTCCACCGGTAGCGGGAGCGGCACTGGGTACGCCGAGTACGAGACCACTGTCTTCCGGGTCGACCCGGCCGAGCTGGGGTTCGCCCCGGCCACCCTCGACGACCTGCGGGGCGGCGACGCCTCGGTCAACGCCGAGGCCATCCGCCGGGTGGTGGCCGGCGACGCCTCGCCGCACCGGGACGTGGCCGTCCTCAACGCCGCCGCCTCGCTGGTGGTGGTGGGCAAGGCTGCCGACTTCCCGGCCGGGGTGGCCCTGGCCGGCTCGGTCATCGACGACGGCCGGGCCGCCACGGTGCTCGAGGCGCTGATCCGGGTGTCCCAGGAGGCGTCGGCCGCCGAAGGCTGACGGTCGGGCCGGCACGGCCGGCATGGCCGGCGCACCTCAGGCCAGGGGTGCCTCAGGCCGCCCGGGTGCCGCAGAGCTCGCGCAACCTGGGGATCCGGTCCGCCGGCATCGACATGCCGCCGGCCGCCTCGACCTCGACCACCCGGACCCGGTCGGCGTGGGCGTGGAGCCACTGGGCCACGATGATCCGCTCGTGGTCGTGCCCGTCACCAGTCATCGAAAGCGCAGGATCGACCGCCGGACCTCCGTCCGACCTGTCCGACCTGTCCGACCTGTCCGACCTGTCCGACCCGACACCCACAGCGTCGAAGATGGTCCCTGTCTCGACCAGCAGGCCCCCGTCGAGCTCCACCGCCCCCTCGCCGTCGACGAGGAGCACCACCCGGCCGGCGTTCCGGAGCGACTCGACCCGGCGGTGGCGGGCGATGAGGTACCGGAGCCGCTCGGCGTCGTCACGGGTCCGGGCGGCGTCCTCATACCACTGCTCCTTCGACAGCGTGACGACCTCCTCGGCCAGCGGTGCCAGCAGCTCGGCCGGGTCGCCGGCCAGGGCGGCGTCGCTCCACTTCCGACGTCGGGCCGGGCGCGCCCGGTTGCGCCTCCCTTGGGAGGTGGTGGCGGCCATGTCCGGTCGGGGTGTGGCGCCCGGGCCGGTGCGTCGTACCTTCCCCTGCCGGTTGAACGGGGGCGACCACGCCCGGATCAGCCGTCCCTCGACTACCTCGGCGGTGAGGAGGCCGGGGCAGACCCGGTGGTGGACGGCGTGCAGCTGCCTGAGCAGCCGGCCGACCTTGGGCCGGCGGTCCCCGGTGAAGTAGGAGCGCACCCTCGACTGGAGATCGGTGGCCTTGCCCACGTAGAGCACGTTGCCGGCGGCATCGGTGAACCAGTAGACGCCCGGCCGGTGGGGGAGCCGGGTGGTGAGCCGCAACTTGGCCGCCTGTGGATGCCCGATGAGTCGGGGCAGGTCGAGCAGCTCCTCGAGCCCCAGGATGCCGAACGACCCGGCCCGCTCGAGCAGCGCATGCAGCAGGTCGCCGGTGGCCAGCACGTCGGTCAGGGCCCGGTGTGACGGTTGGTGGGGGAGACGCAGCACCTCGGCCAACGTCCCCAGCTTGCAGTTGGGGACCATGTCGCGGATCAGCCGGCGGGCCAGGGGCAGGGTGTCGACGGTGGCGTTGGCCAGTCGGTCCCGACCGGTGGAGACCAGGGCGTGGTCGAGGAAGGACAGGTCGAAGCGCACGTTGTGGCCCACGACCACCGCCCCGCCGACGAATTCCAGAAACGACGGCAGCATCGCCCCGGTGGTTGGGGCGTCGGCCACCATGGCGTTGCTGATGCCGGTCAGAGCGGTGATGAACGGCGGGATCCGCTCGTCCGGCCGCACGAAGGTCTGGTAGGTCCCCAGCATCTCGCCGCCCCGGTAGCGGGCGGCCGCCACCTCCGTCAGCGATGAGGTCGCCGGGGAGCCGCCGGTGGTCTCCACGTCGAGCACCACGAAAGTGACCTCGCTGAGCGGGGTACCCAGGTCGTCGAAGGTCCGTTGGACGGCCAGCGTCATGGGTGCCATGGTAGCGAACACCTGTTCGGTCTGCTTGCGGTAGGCCCTGCCGCCGGCGGCTACCGTGTGGGGGGTGACGACCGACTCTCCGAGCACCGACACCACGGACGTAGCCACCACCCCCGGAGCGTCTCGCTACCGCTGCACGGCCTGCGGGAACCTGACCCGATTCGACGTGGTGACCGCTCGCCGCACCAAGGCCTTCCACCACTACTCCGTGGGCGGCGCGCTGACGGTCGAGGAGGAAGAAGTGCTGGACGAGACGGTCGAGGAGGTGTCGTGCCGATGGTGTGGCCATGGCAACGCAATCGAGGTCCCCGACGCCGGAGCGCCGATCCCCGAGTAGTCGCCGCCCCCGCCGACAGGCTGGCAACTGCGCTGGCCGACGAATCGTTCGCCGCCGGCCTCCGCCCGATCCCCTCGGGCAGATCGGACGCACCGGCCTTGTGGTCCGCCGCCGACATCGTCGGCGTCACACACTCAGGTGAACCTCTCGCCGTCGAGCTCGCAGGTCGTTCCGGCCGTCTCCTGCTGGCCTTCCTGAACACCAGCTGCGACGGATGCGGGGCGTTCTGGGAGGGGATCCGACACCCCGAGAACCTCGGCCTCCATCCGGACGTCTCCGTCATTGCGATCACCAAGGGACCGGACTCTCTCCCGTCCGCCGACGTGGCCGTGGTAGCGGCCGATATCGAGGACGTACCCGTGGTGATGAGCGACCAGGCGTGGATCGACTACCGGGTGCTCGGGTACCCCTTTTTCGTACTGGTGGACGCCGCGACCCGATCCGTGGTCGGTGAAACCGTCGGATTCGGCTGGGACGACGTGATCTCGATGACAAACCCGCGGAACTGACGCGGGTCGGTCAGCATCGAATTGCTGGCGGAGCGTGTCTGCCTCCACTCTCGACCTCGACCTCGACCTCGACCGCCGGTCCTGCGGTCAGCCGCTCCCCGGTCTCCTCCGTCGCTCGGCCTTTGCCTCATCGGTGTCGTAGCCGAGGTCGGGCTCCTGTCCGAAGGCGGGTTGGGG
>JBKQTE010000083.1:0-22386 GCA_052143315.1 Acidimicrobiales bacterium | reverse complement strand
CTCGGCCTGGCCTGCGTGCACGCCCGGGGGCGCGTCCAATTCGGCCGCCCGATCGCCTCCTTCCAGGCCGTCCGTCACCGGCTGGCCGAGACGCTGGTGGCGATAGCCATGGCCGAGGCGATGCTCGACGCGGCGTGGCTCGACCCGGGACCGGGGACTTCGGCCATGGCCAAGGCGATGGCCGGACGACAGGCGAAGACAGCGGCCCGGCACTGTCAGCAGGTCCTGGCCGGCATCGGTTTCACCGTCGAGCACCCGTTCCACCGCTACGTCCGCCGCACCCTGGTGCTCGACGCCCTGCTCGGCACGGCGGCGTCACTCACCACGTCGCTCGGGAACGGGCTCATCGACGACGGGCGACTGCCACCACTGCTGCCCCTCTGACCGGGGCGACCGGGGCAACGGGGTTCAGCCGTCGGGCTGCCCGGTGGCCACGTCGAGCACGACCTTCCCCACCACCTGGCCGTCGGCCACCAGGGCCAGGGCGGCGACCACGTCGTCGAGGGCGAAGGAGGCCCCGAGGTGTGGGCTCACCTCTCCTGCAGCCAGGAGTGCCCACAGCTCGTCGTCGTTGCGGACGAGCTCATCGGGGCAGTGCTCGGCGAAGTCCCGGAACTGGAAGCCGAGCACCTGACAGCCCTTCAACAGCACCAGATTGAGCGGGATCCGCGGGATCTCCCCGGAGGCGTAGCCAACGGTCACGAAGCGGCCGCCCCAGTGGAGCGATCGCAGCGCCGGCTCGGCCAGGTCGCCGCCGACGGGGTCGACGACGACGTCGGCCCCTCCGGGGAGCACCTCTTTCAGCGCGGTCCGCAGGTCGACAGCGGTGTGCCGGACGAGGTGGGTGGCGCCGGCGTCCCGGGCCGCCTCCAGCTTGGCCGGGGACGAGGCCACCGCCGTCACCGAGGCCCCGAGGTGGCGGCCCAGGCTGACCGCCGCCAGTCCGACGCCACCACCGGCGCCGAGGACGACCAGCTCGTCGCCGGCCTGAAGGCGAGCGACGGAGCGGAGGACGTGGTACGCCGTCCGCCAGGCCACGCCGAAGGCGGCGGCATGGCGATCGTCGACACCCGGTGGCACGGTCCGGACCGCCGCCGCCCCCACGGCCACCTCCTCGGCGAAAGCGCCGACCAGCACGGTGCCCGCCACGTGGTCACCGACCGTCAGCCCGGCGACACCGTCGGCCACCTGCTCGACCACGCCGGCGAACTCGCTGCCCGGGACGAAGGGCGGCGGCACGGTGATCTGATACCGGTCGGCCACGAGGAGCACGTCGGGGAAGTTGACGGCGGCGGCCCGCACCCGGACCCGCACCTGGCCCGCACCGATCTCCGGCGCAGGGAGCTCCTCGACCGTCACCACCTCGGGCCCGCCGTAGGCGCGGCACACGGCGGCCCGCACGTTAGCGGCCCCTCCACACCGGGTCGCGCTTCTCCATGTAGGCCCGGGCGCCCTCCATGGCGTCCTCGCTGGCGAAAACCACCGACGACCACTCGGCCAGCCGCTCGCGTACGGCGGCCGGGTTCGAGGCGCTGAGCCGGACGAGCTCCTTGGAGGCGGCGAGCCCGAGGGGGCCGTTGGCGGCGATGCGCTCGGCCATGTCCAGGGCCGTCGCCCACACCTCTGCGGGAGCCACCACGGCATTGACCAGGCCGAACTGGTAGGCGCGGGCGGCGTCGACGAGGTCGCCGGTGAGGGTGAGCTCGAGGGCGATCGCCGTGGGGATCCGGCTGCCGATCAGGGTGCCGCCTCCGGCGGCGAAGAGCCCGCGCTTGACCTCGGGCAGGCCGAAACGGGCCTCGCTCGAGGCGATGACCACGTCGCAGCCGAGAAGCAGCTCGAGACCACCCGCCACCGCGGACCCGTTGGCCGCGCCGACTACGGGGACGCTCACCTCGCCCCGCAGCAGCCGGTAGAAGGCCTCCGTCGACTCGCCGGGGGTGGCCCCGGGTACGTCCCCCTCGGAGAACGACTTGAGGTCCATACCCGAGCAGAAGGCGCGGTCACCGGTGCCGGTGAGCACGATGGCCCGGACACCGGGGTCGGCCTCGGCCTCGAGGATCGCCGTGCCGAGCGCGTCGACCAGGCTCGTCGTGAGGGAGTTGCGGGCCCCGGGCCGGTTAAGCCGGAGGAGCGAGAGTGCGCCCTGGCGCTCGCGCACCAGCTCGCCGTCGGGCCCGCTCACTTGCCGTAGTCCGTGTCCTCGGCGAGGTCGGCGGCACCCTGCATCAAGTCGAGCACCACCGGCCCGTAGGTCTGGAGCACGGCGTTGTCGCCGGCCCGCTGGTAGCCCTGCTCGAGGACGACGGCGAGTTTCCACTTGGCCAGCACGCAGTAGTAGTCGATGTCGTCGACCTGGCGCCCGGACACCTCGGCGTAGCGGTCGAGGACGGCCGAGCGGGAGGGCATCCCCGTCATGTCGACGTACGTGATGCCCGACGTGTCGTCGGGATCCTCCGGCCAGCCGTTGACCACCCAGGCCAGGTCCAGCTTCGGGTCGCCGACGGTGCCCATCTCCCAGTCCACGATGGCCGCCATCCGGGCCGGCGCGCCGTGGCGGTACATGACGTTGGCGAACTGGTAGTCGCCGTGCATGAGACCCGGGACGAAGTCGATCGGCCGGTGCGCGCGCAGCCAGGCCGACGCCTCGTCGAAGCCGGGCAGCTCCCGGCCCTTGATCCGCTCGAGGAACGCCGTCCACCGGTCGACCTGGCGCTGGTGGAATCCCTCGGGGTGCCCGAGGTCCGACAGGCCCTTCGCCTTCCAGTCGACCTTGGACAGCAGCGAGATCCCGTCGATCAGCTCGAAGGCCAATGCCTTCCGGGCCTCGAGGTCCGTGTCGAAGGGTGCCGGCCATCCATCGGTGTTCATCGGCGACCAGCCGTCGACGTAGCCCATGAGGTAGAAGGTACGCCCAAGCACGGACAGGTCCTCGCAGGCGGCGATGGCCGCCGTGTGCGGGACGTCGGTCCCGTCGAGGGCGTCGATGATCCGCCACTCGCGCAAGATCCCGGCATCCCGGGTCTCGGGGGCCGACGGCGGGGGGATCCGCAGGGCGGCGTGTACGTCACCCCTGCGGATCTCGTAGATCTCGTTCTGGGTCCCCCCGGACACGAAGGCGGATTCGACGGGCTCCCCCACCCCGAGCCCGCGATCGTCCATCCACGAGGACAGTCGTTCGATGTCGATCATCAGAGATTTCCCACTTCGCACTCGAGGAGTGCGGCGAACTTCTCGCGTGCCGCGTCGCGACGCTTCGGAAGGTGCTGGGTCGGCCAGAGGTCGTCGGTGGCCTGGTGGTCGCGCAGCACCTGGCGGGCGACCGTCACCTTGTGCACTTCGGTGGGGCCGTCGGCGAGGCCCATGACACTGGCCCCGACCAGCATCGACTGGAAGGGCATCTCGTTGCTGATTCCGAGCGCACCGTGGACCTGGATGGCCCGCCAGGCGATGTCGTGGAGCACTCCGGGCATGAGGACCTTGATGGCGGCGATGTCCTTGCGCACCTTCAGGTAATTGTTGTGCTTGTCGATCAGCCACGCCGCGTAGAGCACGTACAGGCGGAACTGCATCAGCTGGGCGTAGGAGTCGGCGATGTAGCCCTGTACGAACTGCTTGTCGGCCAGCAGGCCGCCAGCGACCCGGCGGCTGAGCGCCCGCTCGCACATGGCGTCGAGCCCCCGCCGGGCCAGGCCGATGGTGCGCATGGCGTGGTGGATGCGGCCGCCCCCGAGGCGGGTCTGGGCGATGGCGAACGCCTGGCCCTCGCCGCCGAGCAGTGCCGCGGCGGGGAGGCGCACGTCGTCGTAGTGGATGAGGGCATGTGAGCCGTGTCCCTCGGGCTCGCCAGCCAGGCCCACATCGCGGACGATGTCGATGCCCGGGGTGTCGGACGGTACCAGGAACATCGACATGCCCTCGTAGACGGACACGTCGGGGTTGGTGACGGCCATCACGATGAGGAACGCCGCCGTGCGGGCGTTGGAGGAGAAGAACTTCCAGCCGCTGAGGACCCACTCGTCCCCGTCCCGGTAGGCGCGGGTCTCGAACAGGGCAGGGTCCGAGCCTCCCTGGGGCTCTGTCATCGAGTAGCAGGAGAAGATCTTCCCCTCGAGGAGCGGGTGCAGGTAGCGCTCCTTCTGGGCCTCGGTGCCGTAGTGGGCGATGATCTCGGCGTTCCCGGTGTCGGGCGCCTGGCAACCGAAGATGACCGGCGCCCAGGAGGAGCCGCCGAGGATCTCGTTCAGCAGCGAAAGCTTGAGCTGCCCGTGCCCCTGGCCGCCGAGCTCGGGCCCGAGGTGGGTGGCCCACAGTCCCTGGGCCCGCACCTGGTCCTTCAGCGGGTCGATGATGGTGCGCAGGGTCTCGTCGGGCGGCGTGAACTCGAGCCCCCGCCACAGCATGTCGATCGGCTCCACCTCCGACCGCACGAACTCCTCCGCCCAGTCCAGCTTCGTCTGGTACTCGGGATCGGTCTCGAACTCCCAGGCCATGGGTGTCTCCCCTCCTCGTTGGCTGGCAGAATAACATTCCAGATATGGAGAATCTACATCTGGAGAGTCAGAACGATGTTGCGAGGCGGATCGCCCGGCAGACACTGGACCGGCGCAGCCCGGACTACACGGACGAGGTGCGCCGGCTGATCGACGCTGGACGGACCGTCATGCGACGGTGCGGGACCGACTCCCGTCCCCGGGTGGCCGACATCGTCGCCGAGGCGGACCTGTCCAACGAGGGCTTCTACCGGTACTTCGCATCGAAGGACGCGCTCGTGGCCGCCATCCTCGATGACGGCACCGAGCGACTCCTTGGCTACCTGGCCCACCAGATGGCCAAGGAGTCGACGGCCGAGGGCAAGGTCGGACGCTGGGTGGAGGGCATACTGTCCCAGGCCGCCGACGAGGAGAGCGCCGCCACCACCCTGGCCGTGCTCTGGAACGCGGCGACCCTCGGCCAGACGATGGCCGTCTCCCACACCTCGACGAGCGCCCGCCTGGCGACGCTGCTCCACCAGCCCCTCCTCGACCTCCACGGCGTCGATCCCGAGCTGGATGCCGAGCTCGTGGGCCACGCCGTCGTCGGCCGGCTCAACGACCTGCTGTGGGGAAGAAGGAAGCCGACCCGGGCCGAGACGGACCGCGTGGTCAGCTTCTGCCTGGCTGCCTGCACCACCCGGATCGGTCCGGGGGCACGGAGCGGTCCGGACGGTGGGAAGGCTGGAAGCTAGCCGGATCCGGCCGACTTGCCGGACTTGTCGGAGCCGACACCGTGGAGGATGAACTCCCAGAGCTCCTCGGCCGGGTCGGGGTCGACCCGACGGACGGACGTGCCGCCGATGGTGGCGGAGAAGGTGTTGAACATGATCGCCTCCAGCACCATCCCGGCGATCGGGCTGCGGCGAAGCCCGGGGCGGATGCACCCCGCCACCTCGGCGTCCTCGAGCACCTCGCCGAACAGCGAGACCAGCGGGTCGAAGGCCAACGCCGCTTCGATGGGGTGGCTGGTCAACAGCTGCTGCGCGAAGTCCACCATCACCCATGTGGTCGCCAGTGGCTCCACCGGCTGGCCCGGCTGCGGCGGACGGCACAACCGGTAGTACTCGATCACGAACCGGTGGATGCGCTCCATCGGGTCGGTCTCCTCGTCGATCTTCTCGTTGAGGTACGCCGCCGTCGAGCGCACGGACTCCTCGAAGAGGGCCAGCAGCAGCTCATGCTTGCCGCCGAAGTACTGGTAGAAGAGGCGCAGCGACTGACCGGAGCGCTCGACCACCTCATGCACGGTGAATTCGCGCCCCGACTCGCCCTCGTTCATCAGCTCGAGGGCGGCGTCGAGGAACCGCTGCAGGCGGTTCTCGGCCCGGGCCCGGGCCGTGAACAGCGACCGCGCCACGGCCTGCTCGCGCCGGCTCATCGCTTGCTCCCCGCCCACGGGCTCTTCGACGTCGGCTTCAATTTCGGCCATCGCTGCCGAGTCTACTTGAGGTGACGGAATTGTCGGATTCCTGGACCGCGACACCCCGATTCCACTGTCGGAGACACTCCGGGACCCCTGTGAGAACCCGGTTCCGGCGGCGGTCGGTCCCTCCGGCGCCCTACCGCTTCTCGCGGGGGGCGAGGAACCGGTCGAGGTTGGCGCGCAGCTCGGGCGACGTGAACGACCGGTCCTCGGCGGCCAGTGCGAAGTCCAGGGTGGCCACGACGGCCCGCTCGAGGTGGAGGTTGAGGATGCGCTTGGTGTCCTCCACCGCCTGACGGGGCAACCCCGCGATCCGGTGGGCACAGGTCAGGGCTTCTTCGAGGACGGCGTCGTCCGGGCACACGTGGTTGACCAGCCCCATCTGGGCGGCCCGCTCAGCCGGGATCCGGTCGCCGGTGAGGGCGTACTCCTTGGCCAGCTGCAGGCTGGTCAGGAGCGGCCACGTGACCGGCCCCCCGTCGGCGGCAACCAGGCCGATCAGGACGTGCGGGTCGGCCAGGTGTGCGCTCTCGGCCATGTAGACGATGTCCGACAGGGCGACCAGGCTGCAGCCCAGCCCCACTGCCGGCCCGTTGACGGCGGCCACGATGGGCACCCGGCACTTCATCATCCCGGTCACGATCTGCCGGCCGTGGACGAGGGTCTCCTGACGGAGCGAACCGTCCCTGGAGAGCTCGTCGAGGTACGTGAAGTCGCCGCCCGCCGAGAACGCCCGGCCGTTGCCGGTGAGCACGACCGCCCGGGCCTCGGTGTCGGCATCGATCTGGGGGAACAGCTCGGCCAGACCCTTGTGGAGCCCGTGATTGGTGGCGTTGAGCTGTTCGGGCCGGTTCATCCGGACGATCCGGACCGGCCCGTCGTCCTCGACCTGGAGCTCTTCGGTGAGCCGGTAGGCACTCATGACGCGGGGAGGCGCAGGATCCGGCTGGCCACCAGGTTCCGTTGGATCTGGGAGGTCCCGCCCATGACGCTCTGGGCGCGGCTGTAGAGGTACACCTTCACGAGGGTGCCGTCGGGACCGGTGGCCCGGGCGCCACCGATCGAGAGCGCGGCATGGCCCACCGCCTGTTCCGTCCAGGTCATGAGCAATTTGTCCACCGATCCCTCCGGTCCGTGCACGATCCCGTCGAGACGGCCGGATAGCCGCCGACGGACGTGCAGCCGCAGCATCTCCGACTCTACGACAGCCCACGCCAGATCGCGGACCTGCTCGGCGCCGTAGGCCCCGGGGTCGGCGTTCACGTGGGCCACCAGGTCCTTCACCTGCTTGGCGTAGCGACCGGCGAACCCCAGCTCGTGCGGCTCCCGCTCGTGGCTCACGATGGTCATGGCCAGCGGCCACCCCTCCCCCGGCCGGCCGATCATGTTGGCCACGGGCACTCGTGCGCCGTCGAAGAGCACCTCGCCGAACTCCTTGGTGATCCCGTTGATCATGGGCAGGGGCCGCTGTTCGACGCCGGGCTGGCCCATCGGGAGTGCGAAGGCGGAGATCCCCTGGTGCCGGGCCACCTCGTGGTCGGTCCTGGCCAGGACCAGGCACCACTCGGCGTCGTCGGAGTAGCTCGTCCACACCTTGTGCCCGGTGATGACGTACTCGTCCCCGTCCCGGTCGGCCCGGGTCCGCAGCGATGCCAGGTCGGACCCGGCGTCGGGCTCGCTGAATCCCTGGCACCAGCGGTCCCGGCCGTTGACGATCCCGGGGAGGAAGCGGGCCTGCACATCGTCGTCGGCGTGCTCGAGGATGCCCTCCACCAGGTAGCCCAGGCTCGGCCGGGGCGGTGTCCCGGCGGCGGCGAGCTCGTCGTCGACGATGACGTCGTAGACGCTCGGGAGGCCCTGCCCGCCGATCGACGTCGGCCAGGTGACGCCGAAGAAGCCGCCGTCGTAGAGCGACTGGTGCCAGGCCGCCTGGCCGGACCAGTACTCGTCGTCGGTCGAAGAGGCCGGGAGCCCCGGGTTGTGCACGTCGAGCCAGGCCCGCAGCCGGAGGCGGAACTCGGCCTCCTCGGGGGCGTCACCGAAGTCCACGGTCACCTCCGATCCCGTGGTGGGTGACGACACGGTCGAGGCTCGCCCCCACGCCACCCAGCACATCGGTGGACAGGAGCGCCCGTCGCAGGAAGACGTGGGCCACGCACTCCCAGGTGTTGCCGATGCCCCCGTGCACCTGGATGGCGGTCTCGCACACCGTGCGCGCCGCCCGGGCGCAGTAGGCCTTGGCCACGGCGGCGGCGGCCAGGGCGTCGTCGGGCTCCAGGGCGTCGACCGACCAGGCGGCATGGAGGGCCACGCTCCGTGAACCCTCCATGAGCACGAAGGCGTCGGCCAGCAGGTGCTGCACGGCTTGGAACGAGCCGATGGGCCGGTCGAACTGGCGACGGTCCGACGCGTACCCGACGGCCAGGTCCACGGCACCGCGCATCACCCCGACGAGGTCGGCACAGTCGAGCGTCAGTCCGAGCGCCGTCCACGTCGACAGGTCGTCGTCGGTCAGCGGGCGCGAGCCCGGCCCCTCCACCGGCACGGCCGGCCCCGGCACCACGACGGCCCCGGGCCGGGTCAGGTCGGTGCCGGGGCCGGCCGGGCCCAGCGGGACCGAAGCCAACGCGTGGCCCGTACCGTCGGGCACCAGCACCAGGGCGGCGGTCGCCCCCCGGGCGTCGGGGGCGACGGTGCCCGGAGGTACCCCGGGGTCCACGACTGCGGCAGCGGTCAGCGAGCCGGTGAAGGCGACCGTCTCGATGGTGCCGGCCGGCGGCGCGCCGGCCAGCCTCCGCAGCTCGGCGGCCAGCGTGGGCCCGAGGAACGGCGTGTCGGCCAGGCCACGGCCGAGCTCCTCGGCGACGACCGCGGCCTCGACCCCGGACGCCAGCGGCGCCCGCCCCTCGAGCGGGACCCGCAGCTCGCGCCAGCCCGATGCGGCAACGGCGGCGTCGAGCTTGGCGGACCGCTCGGCATCGTCGAGGTCGCGCACCGTGCGCGGCCCGAGGCGGCCGACGACCTGGGCCGCCGAGTCGCGGAGGGCCTGTTGCTCGGACGAGAGGCGGACATCCATCAGGCGTGCCCGTCCGGAGCCAGCAGGACCGGCGTCCACTCGTCGCGCAGCGTGCGCCGCAGCACCTTGCCCGAGGGCAGTCGGGGGATGGCGTCGACGAAGACCACGTGCCGGACCTGCTTATAGGTGGCCAGGGATCCGGCCACCAGCTCCTGGATCTCCTCGGCGGTGGCGGGCCGCTCCGGGTCCACCTGCACCACGGCCACGGGCACTTCGCCCGCCCGCTCGTCGGACAGACCGAAGACCGCACAGTCGAGGACCGACGGGTGGCTGCGCAGGACCTCCTCGACTTCGGCCGGCGCCACCTGGAACCCGTTGACCTTGATCATCTCCTTGGAGCGGTCGGTCAGGTGGACCCATCCCTCGGGCTCTAGCCAGCCGACGTCGCCCGTGCGGTACCACCCGTCGGCGAAGGCGCCCGCCGACTCCTCCTCAGGGAGGTACCCGGCCATCACCGACGGGCTCGACACCTGGATCTCGCCGATCCCTCCCGGTGGCAGGACCTCCCCGGTGACGAGGTCGGCGACGCGCAGCTCTACGCCCTCGGGCGGGAGGCCGGCCGAGTCGAGCCTCCAGGACCCCGGGTCCTCCACAGGGTTGCAGGCGATGACCGGCACCTCGCTGGCCCCGTAGGCCGGGAGCCACCGCACCCCCGTACGCTCGGTCACCACCTTGGCCACGTGCTCGCTGACCGGCGTCGCTCCCCACATGATGTAGCGCAACGACGACAGGTCGTAGCGCTCGAGGTCCGGATGGTTGGCCAAGGCCAACGCGATCGGCGCCACGGCCATCTCGAGGGTCATCCGCTCGGCCTCGATGCGCTGCAGGACCTCGTCGAGGTCGAACCGCCGGTGCAGGCGGACAGTGGCCCCGGCCGACGCCGCGGCCAGCAGGTTGAGCAGGCCGAGGATGTGCGAGGGCGGCGTCGCCACCTGGAACCGGTCGTCCGGGCCCAGACCGAGCATGGCGCACCAGTCCGCCGTGGCGCAGCCCATCGAGCGGTGGGTGTGGCGGACCGCCTTGGGCAGCCCCGTGGTGCCGGAGCTGAAGACCAGCACCACCTCGTCCCCGTCGCTCACCGCGGCGTCCGGTGGCAGGGTGTCCACCGAGTCGGTGTTGGCGGCGTCGGTCGGCTCCGGGCGGTCGAGGTCGGTGACGTGGCCCTCGCCCAGCAGCCCGCCCGCCAGCGCGACGGCCGGGCCGTCGGCCACCGCGTGGACGGGACCGGTGAGCTCCAGGGCATGACCGGCTTCGACGCCCTTCCAGGCCGGGCTGAGCAGCACGGCCGCGGCCCCGATCTTGCTGATGCCGTGGATCGCCACCACGAACTCCGGCCGGTTCGACGTCATCATGGCCACGCGGTCGCCGCGTCGGACCCCCCGGGAGCGGAGGTGGCGTCCGAATTCGGTGCTGGCGTCGTCCAGATCGCGGAAGGACCACCGGTCGTCGCCCGCCAGCACGGCGTCGCGATCCCCGTACCGCTGAGCGGCCCGGTGCAGCGCGTCGTGCATCAGGTCGGGCATCGGAAAGATTCTTCTCGTCTGGGAGATCGACGTCAACCCCAGCGGAATGTATCGTTCTCCCCCATGACTCCGGAGCCGTCACGCCCCGCCCCCACGGCCCCCACCGACCCCGAGGTCCGACAAGAGATCATCGATACCGTCCGCCGCTTCGTGGCCAACGAGGTCATCCCGGTGGCATCCGACCTCGAGCACGACGACGCCTATCCGGCCGACATCGTGGCCCAGATGCGCGAGCTCGGCCTCTTCGGCGTGACCATCCCCGAGGCCTACGGCGGCCTCGGCCTCGACCTGCTGACCTACATCGGCATCATCGAGGAGCTGGCCTACGGCTGGATGAGCCTGACCGGGGTCATCAACACCCACACCATGGCGGCCACGCTGATCATGGCGCACGGCAGCGAGGAGCAGAAGCAGCGCTGGCTCCCCACCATGGCCGCCGGCGACCGCCGCGGCGCCCTGTCGCTGTCGGAGCCCGACGCCGGCAGCGACACCCGCAACATCTCCTGCAAGGCGTCACTGGACGGGGACGAGTACGTGGTCAACGGCACCAAGGCCTGGGTGACCAACGGCGAGCGGGCTGGGATCGTCGCCCTGGCCGCCCGCACCGAGGAGGGGATCTCCGCCTTCATCGTGGAGAAGGAGCCCGGCCCCCGGTCCGGGGGCATCTCGGTCAGCAGGCACGTGGGCAAGCTGGGCTACCGGGGGGTCGAGACGGTCGAGATGTCCTACGTCGACCACCGCGTCCCGGCCGCCAACCTCATCGGCGAGGCCGGCCGCGGGCTGCCCCAGATCCTGGGGGTGCTCGAGGTCGGACGCATCAACATCGCCGCCCGGGCCGTGGGCGTCGCCCGGGCCGCCTTCGACGCCGCCCTCTCCTACGCCCGCCAGCGCGAGACCTTCGGCAAGCCCATCGGGGAGCACCAGGCCATCCAGCTCAAGCTGGCCGACATGGCCACCCGCCTCGAGGCGGCGCGCCTGCTCACCAGGAACGCCGCCGAACGCAAAGCCGCCGGGCTCCGCTGCGACGTCGAGGCCGGCATGGCCAAGCTCTTCGCCAGTGAGACGGCGCTCGAGCTGGCCACCGAGTCCATGCGGATCCACGGGGGCATGGGCTACACGGTCGACCTGCCCGTCGAGCGGTACTACCGGGACGCGCCGCTGATGGTCATCGGCGAGGGGACCAACGAGATCCAGCGCCTGGTCATCGCCCGGGGCCTCCTGGCCCGGGCCCGCGACGCCGACTGACCCGACAGCCCACCGACCGGTCTCCGGCGGACCGGTCGTCAGTCCGGCGTGCGGCGCGTCCGGGCGGCCAACTCGCCGAGCACCTCCTCGCTGTCCTCCCCCAGCTCGGGCACGCCGACGGAGTCCCGCCGGGCCACGCCGGAGAAGGTCACCGGGCCGTTGACGGATCGCACGGCACCGCCCTCCACCTCGACAAAGCCGTCGTTGGCGAGCAGCTGCGGGTCCTCGACGACCTCGGCCGGCGTCTGCGCCAGCGCCCACCACACGCCCTCGCGGTCGAACCGCTCGGCCCACTCGCCGAGTGGCCGCTCAGCGATGATCCCGTCTAGGAGGGCGATGAACTCGGTCCGGTTCCGCCGGATGGCCGAGGCGCTGGAGAAGCGCTCGTCCTCCAGCAGTTCGGGCCGGCCGAGCGCCCGGGCCACCGCGCCGATGTGCCGGTCGGCCTCGAGTCCGGTGAAGAAGAACCACCTCCCGTCGGCGGCCCGGTAGGGATTCATCAACGGTGACTGGTTGTGGTGGCGGGACTCGGCCGGTGACACCTTGCCGAGCAGCATCTGGAGTCCCAGGTCCCAACCGAGCACATAGGCGCCGGTGCGCAGCAGCGAGACCTCGACCACCCGGCCCGCCCCGGTCTGGCGTTGCTCCAACACCGCAGCCAGGATGCCGGATAGCGCGGCCAGCCCGGTGATGTGGTCGCCGATGCCGCCTCGGGCGTTCAACGGGTTCCCGCTCTCGTCCGCCATCTGACGCGACAGCCCCGATCTGGCCCAGAAGGCGCCGATGTCGTAGGTCGGGCGGTTCCGGTCCTCCCCCCGCAGGCCGTAGCCGCTGATGCTGCAGTAGACGAGGTGAGGGTGGCGGGCGACCGTCGCCTCGGCCTCGAGGTCAAGCTTGTCGAGGGCGTCGGGACGCAGATTGGTGATGAACACGTCGGCGGTGGCGAGGAGGTCCTCGAGGTGCCCGTGCCCGTCCGGGTCCCGCAGGTCGAGGACGATGCTCCGCTTGCCCCGGTTGTCGAGGGCGAAGGCCGGATTGGGGAGGTCACCCCCGATGCCGAGGGACCCGAACACGTTGCGCATCGGGTCGCCCGTCGGGGACTCCACCTTGATGACCTCGGCGCCCCAGTCGGCGAGCAGGGCGGCGGCCGACGGGGCGGCGACCCACACCCCGAGCTCGACCACCCGCAGGTCCGACAGCGCGGTCAGCCCGTGGGGACCGGGAGCGCTCACGACGGCGGCCCGGTGCCGTGCGGGTCCGTCCGGAAGCGGAGCTCGTCCTTGACCACCTTCCCGGTGGCGTTGCGAGGGAGGTCGTCGACGAGCTCCACCACCCGCGGCACCTTGTAATTGGCCATCTGGTCGCGGCACCACCCGATGATGTCGTCGCCGGTCACCGCCGCACCGGGCCGCAGGACGACGAAGGCCATTCCCACCTCGCCCAGCCGCGCGTCCGGGATGCCGATAACGGCTGCCTGGCTGATATCGGGGTGTCGCAGGAGCGCGTTCTCGATCTCCGCAGGGTAGGCGTTGAACCCACCGACGATGTACATGTCCTTGGAGCGCCCCACGATGCGAAGGCAGCCGGTCGGGTCGACGATCCCGAGGTCGCCGGTCCGCAGCCAGCCGTCGGCCGAGCGGGCCTGGGCGGTCGCTTCCGGGTCGTCGAGGTAGTGGGCCATGATGCTCCCCCCGCGCAACAGGATCTCCCCCGGTTGCCCCGGCTCGACGTCGCCGCCGCCACCGTCCACGATGCGCAGCTCGAAGCCCGGTCGGGGACGCCCGACGGTCGTGGCGATGGTCTCGACGTCGTCGCCGGCGGACGTGGCCGCGGCCGTGCCCCCCTCGGTCAGTCCGTACCCGGTGATGACGACGGAGAAGGGGAGCTCGGCGTCGACCCGGCGGATCAGCTCGACCGGGATATCGGCAGCCCCCGTGACCGCCACCCGGAGCGTCGACAGGTCGTAGTGGTCCCGGTCGGGGTGGTCGAGCATGCCCTGGTAGAGCGTGGGTGCTCCCGGCAGGACGGTCACCCCCTCGTCGGCCACCCGGCCGAGCACCCGGTCGATGTCGAACACCGGCTCCGGGATCATGGTGGCGCCGGCGCTGACCGCGGCCAGGATGCCGGCCTTCAGCCCGAACATGTGAAAGTACGGGTTGACCATGAGGTACCGGTCGTCGGCGTCCAGGCCGGTCATGGCCACCCAGTCGGCGGCCACCAGCGTGGTGCCTCCGTGGTTCTGCACCACTCCCTTGGGGACCCCGGTGGTGCCTGAGGTGAACAGGATGTCGCACGGGTCGTCGGGGGTGACGGTGGCCGACCGGCGGCCCACCTCGGCGAGACCGCCCGCCGTGGCGCGGGCCGTGAAGGCCTCCCACGACTCGGTCCCGTCGACGGCGGGTCCCCGGGCGACGACCACGGTCCGGAGGTCGGGGAGGTCGGTTCCCGTCCCCCGGAGCATGGCGACGTAGTCGGTGCCGAGGAAGTCGGTGACGGTCACCAGGACCTTCGCCCGGCTCCGCAGCAGGATGTCCGCCGCCTCGGCCCCCTTGAACCGCGTGTTCACGGGTACGAGCACGGCGCCGGTCCCGGACAGGCCCAGGAATGCCACGATCCACTCGGTGCAGTTGAACGCCCAGACGGCGACCCGGTCCCCCGGCTCGACGCCGACGGCGACGAGGGCGGCGCCGAACTGCCGGGACCGCTCGACCAGCTCCAGGTAGCTGAGCCGCGTCCCGTCCTCCACGACCGCGGTGCGCCCACCGAACCGCTCGACGGTGGAGCCGACGATCTCTGGCACGGTGGTCCGCTCGCCGGGGCGAGCGGTCCCATTCACCCGGCGACGGTGTCGTCGATATGCATGAGGCGGGCCAGGTTGCCGCCCATGATCTTGCGCACCGTCTCCCCGGGCAGGCCGTCGAGCTCCTTCACGTAGCTCACCGGGTCGGCGAGCCCCTCGGGATGGGGGAAGTCGGACCCGAACAGCACGTGGTCGACGCCGATCAACTCGGCCAGCTCGCCAAGGTCCTCCTCCCAGAACGGGCTGATGTAGATGTTGCGCTTGAAGACCTCCACGGGGTCCTCGAGGAAGTCCTGCGGCATCTTCTTGTAGACGTCGGCCAGGTTCTTCAGCAGCGGAGCGACCCAGCTACTGCCGTTCTCCACGACGGCGACCTTCAGGGTCGGGAACCGGGACAGGGCGCCGTGGCAGACGAGGGCCGACACCGCGTCCTCCACCGGCCGCCAGGCCGACAGCATGCGGAACGCCTGGGGCTGGAACGGCAGCATCTCGCTGTCGCTGCCCAACCAGTCGTTGGTGTAGCGCTCGTAGCCGCTGTCCGACGAGTGCATGGCGACGAGGATGTCGTGCTCGACGACCTTCTCCCAGAACGGGTCGAACTCGGGGAGCCCGAACGAGCGCGAGCCGCGGTAGCCCGGCACCGGGGCGGGACGGATCAGCACCACCTTGGCGCCGCGCTCGACAACCCACTCGAGCTCCTCAATGGCCTTGTCGACGATGGGCAGGCTGATCACCGGCGTGGTGAAGATCCGGCCCTCGTAGTCGAACGTCCATGTCTCGTGGAGCCACTCGTTGAGCGCGTGGACGACGACGTGGATGAGGTCGGGGTCGTCCCGCAGGCGCTCCTCCACCAGGCTCGCCAGGGTGGGGAACATGAGAGTCCGGTCGAGACCCTGCTCGTCCATGAGCTCGAGGCGTGCCGCGGGCCCGCGGAACGCCGGGATGGCGCGCATGGGCTCGCCGAAGATCTCCCGGCGGCTCTTTCCCTCGGGATTGCCCACCCGGAAGTACTCCTCCTGGGCCCCCGGGCGGGCCACCACGTCGAAGGTGGGGTTCGGGATGTAGTCACTGATCTGGCCGCGCACCACGATCTTGGTGCGGCCCCGGACGTCGACGTAGTCGATCACGCGCTTGGCGCTGTCGGGGAGGTACTTGGTCAGCGAGTCACGGGTCTCGTACAAGTGGTTGTCCGCGTCGAACACCGGGACGTCAAGCACTGGCGTTGGCATGGGTCCTCCCCAGGGCAGTCCGAGAATCAGCTTACTTTGAGAGGAGAGTACCGTTTCTTTCGACGAGCCGCCATCCGCCCCCCACGTCCGCGGAGGCGGGGTGCCGCCGGGACTGGCGGCCACTTCCGGCGTGTGAGAATCTTGTTCTTGGCCGCGAGCAACGTGCGTCACGGTGGTGACGGGCGATCGTCGAACTTTCAGGGGGATCACGTGACACAGGGACGACGTGGGCTCGTCGGTGACACCAGTGTCGCGCCGTGCACCGACGACGGGCCCGGGACCGACGTGGCGGCCGCTTCATGATGCGCCCGTGCCCCACGGCGCCGGACCTCTCCAACATTCCCACCGCCCACTACCGTCTCGACGTCGACCAAGGGGAAGACCTGTGACCACGACCGACTCCGACATCTACTACGACCCGTTCGACTTCGAGATCGACACCGACCCGTACCCGATCTGGCGGCGACTCCGCGAGGAGCTCCCGCTCTACTACAACGACCGTTACGATTTCTACGCCGTGAGCCGCTTCGACGACGTCGAGCGAGGCCTGATCGAGTGGAAGACGTACAGCTCGGCCAAGGGCACCCTCCTTGAGATCATCAAGAGCGGCATGGAGATCCCCCCGGGATCGATCATCTTCGAGGACCCCCCGGGCCACAACATGCACCGCAGCCTCCTCTCCCGTGTGTTCACACCCCGCAAGATGAACGCCATCGAGCCCAAGATCCGGGAGTTCTGCGCCCGGTCCCTGGATCCGAAGGTAGGCAGCGGCGGGTTCGACTTCATCGCCGACCTGGGGGCCCAGATGCCCATGCGGGTCATCGGGATGCTGCTCGGTATCCCCGAGCAGGACCAGCAGGCGCTCAAGGACGTGATCGACGACGGCCTCCGCCTGGAGGAGGGCACCATGCCCGACACCGCCAACTACGGGGCCGACATTCAGGCCGCCAATTTCCAGGAGTACATCGATTGGCGGGCCGAGCATCCGTCGGACGACCTGATGACCGAGCTCCTCCAGGCCGAGTTCGAGGACGAGACGGGCACCACCCGTCGGCTCAGTCGGACCGAGGTCCTCAATGTCGTGAACCTCCTGGCCGCCGCCGGCAACGAGACGACGACCCGCCTCATCGGGTGGACCGGCAAGGTGCTTGCCGACCACCCCGACGAACGCCGCAAGCTGGTGGAGGACCGGAGCCTGGTACCCAACGCCATCGAGGAGCTCCTGCGCTTCGAGCCGCCCTCCCCCACCCAGGCCCGCTACGTCATGAAGGACGTCCAGCACCACGGGCAGGTGGTCCCCGAGGGTAGCGCCATCCTGCTGCTCAACGGCTCCGGCAACCGCGACGACCGGAGGTTCCCCGACGGCGACCGCTTCGACGTGACCCGCAAGATCGACCACCACCTGGCGTTCGGCTACGGCCTGCACTTCTGCCTGGGCGCCGCGCTGGCCAGGCTCGAGGGACGGGTGGCCCTCGACGAGGTGCTTCAGCGCTTTCCCTCGTGGGAGGTCGACTGGGACAGTGCCAAGCAGGCCCGGACCTCGACGGTGCGGGGCTGGGAGCGGCTCCCGGTGGTCTTCGACTGAGCCGTGAGTACCGGCTCGCGTCGGCGCAGGAACATCGTGCATGGGTGTCGATGAGGAAACGAGGTCAGCGTCATGAGGGTCGTCGTGGTCGGAGCATCGAGCGGACTGGGGCGCTGCATCGCCGTCGGCCTGGGCCAGCGCGGGGAGCAGGTGGCGCTGATGGCGCGGCGCAAGGACCGCCTGGAGGACGCCGCGGCCGAGGCCGGCCCCGGCGCCCTGGCCATCACCTGCGACGTCACCGACGAGGAGTCGTGCCAGGCGGCGGTCGCCGAGGCGGTCCGTGAGCTCGGTGGGATCGACGGGCTGGTCTACGCGACCGGCATCGGGCCGCTGGTGCGGCTCGCCGACACCGACGCCGAGACCTGGCGGAGGACGTTCGACACCAACGTCATCGGCGCATCGCTCATCACGGCGGCCGCGCTCCCCCACCTGGTCGTGTCCCAGGGCACCGCCGCCTACCTGTCGTCGATCAGCGCCTCGCACACCCCCCCGTGGCCCGGGCTCGGCGCCTACGCCGTGAGCAAGGCCGCGCTCGACAAGCTGGTCGAGGCGTGGCGGGCCGAGCACCCCCAGATCGGGTTCACCCGGGTCACCGTCGGCGACTGCGCCGGCGGCGAGGGCGACGCCATGACCGGGTTCAACGCCGACTGGGATATGGACCTCGTGACCGAGGTGGCGCCGATCTGGCTGGCCCGCGAGTACATCGCCGGGGCGCTGCTCGAGGTGGACGAGCTCGTCCGGGTGGTCGAGAGCGTTCTGCGGCTGGGTTCGTCGGCGAGCATCCCCTCCGTCACCGTCGTGCCCCGACGTCTCAAGTGAGCCGGGTGGGCATCGTCACCGGAGCGGCGCGGGGCATCGGCGCCGCCTGCGCCGCCCGCATGGTTGGGACCGTCGACGTCCTGGTGCTCGTCGACCTCGACCCCACGGCCACCGCCGATGCGGCCTCACAGCTGACCGGCTCCGAAACCCGGTGCGAGCCCGTGCCCGCCGACGTCAGCGACCCTGCCGCCGTCGCCCGCATCGCCAAGGTGGTCGGCCGCCACGGCACGCTGCACCGGATGGCCCACGCGGCGGGCATCTCCCCCACCATGGCGGCCTGGGACCGGATGCTCGCCGTCGACCTGGTGGGCACGGCCCTCCTCGTCGACGCCGTGCGCCCCATGGCCGACGAGGGGACGGCCGTCGTGTGCATCGCCTCCATGGCCGCCCAGCTCATCGCCTCGCAGGCCGATCCGGCGATCGACCGGATCATCGACGACCCGCTCGGCCCGACCCTACTCGAGGACTACCGCTCTATCCTGGGGCCGGCCGCCGAGGACCCCGGGACGGCGTACTCGTGGGCCAAGCGGGGGGTGCGGCGATTGGTGGAACGCGAGGCCACCGCCTTTGGCCGGGCAGGTGCACGGATCTGTTCGGTGTCGCCGGGCACCATCGACACGCCCATGGGCGTCCAGGAGTTCGAGCGTCAGCCCGGCATGCGGCAGCTCGAGTCGATCGCGCCCCTCGGCCGTTCGGGCCACGCCGAGGAGATCGCCGCCGTGGTCGACTTCCTGCTGTCCGACCAGGCCAGCTTCGTGACCGGCACCGACGTCCTGGTCGACGGGGGCGTCTGCGCGGCGATCGGGCAACTGGGCTGACTGTCGCCGGCGGACCGGCTGACGGCCGGTCGGGCCCGGGTCTCCCTACGCGGGGGCCGGCACGTCGACGACGAGCGCGGTGGACATGCCGCCACCGGCGCACATGGCGGCGACCCCGGTGCCACCACCCCGCCGACGGATCTCGTGGACCAGGGAGATGACCATGCGGGCCCCGGTGGCGGCGATCGGATGGCCGAGGCTGCAGCCGCTGCCGAGCACGTTCACCAGCGAGTCGTCGATGCCGAGCATGCGGGTGGTGGCCACGCACATGGCGGCGAACGCCTCGTTGATCTCCCACAGGTCGACGTCCGCGATGCCGATCCCGGCCCGGGCCAGCGCCTTCGGGATGGCAGCCGTCGGGGCGAGCCCGGTGTCCGCCGGTGGGACGCCGACCGACGCCCAGGCCCGGATGCTGGCGAGCGGCTCGAGGTCGAGCTCGTCGACAAGCTCCCGGTCGGTGAGCACCATGGCCGCAGCGGCGTCGTTGATGCCGCCGGCGTTGCCCGCGGTGATGCTGAACCCCTCGATCTCGGGGTGCAGGGGCTTGAGCGACGACAGCTTCTCCATCGTCGAGTCGCGCCGCGGATGCTCGTCCACCTCGAAGACTCGCTTCTCCCCGGCGCGGGTCAACACGTCGACCGGGAAGATCTCGTCGGCGAACTTGCCGGCGTCGATGGCCGCGATGGCCCGCTGGTGGGACCGCAGGGCCCACGCGTCCATCTCCTCGCGGGTCACATCGGCGGCGACGGCGGCGTTCCAGGCTACGGTGATGGACATGTCGCGGTTGGGGGCATCCGGCGTGTCGAGATGGCTGGGGGCGTTCCACTCCTCCCAGTCGTCGGCACCCAGGACCCGCCGCATGGTGCGCGGCGAGGTCGAGCTCGAGTGGGCCCCCCCGGCCACCACGACCCGGTCCATGCCGGACCGGATGGACGCTGCGCCGCCCTGGATGGCGCTGAGTCCCGACGCGCAGTGCCGGTTGTGGGCCACGCCGGGCGCGTGCACCAGGCCGGCCTCGAGGGCCGCGTAGCGGGCGATGTCGCCACCCCCGTAGAGGATCTCACCCAGGAGGACGTCGTCCACCAGCTCCGGGTCGACGCCGGCGCGGCGGACCGCCTCGGCCACGGCCAGGGTGCCCAGCTCGTAGGCGTCCACGTCCAGGAGCGAGCCCTTGAACGAGGTGCCGATGGCGGTCCTCGCCGTTGAGACGATCACGGCATCAGGCATCGGTTTCCCTCGCTTCCCCGCCGGCTACGGCCGGATCGGATCGATGTGGCACGGCTCACGGCCGCCAGCGGCCGTGGTCGAGGCTAATTGGTGTCGGAACTAATTGACGTTGAAGCGCAGGGCGCCGTCGAGGCGGATGTTCTCGCCGTTGAGGTAGGGGTTGATGACGATCGACTCGGCCAGGAGGGCGAACTCCTCGGGGTAGCCCATGCGCTTCGGGAAGACGATGTTTTCCGCCGGGTCCTTCTTGAGGTGGGGCAGGGCGTTCAGCATCACCGGGGTGCCCATGGTGCCGGGGGCGATGGCGCACACCCGGATCCCCATCGGCGCCAGGTCGCGGGCCATGGGCAGCGTCATGCCCAGGATGGCCGCCTTGGCCGCGCCGTAGGCGACCTGTCCGCTCTGGCCCTCGTAGCCGGCGATGGAGGCCGTGTTGACGATCACGCCGCGCTGGCCCTCCTCGTCGGGCTCGTTGGCGCCCATGGCCGCACAGACCCACCGGCTCATGTTGAAGGTGCCGGTGGCGTTCATCTCGAGGGTCTTGACGAACGAGTCGATGGCGTGCGGCGTCCCGTCGCGACCGACGATGCGGCCCCCTCCGACCCCGCCCCCGGCCACGTTGACGAGGGCGGCGATCGGTCCGAGGGCGGTGGCCCGGTCGATGGCGGCGGCGACGTCGACGTCCTCGATGGTCGTCCCGCCCACACCGACCACGCCGTCACCGAGCTCGGCGGCCAGTGCCTCGGCGCGTTCCTTGTCGAGGTCGAAGACCACGACGCCGAGGCCGAGGTTCCTGAAGCGGCGCACGGTGGCCGAGCCGAGCCCGCCGGCACCGCCGGTGACGATGGCCGAACGTCCCCCGAGGTTCATCCGTTCGCCGCCGTGGAGAAACGTCCTTCTCGGGGAGGAAGGACGATCTTCGCCGGGGAGCCGGCGGTCGACGGCCGTCGGACCCCTCCTGCTGGTCGGGAGCGGGAAACGCGAACGCGGGCTGGGGGCGGGTTGCAGCTCATGGCCGGAACGGTATTCTTTCCAACCACCAACGTCAATATCAGCGGTCGGGCTCTGCGCAGCGTCGACCGGGGGGAGCGCCATGAGCCACAGGGTGACCATCGATCCGGAATCGAACATGCTCATCGACGGCAAGCTCGTCGAGTCGTCCACGGGCAAGAGCTTCGACAACCTCAACCCGGCCACCGAGGAGGTGATCGGTCAGGTCGCCGACGGTTCCGCCGAGGACATGCACCGAGCCATCTCGGCGGCACGTCGGGCATTCGACGACACGGACTGGTCGACCAACCGGGAGTTCCGCAAGCACTGCCTGAGCCAGCTCCAAGAGGCCCTCGAGGCCGAGAAGGAGCAGCTCCGGGAGCAGCTCGTCGCCGAGGTCGGCTGCCCCCGCATGCTCACCGGCGGACCGCAGCTCGAGGCGCCGCTGGGCGACTCCCTGCGGTACCCGATGCGGCTCATCGACGAGTTCGAGTGGGAGCAGCGGCTCCCGGACGCCACCGACTTCCGCGGTGGCAACAACGCCCGGCTCATCGTGAAGGAGCCCGTCGGGGTCGTCGGGGCCATCACCCCCTGGAACTTCCCCTTCGAGGTGGTCCTGGCCAAGCTGGGCCAGGCCCTGGCCACCGGCAACACCGTGGTCCTCAAGCCGGCCCCGGACACGCCGTGGAACGCCACCCTGATCGGCCGGCTGGTGGCTGACCGGACCGACATCCCCGCCGGCGTCCTCAACGTCGTAACCTCCTCGGACCACCTGGTCGGCGAGGAGCTCACCCTCTCGCAGGAGGTCGACCTCATCTCCTTCACCGGTTCCACTGCGGTGGGCAAGCGGATCATGGAGAAGGGTGCGGCCACCATGAAGCGGCTCTTTCTCGAACTGGGCGGCAAGTCGGCCACCATCGTCCTCGACGATGCCGACTTCGCCTCCGCCCTGCTGGTCGGCCTCGCCGTGTGCTCACATGCAGGCCAGGGGTGCGCCATCCCCACCCGGATGCTCCTGCCCCGTTCGCGCTATGACGAGGGCGTCGAGCTCCTGAAGAGCTACTTCGGAATGGCGCCGTGGGGCGATCCCCAGCGCGAGGATGTGATCATGGGTCC
>JBKQTE010000082.1:0-5995 GCA_052143315.1 Acidimicrobiales bacterium | reverse complement strand
CCCGGATCTCCATGTCGATGAAGTCGATCACGATGATGCCGCCGATGTCCCGCAGCCGCAGCTGGCGGGCCACCTCCTCCGCCGCCTCCAGGTTGTTGCGGTAGACGGTCTCCTCCAGGTTGGTGGTCCCCACGTTCTTGCCGGTGTTGACGTCGATGACACTGAGCGCCTCGGTCCGGTCGATGACCAGCGAGCCGCCCGACGGCAGGTAGACCTTGCGGTCGAGCGCCTTGTGCAGCTGCTCGTGGACGTGGAACTGCTCGAAGACGGGCAGGGACTCCACCGCCGGGTCGAAGTACTCCACCCGGTCGGCCAGCTCGGGGTTGACCGCCCCCACGTAGTCGTGGACCTGCTCGTAGAGGGCCAGGTCGTCGATGACCACCGCCCGGTACTCGCGGTTGAGCTCCTCGCGGATGACCCGGACGGCGATGGGCGGCTCCTTGTACAGCAGGGCGGCTCCCTGCCCAGTGGCGGCGGCCACCGATATCTTCTCCCACCGCTCGACCAGCCGCTCGACGTCGTTGCGGAGCTCGTCGGCGCTGGCCCCGGCGGCAGCCGTGCGGACGATCAGCCCGTGGCCCTTGGGCCGGACGGCGTCGACGATCTTGCGCAGGCGCTTCCGCTCGCTGTCATCGAGGCGCTTGGAGATCCCGAAGGCGGTGCTGTCGGGAACCAGCACCACGAAGCGCCCGGGGATGGACACCTCCTGGGTGAGCCGGGCCCCTTTGGCCCCGATGGGGTTCTTGGTGACCTGGCACAGGATGACCTGCCCGGGCCGGAGCACCTGCTCGATGCGGGGCTGAGAGGAGGAGGCGCCCGCCTCGAGGTCCTCCTTGTCGTAGCGGACGTCACCCCGGTAGAGGACGGCGTTCTTCGGCGTGCCGATGTCGATGAAGGCCGCCTCCATGCCGGGGAGCACGTTCTGGACCCGGCCCCGGTAGATGTTCCCGTCGATCTGGGTGGCGTCGTCAGAGGCGTGGGAGACGTAGTGCTCCACCAGGGTGCGGCCCTCGAGGAGCGCGATCTGGGTGGTCTCCGGGCGGACGTGGACGCACATCATGTAGCGCCCGACGGCCTTGCCCCCACGCTCACGGCCTCCCCGGCGACTGCCGGTACGGGCCGGTGCGGCGCCACCCGACGACTCCCCGGTGATGGGCTCCGGCACTTCGAGGCCTCCGGAACCTCCGGCCCCTCCGGACGCCTGGCCGTCCCGCCGTGACGAGCCGCCGCGTCCGGACCCGCCGCCCGAGCGGGTGCCGCCCGTGCCCGAGCCGCCGCGACCGGCCCCGCCGCCCGAGCGGCCCGAGCCCGACCGGCCGCCGTTTCCGTTGCCCCGTCCGTTGCCGCCCCGGACGGTCGGCTCGGCGGCCTTGGCCCCGGCGTCGACCGACCCAGGGGGTGCAGGTCGGGTGTCTCCGATCTTCGGTCGTCCGAGGGCAACCCCCGGCGGCACCATACTGGGCGCGGCCTGGGCGGACGCCTCCCCGGTGCCGGAGTCAGCTCCTACGTCATCGGCATCGCCGGTGACAGCTCCGCCCCCGCCCCCGTCCTCGCCACCGATGCCGGTCCGGCCGCGTCCGCGGCCTCCACGGGATCCGCGACGGCGGCGGCTCGGCCCGGTGCGGGGCTGCCCGGCGACGTCGCCCCCATCGCCCCCATCTGCACGGCCGTCAGCCGCCGATCCCGAGCCGGCGGCCGCGGCCTGGGAGTCCCCGGTGGCTCGATCTGGTTGGCGGGGCGACTCGGCCCCTGGCGCGGCTACGGACGGTGTGGGCGGCTCAATCGTCGCCGCGCCGTTCGCTCGGTCCCCGGTGGGCGAAGCCGGGGACACCGGTGGCTGCACCTGGCTCCCGAGATCCTGCCCGGTCGTTGCTTCTGGCATCGAATTCCCTTCTGAAACCACTCACGATGCACGCTCCAAGGCGTGCACGGCGCGTTCGGCCCCCTGCCGGTCGGCCTGTGGCTCCACAGGCTCCCGGCGGGCGCCGTCGCGCTCGATCCACTGTTTCGTTCTACAAGCCCGGTCCAGTACCGGTATCCCGCCCGTCGGGTCCCCTGGCCGCTCCCCGGCGTCCGCAACCTCTGCAGGCGCCACGGCGATCAGGCCACGGACGAGCTCGATGGGGCGTACCCCACGGGGTTGGGTGGCCAGCTCGGCCACCAGGTCGACGACACCGTCGTCATCGCTGCCACCGTCGACCACGGCCAACGACAGCACCGAGGGCCGCAGGTCGTCCTGCTCCTGGCGACCCTTGCGCTCCCTGGTGATGGTCACCACCGGGGCGGCCAGGAGGGCATCCACCCGGGCTTCGAGCCCGGACCGGGTCAGCCCCCGGAAGGACATCGTCCACGAGCACGACGTCACTTCCTGCTGCAGGGAGGTGGCCCGGCGTTCGACCACGCTGGCGTGGTGCACCTCGACCCCCTCGGGCAGCATCCCCGACAGCCGGGTGGCCAGCGCCGCCACGTCGACGGCGGCCGTCTCCGGCCGGGTGTCGTCCAGGACGACGTCGACGTACTCGGCCAGCGACTCGCAGCCGGTCGGGAGGGCCAGCCCGAAGCTGAGCTGGGGCCTCGGCGAGAACCCCTCGGTGTAGGCCAGCGGCAGCTCGGCCCTCCGGAGCGCCCGTTCCCACATGCGGGCGACGTCGCGTTGGCTGGTGAAGCGCACCTTGCCGAGCTTGGAGAAGCGGAAGCGGATACGCATATCAGCCCCTCCCCTCTCCGGCCGCCACCGCGGCATCTACCCTCGGTCGGATGGCCGGGGAGACGCCGGACGGCGCCGTGGCCAGGAATCGTACCGGCACCTGACCCCCGGCCGAGAGATCCTGCCCCGTCCCCTGGCTTCCGCCCGCCGGCGGCACCGCCGAGGCGACCACGTGTTCGATGCCGAAGCCGGTGCAGGCGCCGCAGTCGTAGCACGGGGTCCACCGGCAGTCCTCCAGGCCGTGGGCGGCCAGGGCGTCGGTCCAGTCCTGCCACAGGAAGTCGCGGTGCAGCCCGGCCGACAGGTGGTCCCAGGGCAGCGGCTCGTGCTCGGTCCGGTGGCGGTAGACGGCATCCTCCAGCGTCTGGCCGCTGTCGGCCAGGGCATCGGTCCACAGGTCGAGGTCGAAGTGCTCGGACCACTCCTGGAAGGTGCCACCGTGGCGCCACACGTGCTCGATGACCGCCCCCATCCGGCGGTCGCCCCGGCTCACGATGCCCTCGGCGGCGGTGGCCTTGGGATCGTGCCAGCGCACGGTCAGTCCCCGTACGCCGCGGGCGGCGTCCTTGAGCAGGTGAACCTTGCGGGTGAGCTCCTCGATGGTGTTCTGGCCGAACCACTGGAACGGGGTCTGGACCTTGGGCACGAACCCGCCCACCGAGGCGGTGACGGTCACCCCTTTGTGGTACCGCTTGCCGATCTCCACGCACTGCTTGGCCAGGGTGACGATGCCCAGGGTGTCCTCGTCCGTCTCGGTGGGGAGGCCGATGAGGAAGTAGAGCTTCACCCGGCGCCACCCCTGGCTGAATGCGGCATCCACCGCGGCGTAGAGGTCCTCCTCCCGGATGAGCTTGTTGATGACCTGGCGCATCCGCCAGGTGCCGCCTTCGGGGGCGAAGGTGAGCCCGGTACGGCGGACCCGTTGGATCTGGGCGGCCGTCCCCACCGTGAAGGCGTCGACCCGCAGGCTGGGGAGGCTGACCGACACCTGGCCGGCACACGACGGGTCCTCGATGATCGAGGTGACCGTGGTCTCGATCCCTGAGTAGTCGGCGCTGGACAGTGAGGTCAGGGCCACCTCGTCGTACCCGGTGCGGGCCAGGCCGTCCATGACCATCGTCCGGACCTGCTCGGCCGGCCGCTCCCTGACCGGGCGGGTGATCATCCCGGCCTGGCAGAAGCGGCAGCCCCGGGTACAGCCCCGGAACAGCTCGACGTTCAGCCGGTCGTGGACCACCTCGATCAGCGGGACCAGCTGGCGCTTGGGGTAGGGCCACTCGCCCAGGTCGGCGATGGTCCGCTTCTCCACCCGCTCGGGCGTCTCGGGGTACCGGGGCCACGTCCCGGCAAGGCGCACCGCGCCGGGCATCGGGCCGTCGGGGCCGGTCGGGGCGTAGGCCGCTTCGTAGCACGACGGGACGTAGACCCCGGGGAGCTGGGACAGCGCCCGCAGCAGGGCCTGGCGGGAGCCCGGGTCGCACCCCTCCGCCGGGGTGCCGGGCAAGGGCTCCCCGTGCTTGAAGGCGGCGACCACTGCGGTGATCTCCCCCACCGCCTCCTCGCCGTCGCCCAGCACGAAGCAGTCGACGAAGTCGGCCAGGGGCTCGGGGTTGAAGGTGCAGTGGCCACCGGCCATCACCACCGGGTCGGCGTCGGCGCGATCGGCCCCACGGACAGGCACCCCCGACAGGTCGATCAGGTTGAGCACGTTGGTGTAGACCAGCTCGGCTGACAGGTTGAAAGCCAGCACGTCGAAGTCCCGGGCGGGCCGGTGGTTCTCCAGCGAGAAGAACGGGATGCCGGCCTCGCGCATGGCCGCCTCCATGTCGACCCAGGGGGCGTACGACCGCTCGGCCACCGCGTCGGGCCGCTCGTTGAGGATCTCGTAGAGGATCTGCAGTCCCTGGTTGGGGAGGCCGATCTCGTAGGTGTCGGGGTAGACCAGCAGCCACGACACCGCCTCGGCACGATGCTCGGGGACCTGGGCCCCCAACTCACCCCCGATGTAGCGTGCCGGCTTCGTGACCTGGGCCAGGAGCCGTTCTATCTGCGGCCAGAGTGTCTCCATTGCTGCCCCCAGCTTAGGGGCCATCGCCCTGGCGGCCGGTACATGGGCGGTTCGGGGCCGCCATCAGCCCCCCGGGACGGTGGTGGTCGTCGTGGTAGTGCTCGTGGTGGTGGTCGGCGTCGTCCCGGTGCCGGCCTTCCCCGGCGTGGTGGTGGTCGTGGTGGTCGGCGACACCAGCTGCACCGGGTTCGGCGACTGGACGACCGTCTGGCTGGGGGTCAGGGCCACCGTTCCCACCGGGTGCGTGTAGAGGAAGTCGTAGATGTCCCGGACCACCGGGGCGGCGGCCTGGGCCCCGTAGCCGGCCTGGTCGATGACGCAGACCACCACGTACTGGGGGGTGGGCGTGAACCCGACGAACCAGGCGGTGGGCTCCTTGCCCGGCTCGGTGTCGGCGGTTCCCGTCTTGCCGGCCAGGTCGGCGACCGGCCAGGTCGAGCCCTGGAACGAGCCGTAGGCAGTCCCGCCCTGTCGCTGCACCACCCCCTCGAACCCGGTGAGCAGGGCCTGATAGGTGCTGGGCGACAGCGCCACGTGGCCGGTGACCTGGGGGGTGATCTGCTTGACCAGCTTCCCGGTCGGGGACACCACGGCGGCGCCGACCTGGGGGGCGAACCGGGTGCCGTCGTTGACGAAGGTGGAGTAGGCGACCGCCTGCTCGATGGGCGTGATGATGGTCTCGCCCTGCCCGAAGGCCATCTGGACGTTGTCACCGGCCAGCCACTGGGTGTACGGGTAGGCGACCGGGTCCTCGGCGTGGAGCTTCTGGCGCTCGGCCTGGCTGTCCACCCGGCCGGCGTACTCGGCGGGCAGGTCGATGCCGGTCAGTTGGCCCAGGCTGTACTCGGCTGCCTGGTCCTGGATCGGCGACGGGCCGTAGGTACCGGTATTCTCGTAGGCCTCGAAAAACATCCCGCCCAGGTTGTAGAAGAAGTCGTCGCTCGACACGGTCAGCGCCTCGGAGACGTTCAGCTCACCACCGGTGTCACCGGGGGCGTTCTGCAGGTGGCAGCCGGTGGCGGTGGAGTTGGGGGCGCACCCCGGTACCAGGTAGGTGTTGTGGTCGTCATAGGTGTAGTCGGGTGAGATGAGGCCCGTCTGGAGGGCAGCGGTGGCGGTGTTCAGCTTGAACGTCGAGCCCGGGGTGTAGGTGCCCTGGATCACCCGGTTGAGCAGCGGATCGTTGTTTGCCGTCGCCGACAGGCTGGCGTACTCGGCGT
>JBKQTE010000081.1:0-45121 GCA_052143315.1 Acidimicrobiales bacterium | reverse complement strand
GACACCAGTTGGGTCAGGCCCTCGAAGAGCCCGGCGTCCACCTTGTTGGCCCCGGTGCTGCGGGCGTTGGGGATGAACAGGTCCCGGGGGATGGAGAGGAGGGCCAGCTGGTGGGTCGTCGGGTCGGCGTGGAGGATCATGATCACGTCGCTGTTGACGCCGTTCACCCCTTGTGAGCACAGCCCGTAGGCGGCGTTCTGGACGGCCAGGGCGCAGCGGGAGGTGGAGCCCACCATCAGGATGTTCTCCGAGCCACTTTCCTGGCCGGTGGTGAGGGCGCCGCTCAGCCCTTTCACCTCGATGCGGTGGAGATCGTGTGTCAGGTAGTAGGTGTACCCGGCACCGCCCACCACCAACACCAGGACGACCACCAGGCCGATCACGATGCCCCGACGGACGCGACGTCGGCGACGGGTGCGGGTGGCCGAGCGGCGTCGATCGGAACGCCCGCCGCCCGTCCGTTTCATCTCCTCGCTCAGGGCGGTGAGGCCGGCCTCGTTGGCCACCCCGCCGCCGCCGTTCCGGGTCGCCCCCGACGTGCCCACGGACGCCACCGGCGCCTGCATCTGCTCGCCGAGGCTGCTCAGGCCGCTCTCGTTGGCCAAGGAGCCTCGCCGACCGCGGCGTGGGGGTGGAACCGGGGCGCGTCCGTACTGGCCGGGCTCGGTCATGGCCCCTGATCGTAACAATCCGCGCTGCCGGTGCGGGGTCACCCGGCGGCTCGACGCGATGCCCGGGACGTGGCCTCGGGCCCGTGCCGATCAGACGGCCAGAGCCGGTACCCGCTTCGGTGGCCGGATCCACAGACGGACGATACGGTCCACCTGCTCGGAGAGCTCGGCCGGCTCGTGGGCAGGATCGGCGAACCGGTAGGTCGAGTACGTGGTCTCCACCTCGACGATCGACCCTCGATCGGGCACCGCGGCCGGGATGCCGGCCGACCCGCGTCGGTCCACCACGTGGACGCCCCTGATCGAGGCCCACATCAGCACCCGCAGCTCGTAGGTGGACGGGTTGGTCACGCCGATCCCCCGGGAGTCCAGCGTGAGCATGGCCACCGGCACGGCGGTGGTCGCCCCGTCCAGCTCGCCGATGAGCAGCACATTGCTGAGCCGCACCGACCCGGCCTCCCGCCGGGACAGCACGCTCGACATGGCGGCCAGGGCCCCCAGCCCGGGCGCGGCGTGCCCGGGCCCGAACGAGTCCGCCGCCACCCGGTCCCTGGCTCTCACCCTCCGCAGGTACCACACGTACAGCACGAAGGCGACCACCAGCAGCACCGGCACCAGCGGCAGGCCCCACGGCCAGGTGGCGGTGGAAGAGGCGACGGTAACAGCCGGGGAGGTGCCCGACACATCCCCGACGACATGGTATGAGCCGACCGACAGGGGGTCGAGCCGGAACGGCAGGGATACCGTCCGGGTCTGCCCGGGGGCCACGGTCACCGATCCCGGGCTGTCGATGACGTTCTCCGGGGTCGACGACCCGCCCCACCGGGCGGTGATCACCGACTGGACAGCCATGGTGCCGCCGTTGTGGACCTTCACCACCAAGGTCCGGTTGGCGCCGCCCCCGAAGATCGAGCCCCACGAGCTGCCGCCCTCCACCTTGGCCGTGGCCGACACGTCGCTGCTGGCGCCCGACACGGGCGCCGGCGTGACCGCCGCGGTCGGGGCCCCGACCACCGTCACCGCCAACTTGACCAGGTAGTCGTTGGAGAGCCCGGTGACCTGCACCACACAGGGGCATGCCACCGGGGGCACCACCACCTGGAGCACGCCGTGGAGGGTGCCGTCGGTGAACGGGTCGAAGGTGGCGGCGGCATCCACCGCGCAGTCGGTGCTCCCGTTGTTGGCGTCCGACCCGCACAGGACTGCCTGGAGGGCGGTGCCGCGAGGCCACCCCGAACCCTCCACCATGATCGACTGACCGGGCACCAGCGTGGTGGTGCTCAGCTTGATGGTCGGGGCGGAGGCGGCGGAGGCGGTCGGGAGATGGGTCAGCACCGACACGCCAAGGGCCAGTGACGCCACCGCCACCAGGCGCAGGACGATGCGCCTGCCACCACCCTGGGGCTCCCGGCGACCGCCGGTGGCCCGGTCGGCGTCAGTTGGCCGCACCGCTGCCCACCCCCTGAGTCTCCGCTCCGATCCCCGTCCTGGGGGAGGCAATGGCCGTGGCCCTGTCCGCCCGGCCCTTCGACGAGGACGGTCCGTGAGCGTGGGCCTGCGTGCCCATCTTGCGTCGATGGTGACGCCAGATGAGGGCCGCCACCACCAGCAGGATGATGAGGATGAGCAGCCAGGGGATGACCAGGGCACTGGCCGCCCCGGAGCTGGCGGTGCCGGCGGCGGACAGGTGGACCGAGGCCGACAGCTGCCCGAACGGGATGGTGCTGTTGAACGGCACCTTGAAGGTCTCCGAGTTCTGCGGCAGCAGCTCCGGCACCTTGATCACGTGGTTGCCGGCCGACCCACCGAACACGGGGGACACGGTGACGGTGGCGGTCGACGTCAGGCGGACGTTCCCGGTGTTGGCGACGGTGAAGGTGACGGTGGAGGCCGCCCCTCCGCCCAGCAGGGAGACGAAGCCGGTCTTCGGCGAGATGGAGAGGTTGGTGACGCCCATGCTGGACACCAGCTTGCCCTGTACCCGCCCGTAGACGCGAACGGCGACGGCCTGCAATACAGTCACCGATACCGCACCGTGGGTAGTGGTGGTTCCCTGGGTAGCCTCGATGACGATGCCGCCCGGGTGGTCACCGGGGGTGGCGTCGGCCGGAACGGCGATGGTGAAGGGGATGACCTCGTAGGAGCTGGGGGCCAGGGTGATCTGTGACTCCGGCAGCTGGATCCAGGCGCCCATGCCGACCTTGGGGTCGGTGCGCCGGCTGAGCCCGAATCCCCCGTTGGGGGTGTTGTGGGCGTCGGCAGCGTAGAGGTTGAAGGTCTCCGGGGTGGCGGTCTGGTTGGTCACGGTGACCGAGTCCGAGTAGCTCTGCCCGGCGGCCAGGATGGGTTGGAAGTAGGGACGGGGAAGCTGACCGGAGATGGTGGTGGGGTAGATCGACCACGACCCGTTGGTGGCGGCTCCCGCCGGTACCACCGACGCTCCCATGGTGGAGACCAGGGTGACGATGGCCGCGCACACCAGACCTGCACCCAGCCTCGCCAATCGTCGACCGATATTCGAACGATGACCCACGTCTCGTGCTCCCCCCGACAGTTCGGATCAGAATGCCGGGCCCGATCCACGGGTCCCGGCAGTCCAATGCATCAATTCTGCGTCAATTCATTACTACGGCATGTACTGCTCACAACTAGAGCATGTACTGCGATGTTTCCCACCGCACGCTAGCAACGAACGGAAAAAGGGGGGGTGACGCCGATGGCGCCACCCCCCCTTGTCCGTACTGCGGTGTTGTTACGCCACCAGGTACTCGACGGTGCCCTGGTAGGCACCAGCGGCAGTCGAGGAGGGGACGGTGAGGGTGAAGTTGCCGTTCACGCTGAACGACCCCCCGTTGGTACCGGCAGCCGCCGTGCACAGCGACTGGGTCGCGGCGTAGGTGGTGCCAGCCCCGGCGGTGGGCGCCGGGTTCAGGTTGCCGGCCATGGGCGCACAGGCGACCCCACCGATGGCCAGATCGCTGGCTGCGATGTGGTTCACCGGAAGCGTCGGGTCCGCCCCTGCATTCGAGTTGCAGAAGTCGGCCGAGGTGTCGCAACCGGCGTTCGGGTTGGTAGCGGTGGGCACCATGTACGTGGTGAGCGACCAGCCGACGGTGGGATCACCGCGGTTGTCCGATACGTACAGGCTGTTGGCGGCTTGCGAGGTGGTCTGCTGCGTACCGTTCAAGGTCACGGCCGGAAGGTTGACCACCGGGCATGCCGTCAACGGGTAGCCGGCCGATCCGGGTGCGTTGCAGCTCAGCACCAGCTGTCCACCGTTCAACGTGACGTTGATCGGCTGGTCCACCGGCGGCGTGCCGATGTTCACCGTGATCGTCGCCAAAGCACTGGTCAGACCGGCGCTGTTGGTGACGGTGAAGGTGAACGATGCCGTAGCGGCTACCGCCGACGTGTTGGACATGGTGGCCAGTCCGGTGGCGGAGTTGATGCTCACCGTCAGGCCGGTGGCACCGGCGTTGACCGTACCGAGCGTCCACGCCGTGTTCGTCACCGCGGGGGCGTTGGTGGCCGTCTGTACGTTGGTGGCGGCCAGCTGGAGGGTGACCCCAACCGCACCTTCACCGACGGCAGCGGAGCCCGACTGAGCCACCGGAGCGTTGGCCAGCAACGCGGTGGAAGCTCCGGCCGGGGGAACTGCCGGGCCGACGGAGACCAGCGGCGTGATCTGACCCAACGAGACCAGCGCGTCGTAGGTGGCCAACGGGAACAGCGGGACTCCCACACCGGCGAGACCCGGACCGGCATCGCCGCCCGCGTCATAGCCGGTGAGCACGCAGGCTCCAGGGGTGCCAGCACTGAACGGCGCTGTCACGTCCTGGGCACCAGCGGTCAGGATGCCGCTGAGGGCGCTGAACCCGCTGAGGCCGGTCACCCCGAAGTTGGACGTGCCGCCGGTGGCCCCGGCGGCGGTGAAGACCGGGCCGGTGGAGAACGGCGCCAGGTACGTCACGCTCGCCGCCGCACCGATGGTCTCGGCAGTCTCAGCGGCCGTGGTCGGAACGCTGATGTCGAACGACGTGGGGCTGTTGACCACGGTCACGACGGCCTGCGGGCTGATACCGGCGCCGTACACGGAGTCACCCACGGCGGCGGTACCGGTGGCCGTACCCGTGAGGGTCGTGGCTCCGCTGGCAAACGTCACGCCGCTCAGCTGAATGCCGCCTCCCGGCTGGGCCGCGAAGGTCGGCGTCCAGGTGTAGGAGCCGGTGGCCGAACCATCGGTCGAGGCGACGGTGGCACTGAGCCCTGTCACGCTGATGCCGAACGAGGGTCCGAGGTTGGCCACCACGGCGGCCACGACCGGGGCGGTGAGAACGAACACGCCGTCACCGGTCACGGTAAGACCTGAGCCGGTCGGATAGGACGGGTCAGGTGTGACCGAAGCGCCGGTGGTACCGATCAGGAACGGAGCGGCGTTCTGGCCGGCGCTCGAGTTGGTGTTGCAGTCGACTTCCGACAGTACCGTTCCTCCGGCTGCACCGGCGGGGAGGGCGTTGAGGCCCATGGCGCCGATCATGGTGCCGGCCAGCACTACGCCCGCACCCCCTACGGCGAAGAGTCGCCTCTTACGTGAAACTCCCATTTCGTTGCTCCTTTTATCTCGCTCAATGCAAGGTCCATAGGAGCCGGCGTAAGAGGCCGTCGGATCGGGACGCGCAGGGAAGAGCATCAATCCGATGCCCCCCTTGCCCCCGAGTCGACGACCGCGCGATCCGGCGTCCCCCCGTTTTGGCCGGCCATGTGCTATCGGCCGGGTATTGCAAGGAGTGATCTAAACATCACATTTAGTGAAGGTCAACCCGGGAAATGCAGAAAGTGCGTGAACGCCCTGTTTCCGTGGCAATTCACCCCAAGGGCTGACTACGGAGAGCGACTTTCCATGTGATCCGTGTCCTTTCCTGTTGACCCACGGCATTTCGGCCGCTCATCGCACAAACACCATTGTCACTTTACGCACTCGCTCACGCACGATACGTACAAAATCAGGCCAGTCGGTGGCTCGCTGCTCGGCAGCCGGGTGCGGCACCACCCGTCTCCGCCACTCGGTGCCGGGGTTCAGGCCCCGAAGCGCCCGGACGTCGCCGGCGGGAAGAAGGCCGGCCGCGAGGCCGCCATCCCCACCACCGGACGGTTCAGCACGGTGCCCCCCATGGAGCCGAAGAACCCGGCGTCGCCGATGGCGAAGACGCCGCCGTCGGAGGCGTCGAGCCAGTACCCCTGGCCGTCAGCGGTGGCGGCCATCCCCACCACCGGGCGCTGCAACGGCAGGCCGCCCATGGACCCGTAGAAGCCGGCGTCGCCGATGGCGAAGATGCCCCCGTCCATGGCGACCAGCCAGTAGCCCTCGCCGTCGGGGGTCGAGGCGATGCCCACCACCGACCGGTTCAGAGGCAGCTCCCGCATGGCGCCGTAGAAGTGGGCGTCGCCGTAGCCGAAGACCCCGCCTTCGGACGTGGCCAGCCAGTAGCCCCGGCCGTCGGGGGTCGGGGCCATCCCCACCACCGGGGCGTTCAGCGTCACGATGCCGGCCGAGCCGTAGAAGCGGGCGTCCCCGAAGGCGAAGATGCCGCCGTCGGCGGCCACCAGCCAGTAGCCCCGGCCGTCGGGCGTGGCGGCCATGCCCACGATCGGCCTGTTGAGGGTGAGCGAGCCGGTGGAGCCGTAGAACCCGGCGTCGCCGAAGGCGAAGATGCCGCCGTCGGCGGCCACCAGCCAGTAGCCCTCGCCGTCGGGGGTGACCGCCATGCCCACCACCGGCCGGTTCAGGTGCTGGCTGCCGGTGGAGCCGTGGAAGCCGGCGTCGCCGAAGGCGAAGATGCCGCCGTCGGAAGCCACCAGCCAGTACCCGTGCGACTGGTCGGACAGCGATACGTAGACGGTGACGGCCGGCGACCGGGAAGGACGGTCGGAGAGGTCGCCCGAGTAGGTGGCCGCGATGAGGTGGGTGCCGGGCTGGGCGTAGACCCGGGTGCAGGTGGCCACGGCCGGCCGGGTGGCCGACACCCGCAGGCCCTGGCAGCCGGCCACGGGCGTCCCGTAGTCGGTGAAGTCGACCGTCCCGGTGGGTGACGCCGGCGGCGCCACCGTGGCGGTGAAGGTCACCGGGGAGAGCGGTGCCACCACGTCGGCCGAGGTGGTCACGGTGGTGGAGGTGGTCGCCGGGTTCACCGTGACTGCCAACCCCTGCCCGGCCCCACCGCCGACCGTCCTGTGCCCGACCGCCAGGTTGGGGGTCGGGGTGACCCGGGCGGCGACCAGCGCCGCCGGTCCGGAGGCCACCGGCGGTGCGGTACGGGCAGCCACAGCCACTGCCACTGCCAGCAGACCGAGCACGGCGGGCGTCCAGTACCCCCGCACCAACGTCCAGCCGACCGGCTGCTGGTACCGGCCCTGCCCCCTGGCCGTGTTCGGTCCCCCCGTCGGCCCCCCCGGCCGCGCGAATCGCACGTTGAAATGGTCCCACGCCGTGGCTCCAGGAACGCGGAGGGTGGTGCGGCCCGGTGGCTACGCCCTCAGTGCGCGTGGTCGCCCGCTGGCGCCTGGTGCGTCGACAGCCAGCGGTGGAGACCGGCGGCGTTGGAGTGGACCCCGTTCATGACGTCGAGCTTCCGGCGGTGCTCGTCGGGGACGCCGGCCATGTCCCCTTCGAAGGCGGCGGCCAGGGCGGCGGCGATGTCCGCGCCGTTCCGGTAGGCGGCCTCGGCCACCTCCGCCCACCGCCGCAGGGTACCGTCCGCCTCCTCCAGCACGTCGGCCGGATCGGGCAGAAGGCCGTAGTGGGCCAGGGCGATGCCGGTGGGGCGTCGCTCGGCGAACCGCCCCAACGAGTGCAGCGCCTGGTCGAGGTCGAAGTCGGGCGGCGGGGTCGACGGGCGGAGCACCCCGGCATCGGGCAGTTTGACGCCCACCGCGTCGCCGGCGAAGAGGACACCACTGAGCGAGTCGTGCAGGGCCACGTGGTGCTTGGCGTGCCCCGGCGAGTCGACGGCGACCAACGACCGGGCGGGCCCGACCCGGATGGCCTCGCCGTCCTCCAGCACGTGCAGGCGTTCGGCCGGGGTTGGTTCGAGCCGACCGTAGAGGGAGTCGAGCAGGGGCCCGTACACGCGCGCCGCCGAGTCCACCAGCCTGGTCGGATCGGCCAGGTGCCGGGCCCCCTTCTCGTGCACGTAGACGGTGGCCTTGGGGAAGGCGCGGGCCACGTCCCCCACGCCCCCGGCATGGTCGAGGTGGATGTGGGTGACCACCACCCCGGCTAGGTCGTCCGGGCCCAGGCCCAACGAGTCGAGGTGGGCCAGCAGCACCGGGACCGAGCTCTGGCTGCCGGTCTCCACCAGCACCGGCTCGGGCCCTTCGATCAGGTAGCCGGCGGTCACCCGCTCCCACCCACCGAGGAGGGTGTCGAGCTCGATCACCCCTTCGGCGATGGTCCTGCCTGACCCGGGCTCCTCCGGAGCGTCGGCGTCGTAGGGATGGTGGTGGAGGTGGGCGCCGCTCATGACGGCTGAACCTCGATCACCACCTTCACGTCATCGGCGTGGCGGTCCAGCGCCTGGTGCCACGACTCGAGCGGTACCCGCCGGGTGATGAGCTTCCCGAGCCACGCCGGGTCGGCCTTGGCCAGGCTGTCGGCCGCCGCCTGGTAGTGACGACGGTTGGCGTTCACCGAGCCGACCACCACGTTGTTCTCGAGGACCATCGACCGGTTCAGCGAGCCCTCGTCCACGCTCACCGTGTGGCCGCCCGACGACACACCGGTCAGGCAGACCACCCCGCCGTTGCCGATGTGCTCCATGGCGTCGAGGACCAGCGAGGAGACACCGGTGCACTCGATCACCACGTCGGCGTCCTTCACCGACTGCTCGATGGACCCGGTGTGGTAGGTCGCCCCCAGCTCGGCCACCACGTCGGGCTTGAGCCCTTCGGTCATCTGGTCGAACACGTGGACGTCGAGCCCTCGCTGCACCCCGATCATGGCGGCCAGCAGCCCGATCGGGCCGGCACCGGTCACCACCACCGACTGGGGGTCCCAGTGGGCCCGGGAGCCGATCCGGTCCACCTGCTCCCATGCCTTGGCCACCACACTGGTCGGCTCCATCAGAACCCCGTGGATGCCCAGCTTCGGATCGATCTTGACGGCGAACTCCGGGTGGATGCGGTAGCGCTCGGAGAGGAAGCCGTCGTGCTCCTTGATCCCGTGCTCGGTGTACCGGCCGTTCCGGCAGAAGTCCCACTCACCGACCGCACAGTTGGCGCATGGCACCGGGTCGGGGTGTCGGACGATGCCCACCACCAGGTCCCCCTCGGCCAGGTCGCTGCCGGCCGGCGCCTCCACCACCCGGCCGAGCGACTCGTGCCCGAGCACCAGCCGGTCCTTCCCGGGCGGGGCCCAGCCGTACGCACCGGAGAGGATCTCGATGTCGGTGCCGCAGATGCCCACGGCGAGCGTCGCCACCAGCAGTGCACCGTCCGACTCGGGCGGCTCGTCGATGTCGTCGAGACGGGCGGAATCCTTGGTCAGGGGGACCACGGTCAGTGCTTTCATCGGTCGTCCTTCCGGGGTGCGGGTGGTGGGGATCGTGGGTCGTGGTGGCGGCGTCGCTACTTGGTGGGCCGGGGTCGCAGGTCGGGGCCGGCGTCCTTGGCGGCGGTCTCCCCGGCGGCAGTGGTGGAGCCGGCGGTGACGCCTGTCGCCGGCTCGGCGTCGAGGGCGGAGCCGGTGGCGTCGTGGCCGGCCATCCGGTGCGGGGCGGTGCGGCCCGCCCGGTGGAGGGTGCCGGCCCCGGACTTCGAACCACCGCTCGCCCGCCGGGCGGCGGCGAAGGTGGAGGCCGGGGCGGTGGGCTTGCCGTGTCCGCTCAGCTTGGCCGCCGAGTTGACCAGAGACACGTGGGAGAACGCCTGAGGGAAGTTGCCGACCAACCGTCCAGCCACCGCGTCGTACTCCTCGGACAGCAGCCCGAGGTCGTTGCGGAGCTCGAGCAGACGATCGAACATCTGGCGGGCGTCCTCGTGACGGCCCAGCAGGGTCAGGCAGTCGGCCAGCCAGAAGGAGCACGCCAGGAAGGCGCCCTCCAGTCCGGTGAGCCCGTCGACGTCCCCGGTGTCGGCGGTGCGGTAGCGGAGCACGAAGCCCCCGTCCAGCAGCTCCCGTTCCACCGCCTCGATGGTCGCCTTCATCCGGGGGTCATGGGCCGGGAGGAACCCCACCAGCGGGATCATCAACAAGCTGGCGTCGAGCTCGTCCGAACCGTAGTACTGGGTGAAACAGCCCTTGTCGGCGTTGAAGCCCTCCTCGCAGACCTGGTCGTGGATCTCCTGGCGGGTCGTCTTCCACTGCTCCAGTGGACCCTCCACCCCGCACTCCTCGATGGTCCTGATGGCCCGGTCAATGGCCACCCAGGCCATCACCTTGGAGTGGGTGAAGTGACGGCGTGGTCCCCGGACCTCCCAGATCCCGTCGTCTGGCTCGCGCCACCCTTCGCTCAGGAACTCCATCAGGGCCCGTTGGAGGTCCCAGGCCGGCGTCTGGATGGGGTCCCCCGAACGGCTGGCTTCGTACAGAGCGGACATCACCTCGCCGTAGACATCGAGTTGGAACTGGCCGGCGGCGGCGTTGCCGATGCGGACGGGAGCGGAGCGCTCGTAGCCGGGCAGCCACTCGACTTCCCACTCGTCGAGGCGACGCTCGCCGGCGGCGCCGTACATGATCTGCATCTGCGACGGGTCGCCGGCGATGGCCCGGAGCAGCCAGTCGCGCCAGGCCATGGCCTCGTCGTAGAAGCCACCCCGCATCAGCGATTCGAGGGTGAGGGTGGCGTCGCGGAGCCAGCAGAACCGGTAGTCCCAGTTCCGCCCCCCGCCCAGGGTCTCCGGCAGCGACGTGGTGGCGGCGGCCACGATCCCCCCGGTGGGCTCGTAGGTCAGGGCTTTCAAGGTGATCAGCGACCGGACCACCGCCTCCTTGTAGTCGCCGTCGTAGGTGCACTGGGAGACCCACTGGTGCCACCAGGTCTCGGTGTCCTCGATGGCGTAGACGGCGTCGACCGGCCGTGGCGGCTCGTCGCTGGCCGGGAACCACGACAGCGAGAAGGGGATCTGCTGACCCTCGGTGACGGTGAACCGGGCCACCGTCGACATGTCCCTGCCCTCGGTGTGGACGGGGGTCCACAGGGACAGCCCGTCGGGGCCGGCGATGGCGCTGAGGGTGCCGTCCAGCCGTCGCACCCAGGGGACGATCTGGCCGTACCCGAACCGGATGGTCAGGACCATCTCCATGTCGACCTTGCCCCGCACGCCCTCCACCAGCCGGACCACCTCGGGATGGCGCTGGCGGATCGGCATGCAGTCGACCACCCGCACGGTGCCCTGCGGGGTGACGAACTCCGACTCGAGCACCAGGGAGTCACCTCGGTACCGGCGGTGGGTGGCGCGACGGGCGCCCTTGGGGGCCAGCTTCCAGCACCCGTGGACGTCGTCACCGAGCAGTTTGGAGAAGCAGGCCGCCGAGTCGAACCGTGGGAGGCAGAGCCAGTCGATGGAGCCGTCCCGGCCCACCAGGGCGGCCGTGTGGAGGTCGCCGATGATGCCGTAGTCCTCGATCGGGAGTGTCATCCGTTCATGTCTAGTCGGGTGCATCTGGTGATGGTGGGCAGGCCGCCACCGGCGGCGGTCAGCCTCAGTCGCTGACGCAGCTGCCGGTGCCGACCGCGCCGGTGGCCCCCTCGGCGTGCTGCACCCGGGACAGCACCCCTGGCGAGGTCAGGGCGTACCCGATGTCCCCGTTGGTGGTGGAACGGGAGAACACCACGCCGATGACCTGACCGTCGGGCTCGACCAGCGGGCCGCCCGAGTTCCCGGGGCGCACCACCGCCTGGAGCTCGTAGACGTCACGCACGGTCAGCCCCTGCCCGTAGATGTCCCGCCCCTCGGCGGAGAAGTCGGCCATCACCCCGGCGGGCACCACCGTGAACGGGCCCCCTCCCGGGTAGCCGAGGACCGCACCGGTCGCCCCGCGAGACACGTCGTCCGGAGCCAGGGCGAGGGGGCGCTCGGTCAGATCCGGCACCCGCAGCACCGCCAGGTCGTAGGACGGGTCGAAGAGCACCACGGTGGTCTGATGGACGCCCGACGAGTCCTCCACGGCGGGATGGGCGATCCCGGCCACCACGTGGGCGTTGGTCACCACCAGCCCCGGCGCCGCCACGAAGCCCGAGCCCTCCTGTATGTCGCCGCACCCGGAGCCGACGATCTTGACGGTCGACGGGCCGGCCGACGCCGCCGCCGACTGCACCAGCGAGGCGGCCGGCAGCGCCACCGGGCCGGCCGACGCCGGGGCCAGCTGGGCGAAGACCGGCGGGAACCCCTCCGACGAGAGGAACCCCTGCACCCGAGAGAAGACGGACGGTGGGGCCGGGAGCACGGTATCGAGGGACCGGATGATCCGGGAGCCGGCAATGTCGGCGTTGAGCCGCACGTAGGAGCTGTTCACCAGCGTGCTGGCGATGAGCCACGCCGCCAGCAGGGACGCCACCACCGCCACCACCACCCCAAACGCCGAGTCCACCGTGCCCAATCGCCCGCGGTGGACCCGCCGGAAGAGCCGCCAACCCACGATTCGCCCGACGCCGGCCAGCAGCACGGCGCACCCCAGCATGGTGACGAGGGCGACCACCGTCCTGGAGGTGGCCGAGTGCACCCACGTGGCGGTCACCGACGCCAGCAGGGCCCCCAGCCACAGGCCGATCCAGAACCCGCCGAAGGTGAGGACCTGGAGGATGGCGCCCAGCCGGAGGCCCTGAATGGCGGCGATGGCCACCACCACCAGCAGGACGATATCGACGACGTTCACGTGGGGCTCCTCTCGTTCGGCCCGCCGGCCGCAGAGGAGTCAGAGGGGGGTTGCGTCACCGTCGACCCACGGTAGACGGCCAGCGTCGCCAGATGCGTGCAGCCGGCCACGAATCCGCCCGGCATCGGGCATCACGTGCAACAATCGGACCTACGTGCGCGCGGGAAACGCTTCCCGCGGGGTAGCGCTGATCGACCGATGAGAAAGCAGCGGGTTCGACCATGACCGATACCAACCCACCACCTCCGGACGAGCAGCCCCCGCCACCATCTCCGGCTGCCCAGCCCCCTGTCACCCCCGCGCCTCCGTTCAACCCGGCACCGCCGGCTGCACCGCCGGCTGCCCCGCCGTTCAGCCCGCCTCCGGCGGCCCCGGTCTACGGGCAACCTCCGGCGGCCCCGGTCTACGGGCAACCGCCGGCGGCCCCGGTCTACGGGCAACCACCGGCCTACGGGCAGGTGCCGCCGTACGGGGCGCCTCCCGCCGGCGCCTACGGCTACGTGCCCGGCCCCACCGACGCGCAGGGGCGCCCCCTGGCCGAGTGGTGGCAGCGCCTGGTGGCCATCATCATCGACGGTCTCATCCTGGCCATCCCCTTCTACATCATCCTGGCCATCGCTGTCGGATCCGGCGGCGTCTACAGGAGCAGCTTCGTCGTGGGGGCGTTCATCGTCGGCATCATCTTCGCGGCCATCGAGCTCGCCTACTTCGCCTACCTGACCGGCGGAGAGAAGGGCCAGACCGTCGGCCAGATGGCGCTCGGCATCGCCGTGCGCGACCAGTCGACCGGGGGTCCCATCGGCACGCAGCGAGGGGCTATCCGGATCCTCGTACTGGCTCCGGGGATCGCGGTGTCGTGGATTCCCATCATCGGTGGTCTGCTGTCGGTGCTGGCATTCCTCTACACAATCGTCGCCGCCCTCTCGCCCCTGTGGGACAGTCGCCGGCAGGGATTCCACGACAAGGTGGCAAAGACCGACGTCATCAAGGTGCGATGAGCCGAACGTCCCAATGGTTGGGGCGCGGCGCCACGTGAAGGGGGCCGAGGCCCTCCCGCCGACCGATCAGACGACCACGCCGCCATCGATGACATCCGCTCGGTGCCGAACCCACGGGCGAGGCTCGGGACGCCGGGTGGCCCGGCTCGCCGTGGCCGTCCTGTCAGTCGGCGCGGCGGCGTGCTCCAGCGGGCAGGCAGGGCTCGGATCGGCGAGCTCCGCCCCCACCCAGACCTCCTACGTCTTCACCGCCGGCTCGCCGTGGTCGGGCGCCATCGTGCCGGTGGCCCTCCCGTCCCCGGTGAACTCGATCGTGGCCACCACCTGCACCACCACGTCGGACTGCTGGGGCGTTGGTTCCACCGTCGGCACCGGCGGGGCGCCGAACGGGGCGGCCGTGATCGCCACCACCAACGGTGGCGGTTCGTGGGCCGATCAGCCGATCCCGCCGACGGTCGGCTACCTCTCGGCAGTGGCCTGCAGTGGCGTGCGACAGTGCGTGGCCGTGGGCGAGGGACAGGGAAACGTGGGCGTCGCCGTGGCCACCGTCAACGGAGGCGTCACCTGGGTGCAGACGGCCATCCCGGCCACCGTCACCGACTTCACCGCCGTCGAGTGCCTCACCGGTGCCGGGTGCACGGCCATCGGGTCCACCGGCGCAGGCGATGCCGCCTTCGCGTCCGTGGCCGCCGGCTCGGCGTGGAACCAGGTCGGGGTCCTGCCGGCTGGGGTGAGTGGTGTCCGGCGCCTCAGCTGCACCGACGCCATCCACTGCTGGGCGACGGGCGACATCCTGATCGACGCCGACCATGCGGTCGGGACGGTGATCGAGACGACGACCGGCGGTGCCAGCTGGCTCACCCTCCCGATCCCCGCCCAGGCCGGCTACCTCGACAGCGTGTCGTGCGTGGCCGGTCCGGTGGGCGAAGCCGGCCAGCTCCCGACGCCCACCACGGGCGCCACCACCGTGACTACCACGGCAGGCGCCACCACCACGGGCGCCCCCACCACCACGGGCGCCACCACCACCACTGCCGCGGCACCCACCACCACGACGCTGGCAGCACCGCCCGGCGCCGGTGACGCCGGGGTGCGGTGCACGGTGGTCGGGACCACCGCGACCATCGGGGGCGCCACCCGGTCGGGCCGTGGGCTGCTCCTCACCACCGACGACGGCGGCGTCACCTGGGTCAACCAGGCGGTTGCCGCCACCATCGCCGGGCTGACCGACGTGTCGTGCGTGGCCGACTACACGTGCGTGGCCGTCGGCGACAGCGTGGCCACCACGCCGGCCGCCGGGGTGATGGTCTTCACCGGACCGGTCCAGCAGGCCTGGGCGCGCTCGACCGTGGTGCCCACCTCCCAGTCACTGACAGGAGTCAGCTGCGTGTCGACCTCCCAGTGCGTGGTGGTCGGCGAGTCGATCTCCGAGCACCTGTCCGGAGTCTGACCCGCTGGCTAGTTGTAGGAGATCACCGCCAGGAAGAGGTTGGCGAGGACCTCGGCCACCACGTCCAGCGGCGCCGGGTCGGGCTCGAGCAGCCAGTCCACGATGAGCTCGGCGGTCCCGCCCACGAGCGCCCTGGTCGTCAGGACGAACTCCACGGGCGAGGTGCCCTGGTGATCGGACATCCGGTCGGCCTCGACCTGCAACAGGTCCGAGAACCGGTGGAAGTGTCGGCGCCGGTGGGCCTCCATGTCGGCGCTGACCCCCACCGACTCGATGCACACCACCCGGGCCCGCCGCGGGTCGTCGAGGAAGGCGTGGACGAAGGTGTTGACGCCCTCACGTACCTGGGACTCGAAGTCTGGGGCAACGGTGGCCCTCGCGGCGGCCTTCTCGGTGACCTCGAGGATGGTGGTGTCCACCGACCGGTCGAAGACCGCTTTCAGCAGCTCCTCCCGGGACCCGAACTCCTCGTAGAAGTGTCGGGCCGTCACCCCGGCGCTGGCGCAGATCCCTTCGATGGTGGCCGAGGCGTACCCCGAGCCGGCGAACAGGTCCAGGCCGGCATCGAGAAGACGCTTTCGTCGGACCGCCCGGCGCTCGAGGACGGTCAGCCCCCCGTAGAGGCGACCGCCGTTCGAGCCGCCGCCGGCGCCGTTCGGCACCTTCGGCACTCCAGGTCTGGTCTTGCCCAGCCTGGCGCTGAAGTCTGTGAGCGTGACACTTGCATGCTTATCCATCGGACCCCTCCGTGCCGATAATCAATCCATCCCTCTACCGTACTCCCTTACCTCGCTCAGTAGTACGTCACGCACGTAGAGTGGTGAACTTTCCCTACCGAGGGTGTTTCAGGCCAGCCCGGCCTGCTCGCAGCAGGGGCGGGCAGAGCCATCGGGCCCCGGTGCATCCCCTGGTCAGGTGCACCGTACCGCTAGTCTCACCCCATGTGGACACCACGCTCCGGCGGTCGGCGCCGGGGCGTGGTGACATAGCCCTTCCGTATGCTCTTCCCCGTGCCAACCTCTCCGATCGATCGGGCGGGCGGCGGCCGCCCGCCCGGGGTGCCTTCCCAGACCGGAGCGGCCCGGTGACCGCCGTGGAACCCGACCGGGCCATGCCTCGCCGGGCGTCGACCACCACGTCGGCCTTCGGCGTCGGGCGGCGGGAGAGCCACGATGCCTCCGGCTTCTATGCCCGGTTCACGCCTCCCCTGGTCTCGGACGACGAGGTGGTGTCCGATCCGGCCGACACCGACGTGATCCGGGTGGGCGACGCCAGGGAGATGGACCGCCACGCCGACATCACCGACGGGTCCGTGGCCCTGGTGGTGACCTCGCCGCCGTACTTCGCCGGCAAGGAGTACGAGACGGCGCTCGGGGTCGGGCACATCCCCGCCGACTACGACGAGTACCTCTCCATGCTGCACGCGGTGTTCGCCCAGTGCTTCACCAAGCTCGAGCCCGGGGGACGGATCGCCGTCAATGTGGCCAACCTGGGACGCAAGCCGTACCGGTCGCTGTCCCGCGATGTCATCGACATCCTCGAGTCCCTCGGATACCTGCTGCGGGGGGAGATCATCTGGCAGAAGAGCCGCGCCGCCGGCGGCTCTTGCGCCTGGGGCACCTACCAACGGCCCGGCAACCCGGTACTGCGCGACATCACCGAGCGCGTGGTGGTCGCATCCAAGGGTCGCTTCGACCGGGCTGTCACCCCCCAGCAACGGGCCCGGCGAGGGCTGCCCAACGAGGGGTCGATGACCATGGACGACTTCGTCGACGCCACCACCGACCTGTGGGACATCCCCACCGAGTCCGCCACCCGCATCGGCCACCCGGCCCCCTTCCCGGTGGAGCTCCCGCGCCGGCTCATCGAGCTCTACACCTACCGGGGCGACCTGGTCCTCGACCCCTTCATGGGGTCGGGATCGACCGCGGTGGCCGCCGTCCGCACCGAGCGCCACTACCTCGGGTTCGACACCGACGAGGCCTACGTGGCCCTGGCCGAGCGGCGGGTGGCCGACGCCCGGGCCGAGCGCACCCCGTCCACCCGGCGGGTGGTGGTGCCCCCATCCCCGACCGCCGACGATGGGGCCGACGGAACGGAGGCGCGGTCGGTCGCCGCCGGGCAGAAGGCACGTGACGTGGCCGTGGCGGCGCTGGCCGCCTGTGGCTTCGAAGACATCGAGCGGAACGTGGTGGTGCGCGATCTCGGTGTCGACGTGTCCTTCCGGGCCCGGGACGGTGCCGGGCGCACCTGGCTGTTCGACCTGTCCGGTGCGTACTCGAGCTCCCGGCCCGGGCTGACCCGGACCGATGTGCTCTGGCGGTCGCTCGGCAAGGCCAGCGTCCTCCACCAGGCCCGACGCGCCGGGCCCGACCGTAACGACCTCGGCCCCCTCGTCCTGCTCACCACCGAGGCCCCCGCCGGACGGTCGGCCGCCGGCAAGGCGCTGCAAGCGGTCCGGTCGGCCGATGGCACCGGCCCGGTGCGCCTGGTCGTCGAGCTGCTCGACCCCGAGGGCATGGCGGAGCTCCGCGCCCTCGGCCGCGGGGACCAGCCCGGGACGTGACGCACCGGACCGCACGGGGAGCCACCCGTGTCCGATGACCGCACCCGTGCCACCGAGCTGGGGACCGCCCTCGGGACGCTCGGGGACCCTGACCTCACCACCGCCCTGGCCCGTCGCCGGGCAGAACTGCAGATCGACGCCGCCACCTGGGACGACCTGGCCGCCATCCACGAACGGGGCACCCTGGCGGCCGAGCTCGACACGGCGTTCGCCAATGGCCGGGCCATGCTCGATGCCCCCGAAGGCCTGCGGGGCCGCACGCCGGCGCTCGTCGAGTGGACCGGCGGGCGTCGCCCGCCCGGAGACGAGGTGGCGCCGATCGACCTCCGCATCGACCACGTCTACCTGGTCAGCTGCAAGTACGACTCGGACATCCTGGCCAATACCTCGCCCGGCCGCCTGTTCGACGGGCTGTTGGCCACGTCGGGGAGCTGGGACCGGGATGACTGGTATCACCAGGTGGCGCCGGGCGAGTTCGGCACCCTGTACGCCCGCTGCCTGGTTGCCACCGGGCTCACCGGCCTCCCCGACGCACCGGCGGCGTGCACCCGCGACCAGCACCGGGCTCTGCGGACGGCCCTGGCCGGGCGCACCTTCCCCGACCCGGGGACGAGGGCCGCCTACGCCGACCTGTGCCGGACGGTCAGCGCCGCCTCGGCGGCGCGCTGGTCGGACGCCCTCGAGGCCACCGGTACCGGTGGCGACCTCATGCTGTGGCGGCTGCTGCGGATCGGGAGCGCGCCGTACTTCGTCCTGGGGATGGACCGGCGGACCGGGACCCCCGTCCAGTACCGGATCGCCAGCCCCTGGGACTGGCGCGACGGGTTCGAGCTGCTCGACTTCGCCATCGTCCCGGGAGTCGCCGGCCAGCCCCGGGTGGACTGGCGGGCCGAGTACCGGTCACGCCGGGGAGGCCGACGCCCGGGCACGGTGGCCGGGCACGTCGAGATCCGCTGGAGCCACGGCCGGTTCGCCCAGCCCCCCGAGGCCAAGGTCTACCTGGACACCCCGATGGACGAGCTACCCGGCTACCACCGGCTGACCGGGCAGGGCGGGCGCCAGCTCCGCCTGTGGTCCGCCGGGCCCTGAAGGCGCCGGCACCGGTCGGCAGTGCAGCGCCAGGTCGTCGTCCGGAGGCCGACCGACGGTAGTCGCCGGGCGCCGGTAACGTCGATACCTTGGCGTACCGCCCCCCGGCACAGGAGTCCAGCCCCGCTTCACCCTCCCGTCAGGTGCACCGTGGAGGATGGTGACCGTTCCATGGACGAGACCCGAAAGACCTCCGTGCTGGAGCGGCCCACGCCGCCCGATCCCGACCAACCGGCCGGCACGCCCGACGGGCCGGGGCGCCGCCTGCACGCCTGGCGCCGGCGGACCCGCCGGCGACGGCGCATCCTGGTGGTCTGCGGGGTGGTGCTGGCCGGCTTCCTGATCTGGCTGGCGATCTCCCTCGGGAGCACCCTGACCAACCCGGCCTACGGGAGCTCGATGAGTGCCCGGTTCGCCGAGTGGGCCCGGGAGAACGGCGGCGCCACCATCGTCAACAAGATCGAGAACCTCTGGTACACCCACCACGCCCCCAAGGTGGGCGGGACCGTCCCCAGGGGCGCCATCAAGGTGCCAGTCTCCACCTCGACGACCTCCACGGTGGCACCGCCACCGCCCCACCTGCCGGCGCCGGCCGACATCGCACCGATCGCCTCACCGGCCCTGCCCGGCGAGGGCGTCTGGTCCGCCGCCGGGCGACCGGTCGACGGCGTCCCGGCCCTCTACACCGCCGAGCTGCGCCCCGACGCCACCCACACCAGCTACGTGGCGGGGGTGGCCTGGATGGACACCACCCTGCTGCACGCCACCCTCTACTCCGGCAGCCAGATCCCCGGCGGCGGTCCCTTCGTCCACTCCGCCCCCGTCCCCGCCACGGCCGCCCCGAGCCTGGTGTCGGCGTTCAACGCCGGCTTCCTCATGTCGACCGCCGCCGGCGGTTACTACACCGACGGCAAGACGCTGGTGCCGCTGCGGGTGGGGGCGGCCTCGGCTGTCATCTACGACAACGGGACCATGACGGTGGCCGAGTGGGGGCGCGACGCCACCCTCACGCCGAACGTGGTGGCCGTCCGCCAGAACCTCGACCTCATCGTCGACGGGGGCCAGCCGGTCCCCGGGCTCAACGCCAACGACACCAGCCGGTGGGGGTTCACGCTCGGCAACGCCGTCTACGTTTACCGGTCGGGACTGGGGGTCACCGCCAACGGTGCCCTGGTCTACGTGGGGGGACCCGGGCTGAACATCACCGACCTGGCGAACCTGCTGGTCAGAGCGGGCGCCGTGCGGGCCATGGAGCTCGACATCAACACCGACTGGGTCAACTACTCCTTCTACACCCCCTCGTCCCCCTACGGGCCGGCGACCCCGCAGAACGGGTCGCTGCTCCTCCCGGAGATGGAGGGCGGGGCCGGTCGCTACTTCCAGTCCTACTGGTCCCGGGACTTCTTCACCATGTCCTCCGCCTACCCCACCGCACCGACACCCCCGGCCGCCAGCACCACCACGCCGAAGTCGACGTCCACCACCCGGCGGTGAGCCGGACCGGGACCGGTCACTCCGGCACCTCGGGGCGCAGCATCGGGAAGAGGATCACGTCCCGGATGGCGTCGACCTCGGCCAGCAGCATCACCAGCCGGTCGACCCCCAGGCCGATGCCCGAGGTCGGGGGCAGCCCGTACTCCAGTGCCCGGACGAAGGCCCGATCGGCCGGGTGCGCCTCGAAGTCGCCGGCGGCGGCGGCCGCCGCGGTGTACCGGAAGCGCTCGTCCTGCTCCTCGGGCACGTTCAGCTCGCTGTAGCCGTTGGCGTACTCCTTGGCGTCGATGACCAGCTCGAAGCGGTCGGTCATGGTGTCGTCGCCGACCTGATGGCGGGCCAGCGGGGAGACCTCCACCGGGAACCCGGTGAGGAAGACCGGTCCCAGCGTTTTCGGCAGCAGCACCCGGTCGTAGATCTCGAAGATGAGCTTCCCCGACCCCCAGGCCTGCTCATAGGGCACACCAAGGGTGTCACAGGCGTCCCGGACGTCCTCCACCGGGTCGGACGGATGGAGCCGGTGCCCGACCGCCTCCTCCACCAGGCCCAGCAGATCCTGCCGGGGCCACGGGAGCGTCAGGTCGACCCCGCCGCCCGGGGTGGCGAAGGTCATCCGCCCGGTGGATGCTTGGGCGGCCGCCGCCACCAGCCGCTCGGTCAGGTCCATCCCGTCGGTGTAGTCACCGAAGGCCTGGTACGCCTCCAGGGCGGTGAACTCCGGGCTGTGGCGGGTGTCGACCCCCTCGTTGCGGAAGTTCCGGGCGATCTCGAAGACCCGCTCGAAGCCACCCACCACCAGCCGCTTCAGGTAGAGCTCGGGGGCGATCCGGAGGCTGAGGTCGATGTCGAGGGCGTTGGAGTGGGTGAGGAACGGGCGGGCCAGTGCGCCCCCGGCCTGGGACTGGAGGATGGGCGTCTCCACCTCCACGAAGTCGTCGTCCACCAGCACCTGGCGCATGGCCGCCACGGCCTTGAACCGGATGCCGAACACCTTGCGGCTGTCGTCGTTGGCCAGCAGGTCGACCTCCCGCTGCCGGTAGCGCATCTCGGCCTCGTGCAGCCCGTGCCACTTGTCGGGGAGCGGGCGCAGCGCCTTGGACAGCAGGACCAGCTCGGTGAGCTCCACCGACAGCTCGCCCCGCCTGGACACCACCACCTCGCCGACCGCCCCCACCCAGTCGCCCAGGTCGGCCTTGTCCAGGACGGCCAGTCCGTGATCGCTGAGGTTGCTCCTCGGGACGAGCAGCTGGATGGCCCCGGTGACGTCCTGCAGGGTGGCGAAGACCAGCTTGCCGTGACCGCGGATGCTGACGATCCGCCCGGCCACCCTGACCACCTGGCCGGAGCGGGCGTCCGCCTCGAGGTCGCCGTGGGCGGCCCGGATCTCGGCGGTGGTGTGGGTCCGGTCGAACCGCGACGGGTAGGGATCGATCCCGTGCTGGCGGAGGAAGTCACGCTTCGAGCGGCGCTCGGCGGACAGGGCGTCGATGGTCCGCCGCGGGTTGGGCTCGGTGTCGGCGTTCCCCGGTCCGTCGGTCATCGGTGCAACTGCTCCTCGGTGGGTGGGGTGGCTTCGTGGCTCGTCTCCATGCGGCCCCGATCTTCCCACTCCGGACGCCGGCGACGGTCACCCGGCACCGGCCGGCCGGGTGGGCACGCGATGATGCCACGGTGGGATGGGACGGTGACCGCTACCAGCAGTGCTTCGACGACCTGGCCGGCTCGGGCGTCCACGTCCACGGCGAGGCCGACTTCGTCAGCGCCCTCGGCCCCGCCACTGTGCTCGACGCCGGGTGCGGGACCGGTCGGGTGGCCATCGAGCTGGCCGACCGCGGCGTCACCGTCGTGGGCGCCGACCGCGACCCGTCGATGGTGGCCACCGCCCGCCGCCTCCGGCCCGACCTCGAGTGGTGGACCGAGGACCTGGCCACCCTCGACCTCGGTCGCCGGTTCGACGTGGTGGTGATGGCGGGGAACGTCCCGCTGTTCGCCCCGGACGGCACCCGGGCGGCACTGGTGGCCGGGTGCGGGCGGCACGTGGGACCGGGCGGGGCGCTGGTGGCCGGCTTCCAGCTGGGCCGCGGCTACCCGGTGGAGGAGTACGACCGGCACTGCGCCGGTGTCGGTCTCACCCTGGCCGAGCGGTGGTGCACCTGGGAGCGGGCCCCGTTCCCAGGGGAAGGCACGTACGTGGTGTCGGTCCATCGGGCCGTCGGCTGACCGATCCCCCGGGGGGCCTGGCCGGTTCAGCCGTCCACCAGCCGCTGGAACTCCTCGTCGCGGATGCCGGCCGCCTGCTTGTCGGCCAGGGACTCGAGCCACTGCTCGGCCGGGGGGCTGTCCATGGCGGCCACCATCTGCTTGGGGATGGCCCGCATCACGTACCCTGCCGGCATGGTCGGCTCGACGCGTTGGCGGCGGGCCATCGCCGCTTCGATGTGCGGCTTCCACGCCGCCGCCTTGGCGGCGGAGGCCGTCTCGTCGCGCTCGAGGAACTCGGGCAGCACCTCGGTCCCGAACAGCTCGATCGACTCCATGATGTGCTCGTGCCGGTTGCGACCGGCCTGCATCACGAAGATGAGCTGGTCGATGCCGGCCTTCTCGTACCGACGCAGGAACTCCCGCAGCTGGGCGGGGGTCCCGGTGGCGCCCCGCAGCCCCGTCTCGTCCCCCGACGCCACTGTGGCCCCCAACGTCTCCTGCCGGTTGGCCAGCGCCGCTTCGGGCGAGTAGCCCATCTTCCCCCGGCGCTCCTGGAACTCCCGCCAGACATCGGTGGTGGCCGGCACGTGGTCACCGAAGACGTAGTAGTGGGCCAGGGAGTAGCCGAAGAAGTTGGCGCCCTCGAGCCCCCGGGCGATGGCGTCGTCCTCCCCCCGGGCACACATCATGGGGGTCACGCAGGCGACCTGGGGGTTGACCGACAGGCCCACCGGCACGCAACGCTCCCGCAGGACGGCGCCGTAGTCCTCCACCCACTGGCGGGCATCCTCCGGCTCGATGAAGGCGAAGCTGAGGGCCCCGATACCCTTTTCGGCGGCCAGCAGGATGGTGTCGCGCCGGCTGCAGGCCACCCACAGGGGAGGATGGGGGGTCTGTACCGGCTTGGGCACCACGTTGCGAGGCGGCATCTGCACGAAGGTGCCGTCGACGCCGCCGAAGGGTGTCTCGGTCATGCAGCGGACGGCCACCTCGAGCCCCTCGAGCCACGCGGCCCGCTTGACCTCCGGGTCGATGCCGAACCCCCGCAGCTCGGCCTCGGAGGAGGACTCCCCGGACCCGAACTCCACCCGGCCGTTGGAGACCAGGTCCAGCATGGCGATGCGCTCGGCCACCCGGGCCGGGTGGTTGTAGGCGGGAGCGGTCTGGACGATCCCGTGACCGATGCGCATCCGTTCGGTGCGCTGGCTGGCCGCCGCCAGGAAGACCTCGGGGGCGCTCGAATGGGAGTACTCCTCGAGGAAGTGGTGCTCCACCTCCCACAGGTACTGGATCCCCAGCCTGTCGGCCAGCTCGATCTGGTCGAGGGCGTCGTTGATCAGCTGCTGCTCGCTGTCCGGTGCCCACGGGCGGGGCAGCTGGTGCTCGTAGAAGATGCCGAACTTCATCAGATCCCAGCCGGCGGGCGCGGGCCATCGGCCAGGGTGCCGTCGTCCAGCCGGACCACCGATCCGAGGCTGAGCATCTCCTCCACCAGGTCGTCCCGGTCGGGCCGGCCGGCCAGCGACTGGTCGATCTCGCTCATCACCAGCTGCAGCTGCTCGGAGCGCCGGAGCTCCACCGAGCTCCGCAGGGCCCGTTCCCACAAGGCACCGACCATCGCCTCACCGGCATGGGTGCGTCCCCCCGTGCCCACCCAGGTCCGGTCGCGCATCTCCGAGAGGGCGGTGCGCAGCCAGGCGACGTGTGGCGTCTCGTCCGAACGGATGCAGGAGACGAGAGCGGCAGCCCGGCCGTCGCCCGCCACCAGGTCGCCGTCGCCCAGGACCTCCTCGGCCCAACGGAACCCGTGGAAGGCGGAGATCTCGATGAGGAGGAGGCCGATCATCCGGCCCACCGCCATCTCGAGGGTGGGGTCGATGTCGTCGGGAAGGGCCCGGGGCGGGGGCGGCGGGACCGGTCCCCCCGACGGCGTGCCGATGCCCATCCGGAGCAGCATCCGGGCGGTCTGGTCCTCGGCGTCGGGATCCTCGAAGGCGATGTCGCGGGCCACGAACCACATGCGGTCGTGGCCGGCGAGCCCTCCGAAGCCGGCCTCGTCGCGGGCGTGGGCCTCGAACAGGCCTCCGTCGATGTGGGCGATGGCCGTCCCGTCGACCTCCTCGGCGAAGCAGCGGGAGAAGTCGGGGACCGCCACGGTCCGGAGCATTCCCCCGAAACCCTCGACGGTGCCGATACGGGTCAGCTCACCGACAGTGGGGGCGGTGACCCCGTGGCGCAGGAGGAGTTTGGACTGAGCGACGTTGGGGAAGTGCTCGGGCCAAGTGCCGAGGGGCACGTCGAGGATCGGCGTGCCGAACTGCTCGACCCGCTGCTCCTCCCAGGCCCGGATGGCCGGCCACCGGAACCGGGTGCGGGGCGAAACGTAGGCCCCGTCGGCGTCGAAGCCGCCGTGGCAGCGGACGCCGCCGGCGATCAGCGGCTCGGCGATCTCGAGGTCGCTCAGCAGCTCGTCCTCGCTGAACCTGGTCTGCATGCTGGTCATCGTCCTCCCCCTGCCGGGACCCGGGGCCCTGCCCGAAGTGTAGGCACGGGCCGGCCGCCCACGGCTACAGCTGGGGCCGATCGTCGCCGATAGTAGGTACGGCGGACGTCGTTCGTCGGTGAACCGCACCGGGAGTACCACGTCGTCCGATGGGTATAGGTACTGACGAGCATGGAACCCACGACCACAACCGGGACGGAACGGAAGGTGCTGGCGGATCTGGTGCTCCGCCCGGACGCCGCCGAGGTGTCGAGGTCGCGTCATGTGGTGGGGGCAGTCCTGCGTCGGAGCGGCTGTGAGGACGTGCTCGACGACACGGAACTGATCGTGTCCGAGCTGGTGGCGAACGCCGTCGAGTTCGCCGAGCACGAGGTCCGTGTCACCGTGGCCCGCGTCGACGGCCACCTCCGGGTGGAGGTGCACGACGATGGCCGTGGCGACCCCGAGGTGGCCCATCCGCCGCCCCTGTCCGAGGCGGGGCGGGGTCTGGCCATGGTCCAGACGCTGGCCACCGAGTGGGGGGTCGAGACCGATCCGTCCGGCGGGAAGACGGTGTGGACCGAGCTCCGCCGCTCCGCTGATGGTCAGGGGACGTCGGCGGTGTCACCCACCCCCAGAAAGCAGTAAGCGCTCGATCCGATACCGGGCCCGTGCGGTCCGGGGACGCCCCCCCATCACCGACACCCCGACGTCGGAGAGGCCGCCGGCCGGCTCACCGGAAGAAGTGCGTCGAAGGCCGGTGGCGTGGCTCGCCGTCCACGAAGACGTCGACCCGCTCGTCGTAGAACGCCACCAACCCGGCGATGGGCAGGAGCTGCCGGGTGGGGAAGCCGTACGACCAGGCCAGGTCGGGGTGGACGCCGGAGCCGACCGCCACCGACCAGTAGCCGGTGGTTCGTCCCTTGTACGGGCAGGCGGTTACCGTGTCGCTGGCGACCAGGTGGTCGAAGTCCACAGCGGTGCGATCGAGGTAGAACCGGGTGGGGAGCCCGGTCTCGAACACCATCACCGGTGACGGCGACTCCGCCAGCACCACGCCCTCGAGCTCCACCCGAACCCGTCGGGTCGAACGCAGGGCGTCGACCCGGGTGTAGGGACTGCGGGGGTGGACGAACACCTCCTCGTCCTCCTCGAACCAGGCATCGAGTGCCTCCCACTCGAATCGGACCGTCCCGGCCAGCCCCCCCAGGGCGTCGGCGCCGAAGACCCGGGCGGCACCGGCGCGATGGACGTCGCCGACCCGGATCCCGTGCAGGCGCGCCGTCCCCCGGTGCAGACGCTCGGTACGATCCTCGTCGACCAGCACGGTGGCGTCGACATCGGCCCGTGGCACGTAGAACCGCGGGTAGACGGGCTGCTCCCAGACGTAGAGGGCACGGACGGTGTCGAGGACCACCCGACCGGCGACCGTGGCACGCACCCGGCGCGGCACCGGCTCGATGTGGTCCACGGGGACGATCGGCTGCGGGTAGTCGGGCACGTGAGCCTCCCTGGTCAGGTCGGTGGTCAGTCGGGTTCGGCCGTCGGGGCGACCGGGTGCGGGCTCACCAGCCCAGCTCCCTCAGCCGGGGGTCGCTGATCCCGAAGTGGTGGGCGATCTCGTGGACGACCGTGCGGTGCACCTGGTCCCGGACCTCGTCCTCGGTGCGGCTGTGCGCACAGATCGTCCGCCGATAGATGAAGATCCGATCGGGAGCCGAGCCCCAACTGGTCCGCTTGGTCAGCGGCACCCCGACGTAGAGACCGAAGAGCGGAGGACCCTCGGCCTCCTCCTCCACCATGACCACCACGTTGTCCATGGCCATGCGGAGCCGGTCGGGGACCGAGTCGATCGCATCGGAGACGAACTCCTCGAACCGGGCGAGCGGGACGTCGAAGCCGGCCTTGCCGTGTGGCGGGCCGGCGGCGGCGGGCGGCGGTCCCGCCGGAACAGGCACGTCAGCGTCGGTGGCCGGCGGCGCCCCGACTCCGGTCGGCGGGTCGATCCGGCGGTGCGCGCAGCCGTCCCCGGCATCGAGGATCGGCATCACCAGCCCCTCCATCTCCAAGGAGGCGGCGATCGAAGCGAACTGGCCCCGGACCTCGGGTGGGATGGTCGATCCCGATGCCGCCGTCCATCGGGCGAGGGACGTCAGCGCCTGCCCGGGGCGCCCGGCAGCCAGGTGAGCGTCGAACCAGCGCCGTTGCGACCGGGACAGCTCGGCAGCCACTGCCTTTTCGAGATGTCGCATCCGCTTGTCGATCTCCTTCACACCCACACGATCTCACGGTCGACGACGGCGACCCGGGCACGTTGTACCCGAAGCAGGTCACGGCCCCGGACCCGGCGAGCCGGACGGGTGGACGATCGGACCGACGGCTGCCGTAGGGTTGGAGCATGAAGGTCCGCACCCTCGGAACCACCGGTGTCAAGGTCAGCCCGCTCTGCCTCGGAGCCATGATGTTCGGGGCCTGGGGCAATCCCAACCACGACGACTCGATCCGCATCATCCACCGCGCCCTCGACGCCGGTATCAACTTCATCGACACCGCCGACGTGTACTCGGCCGGCGAGTCGGAGACCATCGTCGGCAAGGCGCTGTCCTCGGTGGACCGGTCCCGGGTGGTGCTGGCCACCAAGGCGCACGCGCCGATGGGCGACGACCCCAACGCCCAGGGCAGCTCGCGCCGGTGGATCATCGCCGAGTGCGAGGACAGCCTCCGTCGGCTCGGCACCGACTGGATCGACTTGTACCAGGTCCATCGGCCGGACGAGACGGTCGACGTCGACGACACCCTCGGAGCGCTCAGCGACCTGGTCCACGCCGGCAAGATCCGGTACTTCGGCAGCTCGACGTTCCCGGCTGAGCAGATCGTCGAGGCCCAGTGGGTGGCGGAGCGGCGGGGGCGCGAGCGGTTCCGCACCGAGCAGCCGCCCTACTCCATCCTGGTCCGGGGCATCGAGCGGGACGTCCTGCCGGTAGCCCAGCAGTACGGCCTGGGCGTCATCCCGTGGAGCCCCCTGGCCGGAGGCTGGCTGTCCGGCCGCTTCGGCGAGGGCAAGGACAACACCAGCCGCCGGGCCCAGCGGGTCCCCGGCCGCTACGACCTCGACATCCCAGCCAACCGGCGGAAGCTGGAGCTGGTCATCGAGCTGTCGAAGCTGGCCGACGAGGCCGGGCTGAGCTTGATCGAGCTGGCCCTGGGCTTCGTGCTGGAGCATCCGGCGGTGAGCGCCGCCATCATCGGGCCCCGCACCATGGAGCAGCTCGAGCCGCAGCTGTCGGCCCCGGACGTCCGCCTCGAGCCGGCGGTGCTCGACCGGATCGACGAGATCGTCGCCCCGGGCACCAACGTCAACCCCGAGGACGCCGGGTGGAAGCCGTCGGTGCTGGGGGACGCCCGTCGGCGGCGCCGTCACCAATGAGCTGGGCTCGGGACCTGCCGGTCGCCGGCCCTCTCGGATGCCGCCGGGCGCTCGGGGGTTAGGGCCGTGCGCGGCGTCCGCAGCACGGAGGACGGCATCCGGGTGGTCGCCACCGTCGCCGATCCCACCGGCAAGGTCAGGGTGACGGTCACCAGCTCGGGGATCTGCGGGTCCGACCTGCACCTCGCCTCGTACGGTCCGTCGCCGGTGACCCTCGGCCACGAATGCTGCGGCACGCTGGACGACGGCACCCCGGTGGCGGTCCTGCCGCCGGTGAGTTGCGGACACTGCGACCGGTGCGCAGCAGGCAACGAGCAGCAGTGCGCCGCCGCCCTCGGCGCCATGTACGGCGTCAGTCTCGACGGCGGGCTGGCCGACGAGATCTGGGTCGATCCCCGCAACGCCACACCGCTCCCACCCGGGGTCCCGCTGGATCGGGCCAGCCTGGTGGAGCCGCTGGCCGTGGCCCTCCACGGCGTCAACCGGGCCGGCGTGGTCGGGGGCATGCGCATCCTGGTCATCGGGGCCGGGCCGATCGGGCTGTGCGCCATCGCCGCTGCCCGTTCGATCGGCGCCCAGGTCGACCTCGTCGCCCACCGCCGCCGGCGGATGGAGGCGGGCGAGCGCCTCGGGGCGAGCAACACCATCAGCGCCGACTACGACATCGTGCTCGACGCCGCCGGCACCCAGAGCTCCATCACCAGGGCCGTCGAGTCCGCCCGTCCGGGGGGCACGGTCGGCATCCTGGGCAACTTCTGGGACCCGGTGACGGTGGGCCTGGGGTTCCAGATGAAGGAGCTCACGTTGGTGCCGGCGTTCACCTACGGCCATTACCACGGGGTATCCGAATTCGAGCACGCCGCCCGGATGCTGGGTGAGGTCCCCGACCTCCAGGAGACCATCGTCACCCACCACTTCCCGTTGGACGATGCCACCGAGGCGTTCCGGGTAGCCGGCGATCGCGAGGCCGACGCCATCAAGGTGGTGCTTCATCCCTGAGCCGTGGCGTGCCGACCCAGCGGACCCATCCGAGGAGATGCCGGTGACCGACTCAGATGAATCCCGTGGCCCACTGGCGGGTGGCGAGCTGGAACGGCTCGACGCCTACTTCCGGGCGACCAACTACCTGACCGCCGGGCAGATCTACCTGATGGACAACGCCCTGCTGCAACGGCCCCTCTCCGCGGCGGACATCAAGCCCCGACTCCTCGGCCACTGGGGCACCAGCCCCGGGCTCAACTTCATCTACGCCCATCTCAACCGGATGATCACCACCTTGGACCTCGATGTCCTGTTCGTCTGCGGCCCGGGCCACGGGGGACCGGCGGTGGTGGCCAACACCTGGCTCGAGGGCACCTACAGCGAGCTCTACCCCCACATCGGACGGGACGCCACGGGCTTGGCCCGGCTCTTCCGTCAGTTCTCGTTCCCCGGAGGGATCCCCAGCCACTGCGGCCCGGAGACCCCCGGATCGATCCACGAGGGCGGGGAGCTCGGCTACTCGCTCAGCCACGCCTTCGGGGCGGCGTTCGACAACCCCGATCTGGTGGTGGCCTGCGTGGTGGGCGACGGGGAGGCGGAGACCGGGCCGGCGGCGACCGGGTGGCACTCGAACAAGTTCCTCGACCCCCGCCAGGACGGGGCGGTGCTCCCCATCCTCCACCTGAACGGGTACAAGATCGCCGCCCCCACGGTGCTGGCCCGCGTGCCCACCCCGGAGCTCGTGGCCCTGTTCACCGGCTACGGGTACCGGCCGGTGATCGTGGAGGGCGGCTTCGACGGCGAGAGCCCGATGGCGGTCCACCCCCGCATGGCCGCCGCCCTCGACGAGGTGTTCGCCGACATCCGGGAGATCCAGCGCGCCGCCCGCCGCGGCGGTGGCGGCGCCCGACCGGCGTGGCCGATGGTGATCCTGCGGACACCGAAGGGATGGACCGGACCGAAGGTCGTCGACGGGCTCCCGGTGGAAGGGACCTTCCGCGCCCACCAGCTGCCGCTGGCCGAGGTCCGGACCAACCCGGACCACCTCGCCCAGCTCGAGGCGTGGCTCCGCAGCTACCGCCCCGGGGAGCTCTTCGACCGGGAGGGCCGACCGGTCGACGCCCTGGTCACGCTGCCGCCAACCGGGGAGCGACGCATGAGCGCCGTCCCGCAGTCCAACGGGGGTCTGCTCCTGGCCGACCTCGAGCTCCCCGACTTCCTCCACTACGGGATCGACGTCCCGAGGCCGGGATGGGTCAAGCGGGAGGCGACCCGGGTGCTCGGATCGTTCCTCCGGGACGTCATCCGGGCCAACCCCACCACCTTCCGGCTGTTCGGGCCCGACGAGACGGCGTCCAACCGGCTCCAGGACGTGTTCGAGGTGACAGACCGGACCTGGGATGCAGAGCGGCTGCCCGGCGACGACCACCTGGCCCCCGACGGCCGGGTGATGGAGATGCTGTCGGAGCACCAGTGCCAGGGGTGGCTGGAGGGCTACCTCCTCACCGGTCGTCACGGCCTGTTCAACTGCTATGAGGCGTTCATCCACATCGTCGACTCCATGTTCAACCAGCACGCCAAGTGGCTGAAGGTCAGCAACGAGGTCCCGTGGCGCCGGCCCATCGCCTCGCTCAACTACCTGCTGTCGAGCCATGTCTGGCGCCAGGACCACAACGGCTTCTCCCATCAGGACCCCGGCTTCATCGACCACGTGGTGAACAAGAAGGCCACGATCGTCCGGGTGTACTTCCCGCCGGACACCAACTGCCTGCTGTCGGTGGCCGACCACTGCCTGCGCAGCCGGAACTACGTCAACGTGATCGTCGCCGGCAAGCAGCCCCAGCACGACTGGCTGACCATGGACGAGGCCCTCGACCACTGCACCCGGGGGCTGGGCATCTGGTCGTTCGCCTCCAACGCCGGGGAGTCGGTGCCCGACGTGGTGATGGCCTGCTGTGGCGACATACCCACCCTCGAGACGCTGGCCGCCGTCCAACTCCTCCACCGACACCTGCCCGAGCTGACCGTTCGGGTGGTCAACGTGGTCGACCTCATGCGGCTGGAGCCCGACACCGAGCACCCCCACGGCCTCCCGGACCGGGAGTTCGACACCCTGTTCACCCCCGACCGCCCGGTGATCTTCGCCTACCACGGCTACCCGCTGCTCATCCACCGGCTCACCTACAAGCGCACCAACCACGCCAACCTCCACGTCCGCGGGTACAAGGAGGAGGGGACGACCACCACCCCGTTCGACATGGTGATGCTCAACGACCTCGACCGATTCCACCTGGTCATCGACGTGCTCGACCGGGTACCCGGGCTCGGCCCCCGGACCGCGGCGCTGCGTCAACAGATGGTGGACGCCCGGCTCGACGCCCGTCGGTGGGGACGCGACCACGGTGAGGACCCGCCGGAGATCTCCGACTGGCAGTGGGACCCGGGGGCCGCCGACTCCATGTGACTTTCGACCCTGGCGAGCCATGTCCTCGAGGCCGACCATGGAGGGTGGGGAACAGAGCGAGAGGACGGCACCGCTATGACCGCTACGTTCGAGCACGCCCGGAAGGGACTTCGCTCCACGGGGGCGAGCCTCGACACCCAGGCCCTGGTGGAGCTGATCGCCCGGCACGGGCAGGAGGAGAGCCGCCTGCTCTCCACCTACGAGGCTCTGGTCTCCGACAGCTCCGACGAGGGGACGCGATACCTCATCGAGCTCATCCTCGAGGACGAGCGCCGTCATCACCGCCTGCTGGCCGAGATGGCCAACGCGCTCGCCTGGGGGTCCCTGGCGCCGTCACCGGAGCGGGCGATGCCGGCGATGCCGCGGGGCCTCGAGGGAGAGCTGTTGGACCAGACCCGGCGATTGTTGGCGGCAGAACGCTCCGACCACCGTGCTCTCCGCCGGCTCCGGCGGCGCCTGCGCCCCTTCCGCGACACCACGATGTGGACACTGATCATCGACGTCATGCTGCTGGACACCAAGAAGCACGCCACCGTCCTGAAGTTCCTCGAACACCACGGCCGCCGCCGGTAGGCGAACCGCCCGGGCTACCCGGTGACGTCGGCCTGGGTGCCCGTAAGGGCGTCGATCCTCCCGACGGTTTGCTCGAGCCGCTGGATGGCCGCTTCCACCTGATCGGCGGCCAGTGGGTCGCCGATCCGGACGAGCGCTTCCTGCAACAACGACACCGCCGCCTCGACCCCCGAGGTGCCCACGGTGTCCACTTCGTGGCCGATCCGGTCGACGACCTCGACCGTCGGGCCCTGACTGCTTCCGACCGGGAGTGTCGATGGACCACCGGCGCCGGCAGCGTCGGCCCGCTCGGACCGGACATCGCCCAGCTCGAGCGGGGGCCCGAAGACCGAGCACGCCTGGGCGGCGGAGACGGACGGCGGGTAGAAAGGACAGCGGACACGGGGCGCCGGGAGCCCGTCGGGCACCACCGACTCCATCGACACCGCCGCCCGGAACAACGCCTGGGACGCCTCGATGAGCTGCGGGGGGAGTCCTTCGCTGACCACATCCTCGACCATGTGTCCTCCCCCTGTTCTGGCGCTTGGCGCCCGCCAACCTCGTCGCTACTCCCAGTGTCACCCTCCCCGGCCACTGTTCACAGGGGCGAAAGTCCCGACTTCGCCGCCCACGTCACGGGGCCCTACCGGTCCAGCGCCACCTCGGCCGACTCACCCGGGCGCAGCGCGATCGGCTCCCCCGACACCATCAGGGTGGCTGCCTGGGTGCGGCCGGGTGCGGCCTCCACGCGGAGCCGGTGGTGGTCGACATCGACGTGCAGGTCGTGCCCCCGGAACCGCACGCCGAACTGCAGTCGAACGAGCTCGGTGGGGAGCAGCGGGTGAAGCCAGAGCGCCTCGTCGCGAGCCTCCAGCCCGGCGTAGCAACGCACGAGGATGTCGACCGTGCCGGCCATGGCGCCCAGGTGGATGCCCTCCCGGGTCGTGCCTCCCTGGCTGTCGGTCACATCGGTGGCCAGCGCCTCCTGGAAGTTCTGCCACGAGGCCCGACGGTCCTGTCGGGCCAGGACCCACGAGTGCACCACTTTCGACAGGGTCGACCCATGGGTGACCCGCTCGACGTAGTAGTCGACCGTCCTCCGGATCGTCTCCGGCTCGAGCCGGTAGCCCATCCGGCCGAGGACGGTCCGCAGCTCCTCGGCCGAGAAGAGGTAGAGGAGCATCAGCACGTCCGCCTGCTTGCACACCTGGTACCGGCGGACGGCGTCATGCTCCGCCTCGAGGATGAGGTCGAGGCGGCCGATGTTCCCGTATCGGCGGCGGTAGTCGTCGAGGTCGATGGGCTCCAGCCGCTCATAGCCGTCGAACTGCGAGATCACGCCGTCGTGGAACGGCACATTGAGGCTCCGGGAGATGGCCTCCCACCGCTGGCGCTCGCGGTCGCCGACCCCCAGACGCTCGGCGGTCTCCGAACGGTGCTCGGAGGCCAGCAGGCCGGCCAGCTCGTCGGCCCGCCACAGCAGCCATGCCGCCATCACGTTGGTGTAGGCGTTGTCGGTGACCCCCGGATCGGTGGACCACGGGTAGCCGTCGTGGAACTCGTCCGGCCCGACCACCCCGGCGATGCGGTAGCGACCCAACCGGCCGTCCCAGCCGGCCAGGTCGGCGAAGAAGCGGGCGATCTCAAAGAGCAGCTCGGCCCCCTGGCCGGCCAGGAACTCCAGATCGCCGGTGACCTGCCAGTGCTGCCAGGTGTCGAAGGCGATGGCCAGTCCCACGTGGACCTGGTACCCGGACCGGTCGGGCATCCAGCGACCGGAGCGAGGATTGAACAGCCGGTCCGGCGTCTCGTCCCGACCATCGCTGCCGCTCTGCCACGGGAACCGTGCCCCCCGTAGCCCGAGGGCGGCGGCCGCCCGGCGGGCCTCGGGCAGCCGCCGGTTCCGATAGGCGAGGACGGCCCGGGAGACCGGTGGGAAGTGGAGGTTCAGGACCGGGTAGGCGAACATGGTGTCCCAGAACACGTGGCCGCGGTAGCCCTCGCCATGCAGCCCCCGAGCTCCGAGGCCGGCGTCCAGATCGACCAGGTGGGGCGAGGCCACCTGCATGAGGTGGAACTGGTGGAGGTGCAGAACGCGACTGGTTGCGTCGTCTTCGTGGGCATCGATCGCCGCCTGTCGCCACAGGGGCTCCCATGCCCTTCGCTGGTCGGCGAGCAGATCGTCGAAGTCGGGGGCGTCCGACAGCGTCCGGCGGGCGGCCAGACCCGGCTCGGAGATGGCCCGGTCCCGCGAGGTGAACACCGCCACCGTCTTGTCGACGGTCACCCGGCCGCCGGCCTGCGCCTCCACCACCACGGTGGCCGCCGGGGAGCCAGGGGTCCCGCCGTGTACCCACCGGGCCCCGGCGACCGACCCGGACAGCCGGCTCCGGGCCGCCATGGCCAGCATCACCTGCGACTGGACGGTGCGCACCCGGAGCCACAGTCCGCCGTCGTCGTCGCCTCCCTGGTCGACCGCCTCGAGGTGCCGGCTGCCGAGCAGCCGCTCCTCGACGGTCTCGTCGTCCTCCACGTCGCCGTCGAGGGCCAGTCGCAGCTCCAACGTCCCGGACCAGTTGAGCGGCGTGCAGCTCACCTCGAGGGCGACCAGGTGGGGATCGGCCATGGAGACCACGCGACGCTCCAGCAACGCCGTGCGCCGGCCGACCTGGTCGGTGACCAGGCACCGTCGGATCAGCAGGCCCCGCCGCAGGTCGAGGGCGATCCGGTGCTCCGACGCCACCGTCCCACCGCCGCCCAACCAGTCGCCGTCGACGGCGCGGAAGCTGACGGTCAACCAGTTCGGCGCATTGACCAGGCTCTCCACCTCGACGGGCTCCCCGCCGGCCGGGCTGCGGAGCCGGTCGTAGACGCCGGCCAGGTAGGTACCCGGATGAAAGACGTCGTCGTGGCGCACCCAGGGTCGGGCGCCGCGGGTCCCCAGGTATCCGTTGGCGAGGGTGCAGAGGGCCTCCACCGAGCCTTCGTCGGCCGGAGCCGGGTCGTGATAGGTCAGCCACCACGGGTTGGTGGCCGGGCCGCTGCCGGCCACCGACAGCTCACCGAGGTCGGCGACCACGAGGTCGGCACCGTGCCGGCGGAACTCGTCCGACCGGCCACCCGCCCGGTCGACGCCTACCACGTGGGCGAACTCCCCCCGACGACCGGCCTCCACCCCGGCCAGAGCGTCCTCCACCACCACCGCCCGGGACGGCTCGACGCCGAGCCGGCGGGCGGCCTCGACGAACATGGCCGGATCCGGCTTGCCGGGCAACGCCATCACCAGCGCCGTGTCCCCGTCCACCCGGACGTCGACCAGGAGGTCGAGCCCGGCGGACTCCAACACCTGGGCGCAGTGCCGGCTGGCGGACACCACGGCGACACCCACCCCCGCCGCCCGGAGCTGCCCGAGCAGCTCCACCGAGGAGGGGAACGGGCCCGGTCCCCGGGACTCCAGCAGCCGGAGATACCGGGCGTCCTTCTCCTTGGCCAGCCCCCACATCGTCCCGAGACCGGCCTCGTCGTCATCGCTCCCCTCCGGCACGACGATGCCGCGATCGTCGAGCACGTGGCGGACACCGTCCAGGCGTGCCTCACCGTCGACCAGCCGCCGGTAGTCGTCACCGGTGAACGCCCGGGGTGCGGCCGAGCCCTCGGCCGCCACCACCTCGAAGAGCTCGTCGAACAGCTCGGTCCAGGCCTGCCGGTGCAGGCGCGCCGTATCGGTCAGCACCCCGTCGAGGTCGAAGACCCACGCATCCGTCCCGTCCAACGAGACCGTCTCACCCATGCAGTCGCTCCTCGTTCCTCGTGGACGAACCCCAGCAGCTGAACCGCCACCGTCCCCCACCATGGCTCACCCCCGCCGACGACGGGGAGTCTTGTCCGCCCGTGGGCCGACGGCCAGGGTCGATGGTCCCAACCTGCCGATCGCCGCCCGTGGACGGTGGGCCGAGCCGCAAGCGCGGCTTCGGAGCCTGAACCGACGTAGTGTTCTCCAGGGGCCCATAGTCGTAGAAGGAGCCGCAACCATGCTTGCCTACACCTATCCGCTCGGCGATCTGTTCGGGACGATGCTGGGGCTCTTCGTCTTTGTGATCTGGTTCTGGCTCCTCGTCATCGTGTTCTCGGACATCTTCCGGAGCCACGACCTCGGAGGGTGGGCGAAGGCCTTGTGGGTGATCTTCGTGATCGTGCTGCCCTACCTCGGCATCCTCGTCTACCTGATCGCCCGCGGCGGGAGTATGCACGAACGTGCCGAGGCCCAGGCGGCACAGACGGAGCAGGCCTTCGACGCCTATATCAAGCAGGTGGCGGGGAGCCCGGGCGGCGGCAGCGTCGAGGAGTTGTCCAAGCTCGCCGACCTGAAGGCCAAGGGTGTCATCACCGATGCCGAGTTCGAGGCCCAGAAGGCGAAGCTGCTGGCCTGAGGCTCGGTACCGGCGCCACCGGCCCCGCTCGGGGGAAGCCGCCGGAGGGGTGCTCCCGACCGCCAGTGAGAGCATGCCCACGAAGGAGGACGCCATGGCCACGCCGGTGAGCGGAAGGGCGAACAATCCCACGGTCGCCGAGCGGGCGGCCGTGGGGAAGGCCGCCCGGAAGGTGAGCCCGAGGGAGGGGCACGCGGGATGGAGCCCGGCCCAACGCACCCTCGAGCCACTGGCCCTGCTGGAGGGGCAGGCCACCACCCGGGTACCCCAGCTGGTGCCCATCCGGTACGGGCGGATGGCCGCCTCCCCGTTCGCCTACTACCGGGGCGCCGCCCTGCCCATGGCGGCCGACCTGGCCACGTACTCCCGCTCCGGGATCCAGGTGCAGCTCTGCGGGGACGCCCACCTGTCCAACTTCGGCGGCTTCGCCTCGCCGGAGCGGGACCTGGTCTTCGACCTCAACGACTTCGACGAGACCCACCCCGGTCCGTTCGAGTGGGACGTCAAGCGCCTGGCGGCCAGCCTCGAGATCGCCGCACGCGGCCGAGGCTTCGACGCCACCACCAACAGGAAGATCGTGCTCGACGCGGTGCGCACCTACCGCGAGACCGTCCGCCGGTTCTCCCGGCAGCACAAGCTGGACATCTGGTACGCCAAGCTCGACGAGCGCACCATCCTGGCCATATGGGGGAGCGACCTCGGCAAGGCCACGCTGGCCAGCCTGAGCCGGGCGGCTACCAAGGCCAGCTCCAAGGATCGCCTGAAGGCGCGGGACAAGCTCACCCGCCTGGTCGACGGCGAGCTCGAGTTCCTGAGCGACCCGCCGCTCCTCGTTCCCATCGAGGACGTCTTCACCGACCCGGAGCAGGCGGCGATCCTCGAGGCCAACCTCAGAGGCACCCTCGAGTCCTACCGGCGGACCCTCTCCTCCGACCGTCGGGCGCTGCTGAACACCTTCCGCTACGTGGCCACGGCCCGCAAGGTGGTCGGCGTGGGATCGGTGGGCACCCGGTGCTGGGTGGCCCTGTTGGTCGGGAGCGACAACGACGACCCCCTCATCCTCCAGATGAAGCAGGCGGAGGCCTCGGTGCTCGAACGGTTCACCGCCAAGAGCAAGACGTCCAACCACGGTCAGCGGGTGGTCGAGGGCCAGCGGCTGATGCAGGCGGCCAGCGACATCTTCCTCGGGTGGCAGCGGGTCCATGCCCCCGACGGCGTCACCCGGGACTTCTACGTCCGCCAGCTCTGGGACTGGAAGGCGTCGGCGGCCGTCGACACCATGGACCCCGAGCTGCTGGGCGTCTACGCCGGCATCTGCGCCTGGACCCTGGCCCGGGCCCACGCCCGCTCGGGCGATGCCGTCACCCTGGGCGCCTACCTCGGCAAGACCCCGACCTTCGAACGGGCCGTGGCCGACTTCGCCGTCGCCTACGCCGACCAGAACGAGGTCGATCACCAACGGTTGGTCGACGCCGTCCGGGACGGCCAGGTGGTCGCCGAGTCGGGCATCTGAGCGGGGTGGAGGCACCGGACAGGGGGACCCACGATCCGAGGCCATGGATGCACCACCTTGTAGCCTTTCCGTGGTGTCAGTCTTCCCCCTGCTCGGCGAGGCGCCCGGTGCCGACGTCCCCGACCAGGTGGACTGTTGACCGCCGACCTGGTCCTCATCGGTTTGGCGTGCTCGCTCGAGCCCATCCCGCTCACCTGCTTCATCCTCACGCTCGGCTCCGAACACGGAAGGCGGAAGGGCCTCTTCTTCCTGGCCGGGTGGGTGCTGAGCCTGGCGGTGGTGATCGTGGCCACCCTGGCCTTCACCGCCGGCCAGCCTCCTGCGCCCGGCACGGCGCCGTCCGAGGGTGTCCTGGCCGCCAAGATCGCCATCGGCGTGGCCCTGATCGTCTTCGCCTGGCGCTACCGGCACCGGGTGCCGAAGGAGCACGGCCAGCCGGGCTGGATGAAGCGGATCGACCACATGTCGGTCTGGACGGCACTGGTCCTCGCCGTGCTCCTGCAGCCCTGGGGCCTGGTGGCGGCCGGTGCCCTCTCGATCACCCAGGCGAACACGTCGAACGGCGGTGACGTGCTCACCATCGTCGTCTTCGCGGTCCTGGCCACCCTCAGCCTGCTGGTGATGGAGATCTACGCCGTCGCCGCCCCCGATGCCGCCCAGGCCCGCCTGGCCGGCCTCCGCCGGTGGATGGACGTCCACCGGGTACGGGTCATCGCCTTCCTCTCCGTCGTCGTCGGGCTCTGGCTGATCGGCAAGAGCACGTACTCCCTCGTCCGGTGAGCGACCGCGTGGACGTGCCTTCGGAGTCCGGAGCGGCGGTGGACGAAGCCGGAGAGACTTCCGACCCCGGCGTCCGCCGTCTGATCAACGAACGGGGCTTCAGGGCGGGTGACGATCGCAGCCGGGTCGAGGCCTACCAACGCCGGTGGCAGATGCCGTTGGACCTGCTCGCCATGGTCACCATCTGGTTCGTCGTGGTCCCTGCGGGGGACATCACCAACAGGCCCGCCGTCTATCTCGTCCTGGTGGGACTGCGCCTGACACTCTCGGCGGTCTACGCCACCGACATCATCGTCAGGACCTGCCTGGCACCACGGCACCTGTTCTACCTCCGGCACAACCTGCTGTCGGTGGCCACCGTCTTCTTCCCGTTCCTCAGGGTGGCGTTCAGCCTCCGGCTGATCCGCTCCATCTTCCAGCGCGGCAACATCGGGCGCTTCGTGCTGGCCGCCGGCCTCATGTTCTTGAACCTGACGGCAGTCGTCTACCTGTTCGAACGACGCGCCCCGCACGGCAACATCAAGACCGTCGGCAACGCCCTGTGGTGGGCGGTGGTCACCCTCACCACCGTCGGCTACGGCGACTACACCCCGGTGACCTGGCAGGGCCGACTGGCGGCCGCGCTCCTGATGTTCGTCGGTTTCAGTGTGCTGGCCACCGTCACCGCCCAGATCTCCTCCGCCTTCATCGACCAGGCGGCCCGGGCTCGGGCCAAGGAGTCGGGAGGCACGAAGTCGGCGACGAGCCAACAGGAGGTCCAGCTACTGGCCATCGCCGACCAGCTCTCCCGGTTGGAGGAGCAGGTGCGGGGGACCTCACCCTCTTCCTAGGAAGGCAGGAGCGGAGCCGCCGCCCTGTCGGTCAGGCCGCCATCACCCGTGCACCGGGGTGGGCGGATCCAGCACCGGCACCACCACCGTCGCATGCCAGAGGAGCACGTACTGCGGACAAGCCATCGCCGCGGCACAGATCGGAGCTCCGGTGGCGTCCAGTCGCGCGGTGCCGTAGTTGGCAACTCGGAACACGGTCGTGGACGAGCCGGTGGCCGACGTGGAGCCCGACACCCGGACGAGGACCGGGGTGGACTGCACTGCCTGGGCCTCCGACCAACGCAACGGGCCGCCTGACAGCTGCACGACGACCAGCTCTCCCTTGGAGGCGGTCACGGTCGACCCGTTGCTCGAGTTGGTGAGGATCACCGTGCTGGTCGACACCGGGGCAGCCGCGGTGGACGCCCCCACACTTCCTGCGCCGAGCGCCGTCGTCGCCACCACCGAGATGACCAGGCTGATGCCGAAGGCTACGGCCGATCCACGAATCATCCGCATCGCACTCCCCCTATCGTCGACCGGGCCCACGGTCGGACCGGGCTCGAGACCACTGTAGACCTGTTGCTGCTCGGGTTCACGGGGTGGAGTGGAGACGTCGCCTCCCGCGCACCGATCCGGCCCAATGGGACTTCCGACCCTAGTGACCGTCCGCCGGGGGGAGGATGGTGAACCTATGAGTATCGGTGGGCTGACCGACCGATCGGTCAAGGCAATCGTCCGGGCTGCTCGCCCGGTGACAGGGGTGACCGAGGAGTACGACTCGCTCCTCGATCTGATCGGCGACCGGCGACTGGTCCTGATCGGCGAGGCGTCCCACGGCACCCACGAGTTCTACCGCGAGCGGGCTCGGATCACCCGGCGTCTGATCGACGATCTGGGCTTCACCGTGGTGGCGGTGGAAGGGGACTGGCCCGACGCCTACCGGGTGAACCGGTACGTGATGGACATGTCGGCCGACGACGACGCCGAGGCTGCCCTGGGGGGGTTCCGGCGCTTTCCGACCTGGATGTGGCGGAACCGGGATGTGCTGGGCTTCGTCCAGTGGCTCCGTGCCCACAACGACGCCCAGACCCTGCCGGCCGGCAAGGTCCGCTTCTACGGGCTGGACCTCTACAGCCTGCGCACCTCGATCGAGGCGGTGATCGAGTATCTCGACCGGGTCGACCCCTCCGAGGCAAGCAAGGCCCGGCAGCGCTACTCGTGCTTCGACCATGTCAGTGCCGACGGGCAGGCCTACGGTCACTCCGTCGAGTACCAGGGGGCGGCGCCGTGCGAGAACGAGGTGGTCGCCCAGCTCCTCGAGCTCCGGCGTCGTTCGGAGGCCTACCTGCGGCGCGACGGCTGGGTCGCCGAGGACGAGCAGTTCTACGCCGAGCAGAACGCCCGGCTGGTCCGCGATGCCGAGGAGTACTACCACCAGATGTACCGGGCCGAGGTCTCCTCGTGGAACCTCCGCGACCAGCACATGGCGGGCACGCTCGACGGGCTCATCGAGCACCTGGACGCTCAGTCGGGGAACACCAAGGTGGTGGTCTGGGAGCACAACTCGCACGTGGGTGACGCCCGTGCCACCTCCATGGGTCTCCGTGGCGAGCTGAACGTCGGCCAGCTGGCCCGGCAGCGTTACGGAGGGGACGCCACGCTCATCGGCTTCACCACCTTCGACGGCCAGGTCACGGCGGCGTCGGACTGGGGGGCGCCCTTCGAGCGGAAGAGGGTCCGTCCCGCCCGCTCCGATAGTCACGAGGCGCTCCTGCACGCGGCCGGCCTGCCCCAGTACTGGTTGGCGACGTCCGATGTCACGGTGCACGACGTCCTTTCCGAGCCTCGGCTGGAGAGGGCCATCGGCGTGATCTACCGGCCCGAGACAGAGCGTCAGAGCCACTACTTCGAGGCCCGGTTGGCCCAACAGTTCGATGCCGTCATCCACATGGACCACACCCATGCCCTCGAGCCACTGGAGCGGACCCCGCTGTGGGACCGCGGGGAACCGGCCGAGACGTTCCCCACGGGTCTGTGAGGTGACCAGTCCCGGCGAGTCGGTGAAGATGGCGCCGTTCCGTGACCGGCGGGAAGCCGGACGGAAGCTGGGTCTGGCCTTGGGCTCGCTCAAAGACGAGCTGCCCGTCGTGCTGGCACTTCCGCGGGGCGGTGTACCGGTGGCGGCCGAGGTCGCCCGCTGTCTGGGGGCGCCACTCGACGTGATCGTGGTGCGCAAACTGGGCGTGCCCTTCCAGCCGGAGCTCGGATTCGGGGCCATCGGCGAGGGCGGGGTCCAACTGCTGGACTCCGGTCTGATCCGTCGAGCCGGACTGACCGAGCGGGATGTGGCCGAGGTGGAGGCTCGTGAACGGAGGGAGCTGGCTCGCCGGGTCCGTCGGTACCGGGGAGATCGGCCGCCGATCCCGATCGACGGGCGCACGGTGGTGATCGTCGACGACGGCCTGGCCACAGGCGGGAGCGCCCGGGCCGCGGTGGAGGTGGCCCGGGCCCAGGGCGCCCGTCGCATCGTGCTGGCCGTGCCGGTCGCCCCTCGGGAGACGATCCGGCAGCTGCAGTCCGTGACCGACCAGGTGGTGAGCCTGATGGTGCCCACCGACTTCGTGGCTGTCGGGCTCTGGTACGAGGACTTCGGCCAGACATCGGACGAGGAGGTCGCCACCCTGCTGGCTGGCGCCGCCGATGCCGGTGCCGATGCCGGTGCCGGTGCCGCCGCACCGGATCGCACGTCCCGGAGGAGCGTGGATCGTGACGTGATCATCCCCAGTGGCCGGATCGAATTGGAAGGGCGACTGGTCGTGCCTGCGGCTGCATCGGGGATCGTGCTGTTCGCCCATGGCAGCGGGAGCAGCCGGCACAGCCCGCGCAACCTGTCGACAGCCCGGGCCCTCAACGCCGCCGGCCTGGGCACCCTGCTGTTCGATCTGCTCACCGACGACGAGAGTGGCGACCGACGAAACGTCTTCGACATCGATCTGCTGGGAGGCCGCCTGCTGACCGCCTCCGAGTGGGTCGTGCAGCAACCCGATGTCGCCGGGCTGCCCTACGGGTACTTCGGAGCCAGCACCGGAGGCGGAGCCGCCCTGTGGGCGGCCGGCTCCCCGGGCAACCGGGTCTCCGCCGTGGTCTCACGCGGAGGTCGTCCCGACCTGGCCGGCCCGCGGCTGCCTGATGTGCGATGCCCCACCCTGCTCATCGTCGGTGGTGCGGACGTCGAGGTCCTCGAGCTCAATCGTGGCGCGGCGTCCCATCTCCGTTGCCGGCACCACGTCGCGGTGGTGCCGGGAGCCACCCACCTGTTCGAAGAACAAGGGGCGCTCGAGGTGGTGGCGCGGTTGGCCATCGACTGGTTCTGCGAGTGCTTGCAGGCCGAGCCTGAATGAACGGGTGGTGCCCACGTTCAACCGGGCGGTGGGCTCGGCGAACCCGGTCCTCGCCGATGCGTGTGCCGCTGCACCTCAACGGGTAGCCTTTCGCCGCAGCGCCGTTCGTCCCGGACCGAACGGGCGCGGCAAGCCGCGTGCAGGACGCGGACACGTACTCAGGGGGAGAACCATGGCACTGGGCACACGGTCGACGCGGCGCACGAGCCACCGTGTCCTGGGGGCGGCAACCGCCGCCCTCCTGCTGGCAGTGGCAGCCGGCACCTTCCCCACGTCAGTGGCGTCGGCGGCTCCGGAAGCGGCCCGCGCCGCCGCGTCCCCCCACACCACCGACCCGTGCCCCGCCGGCAGCACGGAGATGTCCTTCGCCAACGATGCCGGCCTCGACGCCTACGGCGCCGTGACCCTGACCGGTGCCGCCGAGATCACCCCGGCCGACCTGGTCAACGTGTCAACGCCGATCGTCGACTACCCGGTCGACCCGAACGATGCGAGCGGCCGCACGCACTACTTCTGCGACAGCGACTGGACGGGGTCGGGCGCCGGCAACTTCTGGGTGTCGATCGGCCAGCCGATCGCCGGCCTGCCGGCAGTCCAGCCGACCGTCACCTCGCCGTACCGCTGGGGTGAGATCGAGTTCGGCGCACCCGGCGTGGGCGGCACCACCGACTTCACCAACGTGAACGCCTTCTCCTTCCCCCTGAACATGCAGGCGTACTCGTCCCCAGGGGGCACCACCCCCGAGGAGAGCTCGCTGTTCAGCGGAAACACCTGCCAGATCGTCAACGCCATGCAGACGGCCGTCGATCAGGCCGGAGCCGGTGCCGGTTGGAGCTCGATCGAACAGACCAACGGCGGGCAGTTCACCCGGATCATCGGTCCGGTCACCTACAATGGCACGACCCAGCAGGCCGACTGGCCGAGCTTCACCCCCTACATCGACGCGTTCGCAGACACGCTGCCGTTGATCTCCACCGGGACCTACTCGGGCGACCGGGGACCCTTCACCGTGGAGGGCTACTACGCCGGGCCGTCCCAGCCGGCGGCAGGCTGGTTCTACTACCAGGGGTACATCGCCCCGGACGGCAGCCTGACGCTGGCCGGCAACATCAGCCAGACGACCCCGTCGGCGTCGCTGTCGGGTGGCAGCGTTGGGGGGACCATCACCATCTCCGACCTGGCCGATGCCATCTACACCGAGGCCCAGGGGCCGACGGCGACCGGCGGGTACAACGTCAGCCCGACACCGGGCTGGTGGCCGGGTTCGTACAACGACGTCTACGCGGTGGTCGTCAACGACGCGCTGAGCGCCTTCAACTTCGGCTACTGGGGCAGCGGCTACGGAACGGGGGCGGACAACCAGTTCTTCTGGCAGGGCTGGAGCCCCCCCACCGATCCGACGATCGGGCAGCCGGCGTACCCGTCCAAGTCCTCCGCCTTCGGTCCGGCTCCCTACAACATCTACTCGAAGGTGCTCAGCGGGTTCTCCCGCAACTATGCGTTCCCGTACAACGAGCAGTACGGCGGCGGCGGCAACGGCAATCCCCTCCTGACCCTGCCGACGAACGGCGAGTTCCGGATGACCCTCCCACCTGATGGCTTCGAGAACCCGGCCGGCACCCAGTGCGCCAGTGGCGGTGGCGGTGGTGGTGGCGGCGGTACGAACGGCTCGGGCTACTGGGAGGTGGCCGCCGACGGCGGGCTGTTCGCCTTCGGCGACGCCAAGTTCTACGGCTCGATGGGCGGCACCCACCTGGTCGCCCCCATGGTGGGCATGGCCCCCACCGCCGACGGGGGCGGCTACTGGGAGGTGGCCGCCGACGGCGGGCTGTTCGCCTTCGGCGACGCCAAGTTCTACGGGTCGATGGGCGGCACCCACCTGGTCGCCCCCATGGTGGGCATGGCCCCCACCGCCGACGGGGGCGGCTACTGGGAGG
>JBKQTE010000080.1:0-56877 GCA_052143315.1 Acidimicrobiales bacterium | reverse complement strand
GCTAGGTGAAGGGGCGTTAGCCGCGGATCCGAGTGCGGTCGTAGAGACCATCAGTCCGGCACACAGAGTCAACAGAGTGCCGATTGTCAGAATGCGTACGAGTGGCTTCCTCATGGGAACCCCCGTTTCCGCCGAGCCCAGAATGCTGGCTGGAGCGACGCTACCAAGTCTGGGGACGAACGCAACCCGCCTGGCAGCAGGGCGTGAGGCGTCCCGATCCGCTCTCCTCAAGTGTCCATGAAGTAGCTGGTCCTTGCCGAAATTCGGGAGTTGGTGGAGTGACCCGATGCAGAAGCACCTCGGCGGACCAAAGCTGTGGAGTTCTATCGACAAAACCCTGCTGGGCTCGGAGGACGGCGACCTGGCCAGGGCCATTTCCCCGCTATGGGTCAGGATGTCCCACTTTGTCTTGAGCGCAACGAACTCTGAGAAGATCCTGATCAGCCATACCAGATGACGTTCCCGGTACTCACGGGTTGCGATGCGGCCTCCGTGTCCATGCGAGCGGAGCCGCTACCAGAGAACACCGCTGCAAAGGGCCTATCTACAGGACAGTCTCTCTCGGTCAGTCCGTGAGAAGCCGCTCGAGCTTGTCGAGCTGCTCCGACCAGCCCTGCTCGGCACCGGCCGTCGCCTCGGCGGGCGGCATCGGCTCGAAGTAGGACTGTCGCACAGTGAGCGCGGTGCCCCCTTCGCGGGCATCAAAGGTCACCTCGATGAGCGTTGCGAAGAGCTCGCCCTGCTCGTCGTTGACGGCCCGGCCGCTCATAACCAGACGATGTGGACGATCTATCTCGTAGTACTCGCCTCCCATGTAGTGCGAGAACTGCGCTTCGGTAGGGATGAAGTCGGGCCACTCCATCGCGAGCCGGTACGTCCCCCCGACGCGAAGGTCCACCTCGGCGGCGGGGCAGGTGAAGCCGGTCGGCCACCACCATTTCGTGAGCTGGTCCGGGTCTGTGAAGGCGTCAAAGACGCGCTCCGGCGGAGACTTAAGGGTGCGCTCGATGACGAGCTGTTTGACCGCAGTCGCAGATCGGACGTCCACGGCGGCACGGGTCTCAGGCATCGGGGATCTCCTCGTTAGTGGCTGATTCGGGTTGGGCGGCAAGGTGGGCTTCGAGGCGGTCGAGGCGGTCGGACCACTCCGCGTGCGCACGACGGAGCCAGTCGTCCACTGGGGTCAAGCCGTCGAGCTGAAGTCGCGCTGGGCGGCGCTGGCCATCGCGAGCCCGGCCGATCAGACCGGCTCGCTCCAGCACCTTGAGGTGCTTGGTGATAGCGGGCTGCGTCAGCGCGGAACCCTTTGCGAGTTCGACGACGCCAGCATCGCCGGCCGCGAGGCGCTCCAGGATCGCCCGGCGGGTGGGGTCTGCAAGCGCCGCGAAGGAGCGGCTCAGTTGATCGTTAGCAACCATTACCTATAAGTTATATAACCAGAGGGTAAAAGTCAACCACCGATTGAGCGTGTCGCAAGGCATCTCGTGACGCCAGAATGTCAAGCATCCCCTGGGATCGACCCGTCAAGGATTTACCGAGACTCACCACCGTGAGCAACGAACCGATCGGGGTAGCCCCTACCGCCGGGAAAGTGACGCACTCCGGCACCTTGGTGACCTGTTCCGCGAGGATACGATCCTGCGTTCAGGGAGGTAGTTGTATGGCCGACGAGAGTGTCAGTGCTACCAGGGTCATCGACGCACCGGCCGAAGCCGTCTTCGCAGTCCTTGTCGATCCAGCAAGTCATGCCGCCATCGACGGCACGGGCTGGGTTTGCGATCCGGTCGACCGACAACTCCTTACATCCTCTGGGCAGATCTTCCGTATGGCCATGTTCCACCCGCAACATCCGAATGGGAGCTACGAGATGGCCAATCGGATCGAGGTGCTTGTTCCTCCGCAAGTCATCGCCTGGAAGCCAGGCTACGACCCAGGCGACGGCGACCTCCAGTTCGGGGGCTGGATCTGGCGCTATGACCTGGCTTCGAACGGTCCAAATACGACCGAGGTCAGGCTTTCGTACAATTGGTCGGCGGTATCCGAGGAGGTGCGCCGCACAGGGCCGAGGTTCCCGCCCTTCCCCCCCGATCATCTCCAAAACTCGCTGGATCATCTGGCCAAGCTCGTCCCAGTAGAGGGGTGAATGGTGGACCGGGGGGATGCCCCAGATGTATAACGCCGGGTCCGTGGCACCTTCGTCGAGTTGGAGCCGGACGTACGGACAGAATGAAGAGTCTCCTCGTGGCCAGATCCGTGGCCCATCAGTTCCAGGACGATCTCGACGTCGAAACAAGCTCTGGTTCTACCGTGGCCCTTCACTTTCCAAAGCGATGCGACACCCGTATAAGCCGATGACCAGGGACTCTGTTGTCTTTTCAACAACGGAGTGGAGAAGACGATGTCTTATTCAAACCCGGCTGAGCTGCGGGAACGGCTGGCGGGGCTTGCTTGAGCCCTTGCCGCGATGGAACGTCGTCACATGGCGGTGGCGTCGCCGTTCGCTGCCGCTGGGGTGATGTAGGGTCGGGCGCGCCAGGTGATTCGGCGGACGGCGGGGAGGGCGTCGGTCACAGCCTGGGCGACTGCGGTTCCGAGGGCGTGGGCTTGGTCGACCGGCATGGATGGTTTGACCCAGCCTTCTATGTCGAGGATCAGGGATCGTCCTGCCCAGCGGGCGCAGACGTGGGCGTGGGCGACTCCTTCGACCTGGCCGATTGCGGCTTCGGCGGTGGGGACGACTTCGGGGTCCACGGCGTCCATGAGGTGTTGGACGAGTTCGGTGGTGATGTCGTAGCCGACGTGGCAGATGAACGCAGTAACGGCGAAACCGGCGATGGGATCGCCGATGGGGTGTCCGAGGGCGACGGCGATCAGCCCGCCGAGGGCTCCCAGGGAAGATATGGCATCGAGCCAGGAGTGGCGGGCTTCGGCGACCAGAGTGGCGGACTGGATGCGGCGGCCGACCGTGAGCTTGTAGCGGGCGACGGCCTGGTTACCCACGACGCCGACGACTGCGCCGATCATGGCCCAGCCGAGGTGGGTGGTGGTGCCGTGGTGAATGAGCTTGTGCCAGCTTTCGAAGCCGGCGAAAACGGCGCTGGCCCACACGACGAGGGCGACGACGAGGCCGGCGAGGTCCTCAGCCTTCTCGTAACCGTAGGGGTGGCTGGGTGACGGTTCCCGCCGCGAGAGCCGGAAGCCGAAGAGGACTACACCGGACGTGGACACGTCGGAGAGATTGTGGAGGGCGTCGCCGAGCAGCCCGACCGACCCGCTCAAGAGTGCCAGGAGCAGCTCGATCCCTCCGGTGACGGCCAGGCCGACCGCCGAGACAGTTACGGCTTGGCGTGCGCCGCGACGGTCTTTCTCTTCGTCGTGGCGGGTGAGCACCGACGTGAGCTGTTCGTCTTGGGCCAGTTCGGTCGTGGTCACGAGATGCATTGGCGGTCCTCCGACGGCTCCCGGTGTCCGAGAGTGGCGAATCTACCGCCGCACTCCATGGGCGGTCTCTGGCTGCGGCTTGTTCTATCTGCGGTCGGCCTCGTTGACTGGCCTGGTCACGGCGGAGAGGTACGACATGGCTGCCACTTCTCCGTCGTCGTCGGCGATCTGGCGGAAGCGTTCTCGCTCGTCGGCGGTCAACTGGGCGAGCAGGGTGGCCATGACCGCGGCGAAGGCGTCGGCGCGCTCGGTGTCGCTCAGGTCGGCGTCGATCAAGACGGCGAGGGCTTGGAGGTGGGTTTCGGCATCGGAGTCAGTCTCGCCGTCGAGGCGGGTCGAGATCGTCTTGTCCAGGTCGGAGCCGCCGTCCGGGGTCTCAACCATCTGGGACCATCCGGCTAGCGGTGTGGTCGGTCGCCACTACGACAGGGATAGGGCGCGGGCGCTGTTGTAACGGTTGGCGACGTCTGCCCAGTTGACGATGTTCCACAGGGCGGCCACGAAGTCGGCCTTCACGTTCTTGTACTGGAGGTAGAAGGCGTGCTCCCAGGCGTCGAAGACGAGCAGCGGTACCGATCCCTGGCCGATGTTGCCCTGATGGTCGTAGACCTGTTCGACCAGGAGTCGCCGGCCGAGTGGCTCCCAAGCAAGGACTCCCCAGCCTGAGCCTTGGATGGTGGTCGTGGCCTGGGTGAGATGGGCCTTGAAGGCGTCGAAAGACCCGAAGTGCTCATCGATGGCCGATCCGAGGTCTCCGTCGGGCTTGTCGCCGCCCTCGGGCGAGAGGTTGGTCCAGAAGATCGAGTGCAGGACGTGCCCGGAGAGGTTGAAGGCGAGGGTCTTTTCCAGGCCGACGATGGCGCCGAAGTCACTCTTGTCCCGGGCGTCGGCCAGCTTCTCCAAGGTGGTGTTGGCCCCGGTCACGTAGGCGGCATGGTGCTTGTCATGGTGCAACTCGAGGATCTCCCCCGAGTAGTGCGGTTCGAGGGCCCCGAAGTCGTAGGGCAGGTCCGGAAGGGTGTAGTCGGCCACAGCAGCTCCCTGTCTTGCTCGGCGGTGTGTCCTATTGCACTACCCACTGTATTGCGTCCTACTCGCAGGAGCGAGCTGGATGAGGTTGACCGGGGTCGAGCCGCCTCAGTTCATGCGCACGCGGCGCAGCGACCCAGGATGGCGAAGTGACGTGGGTCGATGGAGAAGCCGAGCCTCGTCTTGGCCGTGCGGGCAAGACCGCGGAACATCTCTTCGGGAGCCTCGATCGCGGCTCCGCACTCCTCGCAGATGAAGTGGGCGTGGGCAAGCGAAGCGAGCTGATAGGTAGCCGGGCCGTGCCCGAGATGGGTGTGCACCACCACCCCGAGACGCTGGAGGTCCTCCAGGTTGCGGTAGATGGTCGAGATGTGCACGTCCGGCGCCCGGGCCTGGACCGCCTCGGCCAACTCCTCTGCGCTTAGGTGGCCTTCCGCCTCGAAGAGCACCTCCAAAAGCACCCGACGCGAGGGCGTCGCTCTTCCGCCCCGGGAACGCACCAGGGCCAGCACATCGTCCACCGTGGCGAAGTCCACGATCCCGGCATCGCGAGGGGCGAGCGGCTTGCTCACGCCGCCAGCATAGAGGCCCACCACGGGCTGCGGAAGGCAGGCACTTGCGAGCAGATCGCAGCAAGGAGCAGAATGCGTCTGGACCTCTGTCCCCGCAGCGCGGCGGGTGGTCCGTCGATCGACCTACCACAACCGACCAAGAAGGAGTAGCCGCATGGCCGTGACGGAGGCACCTACGCCCCTGGGGCGGATCAAGCAGGCCCGAGGAATGCTCAGCCCGAGCGACTGGCGCCGGGCCGGTGGGATGGCTGCCACGATCCTGGCGCTGCACGTCATCGGCTTCGGGATCTTCATCGCCTTCGTCGTCCCCGACCACTACAAGGGCCTGGGGATCGGGGTGAGCGTCACCGCGTACACCCTGGGCCTCCGCCATGCCTTCGACGCCGATCACATTTCGGCCATCGACAACACCACCCGCAAGCTCATGAACGAGCGGCGTGAGATCAAGGGGGCGAAGCGACCGCTCAGCGTCGGCTACTACTTCTCCCTCGGCCACTCGACCATCGTGATCGCCATCGGCGCCGGGATCGTCGTCGCCGAAAAGGCCGTCTACGGGGCGGTGTCCAACAACAACTCCGGCCTGGAGCAGTTCGGCGGGATCTTCGGCACCATCGTCTCCGCCGCATTTCTGTACCTGATCGCCCTCCTAAACATTGTGATCCTGGCCGGGATCGTCAAAGTCTTCCGGGCGATGCGCCAAGGCACCTACGACGAGGCCGAACTGGAACGCCAACTGCAGAACCGGGGCCTCATGTACCGCTTCTTCGGGAAGTGGATGAAGGCCATCACCAAGGAATGGCAGATGTACCCCGTCGGGGTCGTCTTCGGCATGGGCTTCGACACTGCCACCGAGGTCGCCCTGCTCGCCACCACCGCCCTGCTCGCCACCCAGTCCCTGCCCTGGTACTCGATCATGTGCCTGCCGATCCTCTTCACCGCCGGCATGTCGCTCATGGACACCCTCGACGGCTGCTTCATGAACGGCGCCTACGGCTGGGCGTTCTTCAACCCCGTTCGCAAGGTCTATTACAACCTGGCCATCACCGGACTGTCCGTGGCGATCTGCTTCTTCATCGGCACCATCGAAGTCCTCGGTCTCCTCCCGATGGAACTCCACATCCACGGCGGCTTCTGGGACTTCATGGAGAACTTCAACATCAACACCGCCGGTTTCGTCATCGTCGGCATGTTCGTGCTCACCTGGGCCGTCGCCCTCGCGGTGTGGAAGTACGGCAAGGTCGAGGAAAAGTGGAGCGCCCGGCTCAAGCCGAGCGACGCCGAAGCCAGCCTGTCGCCGTGATCAGATGTCAGCGCTGAGTGAACCTTCAGTGGACTGGGGCTCGTCTCTACGCCCATCGAGAAAAACTGACGAGTGCCGAGCGGCTCGATCGGCGCCCGGGGTCACGCACTTGTCGCGGGTCTGATCACCGGTGGCCGACACGTCGAACCGCCCAGATCATGCTGTTCAGCTCTTGGCCGGACGTTGGACCTTGCCGGTCCTGGCTGAGCTCGCCGGCGGCGGTCGTCGTTACCAAGACCTACACGACAACATCGTGGGGATCGCCCACAAGGTTCTGACCGACACGCTGCGCAAGGCCGAGCGTGACGGCCTCATCACGCGCCACCTCGACGCCGAGCACATCGAGACGGCCACGCTTTACCAGCTGACCGATCTCGGCCGCTCGCTCGATGAGCCGTTGGCAGCGTTCGGCCACTGGGTCGAGGCGAACTGGGAGCGGGTCGAGGCGGCTCGCGGCGACTGGGACCGGAGGGCCGGCCGGCCCTGACCACCAAGCGTAGGTGTCGTCGGGCATCTTGAGGTAACTGGACGCACCAAAGGGTGCGCCCACGTTCGCGTCTGCGCCTCTTTGCTGAGCATCGCGTTCGTGCTGGTGAGAGGGTCTTTTAGCCGCGGGCGATTTTCTTTTGTAGGAAATCGGGCCAAAACCCCCTGTTCTTATAGGTGAAGGACGTCGGTCGGTTGCCGACGGTGACCCCCACCGCCGGCTCGAAAAAATCTGGGCCGCGCGAAAAACTTTTGTCCGATTTTGGCCTCGAACCCCTTATTTACAGGCTGAGAACGCCACCCGCGGCCTCGGCGGCAGGACTGCTGCCCGGACGGCGCTGGCGTCCTCCTGAAGTCGTTTGTCCAACGTCAGCCCGAATAGGGGTGTTCTCAAGTGAAGCCTTCGTCTCTCGACCCGGGGGAGGTCCATGAACTCGTCCGCGCCCTCTGACCCAACGTCCACCTCGTTGCCTGGTGGTCCGCTCGGCCACTACCTGCTCCACCCCGGCAACGACACCTCGACGGTCGTCCACCACGTCTTGCACATGCTGGCCTTCCTCGGCCGGACGGCTCTTCCGTTCCTCGTTCTCGCCGTGGCGCTGCTCGTCGTCGCGCGCCTGATGCTCGCCACCACTCACCGGCAGCGGGCCAGTAGCGGCCAAGTGGTGATGGTGGCGCCCGGACCGGAGGTGGAGCCGGCCGGCGCCGAGGCGGTGTGGAATGGATTGCACGGGGTGCTGCGCCGCGGTGGTCTGGCTGGCATGGTGTCGGGCCGGCCGCACGTGGCCTTTGAGGTCGGCTTCTCATCTGGTCGGTTGCGATTCGGGTTGTGGGTGCCGGCCGCGGTGTCGGCGGCTCGGGTGGCCCGGGTGGTCGAGGCAGCGTGGCCGGGCGCGGTGACCGAAGTGTTGCCCACCGAAGCGCCCGTGCCAGGCGGTGAAGGGATCGTCGGGGGCGAGCTGCGCCTGGCCGGGCCGGAGTGGTTCTCGCTCCGGGTCGATCAGCCGGCCGACCCCTACCGCCTGCTCCTCGCCGCGCTGTCCAGCCTGGGTGCCGATGAGGCAGGGGTGGTGCAGGTGCTGGCCCGGCCCGCCGTCCGCCGCCGGTATGGGCGCTGCCGCAAGGCCGCCATCGCTTTACGCACCGGTCGGCCGCGTTCGAGGTTGGTGCGGTTCGTGGACTTCTGGATGACCAAGGGTGTCCCCCATCCGTCTGGCCTGTCGGCCGATCCCACCCGGGCGGGCGATGTGCGGGCCATCACCGAGAAGGCGGCGTCGTTGTGCTTCGAGGCCACCGTACGTTACGGGGTCGTCGCCCCGACCGGCGGGCACGGGGCGCGCCAGCGGCTCCGGTCCGAGGGGCACGGGATCGTCGGCGCGTTTGCCATGTTCGACGGCCGCAACCACCTCACCCACCGGCGGCTCTCCCGGCCGTGGCGAACGGTGTGCGCCCGGCGGTTCGGAAAAGGCGACCTGTACTCGGTGGCGGAGCTGGCCGCTCTGGCGCACCTGCCGGTGGATCGTTCGGTGGCCGGCTTGTCGCGTGCCGGCGCGCACGCCGTGGCACCGCCGCCCGAGGTCCGCGCTGATGGCAAGGTGCTCGGGCGGGCCGAGGCCGGTGGGCGACGCCCGGTGGGGCTCTCGGTGGCCGACGCCCGCCAGCACCTCCACGTCCTCGGTGCGACCGGGTCGGGGAAGTCGACGCTGCTCACCAACCTCGTCCTCCAAGACGTGGCGGCGCAGCGCGGCGCGGTGGTGATCGACCCCAAAGGCGACCTGATCAACGACCTGATTGACCGGCTCCCCGCCGAGGCCGCCGGGCGGGTGGTGGTGCTCGACCCCGATGACGACACCGCCCCGCCGGCCATGAACGTCCTCGACGCCGCTGAGCCGCACCTGGCCGTCGATCACCTGGTCGGCATCTTCCACCGCCTCTTCGAGGCCTACTGGGGGCCGCGCACCGACGACGTACTCCGGGTCGCTGCGCTGACCGCGCTGCGCCAGCCCGGAGCCACGCTGGCCGACATCCCTCGCCTGTTGACCGAGCCCGGGTTCCGGGCTGGCCTTACCCGGAAGCTGGACGACCCGACGCTCACGGGCTTCTGGGACAGCTACGAGCGGATGAGCCCGGCGGCGCAGTCTCAGATGGTCGGCCCGGTGATGAACAAGCTGCGGGTGGTGCTCACCCGCCCGTTCGTGTCTGCGGTGTTGGGGTCGGCGAGCTCCAGTTTCGATCTCGGCGCGGATGTGCTCGATGGCGGGCTGCTTCTGGCCCGCCTGCCCAAGGGGACGCTCGGGGAGGACTCGTGCCGGTTGCTGGGTTCGTTCGTGGTGGCGAAGGTGTGGCAGACCGTCACCGCCCGAGCCCGTCACGGCCAGACCGCCCGCCGGGACGCCGCCCTGTATCTGGACGAGGCGCAGAACTTCTTGACCTTGCCGGGGTCGATCGGGGACATGCTGGCCGAGGCCCGCGGCTACCGGCTGTCGGTCGTCGCCGCCCACCAACATCTGGGTCAGCTCCCCCGGGAGCTACGCGACGCGCTGTCGGCGAACGCCCGGAACAAGGTGTTCTTCAACTGCTCGCCCGAGGACGCCCACGTCTTGGAGCGTCACGTCGCTCCCGAGCTGTCCGAGCATGACCTGTCGCATCTCGGGGCGCATCAGGCCGCGGCACGGCTCGTGGTCGACTGGGAAGAAGCCGCCGCCTTCACGCTGCGCACCGACCCCGCCCCGGAACCACAAGGCAACGGGGAGACGATCCGCGCCGCGGCCCGAGAACAGTTCGGCCGCGATCCCGGCCACCGCCACGACGAGGACCTGCGCCGCCGGCTCGCTGGCCGACGCGGCGCCCGAAGGCATCGCAGCAAGGGTGACGTTTCGATCGGCACGTCGGATGGCAGACCGGCCGGCACATCGGCTAGCAGGCCAGACCTGCCGGGCTCCCCGTGGGCGAACCGGCAGCACGCCGGCTACCCCACCCCGGCAGGCGGTGACCCCGACTCCTGGAGTGATCTGTGAGTTCCGCTACCGCTTCTGTCCGGCCCGCCGGCCGCCGGCCAATGGCCGTGCGGCCCCGGGCCGACCACAACCACGTGGCTGCGGTAGCTCGTCGGTTGACCCCGAGGGACCGGCTTCTCTGCCGGACCCTGTTCGACCACAAGGTCTTGACCACCGAGCAGGTCACCGACCTGTGCTTCGAGAACCTGACCACCGCCCGGCACCGGCTCACCGTGCTCTACGAGCTGCGGGTCCTGGATCGGTTCCGGCCGTTCCGGCCGGTCGGCTCCGACCCCTACCACTACCTGCTCGACACCCTCGGCGTCGAAGTCGCCGCCGCCGACCGCGGCGTCGAGGTCCCCCGCCCGGGACTGCACTACAGCCGCGCCCTCGCCCTGGCCGACAGCCAACGCCTCGCCCACCTCCTCGGGATCAACGGCCTGTTCTGCTCGCTCGCCCGCTGGGCCAGAAGCACCGAGGACGCCGAGCTGATCGAGTGGTGGCCCGAGCGCCGCTGCACCGCCGAGTGGGGCGAGGTCGTCCGCCCCGACGGCTTCGGCACGCTCCGACAGCGCAACCGGATAATCGAGTTCTTCATCGAGGTAGACCGGGGCACCGAAACGCTCGCCCGCCTGGCTGACAAGCTCACCGGCTACGCCGAACTCATCCGCGCCACCGGGTGGGCGCCGCTGGTGTGCTTCTGGTTCCCCGGACCGGGCCGCGAGGCCGAGGCCCGCCGGGTCCTCGTCCACCCCGAGGTCCCCGTCGCCACCGGCGCCGCCGGGCTGGGGAACGATCCGGGTGGGCCGGTGTGGCTGCAGGTTGGCTCGACCGGATCACGACGGCATCTCATCGACCTCGCCCCGACCGGGAGGCGGTCCTGAGCACGGCCGGCCAAGGCCAGACGTCCGGCCACAAGCGCCGCCCACGTAGCGCCCAGGGCCACCCGGACGCCTTAGCCGGTCCAGGTGGCGGACCGCCGGCGTGCCGCCAGCCACGGCCGCCCCAGGCGCCCCACCCCGGCCAGCTCGCCGGGCTCGCCCGGGCGCTGGTGGCCCTGGCCGAGGAGACCCGTGGCGACCGGCTTGCACTCCTGGCACTGTCGAGGTCTGATCGACCCACGTCCGGCCACCCGGCGACCGGCAGCGAGAGGAAGGGAGGACGATCGTGCGCTGCGTGATCTACCTGAGAGTCTCCACCCGCGAGCAGGCCGAGCACGGCGAAGGCGAGGAAGGCTTCTCCATCCCCGCCCAACGCGAAGCCTGCGTCCGCCACATCCGCGACAAGGGCTGGGACCTCGTCGACGAGTACGTCGACCGCGGCGAGTCAGCACGCTCGGCGGACCGACCCCAGCTCCAAGAGATGCTGGCCCGCATCGCCGAGGACGGCAACATCGACGCCGTGGTGGTCCACAAGATCGACCGCCTGGCCCGCAACATGGAAGACCACGTCGCCATCCGCGCCCTGCTCCGACGCCGGAGCGTGACGCTCGTATCGGTCACCGAGAACCTGGAAGAGACCGCCTCGGGCCGGCTGGTCGAAGGCATCCACGCCCTCATGGCCGAGTTCTACTCCGCCAACCTCGCCAGCGAGATCAAGAAGGGCATGGCCCAGAAGGCAAAAATGGGCGGCTGGCCGCACCCCGCGCCGCTCGGCTACACCAACGTCCGCGAGACCATCAGCGGACGGCAGGTCGCCCACATCGTTATCGACCCCGAGCGCGCCCCCCACATCACCGCCGCCTTCGAGCTCTACGCCACGGGCGAGTGGACGCTCGAACGCCTCGTGGCCGAGCTCGACCATCGGGGCCTACGCAACCGGGGACGGCGCGACCGGCCCGTCGGCCCCATCGGCGTCTCCGCCCTGGCGAACATCCTGTCGAACAAGGCCTACGCCGGCATCGTCTCGTGGGAGGGCATCGAGTACCCCGGCCTGCACCAACCCCTCACCGACATGGTGATCTTCAACAAGGTCCAGGACCTCCTCGCCGCCCGGGCGGCCCGCGGGACGAGGGAGCGGCGGCACAACCACTATCTGAAGGGCACCCTGTTCTGCGGGGTGTGCGGCAGGGGCCTGTCGTTCCAGCTCGCCAAGGGCCGCTACGAGTACTTGTACTGCCTGGGCCAGAAGAACCGCAACCCCACCGGCTGCCAAGAGCCCTACATGCCCGCCGGTGACCTCGAAGCCCAAGTCGAACAGCTCTACGAGCGCATCCAGCTCCCCAAGTCGTGGCTGAAACGCCTCCGCGAAGAACTGGAGTCCGAGATCACCGCCCGCCAGCACCGCAACGCGGCCGAGCGGGAGTTCTTGACGCGCAAGCTCGCCAAGGCGGACACCGAACGCCGCAAGCTCCTCGACGCCTACTACGCCAACGCCATCGACGTCACCACCCTCAAAGCCGAGCAGGCCCGCATCGCCGCCGACGTGCGCGCCGCCGAAGAGCGCCTCACCGCCGTCGACGCCCACCTGGCTGAGTGGCAGGAGATCTTGGAGACCGCCATACGCTTCGCCACCAACTGCGCCACCGCCTACGCCCGAGCGTCAGCCGGCACGCGACGGCGGTTCAACCAAGCCGTCTTCACCCGCATCGACGTGCGCGACGGCAAGGTCACCGACGTGGGGTACCACCCGCCGTTCGACCTGCTCTTTTCTACGAGCGAGTTTGAATACGGCGATTTGGTGGAGGTGAAGGGACTCGAACCCTCGCCCTCTCCATGGCGAACGTAGCGGCGACACCTCTTTGGAGCTGGGATTTCGGACGACGTTGCAGGTCAGCGAATGCAGGGAGGTGCGCCCAAGGGCACCCGGAGGCGCCGCTGGGCAGCCATTCTGTCCCGTTTCGTCCCGCCCAAGGGGGCTCACGGAGGAGCGCTTGGCTCCCAGCTGCCGGCCACCTCGATCAAGCTCAACGCGGTCGCGGGCCGTGGCACGCCTTCAGTCCGAGCAGGTGGTGCCGGGGGCGGGCACCGTCAGGTCGACCAGGTAGGCCTGGTCGACGGCCCGGATGCACGGGCTGTAGAAGTAGGCCACGTGGCTGGAGCCGTCCCAGGTGACGAGCACCCCGTGCTGGAGCTCGCCGGCCAGGTCGACCGCCCACTGGTAGGGGGTGACCGGATCGTGGACGGTGCCGGTGACCAGTATCGGCGGCGAGCCGGTGGCGGCGGTGGGCGCCGGCGTGCGGGTGGCCTGGACCGGCCAGACGGCGCATCCCACCCAGGTCCAGATGAGCAGCGGGCCGAACACCGGCGCCACCGTGGCGGCCTTCGCCGCCAGGCCCGGGAACGCCGAGGGGGGGAGGACCGGATGGTCGAGGCAGTCGATGGCCCGCTCGGCGTCACCGGCGTTGGTGGAGCCGCCGGCGGCATAGGTGTCGGTCATCTGGGCCGCCTCGGTGCCCTCGCCGCCCGCCGCCTCGGCCAAGGCGTCACCCAGCCGGGGCCAGTCGGTGGTGGCGCCCAGCCCGGCCAACAACGCGAAGTAGAGCTCGCCCGGCCCGGCCACCGCGGTGCCGCCGGCCGGGAGGGGGTGGACCCGGCTCTGGGCGATGAGCGCCAGCACCGCGGCGGTCGGGTCGCCCTGGGGCCGCCAGGGGCACGAGCTGTCCGAGGCGCACCAGGCGAAGAACGAGTCCAGGTTGGCCTCGAACGACTCGGCCTGGTCGGTGGCCATCTGGTCGGTGTCCTCGGCCGGGTCCAGGGCCCCGTCCAGAACCATGGCCCGGACGTGGGTGGGGAACAGCTCGGCGTAGGTGGCGCCCAGCAGGGTGCCGTAGGAGTGACCGATGAAGGTCAGCTGGGCGTCCCCCAGCGCCTGGCGGATCCGGTCGAGATCGAGTGCGGCGTACTCGGTGCTCACGTACGGCAGGATGGACCCGCTCACCCGCTCGCACTCGGCGGCGTAGGCCTGCTCGCTGGCCACCAGGGCGTTCACCGCCGCCGGGGTGGTGGGTACCGGGTCGGGCAGCTCGGTGGCGGCCGGGGTCGTCGTGGTCGGTGCCGTCGTCGGTCCCGAGGGTCCCGAGCAGAGGACCGGGCTGGAGCGCTGGACGCCGCGTGGGTCGAACGAGACGATGTCGAACCGGTCGAGCAGCTCGGGCGTGAGCACCGACAGCTCGTTGCCCAGGTCGTCGATGCCGGAGCCCCCGGGGCCGCCGGGGTTGATCACCAGCGACCCGATCCGCTCGGACGGGTCCTCGGCCGGCTGCCGGGCCACGGCGATCTCGATGGTGGGCCCCGAGGGGTGGGCGTAGTCAAGGGGCACGGCCACCGTGCCGCACTGCAGGGTGCCGCTGCACGGTGTCCAGGCGATCGGCGCCACCGGTGGCTCAGCCGGGAAGGTGGTGGTGGTCGACGACGACGACGTGGTGGTGGTGGTGGTGGACGAAGGTGCCGCCCGACGGGCCGCGGCGGTGGCTACCGGCCGGGCGCCACCGGCCGTCCCGCACGAGGTGGCCACCAGGGCCGCCGTCACCAGCAGGGCCACGACGGACCGCTGCCGGGCTGCACGCTGTCGGTGCCGGTGGCCCACCCCGCCACTCTGTCAGAGCCGGCCCCCGCCCGGTGGTCGCCGGTGACCCGCCCAGCCCGGGCTCAGCGCGACCGCCACTCGATCCGCCGGCCCGACTCGAAGATGCGCTGCCCCTCGGCCAGGGACTCCTCGCTGTTGCCCAGCCCGACGAAGGCGTAGCCGAGGGCCAGCGCCTGGCCCCGGTTGAGGTCCTTGCCCGCCCACAGGGCGCGCAGCGAGCCCTGGACGGCGAGCGCCGGCGCCGCGGCGATGGCCTCGGCCGCCCACTGGGCCTTCTCCCGGAGGTCGTCGATGTCGGAGGCCAGCTCCGACACCAGCCCGATCTGGTGGGCACGGGCGGCCGACAGCCGCTCCGAGGCCCCGAGCAGCGTCATCCGCGCCAGCTCCCCGAAAGGCATGTTCTTCATCATCTGGAGGGGTTCGAAGGCGGCGGCCATCCCGTAGGTCACGTGGGGGTCGAAGAAGGTGGCGGCCTCGGTGGCGATGATGAAGTCCACCTCGCCCAGGAGGTAGAAGGCACCCCCGCAGGCCATGCCGTTGACCGCCCCGATCACCGGCTTCCACAGGTCGCACGTCTTCGGTCCCAGGTCCTCGCCCGGGTCGTCGAACATGAACGGGGTCAGGCCGGCGCCGACGTGGACCGCCTCGCCGTCGGTGCCGGCGGTGCTGTCCGGCACCGCCCCGCCCAGCGCCTCGTTCCGGTCGATCCCGGTGCAGAACGCCGTCTCCCCGGCCTCGGTGAGCACCACCACCCGGACCTCGTCCCGGCGCCGGAGCGATCGCCACAGGGTGCGGAGCTCGCGCTGCATCACCGCATTGAAGGCGTTGTGGACCCGGGCCGGTCGAGGGTGACCCAGGCCACGCCGTCGGACTCCGCGTACCGGAGGGTCTGGAACGAGGGGATGGTCGACATGGTGGGAGCCGTCCGCTTCTGACTCGAGGCGCCGGCCCGATGCCCGACGGAGCTGCCGGGCCGGGAGCGTGCGCGCTACGGTGCGCAGCGGCACCGTAGCGCGTGCCCGGGTCGACCGCCGGTTCGGACGCGCCCGGCGGCAGGCACATCGAGACAGGGGAGAGCACGTGGCAGACGACGACCTGCAACAGATCATCGGCACGCAGACCGGGAAGACGGTGGTGACGGTGGAGCGTGGGCACATCGCCACCTTCGCCGCCGCCATCAAGGACGACAACCCCGTCTACCGGGATCCCCGAGCCGCCGCCGAGGCCGGGCTGCCCGGTATCCCGGCCCCGCCCACCTACCCCTTCGTGATGGAGAACTTCGGCGCCTACCCCGAGCTGCAGCCGGAGGAGGCCCCGGCCGGCAACGCCATGGTCACGGCCCTCGGGCCGCTGCTGGCCAAGGGGGGACTGATCCTCCACGGCGAGCAGGAGTTCTCGTACGTCCGGCCGATCTTCGCCGGCGACGTGCTCCTCGGCGACGGCAAGGTGGTGGACGCCTACCGCAAGGAGTCGAAAGGCAAGACGATGACCTTCGTGGTGGTGGAGACGGCGTGGAGCGACCGGGCCACCGGCGAGCCGGTGTGCACGTCGCGCATGAACATCATCCACCGCATCTGATGGCCGGCAACGAATCCGCCCACGTCCTCCGGCGGGTGGAGGGCGGGGTGGCCTGGATCACCCTCGACCGGCCCGAGGCCGGCAACGCCATCACCGCCGACATGCGGGACCAGGTGGTGGCCTGGCTGGAGGAGGCCTCGGCCGACCTGGCCGTGCGGGCGGTGGTCCTCACCGGATCCGGGGAGAAGGGGTTCTGCACCGGCGCCGACCTGCGCTCCCTGGGCCCCGCCCCCGAGCGCCCCGAGGGGGCACCGGACCGGGCGGTGGGGGACGCCGCCCGTCTCATCCGCACCGGGTGGCAACGCCTGATCGGGGCCGTGCTCGACTGCGAGAAGCCGGTGATCGCCGCCGTCAACGCCACCGCCGCCGGCGGGGGGATGCACCTGGCCCTCGCTTGCGACCTGGTCATCGCCGCCGAGGAGTCGAAGTTCATCGAGGTCTTCGTGCGGCGGGGGATCGCCCCCGACGCCGGGGGCGCCTACCTGCTGGCCCGCCTGGTCGGCCCGCAGAAGGCCAAGGAGCTCTTCTTCTTCGGCGACGACCTCCCGGCCCGGGAGGCGGAGCGGATCGGGCTGGTCAACCGGGTGGTGCCGAGGGCGGAGCTCCTCGGTGTGGCGGGGGAGTGGGCCGCCCGGCTGGCCACCGGCCCGACCAAGGCCATCGGGATCGCCAAGCACCTGACCAATCGGGCCTTGGAGTCGGACCGGTCGCAGGCGTTCTGGGACGAAGCGGTCGGCCAGGAGCTGGTCACCGGCACCGACGACTGCCGCGAGGGCCTGGCATCGTTCGCCGAACGGCGTCCGCCGGCGTTCCTCGGCTGGTAGTAACTAGAACCGGTTCTGATTTCTCCGTTCGGAGCTGCTAGAACGGGTGTCGTGAATTCGACCTGGCCGACCACCGCCCGGCTCGGGGTCTGAACGTGCCGATCGGGATCGCCGACGAGCACGAGGAGCTGCGCCAGTCGGTGCGGCGCTGGATCGATGCCCGGTGCGACCCGTCCGTGACCCGGGCGGCGCTCGACGCCGACGCCGACACCCTCCCGGCCTTCTGGGACGACCTGGCCGCCCAGGGCACCCTCGGCATCCACCTGCCCGAGGAGCTCGGGGGGCAGGGAGCTGGGCTGCTGGAGCTGGCCGTGGTGCTCGAGGAGCTGGGCCGGGCGGCGGCCCCCGGACCGTGGGCCGGCACCATGCTGGCCGGTGCGGTGGCGGGGGAGCTGGCCGACACCACCCGGGCCAAGGAGCTCCTGCCGGGGCTGGCCGACGGTTCGACGCCGGCGTCGGTGGTGGTGCCGGCGGCCACGGCCGACGGGTCGCCGTCCACCGTCTGCGGCCTGACCGGCGTGCCGGGACCGGACGGCTCGGTGGTGGTCACCGGCACCATCCGACCGGTCCCCAACGGCGCGGTGGCCCGGCTGCTGGTGGCCCCGGTGGCGGTCGAGGGGGGCGACTACCAGTGGGTGGTGCTCGACGCCGCCGACGGCGTGACCGTGGACGCCCTGGCCAGCTTCGACCCCACCCGACGATCGGCGGCGTGGACGGTCCACCAGGCCGTGCCGGCCGAGCGGGTGCTGTCCGGCGTCCCCACCGGGCGCATCCGGGACCTGTCGCTCCTGGTGGCCTCGGCCCAGGCGGTGGGCGGCGCCCGCTGGTGTCTGGACACCGCCTCCGAGCATGCCCGCACCCGACAGCAGTTCGGTCGCCCCATCGGCCAGTTCCAGGGGGTCAAGCACCGGCTGGCCGACATGCTGGTGGCGGTGGAGCAGGCCACCGCGGCCGTCTGGGACGCCGCCCTGGTCCTCGAACCCGGGTCCGGCGACCCGTCCGGCGACCAGGGCCGTCTGGGGGTGCAGGTGGCAGCCGCCCTGGCCCTCGACACCTACGTGGAGGCGGCCAAGGGGACCATCCAGGTGCTGGGCGGGATGGGGTTCACCTGGGAGCACGACGCCCACATCCACCTGCGTCGTGCCACCACGCTCCGCCAGCTGGTGGGGGGCACCGCCCCGCTGCGGGCGGAGGCGGCCCGCCTGGCCCTGTCCGGAGCCCGCCGGCGCCTCACCGTCGAGCTGCCGCCGGAGGCCGACCGGCTCCGCCAGGAGCTCGAGCCGGCCATCGCCGCCATCGCCGCCATCCCCGACCCGGACGAGCAGCGCCGCCGGCTGGCCGACGAGGGCCTGCTGATGCCGCACTGGCCGGCCCCGTGGGGCCGGGATGCCGGGGCCGTCGAGCAGCTGGTCATCGACCAGGTCTGCGCCGAGGTCGGCCTCCGCCGCCCCAACCTGGCCGTGGCGGCCTGGGCCCTGCCCACCATCATGGCCCACGGCACCCCCGAGCAGACCGAGCGGTGGGTCGCCCCCACCCTCCGGGGCGAGCTGATCTGGTGCCAGCTGTTCAGCGAGCCGGGGGCCGGCTCCGACCTGGCCTCCCTCTCCACCCGGGCCACCCGGGTGGACGGCGGGTGGTCCCTCAACGGCCAGAAGGTGTGGACGTCGGTGGCCACCCGGGCCCACATGGGCATCTGCCTGGCCCGTACCGACCCCGACGTGCCGAAGCACCAGGGGATCACCTACTTCCTGGTGGACATGGCCTCCCCGGGGCTCGACATCCGGCCGCTCCGGGAGATCACCGGCAGCCAGCTGTTCAACGAGGTCTTCTTCGACGACTGCTTCGTGCCCGACGAGTGCGTGGTGGGGGCCGTCGACGGCGGCTGGAAGCTGGCCCGGACCACCCTGGCCAACGAGCGGGTCTCGCTCTCCGCCGACTCCGCCTTCGGGGGGGCGCTGGAAGGGGTGCTGGGCCGGATCGGGTCCCACCCGGAGTCGCAGGACGCGGTGACGCTCGACCGGTTGGGCGGGCTGCTGTTGGAGGCGCAGTCGCTGGCCCTGCTGGGACTGCGGGTCACGCTCCGGTCGGTGGGTGGGCTCCAGCCCGGTGCGGAGTCGAGCGTCCGGAAGCTGGCCGGCGCCGAGTTCGAGCAGCGGGTGCACGAGTTCGGTCTCGACCTGCTCGGTCCCGACGGCGCCACCGCCGACGGCGAGGCGGCCGGCCCCGCCTACGGCGTGCTCCAGAGCAAGTGCCTGACCATCGCCGGTGGCACCAGCGAGGTGCAGCGGAACGTGATCGGGGAGCGGATGCTGGGGCTGCCCCGCGACCCGGAGCCGGGTCGCTGAGGGTGGCAGGGTCTCCGGACGTGGCAGGATCCCCGGACGTGGCAGTCTGTCGGGCAGTGCACGAGGTGCGAGGACCAGGAGGTCGGTGCGATGGGTGAGGGGACGTTGTACGTGGAGGACCTGAAGGAGGGCGACGAGGCTCCGGTGCGCAGCCACGTGCTGAACCGTACCGACCTGGTGGCCTACGCCGGGGCCTCCGGCGACTTCAACCCGATGCACCACGACGAGGTGAAGGCCACCGCCGCCGGCCAGCCCAGCGTCTTCGGTCACGGGATGTTCTCCATGGGCTTCCTCGGCTCGGCGCTGACCGACTACGTGGGGGCGGGGAACGTGCGCCACTTTCAGGTGCGGTTCGCCAAGCAGACCTGGCCCGACGAGAACCTCCAGACCCGCATCGTGGTCACCGGCACCCGTGCCGAGGGAGGCGAGCACCTGGTCGACCTGGACGTGCGGCTCCACAACGCCGACGGCGAGGAGAAGGTGGTCGGCCAGGCCACCGCGGTGGTGGCCAGCCGCTCCTGAGCGGACCCTCCCGCCTGGCCGTCGACGACGCCGAGCGGGGCGGACCCGGCCTCGGCATCCGCCCGGGCGGCACGGGTGGGCGAGTACAGTCGCCCGGGGATGAAGTCCCAGGTCTGTGCGCGCGTCGGCCCGGCCCGCTGGTGCCGCTTTCAGCGCACCGACACCGATCTCGGCGGTTGACGGAGGAGGACCAGTGAGCCGGACGTGGTGCGGCCGCCGGTCGGTGCGGTCGCTCGTCACCGCCCTGGTGGTGTCGGCGCTGGCGTCCACCCTGATGGCGGCGTGCGGCAACGCCCCCCTCAGCGTGGTGACCCACGCCGGCGACGCCGACGGCGTCACCGACACCACCATCACCGTGGGCTCCCTGGCGTCGATGAGCGGGTTCGCCAGCTCGGACTTCGCCCCGGTGGTCACCGGCGCCGCCATCTACTTCGACCGGCTCAACGCCGCCGGCGGCGTCGACGGCCGGAAGATCGACTACCGGCCCAACCTCGACGACGGCACCTCGCCCACCGGCGACACCTCCGGGGCCCAGCAGCTGGTGCAGGACAAGGTCTTCGCGGTGGTGGGGGTGGGGACACCGTTCTTCAACGGGTCCTCGGTGCTCCAGGCCCACGCCGTCCCGACCTTCGGGCTGCAGGAGAACACCAACGCCCAGTGGGCGGGGCCGACCATGTTCGGTGTCGGCGGCTCGTACGTCGACTTCACCACGCCCATGCCCCAGGCGGTGTACGTGCTCCAGCAGAACCACGACAAGCGGGCGGCGGTGCTGGCCTACAACGTGGCCCAGTCGTCCCAGGGCTGCATCAGCGTCATCAACGCCCTGAGGGCCTCCCACATCGACACCCCGGTCATCGACGAGTCCATTCCCTACGCCCCGACCAGCCTCGACGCCGACGTCGTCCGGATGCAGCAGCAGGGGGTGGACTTCGTGACCTCGTGCATGGACGCCACCGGGGACATCAAGCTCTCCCAGACCCTCCAGCAGCACGGCATGGGGTCGGTCACCCAGTACTGGCTCGACGGCTACGACCAGCAGACCCTCGACAACAACGCCGCCGCCATGCGCGACGTCTACTTCCTGCTGCAGCAGACCCCCTTCGAGGAGACCGTTCTCCACCCGGGCCGCTACCCGGGCATCGACGCCTTCAACGCCGCCCTCGCCAAGTACGCCCCGCGCGGCACCCTGCCCAGCACACCGGCACTGGCCGGCTGGGTCAGCGCCGACCTCTTTGTCACCGGGCTGCGGGCCATCGGCACCGACGTGACCCGCACCCGCCTGGTGGCCGCCCTCAACAAGCTCACCACCTACACCGCCGACGGGGCCATCCCCCCGGTCGACTGGACCAAGTCGCACACCGGCACCACCGCGCTGGACTGCACGGCCTTCGTCCAGGCGCGCCGGACCTCGTTCGTCCCGGTCTACGGGACCAAGCCGAGCGTCTATACGTGCTTCGGGCGCCGGCCGCACCCCTCCGGGCTGGTCGACGTCCTGCCCCTGCAGCCGGCGGTCCCCGGCCAGTGATCCAGCTCTTCAACTATGCCGTCCCCGGAGTGCCGTTCGGGTGCGTGTTCGCCCTGATGGCGGTGGGCCTGGTCCTCACCTACAAGGCGTCCGGCATCTTCAACCTGGCCTTCGGGGCCCAGGCCTTCGTGTCGGCCCTGGCCTTCGTCTACCTGGTGCAGGACGGCTGGCCCCGGTGGGCGGCGGGCGTCATCGCCATCCTGGTGCTCGGCCCCCTGGTCGGGCTGGTCCTCGACCGACTGCTGTTCCGGCGGATCCGTACCGCCTCGCCGCTGGTGAAGCTGGTGCCGTCGCTGGGGCTGCTGGTGGCGCTGCCCCAGGTGGCGCTGATCATCGCCGGGTCGGCCCCGGTGATTCCGCCGCCGTCGCTGCTCCTCAACGCCCAGCACGTCTACTTCCACCTGGGAGCGGTGCCGCTGAGCGGGCTGGAGATCTCCATCACCCTGTCCACCATCGTGGTGGTCTCCCTCCTGGTGGCCATGTTCCGTTTCACCCCGGTGGGGCTGGAGATGCGGGCGGTGGTCGAGAGCCCGCGCATGACCGAGCTGACCGGGGTCAACGCCGGCCGGGTCAGCGCCTTCGCCTGGATACTGTCGAGCTGCATGGCGGGGTTGGCCGGGGTGCTGCTGGCCCCGCTGTACTCGCAGTTGGACCCGCAGAACTACACCGTCCTGCTGGTATGGGGGATCGCCGGGGCGGTGATCGGGAGGTTTGCCAGCCTCCCGTTGGCGGCGGTCGGCGGGCTGACCCTCGGGATCGGCCAGCAGATCCTGGCCGGCTACCTGCCGTCCGGGATCATCTCCACCGGGCTACGACCGTCGTTGCCCTTCATCGTGCTGCTGGTGTTCCTGCCGTTCTCGCGCCAACGGCAGCTGGACGACCCGATGTCGGCGTGCGACCCGCCGGCCACCTCCCTCGTCGACGACGCCCCCGGGTACCGTCCCGCCACCACCCTGGCCGGCACCTCCGACGGGGTCCACGCCGTCGGGCTGTGGCACCGGGCCCTCCACCCCCTCGGCTCCGGATCGGTGGTCCAGCGCGCGCTCCGGAGGCCCACCTCCCTCCTGGCGTGGGTGGTGGGGGGGCTGGCCATCCTGTCCGCCCTCACCTGGGTGCCGGGCGACTGGCTGCTCACCATGACCGGCGGCATCGCCTTCGGGGTCATCTTCCTCTCCCTCACCCTTCTCACCGGCATGAGCGGGCAGATCTCCCTGTGCCAGGCCTCGTTTGCCGGCCTGGGCGGCTTCGCCGCCGGCCAGTTCGCCCACCACTTCGATCTGTCGGTGCTGGCCGGCATGGTGGCCGGCGGGGCCATGGCGGCGGTACTGGGGGTGATCGTGGCGCTTCCCACCCTCCGGTTGGCCGGCCTACCGCTGGCCCTGGCCACCCTGGCCTTCGCCCTGCTCGCCGACAACATCCTGTTCCCGGTCAGCTGGATCGGCAACGGGGCCACCGGCGTCATCGTGCCGCGCCCCGAGATCGGCCCGATCAGCTTCGACGCCTCCCGGTCCTTCTTCGTGCTGTCGGTGGTCATCCTGGTGGCGGTGGCCGCCCTGGTCAAGCTGGTCGGTGACGGCACCATGGGCCGGTTTCTGGCGGCCATCCGGGGCAGCGAGGTGGCCTCGGAGTCGGTGGGGATCGACGTCCACCGGCTCCGGGTGCTGGTCTTCGCCCTGTCGGCCGGGCTGGCCGGGGTGGGGGGCGCGCTCTACGGCTCGTTGGAGGGCTCGCTGTCTCCCAACGACTTCAACTACCAGGTCTCCCTGGTACTGATCGTGGTGGTGGCCATCATCGGGCTGGGCTCCATCACCGGGGCGGTGGTGGCCGGCCTCGTCTACACCACCCTGATGAAGGAGGTGGCCACCCTCCCCAGCCGGTACGCCGGCCTGCTGGCCGTCCTCTTCGGTCTGGCCACCCTGAGCTACACCCGCCATCCCGAGGGGGTGGTCGACTACCTGGGCGGCCGTCTGCTGAAGGTCGTCGGCCGGGTCGGGGGCACCGGCCGGTCGGGGGATGCCGGCCCTGGCGCCCCCTTGTCCGGTCCGGAGCCGGACCGCACCGTCGAACCGGCGCTCGGGCCGCGGGCCGAGGGGGTGTCGTCGTGACCGTCGACCTCCTGGCGGCCCGGGGCATCTCCAAGCGCTTCGGGGGCATCGTGGCGCTGGCCGAGCTCTCCTTCGAGGTGGCACCGGGGGAGGCCGTCGGCATCGTCGGGCCCAATGGGGCGGGGAAGACCACGCTGTTCAACTGCCTGCTGGGCATCGACGACCCGGACACCGGCACCGTGCTCTTCGACGGCGAACGCATCGACCGTCTCCCGGTCTGGAAGCGGGCCCGGCTGGGCATCGGTCGGACCTACCAGCGGATGGAGCTGTTCCGTGGCATGACGGTGGCCGACCACCTGCTGGTGGCCGACCAGGCACACCGGGGGACGGTGCAGGTGTGGAGCGATGCCATCCACCACGCCCGCCCCCGGCCCGAGCAGCTCCGACACGTCGAGGAGGTGCTGCGCCTGGTCGGCCTGGAGGAGGTGGCCGACCGCCCGGTCGACGTCCTCAGCCTGGGGCACGCCCGGCTGGTGGAGCTGGGCCGGGCCATGATGGGCGCCCCCCGCCTGCTGATGCTGGACGAGCCGTCGTCGGGCCTCGACGCCGCCGAGACGGAGCGCCTCTCGGGGATCCTGGCCCAGGTCCGGCGCGAGCAGGGAACGGCCGTGGTCCTGGTCGAGCACGACCTCCAGCTGGTGGAGGAGGTGGTCGACCGGCTGTGCGTGCTCGACTTCGGGCGGATGATCGCCGTGGGGTCGGTGGGTGCCGTGATGGCCGACTCGGACGTGCGCCGGGCCTACCTGGGGAGCGGCGAGTGAGCGGCGGGCCGCTGCTGGAGGTGGAGGGGATCAGCGCCTCGTACGGTCCTTACCGGGCGCTGTTCGACGTCTCGCTGACGGTGGGGGAGGGGTCGGCCCTGGCACTGGTCGGCCCGAACGGCGCCGGCAAGTCGACCCTGGCCCGGGCCATCTCCGGCCTGCTCCCGCTCACCGCCGGTCGGATCCGCTTCGACGGCGTCGACATCACCGGCCACCACGCCTACGAGATCGCCCGCATGGGGATGACCCACGTCACCGAGGGCCGGTCGGTGTTCAGCTCGCTCAGCGTCGAGGAGAACCTGGTGCTGCCGTTCCGACGGGCGCTCGGGCGCAGGGCGGTGCCGGCCGCCCTCGACAAGGCCTACGCCGCCTTCCCCCGGCTGGGCCAGCGCCGGAGCCAGTCGGCCGGCACCCTGTCGGGGGGCGAGCAGCGGATGCTGGCACTGGCGCGGGCGCTGGTGGTCCCCCAGAAGCTGTTGCTGGTGGACGAGCTGTCGTTCGGCCTGGCCCCGGTGGTGGTCGACGACGTCTACGCCGCCCTCACCCAGGTGCTGGCCACCGGCACCTCGCTGATCATCGTGGAGCAGCACGTCGACCGGGCCCTGAAGCTGGCCGACTCGGTGGTGGTGCTGGGCAAGGGCCGGGTGGTCTACGACGGGACCGTCGAGGGGGTCCGGCCCCGACTCAGCGAGCTGATCCTGGGCGCGCCCCCGGCCTGAGCGACTGGGCCCGTCACCGTCGGTCCGACCGGCATACTGGACCGGCGATGTCGACGCCTGACCAGTGGGACCCTCATCAGTACAACCGGTTCGCGGCCGAGCGGGAGCAGCCGTTCTGGGACCTGGCGCGGCTCCTCGAGCCGGTGGCGTCGCCCACGGTGGTCGACCTGGGTTGCGGTGACGGGCGGTTGACGGCCTCCCTGGGTGACGTCCTCGACGCCGCCTCCACCGTCGGGGTCGACAGCTCCCCGGCGATGATGGCGGCGGCGGCGGCCTACGTCACCGACCGGGTCCGGTTCGAGGTCGGCGACATCGGCGGGTGGGAGCAGGGAGCGTCCTGCGACGCCGTGTTCGCCAACGCCTCGCTGCAGTGGGTGCCCGACCATCCCGCCGTCCTCGGCCGGTGGGCGAGATCGCTCCGGCCCGGTGGGCAGCTCGCCGTCCAGGTGCCGGCCAACGCCGACCACCCAGCGCACCTGGTGGCGGCCGAGCTCGCCGGCCAGTGGCTCGACGACCCACCGCCCGATCCCGTCGAGCGGAACGTCCTGCCACCGGAGGCCTACGCCGAGCTCCTCGACGAGCTCGGCTTCGGCGACCAGCACGTCCGGCTGCAGGTCTACGTCCATCACCTGGCCTCGACCGCCGCCGTGGTCGAGTGGGTGAAGGGCACCACGCTGACCCGCTTCAAGGAGCCGCTCGGAGTCGACCAATGGCCGCGGTTCGTCGACGCCTACCGTCAGCGCCTGCTCGCCGTCCTCGGCGACCGGTCGCCCTACCTCTACACGTTCAAGCGGATCCTGATGTGGGGGCGGCGGAGCTGAACCGGTCACAGGTCGCCACCACGACCGGTTCCTTCTGACGTACCGTCAGATCCGCTGGTGGTCCGCCCATGTACCCACGCGGCATCCCCGATGTGAGAACGTTGGTTCGACAGGAGCTAGGGAAGGACCCCGGCGTCTCTGTCCCGAGCGGGATCAAGCCCGGTGCTGCGTCTGCCGACAGTGCAGGTGAGGCGCAGCCCCCGCCAGGCGAGCGCAGCACCAGAAGGGGGGCGGATCGTGTCGCAGTCCGTCTCGGACGGCAGCAATGGGGTCGAAGGTGAGCCACTGGCCGGCGACGATCTCGGGCCGATGGCACGTGGCGACGAGCAACACCACGAGTCGGCGCCCCGGTGGCGTCCCGGAGTCAGGCTGGTGCTCGCCCTCATCGTGCTCCTGCCGACGATCGCGCTCTCGATCCTCACCACTTCGGGCGCCTCGTCCAGCTGGTCGACACGCCAGGACGCCGGCGTCGTGGCCGGCGATGCGTTGCGACTCGAGGGGCTGGCACGGGCACTGACCGAGCTCAACGACGCCCGGATCCCGGCCATGGCCGTCAGCTACGCAGCCTCGGTCGGGATCGGCGAGGCGGAGTTGAGCTCGCTGCTCGGAAGGAACATCGAGACCACCGTGAGCACCGGCGCGGCAACGGTCAACGATGATCCCACCTTCACGTCCACGCCCACACTTCGATCCGACAAGGCCGCCTTCGCCACCGTGGTCCACGAGGTGCAGACCGGGTCGATCTCGTTCGACGCCGCCGACGCCGAGACGGCCATGTTCGCCAGCGACATCGACCAGGCGTGGAACCAGGCGTTCGCCCGGATGCAACGCGATCTCGCCGGCTGGCATCCGCCCGGGTCCTTCGAGGTTCAGGTCGCCGCCCTCCGCCAGGCGTTCACCGCCTTCATCAACGGTGGCTACCAGGTGCAGGCGGCGACGTACGTCCTCGAGGGCCGGGGCGATGAGACGTCGGCGCAGGCGGAGCAGCAGCTCCTCCAATCGACGGGGGCGTTCACATCGGCGACGACGCAGTTCGCCGGTCAGCTCGGGCCCAAGGCCCAGGCCGCATGGGCGTCGCTGCAGTCCAATCCGGCGAGCCAGGCCTTCATGAAGGACATCGACCAGGCCGTGACGGTCGGGCTGAACAACGAGCCTCCGCCGTTCGCCACCGACCTGGCCTTCGCCGGCACCGCCATGACCGACGGGCTCGTCTATCTGGACAGTCTTGGGACCTTGGTCGAGGCCGCGTCGGCAGATCTCCGGGACGCCGCCCTGGCCGATGCATCGACCGCTTCGGCACAGTTCTTCGGCGAGATCGCCTTCCTTGCCTTGCTCATCCTCATCAGCATCGGCGGGGTGCTGATCGCCGGACGGTGGCTGACCGGTCCGCTGAAGAAGCTGTCCGAGGCCGCCACTCGGGTGCGGACCGGCGAATTCGAGATCGAACGACTTCCCGAGTCCGGGCCTCGGGAGGTGGCGGCGACCACCACGGCGTTCAACGACATGACGTCCACCCTCGAGGCGGTGGAATCCAAGGTGGTGGCGCTGGCATTGGAGGACCTGAGCCACCCCGAGCTGCAGAAGCCGCTTCCGGGGAGGACCGGGAAAGCCCTCCAAGCGACCGTGGACCACCTGTTGGCGAGCATCAGGGAGCGGGAGGTGCAGCGCCAGCAGCTGCACGAGGCGGCCACCCACGACAGGCTGACGGGGCTCTTGAACCGGGCCGCCGTGCTCGACTTCCTCGCCCACGACGTCGCCCGACGCCGTGACGCCGGCGAGACCGTGGCGGTGCTCTTCGTCGATCTCGACGGGCTGAAGCCGCTCAACGACCACTACGGGCACACGGTCGGCGATGCGGCCATCGAGACGACTGCGCACGCACTCCTCGAGGCCACCGGACCCTGTGATGTCGTCGGGCGTCTTGGTGGCGACGAGTTCCTGGTGGTCCTGTGCGCCACCCACAGCCACGGCGGGGCGGCGACGGCGGAGCGCATTCGGAACACCGTGGCTCAACACAGCGTCGAGACCGGGCAGATGGCGGTGGCGCTGCAGTGCAGTGTCGGCATCGCGCTGGCCGAGTGCGATGCGGATACCGACCCGGTCGAGCTGGTCCGGACGGCCGACGAGGCTATGTACGAGGGGAAGAAGGCGGCTCGGGCCAGGCGGGCATCGCGCGAGCGTTCCCGCTCGTAGCCTGCGCCGTCCGCACCCTCGTTGGGGTGGGACTGGCTACTCGGTCCGGGAGAGACCCCGGAAGGCGAGGACGAAGAAGACCAGAGCGAACACGACGACGATGGCCAGCTCGATGCCCATCGGCAGGGTGTAGCCGAACAGCGTGACATTGGTCGGGAAGCGGGCCCGGGCCGCCGGCGACATGTGCTGGGCGGCGAAGATCACCTGACGGAAGGGGGCGACCGCATAGGTCAGCGGATTGAGCCGCGTGATCACCGAGAGCCAGCCCGGGAGGCCGTTGAGGGGGAACAGCGCTCCCGACAGGAACAGCATGGGCATGAGCAGCATCTGCATGACGACCTGGAAGGACTCCATCTTCTGGATCCGACTGGCCACGAAGACCCCGAAGGTCGTCATGGCCACCGCCATCAGCAGCTCGAGACCGATCATCTCCACCACCAGCAGAGGAGTGAGGTGGATGCCCACCAGCGGGGCCAGCACCAGCATGATCGTCCCCTGCGCGGCGGCCACCGTGGCGCCTCCGGCCGTCTTGCCCAGTACCAGGGACACCCGGCTCACCGGGGCCACCAACATCTCGCGAAGGAAGCCGAACTCCCGGTCCCACACGATCGACAGGGCCGAGAACATGGCCGTCATGACCACGCTCATGGCCACCACCCCCGGATAGACGAACTGGCGGAAGTTGAATCCTCCGGTCGTGCCCACCAGTCCGCTCATGCCGTAGCCGAGGACGAAGAGGAAAAGGACGGGCTGGATGAGCCCGCTCATGATCCGGGTGCGCGTCCGGACGTAGCGGATCAGTTCCCGTTCCCAGACCATCCCCACGACTCGGACTTCGTCAGACACCCTGGTGTCGGGGACCGTGCCCGGGCTCGTAGGTGCCACGGACGGGGCCGGGGCGGCCGATCCGGGAGTGGACAGGGTGGTCATGTCGCCTCCTCAGCTCCTTCGGGCGCCGCGAGCCCGGGCGAACATGGACACCGCCTCACCGTGTTGCTCGCGGATCTCGCGGCCCGTGAAGTGCAGGAACACGTCATCGAGTGTGGGGCGGTGGGCCCGGACGGTCCGGACCGGCACCCCGGCGGCGGCCACGATGGGACCGACGGCGGCCTCCTCGTCGGCCACGAAGGCGGTGAGACCGCCCTCGATGCGTTGGACCTCGTAACCGGCACGCTGGAGGGAGGCCAGCGCTGCCTGGTCGTCCGACGTCTCGAGGGATACGGTATCGGACCCGACGGACGCCTTGAGGACGTCCGGAGTGTCGAGGGCGATGATGGAGCCGTGGTCGATGATGGCGATCCGCTCGGCATACTCCGCCTCATCCATGTAGTGGGTGGTGAGGAAGATGGTCACGCCCTCCTCCTTCCGCAGCCGCTGGATGTCCTCCCAGATGAGGGCCCTGGTCTGGGGGTCGAGACCGACGGTCGGCTCGTCGAGGAAGAGGACCTTGGGGGTGTGCAGCATGCCCCGGGCGATCTCGAGACGCCGGGCCATGCCTCCCGAGTAGGTCGACACCAGGTCCTTTCGCCGGTCGGAGAGGGCCACCAGGTCCAGCACCCGGGTGATGCGTGCGTCGACCTGATCGTGGGGGACGCCGTAGAGGACGGCGTGGAAGCGAAGGTTCTCCTGGGCGGTCAGCTGGTCATCGAGGGTCTGTTCCTGAAAGACGAGCCCGATGTGGCGGCGAACGGACTTGGCCTGGGTGCCCACGTCGAAGCCGGCGACCGTGGCACCGCCCGAGGTGGGATGGGCCAGCGTGCACAGCATCTTGATGGTGGTCGACTTTCCAGCACCGTTGGGTCCGAGAAAGGCGAAGATCTCTCCTTGGGCCACCGAGAAGTCGATCCCGTCCACCGCGACCAGATCGCCGTAGTGCTTGGAGAGACCGTGGACCTCCACCGCCGCCGGCACGCAATCTGGCTCGCGGACCTCGGAGCGGTCGAGGGCGGTGCTCATCCCGTGCTGCCGCCTCGGCCCGGCGACCGATCGATGGACCGGCCCACGCAGGTCTTGGGATCAGCGTCCATCCTTCGATACTGCGGCCATACCTCCCGGCGTTTGTAGGGCCAAAGGTCACAGGGGAAGGCGGCGTCCCCCCGCGCAACCGGACCGACCCACGCTCCTAGAAGATGCTGAACTTCGGGACGCCCGAGGAGATGCCCTTGAAGAGCTCGCCCTTGGCATCGATGAGCTCCTTCGGCGTCCACGCCGAGTCACGGTGCACCTCGCCGATGGCGTGGAAGCCGCCGGTGGCCCAGATGTCGCCGCCGAACACGATGAAGTTCTGGCCGTTCACGTCGGCCGCCTGGTCGGTGGCCAGGAAGCCCACCAGCTGGGCAACGTTGGACGGGTCGAACTTGTCGAAGCCCTCGCCCTCGGTGCTCATCTCGGCGAAGATGCCCTCGGTCATGCGGGTGCGGGCCCGCGGGGAGATCGAGTTCACGGTGATGCCGTAGCGCTCCAGCTCACGGGCCAGGGTCCAGGTCAACGAGGCGATGCCCGCCTTGGCCGCCGAGTAGTTGGCCTGCCCGGCGTTGCCGAAGAGGCCGGCCTCCGACGAGGTGTTGATGATGCGTCCGGTGACCGTCTCGCCGGCCTTGGCCCGGCCCCGCCAGTAGACGGCGGCGTGGTGGCAGGTGGCGAAGTGGCCCTTCAGGTGCACCCGGATCACGTCGTCCCAGTCGGACTCCTCCATGTTGAAGCACATCTTGTCCCGGAGGATGCCGGCGTTGTTGACCAGGATGTCGAGCTGACCGAAGGTGTCGATGGCCTGGTGGACCAGGGCCTTGGCCCCTTCCCAGGAGCTGACGTCGGAGGCGTTGACGGCCCCGTCGCTGCCGCCGGCCTGGATCAGCTCGACCACCTCCTCGGCCGGGTGCTTGTCGTCACCGACCCCCTGGAGCGAGGCGCCGACGTCGTTGACGATCACCTTGGCGCCCTCGGACGCCAGCAGCAGGGCCTCCGCCCGTCCGATGCCCCGACCCGCGCCGGTGACGATGGCTACCTTGCCGTCGAGCAGTCCCATAGTGGCCTCCTGTGCCTGATTGCGATGTGCGATGTGCGACGCGTGGCTGCACCGTGCCATCAGAGCCGCCCGTAGGCGTGCTCCACGCCGACGGTGCGACCGAACCCGGGAAGCATGGCCGAAACCCGCCGCTCCCGGCAAGACAGGAGCCCGACGTGGTGCGGTTCCTCGTCTCCGCCCGGGCCGGTTACGCGACCGGGCAGGTGGTCACCGTGGACGGCGGGGGCTGAGCGCCGGGAGAGGGCCGGCCGGGGGGTCGATGGTAGGTTCGGGCGGCGATCGACAGTGAACGGAGGGCGTGTGAGCGGACAGACAGGGGCGGCCCCCAAGCCGAACGTCACCGACAAGCTGGGCGGCGCCGTGGACCGGATCGGCCCCCTGGTGAACCGGGTGGAGCAGAAGGCCCGACGGGAGGCGATCAAGCTCGCCGCCCTCTCCTACACCCAGCTCCCCCCGCACGAGGCGGTGCGCATGGCCTACAACCTCCTGCTCCGCCGCGAGCCGGACCCGGGGGCGTGGACCGAGCTCACCGGGGCCATGAACGCCGGCCTGCTCAGCCACGCCGACGTGGTCGACCGGGTGCGGTGCTCCAACGAGTACCGGACCCAGGTGCCGGTCGGACCGGGCAACCTCCACAGCTCACTGCACGCCAGCCGGGTGGAGTTCATCATCGGCCTGCCCCCCGCCCGCCGCATCGTCGACCTGGGCGGCGGCCACACCAGCGACTCCCGGGGGGCGCTGGTGGTCCTCGGCTACCCCTACGACTTCGAGGAGCTGGTGGTGGTCGACCTCCCCCCCGACGACCGCCACCCGCTCTACCACTCCGAGAAGTACGGGGCCGGCGAGTCGGAGCGCGGCCGGGTCCGCTACGAGTACCAGTCCATGGCCGACCTGTCGTTCGCCGAGGACGGGTCGGTGGACCTGGTCTACAGCGGGCAGTCCATCGAGCACGTGACCGAGGCCGACGGCGACCTGGTGCTCCGTGAGGCCTTCCGCATCCTCCGGCCCGGCGGCTACCTGGCGGTGGACACCCCGAATGGCCGGGTGTGCCGCATGCAGCAGCCCACGTTCATCGACCCCGACCACAAGGTGGAGTACACCCTGGACGAGCTGCGCACCAAGATCACCAGGGTCGGCTTCGAGGTCCAGGTCGAGCGGGGGCTGAACTGGGGCGGGGCGGCCGCCGCCCGGGGCGAGTACGACCAGGCGGCCCTGGCCGCCAACCACGGCATCTACTTCGACGTCGAGAACTGCTACCTCCTGGCCCTGCTCTGCCGGAAGCCGCTGGCCGCCTGATCACCGAGTGCACCTGGGCTCCCAGAATGCGAACGTCGCCCCGCTGGTCGAAGGCCGGGCCACCTCCTTAACGGGCCGCCAATCGAAGGTGCGCCGGGAGGGGTACGCCAACTGGCGGCGGTCTTCCGTGCGATCTCCGGGGTGCCGTCGTACTGGCGGGCTCAAAGATCGAGCAGGAATCCCAGGACGCGTCCCATACGGAACGCAGCTTCGTCGTCGATGAGTCCGAGCCGGGTGATCAGGCGTTGTTCGGAGACGGACTTCACGTCCTCGCATTTCGCGTAGCTGATCTCGTCGAGGCCCGACGCACCGGGTTCGATCTCGACATGCGAGGGAAGAGCTCGACGCCTCGTCGTCGTCGGGATGACGATCACCACGCCAGCTTGGCTCTCGTTGAGCGCATCCGCCGAGACCACCACTGCCGGACGCAGTCCCGCCTGCTCCCGGCCGACCGGGTCCCCGAAGTCGATGAGCCAGACCTCGCCCCTCCGGGGGCTCACGCCGAGCGATCGTGCAGTGCCGGGCTCTCAGCACTGCGTTCGGCCTCGATCTCTGCCCAGCCCACCGGGTCCTTCCGCAGTTCGGCATACCGGGACTGGAATTGGTCGAAGAAGACTCGACGTTCCAACGCATCGGCTGCTTCGTCGAGCAGCTGGGACATCGGTCGACCGGTGGTGTCGGCCAGCCTGGCGAACCGGTCCCGTGTCCGTTCACTCACCCTGATCGTCGTGCTCATACGAGCAGTCTACAATTATGTCGCTAAATGTGTCTACAGAGTGCGGGCGAGAGGACTCGAACCTCCACCCCCGAAGGGACCGGGACCTAAACCCGGCGCGTCTGCCAATTCCGCCACACCCGCGGCGGCGATAGCCTACCCACGGCCCACCGGCGGGTCACGGGTGGTCGACGGGTGCCTGGCTATAGTCGTCGGAATGCCTGCAGCGTCCCCGTCCGAGCCCGACGTGGCCCCCACGGGCCCGGGATCCACCACCTCCGCACCCGCCGACGGCGCCGCCCCGGCGGTGACGCCGGACCAGCTCGACGCGGCGGGACGGGCCCGGTACCTGGCCGAGGTGATGGCGGACATCGACGCCGAGGTGCGCCGCCGGCGGGCGTCGGGCGACCTCCCGGCCGGCCTCGAGCGCCAGCTGGACGAGCTGTTCCTCGAGTTCTCGCCGGTCGGGCTGCAGGGCAAGGAGCGGCTGCGGGAGAACCTGGCCCTGGTCGACGGGGCGGCCTACGTGGACATCTCGGTCCCGGTGGCCTCGCAGAAGAAGGTCGGCGTTTACGTCAAGCGGCTCATCCGCAAGTCGATGGGTTGGTACATCGGGTTCATCGTCCACCAGCTGGTCAAGTTCGCCTGGGCGGTGTCGCGCGTGCTCCACCTGGTGGTGGACCACATCGAGGAGCTCGAGTCGACCATCGAGACGATCCGGATCCCCGAGCTGCCGGCCACCGCCGTGCCGGTCGACGACCCCGGCGCCGCCTGGTGGGCCGACGACGCCGTCGCCGCCCTCTCCGGCACCCGTGGGCGGGTGCTCCACGGCGAGTGCGGCAACGGCTCGCTGGTCCAACGGCTGGTCGACGCCGGAGTGGACGCCTACGGCGTGGACCCGGCCGAGCTGGTCATCGAGCCGGCCGTCGACCGGGGGCTCGACGTGCGCTCGGAGTCGGTGCTCGACCACCTGGAGGTGGTAGCCGAGGAGGCGCTGGAGGGGATCGTCCTCTCCGGCTCGGTGCAGTGGCTCCATCCCAACCAGCGCGAGCGCCTGATCGACCTCGCCGCCAGCCGGCTGGCCCTCGACGGCGTGCTGGTGCTCCACTCGAGCACCCCGGAGGCATGGCACCGGGGGACGTCGCACCTGGTGGCCGACCTCTCCCCGGGACACCCCCTCCACGCCGAGACGTGGACGCACGTCCTGTCCGGGATCGGCCTGGCCACCAAGTCGGTGCACGTGGGTGGGGGCGACCGTCGCCTCGACCGCCTCGACCCGTCGGTCCCCGGTGCCCCCACCGTCAACGCCGCCGTCGACGTGCTGAACGAGCTGCTGCTGGGGCCGGGCGAGTACCTGCTGATCGCCGTCCGGGAGCGGTGACCACCGTCCACCAGTTCGTCCCGGCGCTGCTGCCCCGGGACGCCACCGGCGACCACACCCTGGCACTCCGCGACACCTTCCGGGCCGCCGGGTGGACCTCGGAGATCTACGTCGAGGCGGCCCACGACGAGCTCCTCGACGAGGCCACCTACTTCGAGCGGTACCCGGAACAGGCCCGCGCCGGGGACATCTTGCTCTACCAGTTGAGCACCGGGTCTCCGGTGGCCGAGTTCCTGCTCGGGCGACCCGAGACCCTGGTGCTCGACTACCACAACATCACGCCGGCCTCGTTCTACGAGGGTTGGGAGGACCACACCGCCGAGAAGGTGGCCCTGGCCCGCGCCCAGGTGGCCGAGCTGGCCCCCCGGGCCGCTCTGGGCATCGCCCATTCGGCGTTCAGCGCCGCCGAGCTGACCGCCTTCGGGTGCCCCACCACCGCGGTGGTGCCCATCCTCACCGACATCGGCTCGTGGGGGAGCCGGCAGCACGCCGACCCGGTGGAGGCGGCCCGCCTGGCCGGCACCCACCACGGCACCGTGCTCCTCTTCGTGGGACGGCTGTCCCCGAACAAGGCCCAGCACCAGCTGGTCGAGACCCTGTGGCTCTACCGGCGGTGGTACGACCCCGCCGCCCGCCTCCTCCTGGTGGGCCCGGCCATCACCGGCTCCTACGCCGAGGCGGTGATGGCCTTCGCCGACGACCTCGGCGTGGGCGACGCCGTCGAGCACGGGGAGCACCTGACGCCGTCCCAGCTGGCCGCCTGGTACTCCGACGCCGACGTCTTCGTGTGCCTCTCCGACCACGAGGGCTTCTGCATCCCCTTGCTGGAGGCCATGCACTTCGACCTCCCGGTGGTGGCCTACGCCGCCGGGGCGGTGCCCGAGACGCTCGGGCAGGCGGGGGTCCTCCTCGACTCCAAGCGGCCGAGCCAGGTTGCGGCCGCCGTCCACCGGGTGGTGGGGGACGATCGGCTCCACCGGTGGCTGGTGGCGGCCGGACGGGAGCGGCTCGCCGCCTTCGCCCCGGCGCATGTCCGCCGGCGGTTCGTGGAGGTGGTGGGTGAGCTCGACCGCCGGAGGGTGACCACGTGAAGCTGGCGTTCGTCACCCCCCGCTACGGCCCCGAGGTCATCGGCGGCGCCGAGACGGCCGCCCGCATGCTGGCCGAACGGATGACCCTCCGTCCCGACTGGGAGGTGGAGATCCTGACCAGCTGCGCGCTGGACCACCTCACCTGGGAGAACACCGAGCCGGCGGGGACCACCACCGTCAACGGGGTCACCGTGCAGCGGTTCCCCACCGCCAGCCGGCGCCTGCTCGAGTACTTCGAGCTCGACGGTGAGCTCCGGGTCTCCCCGTCCTCGGCCAGCCTGGAGCGGTCCCGCCGGTGGATCGCCCTGAACGGTCCGATGTGCCCGGACCTGGTGGAGGCGGTGTCGTCCACCGACGCCGATGTGATCGCCTGCTACCCCTACCTGTTCGCCACCACCGTCGACGCCATCGCCCGGGCCACCGTGCCCACCGTCCTCCACCCGGCGGCCCATGACGAGCCGGCCCTCTACCTGCGGGCGTTCCGGCAGAGCTTCCGGGACATCGACGGCCTCGTCTACCACACCCGGGCCGAGCGCCGGCTGATGGAGCACGTGTTCGGTATCGGCGCCGCCCCGCAGATCGTCCTCGGGCTGGGGGTGAATGAGCCGGCCGGGGCCGGCCGGGCGGGCGGGGAGATCCTGGGCCTCGGCGACCGGCCGTACCTGTGCTACCTGGGCCGGGTCGACGAGCACAAGGGGTGCACCATGCTGGCCGAGTACTTCGCCCGGTACAAGGAGCGCCACCCCTCCGACCTGGCCCTCGCCTTCGTGGGCCCGGTGTCGGCCGAGGCCCCCGACCACCCGGACATGGTGGTCACCGGCACGGTGTCGGAGGCGGACAAGTGGGACATCCTGGCCGGTACCGGCGTCATGGTCTCGCCCTCCGCCTACGAGAGCTTCTCCCTGGTGCTGCTGGAGGCGTGGACGCTGGGCGTGCCGGTGCTGGTCAACGCCTCGTGCGCCGCCACCATGGAGCACTGCCGGCGGTCGGGGGGCGGCCTGTGGTTCGACTCCTACCGCATGTTCGAGGCGGCGGTCGACCGGCTGGTCGGCGACCCCGCGCTTCGGGCGGCGCTCGGGGACGCCGGAGGCCGCTACACCGAGCGCTACTACCGCTGGCCGTCCATCATCGACCGGTACGCCGGCTTCCTCGAGGCAACGGTGGCCCGGGGACGGCGCACGCCGGTCCACACCCAGCGGCTTCCGCTCGTCACGGGCGGCCCGGTCTACCAACGAGGAGGGTGACCCGATGGCGTCCGATCCCGACAACCACGACGGCCCCGGGTCCGACCCGGCCCCCGGCGCCGACGAGGTCGAACTGCTGGCGGCGTTCGATCGGCTGAGCCCGCAGGGGAGCCCCGGCTGGGCCCTGGCCGACTCGCTGCGCCGACTGGGCGAGGTCCCGTCGGGGACCGCCACCACCGCCCCGTGGCGGGGGCTCCCCGACGACCTGTGGGAGCGGGGCCGGGCGGCCAAGGCGGGCCAGCGGATGATGGGCGACGTCGTCGACTCGCTGGCCGCGTTGATGGACGCCAACGCCCGCCAGATCCTGGAGGCGGGGGACCGCGAGGTACAGGACCGGCTGGTGGCCGCCTGGGATGCGCTCCGCTACCTGGCCGCCAGGGTCGACCAGCTGGAGGCGAGGGCCCACCCGACCGACGACCTGCTGCTCGAACCGTCGGGCCTGGCCGCCGGGGTCGACCCTTCGGCGTGGGTCGACGTGGCCGTCACCTGGTTCGGGACACCCGATCCCGACCGCCCCATCGTGGCCGGCGAGTCGGTGGGCGAGCTGGCCGACGCCCTGCGCGCCGGTGGCCACCGGGTCCGGATGGTGACACCCCGAGGGCCCGAGGCGTGGCTGGCGGCCGCCGGCTCGCCGGCCGGCGACGTGGTCCTGGGCGATCTGGCGGCCACGCTGGCCGCCTGCGAGCCGGGCGCCGCCTCGGGCGTGGTCCTGGCCGGGCCGGTCGACCGAGTCGACCTGCCGGCCAAGGTCGCCCTCCTCGGGGATGCTGTCCGGGCGGTGGCGCCGTCGGGCACGGTGGTGGTGCTGGCCACCGACCAGGCGGCCTGGGAGGAGCGGCTCACCCCGGTGGCCCGGGACCTGGTGCCCGGGCGGCCCCTGCACCCCGACACCTGGGTCCTCCTCCTCCGGCGCCTCGGTCTGCTCGACCCGGTGTGGCACCGGCCGGCCACCGGCTCGGTGCACGCGGTGGTGGGACGGGTGGCGCCATGAGCGGCATCCACCAGTTCGTGCCCATGCTCCACCGCCACGACGCGGTCGGGGAGCACACCCGGTCCCTGCGCGATCTGCTGGTGGCCGGCGGCACCACCTCGCGCATCTACTCGGAGCTGCCCGACCCCGGCACCGTCTCGGAGACCCGCCCGTACCGCCAGTACGAAGCGGACGCCGAGGACGGCGACATCCTCATCTACCAGTTCGCCACCGAGTCGTCGATGGCCGGCTGGCTGGCCGGGCGGCCCGAGCGCCTGGTGCTGAACTACCACAGCGTCACCCCGCCCCGGTACTTCGCCGCCTGGAACAACGGCGTCGCCCGCCTGCAGGTGGCCACCCTGGGCGAACTGGCCATGCTGGCCCCCCGGGCCGACCTGGGCATCGCCGTGTCCCACTTCGACGAGGGGGAGCTGCGCCAGGCCGGGTGCACCCGGACGACGGTCATCCCGGTGGCCAACATCGAGGACCCGCCCACCGCTCCCGACCCGGCCACTCTGGCCAGGCTGGAGGCCGACGGCGCCCGACGCCGCCAGCAGAGCGGATCGGCGCCGAGCTGGCTCTCGGTGGGACGGTTGGCACCCAACAAGGGCCACCACGAGACGGTGGCGGCGCTCTTCGTGGCCACCATGACCACCGACCCCGGCGCCCACCTGACCCTGGTCGGCTCGCCGTCGGAGCCGGCCTACGCCCGAGCCCTGCGGCACTACGTCGCCACCCTCGGGCTCGAGGGCGCCGTCGAGTTCGTGACCGGCATCGACGACGCCGAGCTGGCCGCCCACTACCGGGGGAGCGACGTCCTGGTGATGCTCTCGGAGCACGAGGGGTTCGGCGTCCCGCTGGTCGAGGCCATGGGATACCGGCTCCCGGTGGTGGCCTTCGACGCCGGGGCGGTCCGGGAGGTGCTGGGCGACGCCGGGGTCCTGCTCGACCGCAAGTACCCTCGTCAGGTGGCCACCGCCGTGCACCGGGTGCTGGACGATGCCACCGCCCGGGAGGCCATGGTGCGGCGGGGGGCGGAGCGCTTCGCCGCCATGGACCTGGCCTCGGCGGGGAAACGCCTGGTGGCGGCGGTCAGGGCCCTTCCCGGTACGCCGACCGTCCCTCGCTGAGCACCGGGCGCGGCCGCCGGGCCTGCGTCCGCCGGGAGCAGTGAGCCACTAGGCTTGCCGAGCATGGACGACACCCGTCACCCCTCCCTGTCCGTTCTGCCGCTCCCGACCGTGGAGGCCAAGTCCGGCGTGGATGTCGGCCCCGGAACGGACATCTTCCAGCGCCTGCTGAAGGAGCGGATCGTCTTCATCGGCTCGGCCATCGACCAGAACACCGCCAACCTGGTCTGCAGTCAGCTGATCCTCCTCGAGGCCGAGGACCACGAGCAGGACATCTCGGTGTACATCAACTCCCCGGGCGGCTCGGTCACCGACGGCCTGGCCATCTACGACACCATGCAGTTCGTCCGGCCCGACATCCGCACCATCTGCGTCGGCCTGGCCGCCTCGATGGGCCAGTTCCTCCTCTGCTCGGGCACCCCGGGCAAGCGGTTCGCCCTCCCGCACAGCCGGATCCTCATGCACCAGCCGTCGGGGCAGATGCAGGGGCAGGCGTCCGACATCGCCATCCAGGCCGAGCAGATCATCTACCTCAAGCGGATGATGGCCGAGCGCATCGCCTTCCACACCGGCCAGCCGGTGGACCGGATCGAGGCTGACTCGGACCGTGACCGCTGGTTCACCGCCGACGAGGCGCGTGAGTACGGGTTCATCGACGCGGTCATCCAGAAGGACGGGATCGCCGGCCCGTCAACCGCAGGGGCCGTAACCCAGTGAGCGTGGGCGCGGGCTCGACCGCGCCGACCGGGCCGGCAGGTGGCGGAAACCGGACCGGACCACCTGAACGCCACCGGCTCGGTGACGGGGAGGGGGACGGTGAGGCGATCAGCATTGGCGGCTCCACCCGGTTCGTTCCCGGCAGCTCCAACCGCCAGATCACCATCGTCAACGGCAAGGTCGAGCTCCGCCAGCGACTCCGCGACCTGTGGCGGAACCGGGACCTGCTGGTGTTGCTGATCCGCACCGAGCTGAAGGTCAAGTACAAGAACTCTGTCCTCGGCTACCTGTGGTCGATGCTCAACCCGGCGCTGGTGCTGGCCATCTACTACGTGGTCTTCAAGATCATCGCCAGGAACCACCAGCCGAACTTCGCCATCTGGCTGTTCGCCGGCCTGCTGGTGTGGAACCTGTTCAACAACGCCGCCATGTCGTCGACCACGGTGGTGGTAGGCAAGGCCGGCATCGTCAAGAAGGTCGCCTTCCCCCGCGAGCTCCTCGCCCTCTCAGTGGCCGGCGTGGCCCTGGTGCTCTTCTTCATCCAGGTGGTCGTGCTCATCCTGGCCTTGCTGATCTTCGGGGTCCACCCGGCCTTCACCTACCTGGCCCTGCTCCCCTTGGCCCTGGTCGGCCTCCTGATCTTCACCGGGGCGATCTCCATCTTCCTGTCGGCGGTCAACGTCTACCTCCGGGACACCCAGCACCTCACCGAGGTGCTGCTGATGGCCTGGTTCTGGGGGACGTCCATCGTCTACACCTACGGCCAGATCTTCCTCTCCGGCTTCTCCAAGTCCCACCCCATCCTGAAGTGGGCCCAGTACGTCTACCTGGTCAACCCCATCACCCCGATCGTGATGACCTTCCAGCGGGCGATCTACGGGAAGACGCAGTACAGCTACAAGGACCCGACCAACCATGTCACGCTCATCTACCACGTGCTCCCCACCTGGGGGGTGGGGACGTTCGCCGCCCTCCTCGGCGGCGTGCTGGTGGTCAGCGTGGTCCTCTTCTTCCTGTCCCTCATCGTCTTCGGACGTCTCGAGGGCAACTTCGCCGAGGAGCTGTAGTCCGTGGGTGTCGCCATCGAGGTACGAGACATCTCCAAGCAGTTCAAGCTCTACAACGAGCGCTATACGTCGCTCAAGGAGCGCGTGATCCACGGCGGCAAGATGCCGTACACGCCGTTCTGGGCCCTGCAGGACGTCAACGTCGACATCAACGAGGGGGAGACGTTCGGCATCCTCGGCCGCAACGGGTGCGGCAAGTCGACCCTCCTCAAGTGCGTGGCCGGCATCCTGAAGCCGACCAGCGGGGAGATCCGGGTGCGGGGCAGCCTGGCGGCCATGCTCGAGCTGGGGGCCGGGTTCCAGCCCGACCTGTCCGGACGGGACAACATCTTCCTCAACGGCTCGCTGCTGGGACTCTCCCACGCCGAGATCGCCAAACGCTTCGACGACATCGTGGCCTTCGCCGAGCTCGAGGAGTTCATCGACAACCAGGTGAAGTTCTACTCGTCGGGCATGTACGTCCGCCTCGGGTTCGCGGTGGCCGTCAACGTGGAGCCCGACGTGCTGCTGGTGGACGAGGTGCTGGCGGTGGGCGACGCCGCCTTCCAGCGCAAGTGCCTCGACCACGTGAAGAAGTTCCAACGGGAGGGCCGGACCATCGTGGTGGTCAGCCACGGCACCGACACCATCCGCCAGAACTGCGGGCGGGCCATGGTGATGAACCACGGCCGGGTCATCACCGTGGACGAGCCGGGCGAGGCGATCCGTGCCTACCTGGCCGACCTGTTGGGGGTGGGCACCCTCGACGGCTCGGAGTCGGGCGGCATCGAGGGCAACGTGTTCGCCATCGGGGCCGTCCGGGCCGAGCACGGCGGCAGCGGGACGCGCTCGCACCTCTACCCGGGCGACTCGCTCACCATCACCGCCGACGTGGACAGCCTGGCCCCGGTCGGCAACGCGGTGGCCACCATCGCCATCTACGACAACAGCAACGAGCTGGTGTTCGCCTCGGACCCCGACGACCCTGCCAATGTGATGGAGATCCCCCTGGGGGGCGGTGTGGTGCGGTTCTTCTTCCCCGAGGTGCCCCTGCTGGACGGGACCTACGGGGTCAGCGTGGGCATCCGCAGCCTGACCGAGACGGCCATCTTCGACCTGAAGGACCAGGTCACCAAGTTCGAGGTGGCCAACCCCGGTCGCACCACCGGTCGGGTCCGGCTGCCCCTCGACGTCAGCTTCCGGCTGCGCTCGGCGGAGCACACCGGCGAGGTACCCGCCATCGGCAACATCGCCGGCGCCCCCGTGGCCGACAGCATCATCTTCTGACCCGGTGGCCGCCCGACGCATCGACCAGGTCATCCCCTCGCTGGCCAGCCGGGACGCCATCGGGGGCCACGTGCTCCAGCTCCAGGACCTGCTGCGGAGCCGCGGCTTCGAGTCGGACATCTACTACGGCAGCGCCACCCCCGACCGGCTCGACCACGGCCTGCCCATCGACCGGCTGGGGGACCGGTCGCCGTCGGGCCGGGTGCTGCTCTACCAGCTCTCCATCGGCAGCGGCGTGGGCGACATCTTCCGCCAGCGGAGCGAGCGGAAGTTCGTCAACTACCACAACATCACCCCTGCCGACCTGCTCGAGGCATGGGTCCCCCATGTGGGCGACGAGGTCCGCCGGGGCCGGGCCCAGCTCCTCGAGCTGGCCCCGGTCACCGAGTTCGCGGTGGCCGACTCGCAGTTCAACGAGCGCGAGCTGCAGCACGCCGGGTACCGGTCGACGGTGACGGTGCCGCTGCTGCTCGACCTCGACACCTTCGCCGGCTCCCCCGACCCGGACCTGGCCGCCCGGCTGGCCCAACAGCGGTCCGAGGGTGGTGCCGACCTCCTGTTCGTGGGGAAGGTCTCCCCCCACAAGGGCCAGGACGACCTGGTCAAGGCGCTGGCCGCCTACCGCCGGCTGTACGACCCCAAGGCCCGCCTCCACGTGGTCGGCGGGGCCATCAGCGACAGCTACCGCACGGCGGTGGAGAAGTTCGCCGACGAGCTGGGCCTGGCCGACGCGGTGGAGTTCGCCGGGTCGGTCACCCACGAGGAGCTGATCGCCTACTACGCCGCCGCCGACGCCTTCGTGTGCCTCTCCAACCACGAGGGGTTCTGCGTGCCGCTGCTCGAGGCCATGTACCACCGGGTGCCGATCGTCTCCTACCGGTTCACCGCCGTACCCGAGACGGTGGCCACCGCCGGCCTCATCCTGCCCGATAAGCAGCCGGTGCGGGTGGCCGCCGCCATCGACCGGCTGGTCAACGACGCCGATCTCCGAGCGACGCTGGCGGTAGCGGCCGCCGAGCGGGTGGCGACGTTCGCCCTGCCCCGGGTGCGCCACGAGTTCGCCTCCGCCCTCGAAGCTGCCTACGCGGCGTGAGCGGCCCGGCCGGCCCGGGCCGCCGGCAGCCATGAAGGTCGCCTTCGTCGTCCCCCGGTACGGCACCGCCATCCTCGGGGGGGCGGAGACGGCCGCCCGCATGTTGGCCGAGCACCTGTCGGCGCTGGGGGGGTGGGACGTCGAGGTGCTGACCAGCTGCGCCGAGGACTTCGTGACCTGGGACGACGTCTATCCCGAGGGCGCCGAGGTGATCAACGGGGTGGTCGTCCGGCGCTTCCGCAGCCGGGCCGGTCGTGACCCGTCGTTCCACCCACTGTCGGCGTCGCTCCTCGCCGATCCGGCCAACGCCTCGATGGCCGACGCCGAGCGGTGGCTCGACCTCCAGGGCCCGGTCACCCCGGCCCTGGCCGACGCCGCCGCCGACTCCGACGCCGACGTGGTGGTGTTCTATCCGTACCTCTACTACCCGACCGTCCGGGTCATCGGCCGGGTGGCCGCCCCCACCGTGCTCCACCCGGCCGCCCACGACGAGCCCGCCCTCCACCTGCCCGTCTTCCCGGCGGTGTTCGCGGCGGCCGACGCGCTGGTCTTCCAGACGGTGGCCGAGCGCCAGCTGGTGCAGCGGACCTTCCCGGTGGCCTCGCACCGCCAGCTACTGCTGGGGCTGGGCGTGGACGACCCCGCCCCGGGCTCCCTGCCTATCGGGACGGCCGACCCGAGGCCGCCCACCGACCCGTACCTGGTGTGCCTGGGCCGGGTCGACCGGCACAAGGGGAGCCCGGCGCTGGCGGCGATGTTCGCCGCCTACAAGGAGCGCCACCCCGGCCGGCTCCGTCTGGTGTTCGCCGGTCCGGTGGTGGAGCCCCCCGACCCGCATCCGGACATCGACGTGGTGGGACCGGTGTCGGAGGCGTCCAAGTGGGAGCTGCTCCGGGCGGCGGTGGCCCTGGTGTCCCCGTCCCGTTGGGAGGCGTTCTCACTGGTGATCGCCGAGTCGTGGAGCGCCGGCACTCCGGTGATGGTGAACGCCGCCTGCGGGCCCACCACCGAGCACTGCCTGCGGTCGGGCGGGGGGCTCCCCTTCGACGGGTACGGCGAGTTCGAGGTGGCGGTCGAGCGGCTCTGCGGCGAGCCGGCCCTGGCGTCGGAGCTGGGGGAGCGTGGCCGGGCCTACGTGGACGCGCACTTCCGGTGGCCGATCGTCATCGGCCGCTACGCCACCTTCCTCGAGTCGGTGGTGGCCGGCGTCGGCGCACCACCGCTTCCGGCCTGAGGATCAGATGCCCCGACCCAGGGGGCGCGGCCCGGGGCGGGACACGGCGTGCACCCCGAGCACGGTGGTGCCGGGCAGCAGGCGCCAGACCAGGTAGCCGCCGATGGGACGGGGCGTCGCCACCGGGATGGCGTAGCCCTGGGCGGTGAGCGAGGCGAGGCCCGGCAGGGCCGGGGACGCCACCAGAAGGACCGATCCCGACGGACCGGCGTCCACCGTGTCTCCGGAGGCGTAGTAGAGGGCGCCGTGCTGCTCGTTGTAGAGGACGGTGCCCGGGGTGATCAGGGCGATGCGCACGCCGGGGAGGGACCAGCCGGCGTTGCGGTAGATGGTGCTGCCGCCGTCGACGGTGTCGAACACCACGACGTCTCGGGACGGGTCCACCGAGGGGCCGAGGCCGGCGAGGGCGGCGTCGATGGCGTCGGCTCCGGTGATGGTGGCCCGGGTGTCGGTGTAGGGCGCCTGGTACCGGGGCTGCTGCAGCCACAGGCCGCCGTCCGAATTCAGCCATCGCTGGGGGAGCACCCCGTCGCCGGACAGGAACCGCTGGGCGCCGACCCCCGCCACCACCACCACCGCCAGCGAGGCGATCACCAGCCAGGTGGGCGAGTTCGCCCCTGTCCGGCCACCGCCGCCGGGCCGGGTGGCGTGGGCGCCGGGTCGACGGGTCCGCCGGAGCAGGGCGGCCACCGGAAGGAGCAGGGCGATGACCGCCGCCGGGAGGTAGGCCAGCAGGTAGCCGCCCTTGGCGAACTGCACCAGGGCCACGATGGCGACCGGGGGGGCGACGGCGGCGGCCAGGACGGCCGTCCGCCGCTGGTACCAGGGCCGGGTCCATCCAGCCGGCCGGGCCGGATCCACGTCGGGGGCGGGCGGAGCCACGGCCGGCGCCGGGCCGGGGCCGCGGAGCAGGCGCCGCACCCCCAGCGCCACGCCGGCCAGGACGGAGAGCATCGCCACCGGGGCCAGGGCCAGCACCGTGTAGGCGGCGAAGGTGCCGAGGTTGGTACGGGCCCCCGGGGCGTGGTCGAGGATCGAGGTGACGTCGAAGGCCCCGGTGCTCTCGATCCGGGTCGCCCGGAGCCAGGTCGACGCGCCGCCCGGCTGCTGGGCGACCATCGGGCCGAACCAGACGGCCACCGACACCAGGCCGGCGCCGACCGTGGCTGCCGCCCGCCGCCCGGTGCGGGTGGCGGCCGCCACTGCCACCAGGGCCAGGATGGCGAAGGCCTGGAGCGCCGACTGGCGGAACCCGGTCAGCACGCCCAGGGTGACGACGGCGCCGATCCCGTGCCAGCTGCCGGGCCGGGCGTTCCACGCCAGCAGGAGCAGCGCCGAGCAGGCCAGGGCGTCGAACGAGTAGGTGGCCACGATGGAGCCGTTGAACCAGGCGAACGGCGACGTGGCCACGATGACCCCGGCGGCGATGCCCAGCCACCGGCCGCCGATGGCCCGCCCCGCCGCCGTGGTCAGCCCGGCGGCGGCGGCCGATGCCAGCGCCGCCACCAGCACCAGGCTGTGGACGGTGCCGAGGCCGGTGACCCGCATGACCACCCGTCCCGCCTCCACGTAGAGCCAGTAGCCCGGCGGTTGGGGCTGGCCGTGGGTGACGTCGAAGTGGCCGACCGCCGAGGCGTACTGGGCCGAGTCCCAGTCGGTCGGCCCCCGGGCGGCGGTGGCCATCCGGAGCCCCAGGGTGACCGCCGCCACCACCCACGGCACCGGGTCGGGGAGATGCCTCGCCGGCCGCCGGGGGTTGGTGTCCCCGAACGGCTCCCCGGGCCCGGGCGCGGGGGACCCGTGGGGTGGCGATGACATGCCGGCCAGGGTAGCCAGCCCCGTCGGGCGTACCGGGTACCCCGGCCGGGTCGGCGATCCGGCGACCTGCGATGGGTCGAAAGATGATGAGAGTATCTGAGGCGGGGATCGAACTTGGTTCAGGTCGGCCGCCAACGTGCCGATACTCGCCAGAGCGGCACCGTTCCGTCCGGGCAGCGCGGAAGGGTGTCAAGTCCAAAGTACGCACGACGAGCGACACAGGGAGACCACATGGGGCACCGGCCGATGGGCAGGCGGATCGGATCGAAGGGTGTGGGCACCAAAGGCGGACGACAGGTGAGGGCGGTCGGCGCCGGCCTGATCCTCGGGGCGGCAGCCCTGCCCGGCCTGGCCGCCGTGGTCCCGTCCACCCCGGCGGCGGCCTCCACCCCGTCCGCCGTCGCCTCGCGCGCCGTCAACACCTCGCTGGTGTGGCAGCAGGTACTGCCGGACGCCGGCTCGCCGATCGGGGAGGCGTCCCCGTCGGAGGCCACCCTCGACGGCGGCGGGCCGTCCGTGGTGGTGGGCGATCGCACCGGCACCCTGTGGGCCTTCCACCTCTCCGATGGATCGACCCCGGCCGGGTGGCCCGCCCACACCGGCGGTGCCCCCATCGACTCGACCGCCTCGGCGGCATCGATCAGCGGGAACGGGCTCGACACCGTCTACATCGGTGCCGGTAACGCCGCCGATCCCCGGGTGGGCGGCTACTTCGCCTTCAACAGCGCCGGCCAGCAGGTGTGGGGAGCCAACGCCACCGACCCCAACGGGAACTACGGGGTGCAGGCGTCGATGGCGGTGGGATCCATCGACGGGGTGACCGGCGTCACCGCTCCGTCGCTGGGCCAGGACCAGTACGCCCTCAACGCCGCCAACGGAGCGGTCCTCCCGGGCTGGCCCTTCTTCACCGCCGACAGTGGCTTCGGCACCCCGGCGCTCGCCGATCTGTACGGCAACGGGCAGACCGAGATCGTGACCGGTGGCGACTCGTCGCCGGGGGTCGCCTACGGGGAGACCTACACCCCCGGGGGCCACCTGCGGGTGCTCGGCACCGGCGGCAACCTGATCTGCGACCACGACACCAACCAGACCGTCGACTCGTCGCCGGCGGTGGGCAACTTCCTGGCCGGGGGGGCGACTGGCATCGCCTTCGGTACCGGCTCCTACTACCCGGGCGCCTCGGACTCGAACACGCTGTTCGGGTCCGACACCCACTGCAACATCGTCTGGCAGACCAACCTGGGCGGCAACACCGTCGACAGCCCGGCCATCGGCGACGTGTTGGGCAACGGGAGCGTCGAGGTGGTCGAGGGGGCGGACACCGGCAGCAGCGGCCTGGTGTGGGTGGTCAACGGCTCCAACGGCACACCGCTGCCCGGGTGGCCCCAGTCCACCCCGGGACGCATCATCGGGGGGATCGTCACCGCCGACCTGACCGGCGGTGGCTACAACGACGTGCTGGTGCCCACCACCGACGGCCTGGAGATCTTCGACGGTAGGAGCGCCCAGCTGGTGGCCACGCTGGGGGCCGGCACCATCGGGCTCCAGAGCTCGCCGATGGTGACCATCGACCCCAACGGGACGATCGGCATCACCATCGCCGGCTACGACGCCGCCAACGCCGGGATGGTGCAGCACTACGAGGTGGCGGGTTCCGCCGGACGCTCGCTGGGCAAGCGGTCCTGGCCGATGTTCCACCAGAACCCCCAGCTGACCGGCGACCTCGCCGTGGCGGGGCCGAGCCACCTGAACCAGCCGATCGTGGGCATGGCGGCCACCGGCAACGGCCAGGGCTACTGGAACGTGGCCTCCGACGGCGGGCTGTTCGCCTTCGGCAATGCCGGCTTCTACGGCTCGATGGGTGGCCAACCGCTGAACAGACCGATCGTCGGGATGGCGGCCACATCGGACGGCAGGGGCTACTGGGAGGTGGCCTCCGACGGCGGGCTGTTCGCCTTCGGTGATGCCGGCTTCTTCGGCTCGATGGGTGGCCAACCCCTGAACAGACCGATCGTAGGGATGGCGGCCACACCGGACGGCAGGGGCTACTGGGAGGTGGCCTCCGACGGCGGCATCTTCGCCTTCGGTGATGCGCAGTTCTACGGGTCCACCGGGAGCATCCACCTCAACCAGCCGGTGGTCGGGATCGCCTCCACCACGTCCGGGCACGGATACTGGATGGTGGCCTCCGACGGTGGCCTCTTCGCCTTCGGGGACGCCACCTTCGCCGGCTCGATGGGGAGCGTGCCGCTGAACAAGCCGGTGGTCGGCATGGCCAGCGACCCGGGCCACGGGTACTGGCTGGTGGCCTCCGACGGCGGTGTCTTCGCTTTCGGGGGGGCGCCGTTCTACGGCTCCACCGGCAGCCTCGCCCTGCAGCTCCCGGTGGTGTCGATCGCGGTGGCGCCGCGGGGGACCGGCTACTGGATGGCGGCGGCCGACGGCGGCCTGTTCGCCTTCGGCAGTGCCGGCTTCTACGGCTCCCTGCCGGGCATCTTCGCGGCGGACAACAACGGCGGCGACTGATCGGTTCCGGTTCCGGCCGGGGGTCAGCCCCCTGCGGGCACCGCCGGCGTAGCCTCGGACAGGTGGCGAGGCGACGAGGACGAGCTGGACGTCCGGGGCGGCGGGTCCTGTTGATGGCCGTGGTGGCCGCCCTGGGGGCGGCGGCGGGGGCGGCGGGTGCCCCGGCGGTCGCTGGCGCCTCGGGTCCGAGCACCCTGACGCTGACCGGCCACGGCTACGGCCACGGCCACGGGATGGGCCAGTGGGGGGCCCTCGGCTACGCCATCGCTCAGACCCCCTACCAGTCGATCGTGAGCCACTTCTACGGCGGCACCGGCCTGTCGCCGCTCAGCCCGTCGCAGGCCTCGACGCAGCTGCGGGTGGCTCTCAGCGAGAACGACGGCAACTCGGTGATCGTGACGTCGGACATGCCGTTCACGGTGGTCGGGGTCCCGAACACCACCTTCGACGCCGTCCTGATGCAGCTCAACTCCGACGGGACCGACTGGACGGTGTCGGGCGGCACCAGCTGTGCCGGGCCGTGGTCGGCGCCGTTCTCCACCAGTTGGACCGACCCCACCGCGGTGCCGGTGACCGACCCGGCGCTCGGGGACCCCAACGCCGCCACCGAGGCCCTGCAGCTGTGCCAGGTCGGGGGCAACCTCACCGTGCGGGGGGACATCACCGGCACCCAGTTCAACGGCTCGTCGCGCACGGTGAACACCCTGCCGCTGGAGCAGTACGTGGCGGCGGTCGTCCCCAACGAGTCGCCGTCGGGGTGGGGCACCCTGGGCGGCGCCGGCCCCCAGGGCCAGGCCTGGGGCTTCCAGGAGCTCGAGGCCCAGGCGGTGGCCGTCCGCTCCTACGCCATGGCCACCCTCGACTCCTACCCACCGGTGGCCGACACGTGTGACCTGAGCTGCCAGACCTACCGGGGGCTGGCCAACGAGAGCTCCATCGCCGACGCCGCCGCCTCCGACACCGCCGGCCAGGTGATGGAGCTCCCAGGCGGGGCGGTGGCCCCCACCCAGTACTCGGCCTCCACCGGCGGGTACACCAACCCCGGGGGCACCTCGCCGGGGTTCCCGGCGGTGCCCGACACCGGCGACTCCATCTGCATCCCCGGTGCCTGCAACCCCAACCACGACTGGACGGCGTCGGTGCCGGCGTCGTCGATCGTGGCCGCCTGGCCCCAGCTCGGGACGTTCGAGGGCGTCGAGGTCACCGCCCGGAACGGGTACGGGGACTGGGGCGGACGGGTGACCGAGCTGACCGTGGTGGGCTCGAGCCAGAGTGTCCCGTTGACCGGCGACCAGTTCGCCATCGCCCTCGGCCTCAAGTCGGACTGGTTCATCCCCACCGACCAGGTGCCGACCTCGGTGGTGGGGATGGCCACCACCGACGACGGCCAGGGGTACTGGATGGTGGGATCGAACGGGGGGATGGACAGCTTCGGGGACGCCGTCTCCTACGGCTCCGCCGGGGACCTGACCCTCAACCATCCCATCGTGGGCATGGCCTCCACCCCGGACGGAAAGGGGTACTGGCTGGTGGCCTCCGACGGCGGGGTGTTCTCCTACGGTGACGCCGCCTTCTTCGGCTCCACCGGCAGCCTGGTCCTCAACCGGCCGGTGGTGGGCATGGCGTCCACCCCCGACGGTAAGGGGTACTGGCTGGTGGCAGCGGATGGCGGCATCTTCTCCTTTGGCGACGCCGCCTTCTACGGCTCCACCGGCAGCATGCACCTCAACCAGCCGGTGGTGGGGATGGCCGCCACCGATGACGGCGGCGGCTACTGGCTGGTGGCGGCGGATGGCGGCATCTTCTCCTTTGGCGACGCCGCCTTCCACGGCTCCACCGGCAGCATGCACCTCAACCAGGCGGTGGTGGGGATGTCGACCTCGCCGGACGGCGGCGGCTACCGGCTGGTGGCTGCTGACGGGGGGATCTTCTCCTTCGGCGACGCCGCCTTCTACGGCTCGACCGGGAGCCTGACCCTCAACCGGCCGGTGGTGTCCATGGCCACCAGCCACGACGGCGGCGGCTACTGGCTGGTGGCCGCCGACGGCGGCGTCTTCGCCTTCGGGGACGCCTTCTTCTTCGGCTCTCCCGTCGGATAGCCCCGTCGCCCGGGGGTGGTTGGCCGTAACCTTGCCGGTCGTATGAGCGTCGACACCGGCAGCCCCGATCCCGGCCACGCTGGGACCACCGCCGCCCCGGACCGGCCAGGGGGTCTGGCCCCGGGCACCAGCGGTCGTCGGGCGTCGAAGGTCCGGCGGCCCCGGGGCGGCCAGACCTGGCGGTCCTTGCTGTTCGCCCCCGAGGGCGACGGCCAGACCCGCCGGCGAGGGTCCGACGGCGTCAGGCTGGCGTTGGCGGTGGTGGGCGTCGTCCTCTGCTGGGTGGTGGTCAGGGCCGGCTCCCACACCGAGCACGCCATCACCGAGCTCCTCCACTCCGCACCCAACGGGGTGAGCTGGCTGGTGACCACCGTCTGGTGGGCGGGAACCGTCGGCGTCCTCGCCGTCCTGGTGGTGGTGGCCCTCCTGTCCCGCCGGTGGCAGGTGATCCGGGACGCTCTGGCCGCCGGTGTCGGGGCCTGGGTGGTCACCGAGCTGCTCCACGCCCTCCTCGGCGCCGACGGGGGCCGGCCGCCGGACGCGTCGTTGCACGGCATCGACCTCAGCTTCCCGATCCCCCGGATCGCCGTCACCGTGGCGGTGGTGCTGGCCATGCTCCCGTACCTGAGCCGGTGGGCCCAGCTCTCCACCAAGACGGTGCTGGTGCTGGTGTCCCTCGCCGCCGTGGTGCACGGCGCCGGCATGCCGATGTCGGTGCTGGCCAGCCTGGCCGTGGGGTGGGGGGTCACCGCCGCCGTCCACCTCGTCTTCCAGTCGCCCCTCGGGCTGCCGTCGGCCACTGAGGTCGAGGTGCTCCTCGGCGACCTCGGCCTGGCGGCCACGTCGGTCGCCCGCTGCCGGCGCCAGGAGTGGGGGGTCGGCCGGTTCACCGGTCGTCTCGGCGGCGAGGAGGTCGACGTGTCGGTCTACGGGCGGGACGCCTCCGACGCCCAGCTCCTGGCCAAGACGTTCCGGTTCCTGCTCTACCGGGACTCCGGTCCCACCCTGACCCTGACCCGGCGCCAGCAGGTCGAGCACGAGGCGTACCTGATCCTGACCGCCGAGCGGGCCGGGGCGCGGGTGCCCGAAGTGGTGGCCGCCGGCCCGGCCGGGCCGGCCAGGGACGCCGTGCTGGTGACCCGGCCCCCGGCCGGCCGGCTGCTCTCGAGCTTCGCCCCGGCCGACGGCCGCGACGGACCTGGCTCCACGACGACCCCGGACGCCGGGGCGCTCGCCGACGAGGTGCCGGCGACCGGGGAGGGACTGGCGGACGACGCCGCGCTCGTCAGCCTCTTCCGCCAGGTCGCCGCCTTACGTTCCGCCGGGATCGCCCACGGGTCGATCTCCACCGAGACCATCGTCGTCGGGGAGGACGGCTCGGCGGGACTGGTCGACTTCCGGGCGGCGTCGGTGCGGGCCACCCAGGACCAGCTGGACAGCGACGTGGCCGCCGCCCTGGCCGCCTCGGCGGTGATGGTCGGTTCAGCCCGGACGGTGGAGGCGGCGATGCGGGTGCTGTCGCCCGAGGACGTGGCCGCCGCCCTGCCGTTCCTCCAGCGGGCGGCGCTCGACCCGGTGGCGGCCCGGACCCTCAAGGGGAAGAGGACCCTGCTGGCCAATGTGCGGACGGAGGGAGCCCGGGCCGCCGGCGTCGAGGTCCCCGGGCTGGTCGAGCCCCGGCGGATGAGCTGGGTCAACCTGGCCATGGTGGTGGGCACCCTCGTCGGCGGCTGGGCCCTGATCGCGGTGCTGGTCAACGTCACCAAGTCGTGGAGCACCATCACCGGGGCCGCCTGGGGCTGGGTGGGCGTGGTCTTCGTGCTGTCCCAGGCCGCCTACCCGGCGATCGCCGTCACCACCATCGGCTCGGTGACCTCGCCGCTCCCGTACGGCCGCACCCTCGCCCTCGAGGTGTCGAACACCTTCGTGGGCCTGGCCGGGGGCTCCATGGCGGTCATGGCCACCCGGATCCGCTTCTTCCAGAAACAGGGCTACGACGCCACCCTGGCGGTCAGCTCCGGCGTGCTGGTGTCCACGGCCAGCTGGATCGTCAAGGGGGCGCTCTTCCTCATCGCCCTGCCCATCGCCATCGGCAACCTCCACTTCACCAGCACGCCCTCCCACGGGAGCCACGCCCACCTGGTGTGGGTCATCGTCGTGGCGGTGGTGGTCGTCGGGGTGGCCCTCGGGGTGGTCTTCGCCATCCCCCGGTGGCGGCGCATGGCGGCGGAGAAGCTGCGACCCAGGGCCTCCGAGGTCTGGTCCCACCTCAAGGTGCTGGCGGCCAGCCCGCGGAACCTGGTGGAGATCTTCGGCGGGAACGTGGTGGCCCAGCTCGTCATCGCCCTGGCCCTCGGGGCCGCCCTCCACGCCTTCGGGGACCACCTGGGACTGGCCACCCTCCTGGTGGTCCTGACCCTGGCCTCCATGCTCGGCGGGGTGTCCCCGGTGCCGGGGGGGATGGGGGTGGTGGAGGCGGGGATGATCCTCGGGCTCACCGCCGCCGGCATCTCCCAGACCGACGCGGTGGCCGCCACCTTCGTGCAGAGGCTCTTCACCGCCTACCTCCCGCCCATCTGGGGCTGGTTCGTGCTGTTCTGGCTCCGGAGGAAGGACTACCTGTAGGGCCGTCCGACGGCCGGGCTTCAGGCTCCGTCTGTGGTCCCCAGCCCGGGGAACCGGCGGAGCCGCCCCAGCCGTCCCAGGCGCCCGACGTTCACCCCGACATCGGCCGCCCGCAGCATGCGCAGGTCGCCGCGGCTGTTGCCGTAGGCCCACACCTCGGGGCCGGTCTCGTCGAGCTGGTCGATCCACAGCCGGAGGCGGCGGAGCTTCTCCTCGCCCCGGCAGTTGCTCCCCTCGTACCGACCGGTCAGGCGGCCGTCCTCGACGGCCAGGTGGGTGGCGATCACGTGGTCGGCCCCGAGCAGCCCGCCGATGTGCTCCACGTAGGTGGCCGGGGAGGCGGACACGATGACCAGGTGGTCGCCTCGACGCCGGTGCCAGGCGAACCGCCGGAAGACATCGGACCGGAGGTGCTCGTCGACGTGCTGCTCGGCGAAGGCCCGGCTGGCCTGCTCGAGCCGGTCCACCTCCACCCCGGCCAGCACCCGCTCGAAGAGCCGCTCCTTGGTGGCGTCGGCCACCGTCCCCCCGGCGATGGCGGCGTGGGCCAGCCGGGGGGCGAGCGCCACCGAGGCGGCGGTCACGGCCGGCCGGCCGGCCACCGCGGTGAGGAAGGCGAAGACGCTCCCTCCCTGGGTCAGCGTCCCGTCGAGATCGAAGGCGGCGACCGCGGGCATGGCCCGCCATCATGCCCTGGTTGCCGTGCCGTCGTCACCGCCGGCCGAACATGGTGGGAGGGCCTCGGGGCGCCAAACTCGACCCAGTCGGTCGACAATAGGGCCCGCGCCGTCTAACCTGTGCGGGCCGACCGGATCACGACGACCGGGGTCCGGGTCGCACCACTGACCCATCGCACACCACCCACCGCATACACAAGGAGCTGCACTATGGCAATCCGTCTGGGCGACGAAGCCCCCGACTTCACTGCGGAGACGACCGAAGGCACGGTCAACTTCCACGAGTACCTCGGCGACAGTTGGGGCATCCTGTTCTCGCATCCGAAGGACTTCACGCCGGTGTGCACCACCGAGCTGGGCGCCTTCGCCAAGGCCAAGCCCGAGTTCGACAAGCGCAACACCAAGCTGATCGGCGTGTCGGTGGACGACGTCACCTCGCACGCCAAGTGGGCCGGCGACATCGAGGAGACCCAGGGCACCGCCCTCAACTTCCCCCTCATCGGGGACGAGGACCGCAAGGTGGCCGACCTGTACGACATGATCCACCCGAACGCCAACGACACGCTGACCGTGCGCTCGGTGTTCATCATCGGCCCCGACAAGAAGGTGAAGCTGACCCTCACCTACCCGGCGTCCACCGGTCGGAACGTCGATGAGGTCCTGCGGGTGCTCGACTCGCTGCAGCTGACCGCCGACTACAAGGTGGCCACCCCGGTCAACTGGACCGACGGTGACGACGTGATCATCGTCCCGGCCATCTCGGACGACGAGGCCAAGGAGCGGTTCCCCAAGGGCTTCACCCCGATCAAGCCCTACCTGCGGGTCACGCCCCAGCCGAACAAGTAGGCGGTCACCCGGGCGCCGTCCCGGGTCCGGCCACCGTCGTACCGGCAGGATCCGGCCCCTCGGGGCCGGATCCTGCGCGCTCAGGAGCGGTCCGCCCCGGGCCGCCCCGATACTGCTACCATTGATGCGGCTGGCGCACCCCTGCCCGCCGCCCCTTCCGAACATCCCAGAGGTCGACTCAAACCCATGCCGGACAAGCAGGCCACAATCTCCGAGTACCGCCTCCACGAGACGGACACCGGATCACCCGAAGTGCAGATCGCTATTCTCAGCGAGCGGATCACCCACCTCACGGAGCACCTGAAGGTGCACAAGGGTGACCACCACACACGTCGGGGGCTGCTCAAGCTGATCGGCCGCCGCCGCCGGCTCCTGGACTACGTGAAGAACAACGACGTCGAACGGTACCGGGAGATCATCGGTCGCCTCGGCCTCCGCCGCTAGTCGGCGACCAACACCCGCCCGGCCTCGGCCGGGCGGTCGCATGTCGTCCATCGGCCCGGGTCCACCCGGTTCGGGCCCCTGGACCGTCGATCGGCACCGTGCCGACCGGCAGCAGCACCGGCCCGTCGAATCGCGGCGGGCCGTGGACAGACAGACCGGGCTCGTGCCGAGGTCAGTCACCAGTCGCCGAACCCCCGGCCCGCAGGATCGGGTGCTCGACTACTGGCAACTGGCTCGGGGGAGCCCCCGAACAGATCAAGGAGCGTCATGTCAGACGCCATCTCAGTATCGGCTCCCATCAGTGGCACCGATCGCACACTCACCTTCGAATCCGGAAAGCTGGCCCAGCTGGCCGACGGGGCGGTGGTCGGCCGCATCGGCGACACCGTCCTGCTGGCCACCGCCACCGCCGCCCGCTCGGTGCGGGAGGGGACCGACTTCTTCCCCCTCACCGTCGACATCGAGGAGCGGGCCTACGCCGCCGGGAAGATCCCCGGCTCGTTCTTCCGCCGGGAGGGCAAGTCCTCCGACCAGGCCATCCTCACCTGCCGGCTGATCGACCGACCGCTGCGCCCGTCCTTCCCCAAGGGCTTCCGCAACGAGGTCCACGTGGTGGGCACCATCTTCGGGGCCGACCAGGTCAATCCGCACGACGTGCTGGCCATCAACTCGGCGTCCGCCGCGTTGATGCTGTCGGGGATCCCCTTCGACGGCCCGATCGGTGCCGTCCGGGTTGCCTACACCACCGACGGGCAGTGGATACCGCACCCCACCTTCGAAGAGGGTGAGGAGTCCACCTTCGAGCTGGTGGTCGCCGGACGGGCCCTCAGCGACGACGACGACGCCGAGATCGCCATCATGATGGTGGAGGCCGGCGGTACCGAGCGCTCGTTCCAGTACTACGACGAGGGCGCCCCGCAGGTGACCGAGGAGGTGCTGGCCGACGGCCTCGAGGCCTCCAAGACCTGGATCCGCGAGTCGATCGTCCTCCAGCGCCAGCTGGTGGCCGCCCACACCGCCGCCCGCGGCGCCATCGTGCCCATCGAGTTCACCACCTTCTCCGACTACGGGGACGACGTGTGGGACCGGGTATCGGCGGTCGGCACCGACTCGGTGTCGAAGGCCAACGCCTTCACCGCCAAGACCGATCGCAACGACGCCCTGGCCGAGGCCACTGCCACCATCGTGGAGACGCTGTCGCCGGAGTTCCCCGACCGGGAGCGCGAGGTCAAGGCGGCGGTGAAGGGCCTCACCAAGAAGCTGGTCCGCAAGCGCATCGTGGAGGAGGGCATCCGCATCGACGGCCGCGCCACCTCGGACATCCGTCCCCTCTCGGCCGAGATCGACCTGCTCCCCACGGCCCACGGCTCGGCGCTCTTCCAGCGGGGCGAGACCCAGGTCCTCAACGTGACCACGCTGGGCATGCCCCGGATGAACCAGCTCCTCGACACCATCACCCCGGTGGAGTCGAAGCGGTACATGCACCACTACAACTTCCCACCGTTCTCCACCGGCGAGACCGGCTTCATGCGGGGACCGAAGCGGCGCGAGATCGGTCACGGCCTGCTGGCCGAGCGGGCCCTCCTCCCGGTCGTCCCCTACGAGGAGGACTTCCCCTACACCTTCCGCCTGGTCTCCGACGTGCTGGCCTCCAACGGCTCCACGTCCATGGCCTCGGTCTGCGGTTCCACCCTCTCCTTGATGGCCGCCGGGGTGCCCATCAAGGCTCCGGTGGCGGGGATCGCCATGGGCCTGGTCTACGACGGCGGCACCTACGTCACCCTGACCGACATCTTGGGGTCCGAGGACGCCTTCGGCGACATGGACTTCAAGGTGGCCGGCACGGCTGATGCCGTGACCGCTCTCCAG
>JBKQTE010000079.1:0-75873 GCA_052143315.1 Acidimicrobiales bacterium | reverse complement strand
GCCGCCGGGTGCCCCCGGCGGCGGCGGCCCGGCACCCAGGAGCCAGCCTGCCACCAGGGCCGCCGCCGCCAGCAGTAACGTCGGCAGGTCGCCGTACCTGACGTACCAGGTCCAGCCGGACCGCCGCGACAGCGTGGCGACGATCACCTGTCTATCCCCCAGCGTGGAGCGGGACAGGAGGCGCCCGCGGTTGGTCACCGCCGCGCTGTACCCGGTCGGGGCGGCCTGGAGGAGGTCGCGCCCCTGCTGGACCGCCTGGACCTCCGAGGCGGCGATCTCCTGGGTGGGGACCTGGGCGGTGGCGTAGGAGGAGGCGTTGGTGGGCACGATCAGGAGCTGCGCCCCGTCCCGGACCGATGGGCGACCCCGGTCGGCGTAGAAGTCCTCGTAGGAGATCATCGTCCCGAGCGGCCCCGCCGGGGTGGGCAGCAACCCCGAGCCGGTGCCCGGGACGGCGTCGAGGGGGACCGCCGCCAGGCTCCCCAGGTGGGCGAAGAAGCCGCGGTAGGGCACGTACTCCCCGAACGGCACCCGGTGGACCTTTTCGTAGCGCGCCACCAGCGCGCCGTCGGGCCCCCAGGCCACCGCCTCGTTGCGGAAGGCGGTGGACGACACCGTCTCGGTGACGCCGACCACCAGGGTGGTGTGGAGGTGACGGGCCAGGGCGGCCAGCGACGCCTCTTCGGACGTCCCGTCCAGTGGGGTGTCCAGGGACACCACGTCCTCGGGCCAGAGCACCAGCTGCGGGGAGCGCCCGCCGTCGATCGCCTCCAGGCGCCGGGTGGCGGCCAGCTGGTTGTCCAGGACGGTGGCCGGGCTCACCTGCGACTTGCGGAACCCCCGGACGCCGCCGCCCTGCACGGCAGCCGTCGAGACTGTGCCGACCGAGGGCCCGCCGTCGGGCGCCCGCTGCGCCACCAGCACCGTCCCCACCACCGCCACCACGGCCACCAGGCCAGTGACGGCGAGGCCGATGACCCCAACCGCCGGCCCGGTGCCGGCGAACCGGCGGGCACGCCGCCGATGGCCCACCATGCCGGCCACCGCCCCGGCCAGGGCGGCCACCCCTACCCCACCGACGTAGACCGATGCCGTCAGCGCCAACGGCCCTCCCATCCTGGCCACCGCCAGCACCGGCCCACCGGCCTGCCCCAGAAAGACTCCCCCCATGGGGAGCCCGCCGAACGGCCAGGTCATCCGGACCCACTCGGCCAGGGTCATGGCTGCCGGAAAGGCCAGCGCCCGGGCCGCCGCCGGGCGCGGCGGCACCACCAGGCAGGCCACCGCTACGAACAGCGACTCCAGGGCGATGAGCACGATGGCGCCGAGGAGGGTGAACGAACGTACCCACGCCAGGCCGGGCACGTAGCATCCGAGGCCGGCGAGCCACCCGGCCCACGCCCGGGTGCGGGGGCGGAGCCCGCCCAGCCTCCACCACAGCAGGCCGGCCGCCGGGAAGGCCAGGACCCAGAAGCCCCATGGCGGGAGGGACAGGGCCAGCCCCAACCCGGCGAGCAGGGCGGGGAGGGCCACACCACCTCGCCTGGGCGTGGCCGGGTCGTCCTTCCGGTGCACGGACCTGATGGACGGGTCACGCCAGGCGGGACGTCCGGGCCGGTCGACGGCGTCCGATGCCGGCACCGTGGGTGTCGACGGGACGGTGCTCACCCGGCCGGCCGGTGCCCCGGATCGACCAGGGACCGGAGCACCGACCGACCGGCGGCCCGGCCGCTGCCGACACAGGCGGGGATCCCCACCCCCCGGTAGGCGGCACCGGCCAGCTCCAGGCCGGGGAGCTCCGCCACCTCCTGCTCGATGGCGGCCACCCGGACCAGATGGCCCACCCGGTACTGGGGGAGGGCGCGGTCCCACCGGTGCACATGGGCACTGCCGGGGGCGCCGGCGATGTCGAGGACCCGCGCCAGCTCAACGAAGGCGGCGGCGGTCAGCTCACCGTCGTCCAGCTCGGCGTGCCGGTCGTCGCCGAACCGGCCCACCGACATGCGGATGAGCTCCTCGCCTGGCCGCGCCAGGTGGGGCCACTTCCGGGACAGGTAGGTGCAGCCGGTGATCAGGGCCGGTCGGCCGTCGATGACGGTGGTGCGCGGCACCAGGAACCCGGTGCCTTCGAGCCGGCGTCCGACGGCCCGGTCGGTCACGGTGACGGTGACCACGCTCACCGAGGCGTACTCGATGGTGCCCAGGATGCCCGCCGCCGCCGGGGCGTGGACACCCAGCAGGGCGGCCGCCTGCGGCGCGGGGACGGCCAGGACGATCCCGTCGACGTCGAGCGCCCCGCCGGCCACCGGAGCGATGGGACCGTCCAGGGTCACCCGCCAGGTGCCGGGGTCGTGGGTCCGGGTGATGGCTCCCACCGGCGTGCCAGTGTGGATGGTCACCCCCGACCGGACCAGCGCCTCCACCAGCCGGTCGACCAGGCTGGCCGTCGAGTGGCGGAGCGAATAGAAGGCCGGGGTCGGCACCCCGCCGGCCGGGGGCGGGGCGGCAGGTGCTCCTTGGGCGCGGCCCAGGCAGTGCATGAGGCTGCCCGGCTGGTGTGACGCGGCGATCAGCAGCGGGAACGTCGCCGCCGCGCTGAGGTCGTCGACCCCGCCGGCGTGGATCCCCCCGATCAGCGGGTCGACCAGCCGCTCCACCACCGGGCGACCCAGGCGTTCGCCCACGATGTCGCCGACGGCTCGGTCGCCGGTGACCTTCCCGGTGCCCAGACGGGGCACGACCACGTCCGCGGCCACCCGGAGGAGCTCCGCCGGGCCCAGGATCCCCGACCGGGCCAGTGGCAGCCATCGAGTGGGCACGCCGAGGGCCAGCCCGTCCGGCATGGGGCGGAGCCGACCCCGGGCCAGGATGGCGGCGCCGGTGGCGCCCACCGGCACCAGCTCGTCCGACGCCCCGATCTCCCCACACAGTTCGACCGCCTCCGGCCGACGGGCCAGGAAGCCGTCGGCGGCCAGGTCGACGGTCCGGCCGGCGAACCCGGTGGACCGCACCCTGCCCCCCACCCGGTCCCCGGCCTCCAGCACGTGCACGACGGGCCGGTCGTCGCCGGTCGGGGCGTCCGGTCCACCGACCAGCTCCCAGGCGGCGGCCAGCCCGGCTACCCCCCCGCCCACGATGGCGACCACCGGCCGCCGGGCGGCGGTCACGGGACGGCCGACGCGGCCGCCACCACGTCGGCCAGCACGGCGAGGAACCGGGGGTCGTCGTTGAGCGACGCGGTCCGGGCGAAACCCACCCCCACCGATCGGGCCACGGCGGCGGCCTCGATGTCGAGGTCGAACAGGATCTCGAGGTGGTCGGAGACGAAGCCGACCGGGCACACCACCACGGCGGTGGCGCCCTCCTCGGCCACCCGCCGAATCTCCACCAGCAGGTCGGGCCCGATCCACGGGTCGGCCGTCCGCCCGGCGCTCTGCCAGGCCACCCCCCAACCCACGTGGGGCAGGGCGTCAAGCCCCAGGAGCCCGGCGACGTCGACGGCCGACTGGCGAACCTGGTCGGGGTAGGGGTCCCCCTCGGCGACCACCCGTTCGGGGAGGCTGTGGGCGGTGAAGAACACGGCGATCCTGCCGGCCTCGTCCCCGGCCAGGCCGTCGATCACCGCCGCGGTGCGCTCGGCCAGCAGCTCGGCGAACCCCGGCGCCCGGTGCCACGAGGTGATCGGGACGAATCCGGTGGCAGCTGCTGCCGACGCCTCGGCCGCTCGCCTCAGGTACTCCCCGGAGCCGAGCGACGAGCGGTGCGGGGTGAGCACGATCCCCACGATGGCGGGTACGCCTGCCTCGACCAGGGCCGCCACCCCGTCCTCGATGGTCGGCGCGGTGTACTTGGCGCCGTAACGGACCAGGTGGCGGCCGGGGGCCACCGCTTCGAGGGCGGCGGCCAGCCCGTCGACCTGGGCACGGGTCCGCTCGGCCAGCGGCGACACGCCGCCCAGGGCCTCGTACCGCCCGGTCAGCTCGGCCAGGAGCTCCGGCGTCGGTGGTCGCCCCCGTCGGATGGCGGTGTAGAAGGGCTCGATCTCGTCGGGGTGCGACGGGGTCCCGTGGGCCATGACCAGTACGCCGGTCGGGGGGGTCATGCCGGTGACTCCACGCCGGCGCGGCCCTCGGCGTGGACCAGGCGCACCACCTGCTCGAGGACGCCCGGGTCGGTCTCGGGGAGGACGCCGTGCCCGAGGTTGAAGATGTGGCCCGGGGCGGAGCCGGCCCGGGTCAGGACGTCGCGGGTCTCGGCCTCGGCCACCTTCCAGCTCGAGACGCAGAGCGCCGGGTCGAGATTGCCCTGGACGCCGATCCCGGGCCCCACCCGCTTGCGGGCCTCGTCGAGGGGCACGCGCCAGTCGATGCCGACCACGCCGCTCCCGGCGGTCGCCATCAAGGACAGGAGCTCGCCGGTCCCCACACCGAACAGGATGGTGGGGATCCCCGGGTGGCTCGTCGCCAGCTCCTCGAAGAGCCGGCGGGTGGCGGGCAGCACCAGTGCCTCGTAGTGGTGGGGGGCGAGGATGCCGGCCCAGCTGTCGAAGACCTGCACGGCGTCGGCCCCAGCGTCGATCTGGGAGCGCAGCGAGGCGAGGGCCAGGTCGACCAGCCGGTCGAGCAGGGCGTGCCAGACCCTGGGCTCCCCATGCATCAGGGCCTTGATCCGTGAGAAGCTCCGCGACGGGCCGCCCTCCACCAGGTAGCTGGCCACCGTGAACGGTCCACCGGCGAAGCCGATGAGGGGGACGTCCAGCCGGCCGGCCAGGATGCGGACCGCCTCGATCACGTACGGAGTGTCGATCTCCGGCTCCAGCGGCCGCAGTCGTCGGAGGTCGCCCTCCGACCGGAACGGCACGGCGACCACCGGCCCGGTGCCCGGGGCGACGTCCACCCCGAAGCCGATGGCCGCCGCCGGAACCACGATGTCGGAGAAGAAGATGGCGGCGTCGGTCCCGTAGCGGACGACCGGTTGACAGGTCAGCTCGGCCACCAGCTCAGGCTGGGCGATGGCGTCGAGGATGCTGCCGGGGCCTCGGGCCGCCCGGTACTCGGGGAGCGATCGCCCGGCCTGGCGCATGAACCACACCGGGACGTGGGGCACCGACTGCCCACGACAGGCTCTCATGAAAGGAGAGTCGCGGTGGCGGCGCGGGTCGGTCGTGGGCACGGACTGACGCTACCGCCGTGCTCGCCCCCGGACGCCACCGGGGCCCGATCCGGCCCGGCCCCGGGTGTCGAAGGGCCGGGGGCGGCCGGCGCCGGACGCGTGGACCGGGGTCGGGCATACAATCAAGGGTTCCCCTCAGCCGGAAGGGGGGGCAGATCGGAGGTGCCGGTGGGCGTCGAGGGCGACATGGAGGCCGAGCAGGACTTCGTGGACCTGGCCTACGCGCGTCTCGACGCCATGCGCGACGACGCCCGCTCGATGCGCGACGGCGTGCTCGACCTGGGCCGGGGAGGCACGTTCCAGTCGCGTACCGAGCGCGATGTGATCGTGCGCACCAGCATGGCCCGCCTCGAGCAGCTGGACATCGGGGACCAGGCGCTCACCTTCGGTCGGATCGACAGGAGCCTGCCCGACCACGGGTCCAACGGGTCGGGACCCGCCGGCGGCCACGCCGACGCCGAGGTCTTCCACATCGGGCGCCTGGCCATCCACGACGCCGACCTGGAGCCGCTGGTGGTGGACTGGCGGGCCCCTGTGGCCGAGCCCTTCTACCGGGCCACCGGCCGCGACCCCCAGGGACTGGTCCTGCGCCGCCACCTCGCCCTCGACGGTCGGCGGGTGGTCGGGGTCGAGGACGAGCGCTTCTCGACCGGCCGCCCGGCTGACGGACCGGGGGGCCCGGCCGGCGACACCGGCGGCGAGGGGGCCGAGCTGATCCTGGGAGACATGCCCATCGGCGGCCCTGCCGCCCTGCTGGCCGCCCTCGACCGGGCGCGCTCGGGCCGCATGACCGACATCGTGTCCACCATCCAACGGGAGCAGGACGAGATCATCCGCTCGCCGCTGGCCGGAGTGCTGGTGGTCCAGGGCGGTCCCGGCACCGGCAAGACGGCGGTGGCCCTCCACCGGGCCGCGTACCTCCTCTACACCCACCGGTTCCCCCTCGAGCGCCAGGGCGTTCTGGTGGTGGGGCCCAACCCGCTGTTCCTGCGCTACATCGAGCAGGTGCTCCCGTCACTGGGGGAGACCGGCGTCACGCTGTCAACGGTGTCGGGGATGGTCCCGGAGATCCGAGTCCGCGGGACGGAGCCGACCGAGGTGGCCCGACTGAAGGGCGACGCCCGGATGGCCCAGGTGGTGGCGCGGGCGATCCGCACCCGTCAACGCCCGCTGTCCACCGAGGCGGTGATCCCCTACGGGGCGCTGCTGCTCCGGCTGAGCGTCGCTGACACCCAGGAGATCGTCCAGACCGCCCGCCGCCGCCCGGGGACCCACAACGCCCGGCGTCGCCTGGTGTCCCAGGCGGTGGTCCGGACCCTGGCCGAGCGGGCCCGCCAGACCCAGCAGACCCTGGGGTCCGGCACGTCGGGGACCATCACCGGCTTCCCCGGCTACGAGGACCCGTCCGAGCTGTCCGAGGAGGAGTTCGATCTCGAGGACTTCTCGCGGAAGCTCCAGCGGGTGCCGCAGTTCGCCGCCGCCCTCGACCGGATCTGGCCACGCCTCTCGCCCCACGAGCTGCTCCACGACCTCTACGGGGCCCCGGCGCTGATCACCGCGGCCGGCCGCAACATCCTGACGTCCGAGGAGCAGGTCCTCCTCCGTCGTCCCCGTTCGGCCTCGTTCGACGAGGTGGGGTGGACCGCCGCCGATGCCGCCCTGGTCGACGAGGCCCGGCACCTGCTCGGCGCCCGCAACGGGTCGGCGGAGGAGGCCATCCGGAACTATGGGCACATCGTGGTCGACGAGGTCCAGGACCTCTCGCCCATGCAGCTGCGCATGCTCACCCGTCGCTCCCTGTCGGGCTCCATGACGGTGGTCGGCGACATCGCCCAGGCCACCGCCCCCTGGGCCCCCCGGTACTGGTCGGACATCACCGAGCACCTGCCCCACCGACGGGAGCCCCGGGCGGTGGAGCTCACGGTCAGCTACCGGACGCCGGCCGAGGTGCTCGAGGTGGCGGCCCGGGTCCTGGCCGTCGCCGCCCCCGAGCTCCAGGCCCCCCGCCCAGTCCGTCGGACCGGGGTGGCCCCCCGCCTGGTGTCGGTGCCCGGCGGGTCCGCCGTGCAGCTGGCGGCTCGGGTGGCTGCCGAGGCGGTCACCGAAGTGGCGGCGGTGGCCCCCGGTCGGGTGGCGGTACTGGCCCCGGAGCCGATGCTGGCCGACCTGGCCTCGGCGCTGGCCGACGCCGGTCTTCCGGTGGTCGACCCCCGGACGATGCGCAGGGGCGGCCTGTCGGAGCCGCTGGTGCTGCTCGCCGCCGACGCCGCCAACGGGCTGGAGTTCGACTCGGTGGTGGTGGTCGAACCGGCCGTCATCGCCGGTGAGACGGCCCGGGGACTGCGGACGTTGTACGTGGCGATCACCCGCCCGACGCAGCGCCTCACCGTCGTGTCCACCATCGCCCCGCCGGTGGCCCTGGCCGGTCGGGCCTGATCCCCAGCCGTCACCCATCTGTCACCCGGTCGCCGTCGGGCTGACACCAAACGGTGCCTGTGGCGTGCCTGAGAAGGCCAAACGGGCAAGTTGGCCTTGCCGGCGCGGCATCGACTAGAAATACGCCGTGACTCAGGCCCTCGCCGTCGAACCGGCGACCCCCCAGCGCCAGCGCCACCGGCCCGACCGACCGCCGATGCTGGCCGTCGGGGTCATGATCTGGCTCGGCTCCGAGGTGATGTTCTTCAGCGGGCTGTTCGCCGCCTTCTTCACCATCCGGTCCCACGCCTCGGTGTGGCCACCGGTCGGGACCAAGCTCGACACCCTCCAGTCGGGGATCTTCACCATCATCCTGGTGTCGTCCAGCTTCACCATGCAGAAGGCGGTGTGGGACCAGGAGCGGGGCGAGCGCCGCAGGGCCAAGAAGTTCGTGCTCATCACCCTGGTGATGGGGGCCATGTTCGTCGGCAACCAGTTCTACGAGTGGGTCACCCTCTCGCACAACCCGGCCACCGACCCCACCCACACCGCCTACGGCTCGCTCTTCTACATCATGACCGGGCTGCACGGCCTCCACGTCACCGTCGGCCTGGTGGCCATGCTCTTCCTCCTCGCCCGCCTGAAGGGCCCCAAGGGTGACCCGGGAGAGACGGCGGTGTTCCAGGGGGTCAGCTACTACTGGCACTTCGTGGACATCGTCTGGGTCGGCCTCTACTTCTGCCTCTTCTTCCTCAAATAGGTGCCAAACGGAATGCATAGAATTCTGAGGGGTCGATTGGCGGTTCCGGCCGCACTCCTGGCGAGCGCCGCCTTCGTCGGTCTGTCCGCCCTCTGGCCGTCGGCGGCCCAGGCGGTCCCCACCACCCCCACCACCATCGGCACCCGGGCGGTGCCGAGTGCCGGTGCCGCAGTCACGTCGGCCGCCACCTCGTCGTCGGACGGCATCATCTACACCAACCTGCCCGAGTCGTTCATCGTCCCGGGCCAGGCGCTGTTCGACGCCAGCTGCGCCAGCTGCCACGGCAACGACGCCGCCGGGACGGTACGGGCGCCGAACCTCCAGGGCCTGGGGGCCGGCACCGTCGACTTCTGGGTGTCCACCGGTCGCATGCCGTTGAAGGACTCCAGTGTCCAGGCCACCCGCAAGCCCCCGCAGTTCGACCGCCTGCAGACCCTGGAGATCGCCGCCTACGTGCAGTCGAAGACCCCGGGGCTCGGCACCGCCGTGCCGATCGTCGACCTGGGCAACGCCGATCTCGAGAACGGCAACAGCCTGTTCACCCTCAACTGTGCGGCCTGCCACACCATCACCGGCGCCGGCGACGCCCTGGCCTTCGGGGCCTACGCCCCGCCTCTGCACCTGGCCACCACCACCCAGATCGTCGAGGCCATGCGGTCCGGCCCGGGCAACATGCCCCGGTTCAGCGAAGGCAACATCACCAACGCCGAGGCCCGGAACATCGCCGCCTACGTCCACGAGGTCATCCAGCACCCCGACGACCGTGGCGGGTTCGGCCTGGGGGGGATCGGCCCGGTGGGTGAAGGGTTCGTCGGCCTCCTCTTCGGGGTCGGCCTGTTGATGCTCGTCTGCTTCTGGATAGGAGAACGTACGTGAGCGACGAGACGCCCAAGCCACCGTCCCTGACGCCGGTGTCCCTCGACGACCCGCACCTGCAGCCGTACGCCAGGCACCCCGAGCGGGTCCAGGTGCTGGCGGCGCTGTCCATGGTCCTCGGCTTCCTCGGCTTCATCGGGTTCGCCGTCACCTACTGGATCAGCGACCAGACCCAGTGGGAGGCAGCCACCCTGGGCGTGGGCATGGCAGGGCTGGGCGCCGGCGCCATCGCCTGGGGCAAGTACCTCATGGCCCAGGGCCCCTTCGTCGAGGAGCGTCACGACTTCCACTCCACCGAAGAGGAGCGGTCGGCGATGTCGGCGGCCATCATCGAGCGCGGTGGCATGGTGGTCAAGCGGCGCAAGGTGCTCGGCGGCCTGCTCGCCCTCGGCTCCACCGCCATGGGCATCGTGCTGCTCTTCCCCCTGATCCGCTCGCTGGGCCCCAAGCCCGGCGAGGTGCTGTTCGAGACCAACTGGAAGAGGAACTCGCAGCTGGTGACCATCGACGGCCGGGCGGTCACCGTCGACGACCTCGACGTCGGGGGGGTGCTCACCGTGTTCCCCAAGGGGTTCGAGGGGTCTTCGCCCGACCAGGTCGTCCTGATCCGCCTCTCCCAGTACCTCCAGCCGCTCACCCCCCCCCGGGCGCACCGACTGGGGGGTGGCCGGGTACGTGGCCTACTCGAAGATGTGCACCCACCTGGGCTGCCCGGTCGGGCTCTACCAGGAACAGGACCAGAAGCTGGTGTGCCCCTGCCACCAGTCGATCTTCAACGTGCTGGCTGGCGCCATCCCCGAGTTCGGACCGGCCCCCCGGCCACTGCCCCAGCTGCCGATCACGGTGGACTCCGCCGGGTACCTCCGCTCGCAGGGCGGCTTCGACCAGGCCGTCGGCCCCGGCTTCTGGGAGCGCCCATGATCGACGGCTCGCTCCGTTGGGTGGACGACCGTCTCGGCATCGCCAAGGGCGGTCGCACCTTCCTCGACAAGATCTTCCCCGACCACTGGTCGTTCATGCTGGGCGAGATCGCCCTCTACTCGTTCGTGGTGCTGTTGGGGACCGGCGTGTTCCTGTCGCTGTACTACATCCCCTCCGCCCATGAGATCGTCTACCACGGCTCGTACCTGCCGCTGCGGGGCCAGAAGGTCTCCGAGGCCTACGCCTCGTCGGTCGGGCTGTCCTTCGACGTGAAGTCGGGCCTGCTGATGCGCCAGGCCCATCACTGGGCGGCCGACATCTTCCTCGGCTCCATCGCCGTGCACATGGCCCGGGTCTTCTTCACCGGCGCCTTCCGCAAGCCCCGCGAGCTCAACTGGATCGTCGGTGTGACCATGCTGATCCTGGGCATCGTCAACGGCTTCCTCGGCTACTCGCTCCCCGACGACCTGGTGTCGGGCACCGGTATCCGCATCGCCTTCTCCATCATCGAGTCGATCCCACTGGTCGGCTCCTACCTGGGCTTCTTCCTCTTCGGGGGCAACTACCCGGGCAACGGCATCATCATCCCCCGGTTCTTCCTGCTCCACATCCTGATCGTGCCGGCCATCATCGTGGGGCTGCTCGCCGCCCACCTGGGCCTTCTGGTGAAGCAGAAGCACACCCAGTTCCGGGGCAAGGGGAAGACCGAGCACAATGTGGTGGGCTCCCCGATGTTCCCGACCTTCATGGCCAAGACCACCGGGTTCCTGTTCATGACGACCGCGGTGATCTTCCTGCTGGCCGGCTTCGCCCAGATCAACCCGATCTGGCAGTTCGGGCAGTACGAGCCGTTCCAGATCTCCTACGCCGTCCAGCCCGACTGGTACATGGGCTGGCTCGACGGGGCGCTGCGGATCATGCCGAGCTGGGAGTGGGTGGGCTGGGGCCACACCATCCCGCTCGAGGTGTTCCTGCCGGCGGTGATCTTCCCGGGGCTCATCTTCAACATCATCGTGGTCTGGCCCTTCATCGAGTCCAGGCACACCAAGGACCTCGCCTACCACAACCTGCTGGACCGTCCCCGCGACCGTCCCAAGCGGACGGCGGCCGGGGCCATGATGCTGATGCTCCTCTTCATGGTGTTCTGCGCCTCGTCCACCGACGTCCTGGCCAACTTCTTCAAGATCGAGCTGAACTACGTGCTGTGGTTCTTCCGGATCGCCGTCATCGTGATCCCGATCATCACGTACTTCATCACCTACAAGATCTGCGAAGAGATGCGCCATGCCGAGGGCATCGGCAAGCGCAAGCGGGCCAACGTGATCACCCGGTCGGCGAGCGGCGAGTACGCCACCGTCGAGACCGAGCCCCGTCCCGGTGACGGCCACGAAGAGCTCGAGGCGGTACCGGTCCCGACGTTCATCGACATGGTACCGCCCGAGCTGGCCACCGGGGCCGGTGTGCGCCGGGTGATGCGCTGAGCCGTCCGGCCGGTCCCCGGCCGTCCGACGTCTGGCCGCCACCGGGCCCAGCCGATAGAGTTCGCGCCACGACAGCTCGGGAAGGGCGCTTCACCATGGTTGTACTGATCATCGTCATCGTCATCGTCGTGCTCCTCGGTCTCGGCCTGTGGGCCGCCTTCAACGGCCTGGTCAAGAAGCGCAACCGAACCCAGGAGGCCTGGTCCGAGATCGACGTCGAGCTCAAGCGCCGCCACGACCTCATCCCCAACCTGGTGTCGACGGTGGAGGGCTACGCCGCCCACGAGCGGGGGACGTTCGAGGCGGTCACCCAGGCTCGGGCCAACGCGGTCACCGCCGGCGCCACCGGTGACCCCGCCCAGATCGCCCCGGCCGAGAACGCCCTGTCGGGGGCGCTCCGCTCGCTGTTCGCCGTCGCCGAGAACTACCCGCAGCTGCGGGCGGTCGAGAGCTTCGTCCAACTGCAGGAGACGCTGACCGCCACCGAGGACAAGATCGAGTACGCCCGCCGCTACTACAACACCAGTGCCCGGGATTACAACATCGGCCTGCAGACGTTCCCGCGCAACCTGATCGCCGGACCGTTCGGCTTCAAGGCGGTGGCGTTCTTCGGTGCCGACGAGGAGGATCGCGCCGTGCCCCAGGTGAGCTTCCCCGGCGCCGGACAGAGCCCAGCCGGCGCCGCGCCCTCGGGGCCACCGCCGGCCACCGGTAGCCAGGGACCTCCGGCTGCGGGTGGCACCCAGGGCCCGCCGCCGGCCGGCTGAGGGCGCCGGGCGGGTCGCCCGTCAGACCGACTGGCCCGAAGCGATCTTCTCGAGCGCGGCGATCCGTTCCTCGATGGGAGGGTGAGTGTCGTAGAGCCGGTGGTACCAGGCGTCGTGGTGTTGCAGCGGGTCGTCGATGCACATCGCCGCGGTGGCATGGTTCATCTTCTGGAACGGCTGGTCGTTCTGTTGCAGCTTCTTGAGGGCGCTGACCAGGCCCGCCGGGTTCCGGGTCAGCTCGACGCCGCTGACATCGGCCAGCGACTCGCGGCGACGTGACAGTGCCAGCCGAATGAGCGGTCCGAAGATGAAGCCCACCACCGCCAGCAGGGCGCCGGCCGCGAAGATCACGATCACGAGCTGATTGCCCCTGCTGCCCCGCCCCCCACCGGCGAAGAAGGCGCTCCGCCACAGGATGCTGGCCAGAAGCGCGGCCATGCCGATCATGGTGCCCACCACCAGCAGGAGTCGGATGTCATGGTTCTTGATGTGGCTCATCTCGTGGCCGGTGACGCCCTCGAGCTCCTCGCGGTTCATGATCGAGAGCAGCCCCGTCGTGTAGGTGATGGCTGCTTTGTCCGGGCTGACCCCGGTGGCGAAGGCGTTGGGCGAGGGGTCGTTGATCACGTAGACGTCGGGCTTGGGGATCCCCTCGCCGATGGCCAGGGCTTCGACCAGGTTGTGCAGCTGCTGGTACTGGGCCGGGTCGGCCGGCACCGCCCCTGAGACCCGGAGGACCATGCTCGCCCCGGCGGTGTAGGAGTAGAGGATCCCGGCGATGGCCAGAAGGCCGCAGATCGCCATGCCGATGAAGACCGGGCTCCAACTGTTGTTCGTGGACGTCGCCGGCGCGTAGGGGCTGTTGGCGGCGTGGCGGTAGAGCTCTTTGAAGAGCAGCCCACAGACAGCCCCGATGGCCAGCCAGATCACGAAGAACAGGCCGGTGAAGATGACGCTGCGTCGCTTGTTGCTGGCGATCTCGTTGTACACGTGCCAGAGCCTACGGCATCGGAGGTAATCCGATGCCGGTCAGGCGGTGAGGTGACGGGCCAGGAAGGCCGGCGTCGGTCGGCCGGTCCGGGGAGTCGGTGTACGTGGCCCCGGGCAGCCTCCACCGTGGCGGCGAGGGCCCATCCGACGCCTGGCTCAGACGGTGCCGCCCCGGCGGCTCTCGACCGTCGCCCCGATCAGGGCGGAGACGATGAGGGCGGCGGCGACGGGTGCCAGCCACAGCCCGAACACGAAGGTCAGGGCGGCCACCATGGCTCCCATGCCCAGGATGAAGGGCCAGATGCTCGACCCCGGGAAGGAGTCGACGGCCCCGGCGCCCTCCTCCAAGGTGCCGTCGGGATCGTCGTCGGCCTGGACCTTCATGTGGTGGGTCCACCAGAGGTAGTACCCACCGGGCAGCAGCCCGAGCCCGGTGGAGCCGAGCAGCATCAGGAACCCGGCGTCCTCGTAGGCGGTGAACCAGTAGATGCCGGCGATGATGCCGAAGAAGACCCCGATGCCGATGAGGAAGAGCGCGATGACCTTCATGAATCCGCCCCCACCGTCTCCTTGTCGTGCTGGCTTGCCGCGGACTCCTTGTGGGGAGCTTTGTGGACCAACGTGCGGTGGTCGGGATGGTTGTAGTCCCAGGTGGGCCGCTCGGAACGGATCGGGGGCAGGTGGGTGAAGTTGTGGTGGGGCGGCGGCGAGCTGGTGAACCACTCGAGGGCGTGCCCGTCCCACGGGTTCCCCCCGGCCGGGATCGGCTTGCGCCATGAGACCCACAGGTTGGCGAAGAAGAAGAGGAAGGAGAAGGCGATGATGAACGCTCCGATGGTCGACGCCACGTTCAGGGCCGTCCATCCCGTCTCGGGGGAGTACGAGGCGATCCGACGGGGCATGCCGTCCAAACCCAGCAGGTACTGGGGTACGAAGGTGAGCCAGAAGCCGATGAACAGGAACCAGAAGTGGGCCTTGCCCAGGCGCTCGTGGAGCATCCGACCGAACATCTTCGGGTACCAGAAGTAGAAGCCGCCGAAGCCGGCGAAGACCGTCGTCCCGATCAGCACCTGGTGGAAGTGGGCCACCACGAAGTAGGTGTCGTGGGTCATGAAGTCGATCGGCGGCGAGGCCAGGAGCACCCCGGTCACGCCACCCATCAGGAAGGCGAAGAGGAAGCCGATGGAGAAGAGCATCGGGGTCTTGAAGCTGATCTGGCCCCGCCACATGGTGCCGATCCAGTTGAAGAACTTGATGCCGGTGGGCACGGCGATCAGGTACGACAGCAGCGAGAAGAACGGCAGCAGCACCACGCCGGTGGTGAACATGTGGTGGGCCCACACGCCGGTCGACAGGGCGGCGATGGCCATGGTGGCGAACACCATGCCGCGGTAGCCGAACAGCGGCTTGCGCGAGAAGACCGGGATGATCTCGGTGACCATGCCGAAGTAGGGCAAGGCCAGGATGTACACCTCCGGATGGCCGAAGAACCAGAACAGGTCCTGCCAGAGGATGGGTGATCCGCCGCCCGCGACACTGAAGATGTGCGTCCCGAAGTGCCGGTCGCAGAAGAGCATCACCACCGCCGCGAACAGGACGGGGAAGGCGATGAGGATGAGGATGCCGGTGACCAGCATGTTCCACGAGAAGATCGGCACCCGGAACATGGTCATCCCCGGCGCCCGGAGATAGAGGATGGTGGCGATCAGGTTGACCCCGGTGAAGATGGCGGAGAAGCCGGTGAGGCCGAGGGACATCAGCCAGAGGTCGGTACCGGCCCCCGGCGAGTTGGTGGCGTTGGAGAGCGGGGCGTAGGCCACCCAGCCGAAGCTGGCCGCCCCGCCGGCCACCAGGAACCCGGACAGCATGGTGACGGAGCCGCCCAGGTAGAGCCAGTAGGAGAGGGCGTTCAGGCGGGGAAAGGCCATGTCCGGGGCGCCGATCTGGAGCGGGACGATGTAGTTGGCCAGTCCACCGAAGGCGAAGGGGCCGGCGAACAGGTAGAGCATCAGGCTGCCGTGCATGGTGAACAGCTCGTTGTACGTCTGGAACGAGACGAGGGACGTCGAGGGGTCCGTCAGCTGGGCCCGGATGGCGAGGGCCATCACACCGGCGATGAAGAAGATGACCAGTGAGGTGATCATGTAGGACATGCCGATGACCTTGTGGTCGGTGGAGGTCAGCCAGTTGAGGATGCCGGTCGGGCCGTGGTGCTCCTCGTGGGCCGCCTCGCCCCCGTGGCCGTCGGGCCCGTGGCCGGCCGGGCCGTGGCCGTCCGGTCCCCCCCGCTCCGCTGGCGTGATCTGTTCCGGGCGTTCAACGGTGGTGGTCATGCCGATGCCTTTGCCTTGGAGGTGGCCGGGGGGGTCGCGCTGGCGCTCGCTGGGGTCGTCCTGGTGTCGATGGGCGGGGTGTTGTCGGCTCCGGAGCCCGTGCCCTGCAGGACGTGGCCGGCCGCCACTTCGGCGCTGGCCCATCCCTCGAAGGCGGTGGGGGCGACGGCACGGACGCTGAAGAGCATCTCCGAGTGGTAGAGGCCGCAGAACTGGGTGCACTGGCCGTCGTAGGTGCCGATGCTGGCCACGTCCAGGTCGAAGGTGTTGACGACGCCGGGCTGGGCGTAGCGGCTGAAGTTGAAGTCGCGTACGTAGAAGCCGTGGATGACGTCGTCGGAGAGCAGCGTGATCTGCACCGTCTCCCCGGCCGGCACCACCATCTGGGGCCCGTGGTCGTTCGGGCCGTTGGTGGTCTCCCCGGCCACCCCGACGTTCAGGCCCGGGTAGTCGAAGCGCCAGCCCCACTGGAAGGCGGTCACGGTGATGTCCACCACCGGTCGGCCGTCGGCCGTGGTGGTGGCGTTGATGGGCTGGGTGGCGTCCACATTGTTCTCGGTCAGGACCGTGAAGAAGAAGAGGACGCCGACGATGATGATCGGGAGGACCGTGTAGACGATCTCCAGCGGGACGTTCTCGTGGAACTGGACCGGCATCTCATCGGACCGCCGGCGGTAGCGGAAGACCGACCAGATGATCAGGAGGGCCACGATGGCGCCGATGATGATGCCGGTGGTCATCATCCCCGACCAGAGCTTGAAGGTGTCGTGGCCCTGGGTGGTGGCTCCGGAGCTGGCGCCGTAGTCGGGATACGTGCATCCGGCCAGCAGCAACGGGGCACCGACGACCGCCGCGGTGAGCCAGCGGCGCCTGCCGGCCCGGGCCGGGACGTGGGTGACGGGTCCGGCGACAGGTCCGGAGCTCGGGAGGATCCGGTGTCGCGACGGGTCGGGGGAACCGGTCGGGGAGGCGATCACGACGATGACACTAGCGGGGGTTGGAGCGAAATTAGAAGTTGAGGGACCTGCCGGCCGGGAGCCGACATCGTCCCTGGTCAGACCGGTGCCAACGCCTGTCCGTCCGATCGCCATCCGGTGCCTAGCCGTGCGTGTGCGGCTCGGACTCCCTCGCCGCCCAGGCGAAGACCCCGTGGGCCATGGTGGAGGTCGCCGTCTCGGCCCTCGCCTGGTTGACCTCCCGGCGCACCCGGCCGATACCCGGGTCGTCCGGGTCGGCCAGCCAGGCCAGCTCGGCCAGGTGGCCGGCCAGCCGGAGGGCGGTGTCGTCGGGGTCACCGGCGGCCTCGGCGGCCAGGGCGAGCGCCCGGTCGGCCAGGGTGGACGCCCCGCCGGCCAGGGTGGCCAGCTCGGCGGCCAGCGACCGCTCCGGCGCCGGCTTCAGCGTGGCCGGGTTCCCGTCCCACCAGCCCCCGTACCGGCGCCAGACCGTCCGGACCACGAACTCCGGCTCGTCGTAGACCGGTCGCAGGTAGGGGCGCTCCATCAGCCGCGCCGGAGGGGTGACCGTGTGGATCACCTCGTCCAGGCGGGCCCCGGCGTTCATCAGGGCGAGGGTCTGGTCGACCAGCGAGTCGAGCAGCTCGGCCGTGTCACCGAGGGCCTGACGGATCCGGTCGGCCCCGATGATCGGGAAGCCGTGGCCCGGCAGCAGCACCACCGGCCCCCCGCCCGGGGCGTCGTAGAGGGCCAGCATCGCCCGGAGGGCGTCGGCCCACTCCCTCGGGTACCGCTGCACCTTCTGCGGGTTGCCGGCGTTGGGGGAGGCCCAGATGAACAGGTCGCCGCAGCACAGCACCTTCCGCTCGGGGAACCACGTCCACGTGTGGTCGTCGGTCTCGCCCTTGGCGTGGTGGAGCTCGGCCCGCACCCCGCCGACCTCGAGCTCGAGGTGGTCACGGTAGGTGCGGTCGGGGTAGCGGTACTCGACCGGCCATTCGAGCGAGTCGATGTTGAACTGCCGCCGGTTGATGATCCCGTTGTAGCCGGCGGTGAGGATGTAGCGGTCGAACCGGGCCGGCAGCGCCTCGTGGGCGACCACCGTCGGGGCCGGCCAGGCCCGCTCACCGGCCTCGGCCTCCCATACCGGCACGCCGAAGACGTGGTCGATGTGGCCGTGGGAGTAGACGGCGGTGTGGAGCCGGCTGGGGGTCCACGAGCGGAGGGTCCGGTGGATCTCCCCGGCCATCAGCGAGCTCCCGGTGTCCACCAGGATGAGCCCGTCCTCGGTGTCGACGGCGGAGACGTTGGCGAAGGACGGGGTGAACGCCACCCCGTCGGCCACCTCGGCGAGACCGCCCCAGGTCCGGAGCGGGTGCGCCTGCGCCGTCGTCAGCTCCCCGGCCCACAGGCGCTCGGCGATGTCGAGGACCTCCGGAATGTCGGCCATGCTCCCCCCTTGCTCACGGAGCAATGTACCCGGCCCCGGCGGCCCGGGGGCGTGGATCAGCTGGGGGGTGGGCCCGGAGGCCTGGTCCGGGTGGCGGCCTTCCCGGCCAGCCGGCCGGCGCCCCGGATGGCCCGCTTGACCTGGGCCTCGGCCGCCGGCCGGTGCTGAGCCGACGCCTGGGCGGCAGCCGCGGTGGCCCGCCCCGCCCGGCGGGCGGCGCTCCCGGCCGCAGCCGGCGGTGGCTGCGGAGGCGAGGGGGTCACCACGTCGGCGGTGGTGTCGATCACCGGCCCCGAGCCGGCCCCCGACCGGGGACGGGGGCCGGCGGTGGAGGTGAGGGTGGCCAGCCGCAGCAGCCCCACCGCTACCACCTCGACGACGATGATGCCCTCGATGTCGGGACGGACGGCCGGGACGACCGGTGCCAGGGCCACCACCACCGAGGCGATCGCCACCAGCACCACGTGGAGCCTCCGACTGCAGACCTTCACCACACCGAGGGGACCGTCGGCGAAAAGGGCCAGCCCGGCGAAGAGCGCCCCGGCGCCGACCAGCAACCTTCCGCCGGCGACGTGGAGAGAGAGATCGGCCAGCGCCACCAGGGCCAGCAGCTCGGTGGCCTGCAGCACCCAGAAGGGCACCACCCGCCGGGTGGCCCCGATCACCGGGGCCCCACCTCGTGCACCGCCGTCGGGCGGACCCATCGCCCGGGCGCGCCGGTCAGGCTACGAGGCGGTGCCGGTGGCCCCGTCGCCCGCCGGCTGGCCCGGCGGGGTCGACTGGGTCGGGGAGGTCGGGGGGGCCACCACCGTGGTGGGGGCCGGCGTGGCGGCAGCCGTGTGGGTGTCGGTATCGTCCTTGGCACCCTCGTCGAGGCCCTTCTTGAACTCCTTCTGGGCCGAGCCCAGCGAGCGGGCCAGCTTGGGGATCTGCGTGCTGCCGAAGAGGACGACGACCACGACGATCAGGATGATGACTCCGTCGACGCCGAAAATATCCGCAGGTAGGCCGAAGTGCACCGTTCATCTCCTTCATCGGCTTGTGCGCCCAAGGTTAGTCCCGAACGGGAACCGTCAGTACCCCGGAGCCGGCGGCCGGGGCGGATGTTCGGGCGCCGCCCTCCGGCTCAGCCTGCCAGCAGGACTCCCAGCACCAGGGCCAGGACCGACGCCGTCCCACCGATCGATCCCCACACGGCCAGCCCCCGCTTGGTGGTGGCACGTTGGTGGAGGAAGACGGCCACGCCCGCCACCACCACCACGGCGATCTTGGCCATCAGCACCGCGTTCCAGGCGCCGGGGGCGCCCTTCAGGTCGAACGAGGAGATGTTCCAGAGCCCCGTCACCACCAGCACCGCGTAGGCGGGCCACAGCAGGCGGGCCAGGGCCCGGGCCACCTTCTTGGGGGCGTCGTCACCCAAGCCGCGCACGGTGGGGAGGAGCCCGGTCATGGTGATCTGGCCACCCACCCAGACGGTGGCCGCCAGGACGTGCAGGCTCAGCCGGACGGCGTTGAGCGCCGGGCTGAGGGACGCGGTGTCGGCGGCGATCTGGCCGAGGGTGGGCACCGACCCTACTTCCCGGTCCAGTTGGGCTTCCGCTTCTCGGCGAAGGCCACCGGGCCCTCCATGGCGTCGGCGGAGCCGAAGACCGCACCGACCTCGGCATTGTTGACCGCCCAGGCCTCGGCCTCGGAGAGGTCGCCCGCCAGCTTCATGATCCGCTTGGAGGCCCGTACGGCCAACGGGGCGTTCTCCACGATGATGGTGGCCAGAGCCAGGGCCTCGTTCCGCAGGGCGCCGGCGGGGACCACCCGGTTGACGAGACCGAGGGACAGGGCCCGCTGGGCGTCGATGGGGTCCCCCGTCAGGGCCAGCTCCAAGGCGATGGCCGGGGGGATCCGCTTGGGCAGGCGGATCAGGCCGCCACCGGCGGCGAACAGGCCCCGCTTGACCTCGGGGATGCCGAACTTGGCCTCCTCCACCGCCACCACCAGGTCGCACGAGAGCATGATCTCGCACCCGCCGGCCAGCGCCGAGCCGTTCACGGCGGCGATGAGCGGCTTGGGGAAGTCGCGCTGGGCGATCCCGGCGAAGCCCCCGGTGGCCCCGATGATGTCGGCTGCCTCCCCGGCGGCGAACGCCTTGAGGTCCATACCGGCGCTGAAGGCCTTGTCACCGCTTCCGGTGAGGATGACCACCCAGGCGTCGTCGTCGTCGGTCAGCTCGTCGAAGGCGGTCGACAGGGCACGGCTGACCGCCCCGTTGATGGCGTTGCGCGCCTCGGGCCGGTTGATGGTGAGGAGCTCGATGTGGCCAATGCGTTCACGGAGTAGTTCGGACACGGGTCGTCCCTTCGGAGGGTCAGTGGTCTGGCAGACGGTAGCGCGGCGGCTCGCCCTGCACGACCACGGTGGTGCCGACCAGTCCCGGGGTGTCGAGGTCCCCGACGGTGGCGGTGACCCCGTCGTCGGCCGCCGCCGCCACGTGCCTGCCGTCGGGAAGCCGGGCGATCATAGGGGCCCCGGTGGGGGAACCGTCGTGGTCCCGGACGACGGTGACGGCCACCACCGACGCCTCGGTCGCCTCCGTCACGCCGATGGCCACGTCGACGGCACCGGCATCGATCTGCACCTGGTCGGCGGCGGTGTCGCCCAGGTGGAAGCCCCCGGGGGGCGGCTCGGAGCCGTAGAGCCCCAGGGCGTGCTTGGTCACGAACCATCCCAGCCCGGTGGCCAGTCCCAGGGCCGAGCCGCTGCCGGTGTGCTCGCGCAACCGCTCGGACACCGCGCCGATCCCGTGGGTCGTGTAGTTGGTGCCGGGGCCGCCGAAGTAGGGCAGCCCCCCGGTGGCGGTCAGGCCCCGGGGGTCGTCGAGCCTCAGGCCGAGTGCCTCCGCCCCCAGCTCCACGGCCGAGGGGAAGCACGAGTAGAGGTCGAAGACATCGACGTCGTCGATCCCGACGGCTGTCCCCTGCCCCCCGGCCGCTCCGGCCGCGCCGAACAGGGCGCGCCCGGCGGCGGCGATGGCCGGCGAGGTGCCCGGATCGCGGCGGGCCGTCGGGGACCGGACGTCGACGGCACCGGCGCCGGACCAGACGAAGACCGCCCGGTCGGCCACCCCGGCCCGACGGGCGGCGCCCAGCGAGCAGACCACCAAGGCGGCCCCCTGGTCGGAACCGAGGAAGGCGGTCATCCGCTTGGTGTACGGCTCGCACACCACCCGGTTCTCCGGCGACGGGGTCGAGATCTGCTCCGGCGTCAGGGCCTGGCGGAACCAGGCGTACGGGTTGGCCGCCGCCACCCTGGTGAAGGGGGCGAGGAGGTCGCCGATGGCCCGGCGGTGCTCCTCGGCCGTGCGGCCGGCCCGGGCCGCCACCACGCTCTCGAACAGCGGGTAGATGTGCACCGGGACGACCAGCCCGATGGCCGACTCGGCGGGCCCGATCCCCGGCAGGTCGTCACCGACCACCGGGTCGGCGGGGAGGTCGGCGTCGATCGGCGGCGGTGGCTCCCCGTGCCGTCGGCGCTGCCGTGACGACCGGATGGCCTCGGCGCCGGCGATCACCGTCACCGACAGCGAACCTCCGGCGATGTCGGCGGAGGCCCGGTTCACCAGCCACTGGGGGGAGTTCCCGCCGATGGTGGTCACCTCGGCGACGGCCGGGGCGATGCCGAGCCGGCGGGCCAGCTCGGTGGCCGGCGCCGGTCCGGTCCGGGTCATGACGTCCACCACCGACAGCCGCTCCACCAGGTGCCGCAGCCCGGTGACCTCGTCCAGCGCCGAGTCGCACGCCCGGACCATCAGGTCGACCGGGGTGACCAGGGCGTCGCGCTCGATGGACTGGCCGAACGCCACGATCACCGGCAGGCGGTCGTCGTCGGGTCGGGAAGGGCTCACGGCGCTCGGTGGGCGTCGACGGTGGTGTGTCCCATGGTCGGAGGCGAAGGTAGCACCAGGGACGGACCGGTCCGGCGAGGTGGCCGGTCGTGGCAGGCGCCGACCGGTTGCTGACAGGCTGTGCCGATGACCGCCGACCGTGCCCCCCAGCCGAGTCCCGGGCCCAAGGGGCCGGGCGGGATCCTGCCCGAGGGTTTCGCCTTCGGGGTGGCGACCGCCGGGTTTCAGGTCGAGGGCGGGTTCAACGGGCCGGGGGAGCCCGCCAATAACTGGGTGACCTGGGAGCAGGCCGGCCGGGTGGAGCCGTCCGGGACCGCGGTGGACTTCTGGGACCGACCCGAAGAGGCGTTGGACCGGGCGGCGGCCCTCGGGTGCGACAGCTTCCGGCTGAGCATCGAGTGGGCCCGGGTGGAGCCGAGGGACGGCGAGACCGACACCGTGGCGCTCGCCCGCTACGGGGAGATCGTCGACGCCTGCCGCCAGCGTGGCCTCGAGCCCTTGGTGACGCTCCACCACTTCACCCACCCGGCGTGGCTCGGCGTGGACTTCTGGCTCCGGCCCGACTCGCCGGACCGGTTCGCGGCCTGGGTGGAGTCGGTGCTCCCGGTGCTGGCCCCCAGGGTCCGCACCTGGGTGACCGTCAACGAGATCAACGCCCTGGTGCTCGGCTCGTGGCTGCTGGGCATCTTCCCGCCCGGTCGGATCCTGGCGTTCGGCGATGCCGTGGTGGCCGCCGACAACCTTCTGACCGCCCACGTGCTGGCCTACGAGGCGATCCACCGGGCCCGGCCCGACGCGGTGGTGACCACCAACAACGCCGGTGTCAGCGTGTACGACTCCGATCAACTGCTCACCGACCTGCTGGTGGCCCGCAGCCTGGGCGTGTCGCAACTCGGCCTCGACAGCTGGCTCGACTGGCGGAGGGCCGAGCATGACGCCGCCCGGCCGGCGACGACCGCCGAACGCTTGCTCCGCCGTCTGGGTGCTTCCCGCGCCGGGTACCCGCCCGGCCGGGGTCGGGAGGGGCAGGCCCGGGCACGGCGCTCGCCGCGTCGGGTGGTCGACGCCGTCTACGGCAGCCCCCACGAGCGGACGCTCGACGTCGTCGGGTTCGACTACTACGACCCGACGGCTTCCCGGCACTTCCGCCCGCCGGGCCACCGAACCGCCGGAGGCCGTGGTTGGTCACCGGCCCGGGAGCTCTGGGACGATGTGCCCGAGCCGGCCGGCCTGGACAGCTGGCTCCGTACGCAACATGCAGTGATACCTCGGACACCGCTCTGGGTGGTCGAGAACGGGCTCTGCAACCGGGTGAGGAACGGGCGCTCCTACCCCCGTCTCGACCGGTGGGACCGACCCCGCTACCTCCGTGAGCACCTGGCGGCAGTGGTGGGGGCCATCGACGCCGGAGCCCCGGTCACCGGCTACTGGCACTGGTCGCTGGTGGACAACTACGAGTGGGGCTCCTACCAGCCGCGATTCGGGCTATACGGCGTCGACCGCCACCGGGGGGAGCGGGGGTTCCGGTGGCTCGAGACCGACTCGATGGGCGACGACGCGGCCGGCACCTACCGTCGGATCATCGCCGGCCTGCGAGCCGGGGACCGCTCGGTGCTCGAGCCGGCCGGAAACCGACAAGCGGAACTTCAGCCCCGGCCGGGTCGTGCCGATGCAAGTACCCGATGACACGCAGCACTATCGGCGCCCACAGGGCTGGAGTATCCTCTCCCGAGCATCCACGCGACCCGTTGGGGCCGCGTGGCCCGATCGGGGGATCGACGGCGCCAAACGATGTCGTGGCAGGACTCACGCCGACCACGGCCGATGCAAGGGGGAACAGTGGCACCAACGCCTAGCACCGGGGCCAGACACGCGCCCCCGCCGTGGCACCGCCGTGGGGCGGGCGACGGTGTCGTCCGGCGTCGGGCGCTGGCCGTCGTCATCCTGTTGGTGCTGGCCATCGTCCTGTTGGCGTTCCCCAAGGTCACATCGTCCAGCGCGCTGTCGACGGAGAGCCAAGTGACCTACCTGCCGGGCCAGACGCCGATGAACGCTCCCTACAGCGCGGGGACCACGGTCGGGGGCGTGAAGTGCGGTCCCGGCATCCGTCAGGTGAGCTGGTCGTCGTACGCCGTCGCCTGCGAGCCGAAGTGGACCGGCAACAACGGCGGGGCTACCGCCCCGGGCGTCACCGGCACCACCATCACCCTCAGCACCCGGAGCGTTGGCACCTCCATCCTTCAGGAGCTCTACACGCTCGTACCGGCAAGCGTGGTCGGTACCAGCGCCGAGGCCGTGCAGACCCTCCAGGCCTTCATCAACATCTTCAACAAGGAGTTCGAGCTCTACGGTCGTCGCGTCGTCCTGGCCCCGTTCAACGGGCAGGGCAACTTCATCAATGAGGACACCGGCACCGGCGCCCCCCAGGCGGAGGCCGACGCCGTCACAGTGGCCGACTCGCTTCACGCCTTTGCCGACATGTCGCTGGTCTCCTCGAGCGTCACCTATACCCAGGACCTGCAGGCCCAGAAGGTCATCGCCTTCGGGCTCTACACCCAGGACCTGCAGTGGTACCAGCAGAACGCCCCGTGGCAGTACACGCCGGGGCCCAACTGCTCCAAGTCGGCGGAGGCCATCGGGACCCTGTTCGGCAAGCAGCTGAAGGGGCTGCCCGCCCAGTTCGCCAAGGGCGCCCTGCAGCACGAGATCCGCAAGCTGGGCATCTTCTACACGAACGTCCCCACCCAGTTCCAGTGCGAGCAGCTTGTCGACCAGGCGCTGGCCAAGTACGGGGTGACGCCCGCCGCCCAGGCTGCCATCACCTTCGACATCGCCCAACTGCCGAGCGAGTCGGCCGACGCCGTGGCCCAGATGAAGGCGGCCGGCGTGACCACCGTCATCTGCGTGGGCTGTGACCCCATCTCGCCCCGCTACTACTTCGCCTCGGCCACCCAGGACGACTACTACCCCGAGTGGTACTTCCAGTCCCTGTACGCAAACAACGCCACCGCCAGCGAGGATTTCGTGCGGCTGTTCCCCGCCGACCAGCGCGGCCAGATCCTCACCACCGGTTCCGCCGAGACGAGCAGGGAGGATGCGGAGGCCACCCACGCTTATCAACTGGGAAACACCGACCCGAGCGCGGCCATCATCCCGGACTACAACCTGGTGTACGGATCGATCCTCGAGTTCTTCGAGGCGTTGCAGGAGGCCGGCCCGAACCTGACACCGGCCAACTTCGAGCAGGCGATGAAGGCGATCCCTCAGTCCTCGCCCGGCGGGGAGCTCGGTGACTGGAACGGCGCCACCGGCCCGTTCGACCCGACGGCCGGCTTCCAGGTCCTGAAGTGGGACAACGACGCCAGGAGCGCGGCCGACGGCCAGCTGGGCACCTACGAGGTGTGCGACGACAACCAGGTCTTCAGCTACGCCGATGCCGGATCGACCATGCCGGCGTCGACTCCGCTGGTGTGCAAGGTGACTCCTGTGGTGCCCACTGCGCCCGGGGTGGTGCCCTCCGGCGGTGCATCGCCCTCGAGTGGCCCGCCCACGACATCGGCCACCACCACGACCACTGCGAACTCGACCGCCACCACCCCCAAACAGGCGGCCGGTAGTGGTCACGGATCCGACAAGGTACGGGGGCTGGCATGACGGTGCTCGAAGGACAGCTCGGCTCGCCGATTGGGGCGACCGACGGGGACGACAACCGGCGGAAGCTGTTCACCGGGGCGCTGGTGGCCGTCGGTCTGGTGGCGCTCTACTTCGTGGTGAACGCCCTTCACCCGCTTGGCCCCGGGATCGTCTTGAAGGGCATCGTGGTCGGAGGGCTGAACTCCCTGGTGGCCATGGGTCTGGTGCTCATCTACCGGTCGGCCCGGATCATCAACTTCTCCCAGCAGGTGATCGGCGGACTGGCCGCCACCGTGGCCGTGCTGCTGGTGAGCTCCCAGGGGTACCCGTGGATCGTGGCGGTGGCCATCGGCCTCGTGGTGGCGGTCTTCACCGGCTGGCTGGTCGAGGCGGCCATCATCCAACGGTTCGTGACCGCTCCCCGCCTGATCCTGACGGTGGTGACCATCGGCGTGTACCAGCTGGTCGGGGCAGCCGAGCTGGGGCTGCCCAACCTCTTCACCCTCAACACCGGTGCCGCCACCACCCTCACCACGCCGTTCAACTTCAGCTTCTATCTGAAGCCGTTCACCTTCACCGGGGACGACGTGGTGGCACTGGTGGTCATCCCGGTCGCCCTGATCGCCCTCTACTGGTTCTTCGTCAAGACCGACTACGGCGTGGCCATCCGTGCCGCCGCCGACTCGCCGGAGCGGGCGGTGCTGCTCGGGATCCCGGTCCGCAACCTCAGCCGCATCACCTGGATGGTGGCGGCCGGGCTGTCGGGGATCGGCGCCATCCTGTCAGCGCCGAAGGGGATCGGTGGATTCAGCGTGGGCGAGGTGTCCACCCCGGCCACCCTGCTCCTGCCGTTGGCCGCCGCCGTCCTGGCCGGCATGGACTCCTTCCCGTTGACGGTGGCATGGTCGCTCGTCTTGGGCGTGGTCAACGAGGCGGTGTTCTCGATCTGGCTGCAGGCCAGCTACGAGGACGTGGCCCAGTTCCTCGTGATCATCGTCGGCCTGCTCTTCATCCGCTCGCGCCGGGACCGGGCGGATGTTCAGGGCCTGGGCGAGTTCGTGGCCGTGCGTGAGGTCCATGCCATTCCGCACCACCTGGCCAAACTTCGCGAGGTGAAGATCGCCAAGGGTACGATCACCGCCGTCCTGCTGGCGGCGGCGGTGCTGGTCCCGCTGACCTTCAACCAGTCCAAGCAGCTGCTGGCGGCCAACGTCGCCATCTACGCGGTCATCGGGGTCTCCATCGTGGTGCTCACCGGCTGGGCCGGGCAGATCAGCCTGGGGCAGTTTGCCTTCGTCGGGGTCGGGGCCGCGACCACCGGGGCCCTCCTGGTCCATACCCAGGTGAACTTCCTGGTGGCAACCGTGGCTGCCGCGGTGGTCGGCGCTCTGGTGGCGGTGGTGATCGGCATCCCGGCCCTGAGGATCCCCGGCCTCTACCTGGCGGTGGCCACCCTGGCCTTCGCCGTACCGGTGTCGTCGTACCTGCTGTCGTCGACCTTCTTCCCGACCATCAACCCGGCCTACGTCCCCCGTCCGGTGATCTTCGGGCGCTTCGACCTGGCGTCCCAGGCCACGTTCTACGAGGTCTGCCTGGTCTTCCTGCTGGTGGCCATCGTGATCACCAACAACCTCCGGAAAGGCCGGACCGGGCGGAACATCATCGCTGTCAGGGACAACTCCCGAGCCGCCGCGGCCTACGGGATCAGCCCGCTGCGGACCAAGCTCCTCGCCTTCATCATCTCGGGGGCCATCGCCGGCGTGGCCGGCAGCCTGTACGAGGTGGGCCTCCAGGGGATCAAGTCCGGCGGTCTGCCGCCCGACCTCTCCATCACCGTCTTCGTCATGGTGGTCATCGGCGGCCTGGGGTCGGTCACCGGTGCCATCCTCGGCGCCGTCTACGTCCAGTCGGTCGCCTACTTCCTTCCGAACAGCCTCCAACTCCTGGCGACGGGCGCCGGCCTGCTGCTGCTGCTGCTCTTCCTCCCCGAAGGGCTGGGGGGGCTGGTCTTCCGCCTGCGTGACCTGAGCCTGGCCAAGATCGACGCCAGGTTCCGCGCCAGGTCGGCCACCACGTCGACCCCGGCCGCGCTCGAGGCCGCGGCCGGACCCGAACCGGCGGTGACGCTCCCGCCGAACCTCACCGCCACCCAGGCGGCCGCACTGCGGATCGGCGCCATGGAGGAGCAGGAGATGGAGGGCGCGGCGGCCAGTGCGGGCGGTGCCGCCCCCGACGCCGGACCGGCGGGCAACAAGGCGGCCGTGATCGCGCTGCAGTCGGTCGACGCAGGCTACGGCGACCTGTCGATGGTGCTCCATGACGTGGAGATCGGCATCGGGCAGAGCGAGGTCATCGCCCTGCTCGGGACCAACGGTGCCGGGAAGACGACCGTGCTCCGCACGGTGGCCGGCCTGCTGCGAACGAAGAAGGGTGATGTCACGTTCATCGGGAGCGACATCGACGGGCTCGCCCCGGTGCAGCGCGTCCAGGCCGGCCTGGTCACCGTCCTGGGCGGTCGCGGCATCTTCCAGTCCCTGTCGGTCAGCGAGAACCTGCGGCTGGCGGCGTGGACGGCCCGGCGGTACCACAAGGACCCGGTGTTCGCCGACGCGGCCACGGAACGGGTCCTCACCCTCTTCCCTGTCCTGAGGGAACGTCTCGACCAGCGGGCGGGCCTGCTGTCCGGTGGTGAGCAGCAGATGTTGTCGCTGGCCCAGGCACTGCTCTGCCATCCCAAGATCCTGATGATCGATGAGCTCTCGCTGGGGCTGGCCCCGTCCGTCGTGGTCCAGCTGCTCGAAGTGATCCGGGCTCTGGCGGCCAGCGGCGTGACGGTGGTCATCGTCGAGCAGTCGGTCAACGTCGCCACGGCCATCTCCAGCCGGGCGATCTTCATGGAGCGGGGCCGGGTGCGGTTCTCCGGTCCCACCCCCGACCTTTCCCAGCAGCCGAAGCTGTTGCGCTCAGTGTTCATGCACGCGGCCCGGAGGGCCAAGAGCCGCTCGTCGGACGCGGCGCTGCAGCCCTCGACGCCCGGGCTGCCGGTCGGTTCCGCCCCCGGCGGGCCAGCCTTCGCGGTGGTCAACGTGTCCAAGCACTTCGGTGGGCTGTCGGCACTGCACGACGTGAACCTGGCCGTCGCACCGGGGGAGATCGTCGGCATCATCGGGTCGAACGGGGCCGGCAAGACGACCCTCTTCGACATCTGCTCGGGATTCACCCTGCCTGATCAGGGCCAGGTGATATTGGACGGCCACGACATCACCCGGCTGTCGCCGGCTCGCCGGGCCGAAAAGGGCCTGGGGCGGGTCTTCCAGGACGCCCGCCTCTTCCCCTCGCTGACGGTCGTCGATGCGCTGGCCACCTCCCTCGAGCAGTCCATTCCGGTCCACGACCCGCTGGCCGAGGCGCTGGGCCTGCCGAGCGTGGTGGTGTCCGAGGAAGCGCTCCGTCAGCGGGTCGAGGAGCTCATCGTGGAGATGGGCCTGACCCGGTTCCGCGACAGGTTCGTCGCCGAGCTCTCCACCGGCACGCGGCGCGTGCTCGAGCTGGCGTGCGCGGTAGCCCACAATCCGACGGTCCTGCTTCTCGACGAGCCGACGGCGGGCATCGCCCAGCGCGAGAGCGAGGCGCTGGCCGAGCTCCTGCTCGGGCTCCGGGACCAGACCGGGGCGGCGTTCGTGGTGATCGAGCACGACGTCCCCCTGGTGTCGTCGGTCGCCGATCGCCTGTTCTGCATGCACCTCGGCGAGGTGATCTCCCAGGGGGACACCTCGGAGGTGCTGAACGACCCGGCCGTGGTGGCTGCCTACCTCGGCACGGAGGACGTCGGCGGCCGCCGGTCGGGGACGCGGACCCAGGCCCCTGCCACGGTGGAGCCGGTCCCCGCGGTCGAGGCACCGGTACCGGTGGGCGCGGGCGTCGGTGGATCGGGCGGGTCCTCGTCCCTTCCGCCCGGGTACGCCTCCTCGCCCCCCCTTCCGCCCGGATACGCCTCCTCGCCCCCCGTGCCCCCCGGGTTCGCACCGTCGCCACCCGTGCGGCAAGGCTCTGCGCCCCCTGCGCCCCCCGGGTTCGCCCCGTCGCCGCCCGTGCCGCAAGGGTCTGCGCCCCCTGCGCCCCCCGGGTTCGCCCCGTCGCCACCCGTGCCGCAAGGGTCTGCGTCCGCGGCGCCCCCCGGGTTCGCCCCGTCGCCACCCGTGCCGCCCGGGTTCGCCCCGTCGCCACCCGTGCCGCAAGGCTCTGCGTCCCCTGCGCCCCCCGGGTTCGCCCCTTCGCCACCCGTGCCGGCCGGGTTCGCGTCCCTTGCGTCGCCCACGCCGGGATTCGCACCCACTGTGCCGCCGGTGCCACCCGGCTTGACGCCCCTCGCACCGCCACCTTCCCCCGGGTTCGCGTCCACCGTGACCCCGCCGCCGCCACCAGGGCCCGCGGGCGCGCCACCCCCGCCACCCCCGCCACCCCCGCCGCCGCCGCCACCGCCCCCGCCACCCGGGTTCGTGTCGACGGCACCGCCACCACCGCCGCCTCCGCCCGACAAGCCGGAAGGGAGTGCCTGATGGACTTCGCACTCAGCCGGAAGCAGCTGAACAAGAAACGGGCTCAGGAGCAGAACGCCGGAGCACCCACGCCACCGTCTCCTGCCGCCATGGCCCCGCCCCCGGCGCCCGCTGGGCCCTCGGCCGGAGTGGACCCGCTCACCGGGCTCCCGGCCGCGTATGATCCCCCGGCCGCGCCGCGGTCGCAGCCCACCGGGTCCGAGTTCTTCACCAGCGGTGCACCAGTCCTCGGCCGCCAACCGGAGCCGGTCGCCGCGCCGCTCATCCCCGACACCTTTGGACAGCCAGCGCCCGCGGGCCCGCTAGCGCCCATCGGCGGCAACGGTTCGACTCCTCCTGCCACCACTTTCGACCTCGGGTCGGCGGTGATCACCGCGCCGGCCCCGATGGTGGCGCCACCCGCCGCACACTCGAAGGCTCCCTCTCTGGTAGAGGGGCCCCGCCCTCGCGGCTCCCAGCTGGCCGTGACGATCATCAGGCGGTACGCCGGATTGGTCCTCTTCTTGGTGGTGGCCATCCTGCTCATCGAGTTCCTGCCGTCGCTCCGGCACTCGCCCACATCGCCGTCGGGAATCGGACCTGTCCCCGCCGTGGCCCACGTCACCGCCTCGTCCAGCGGGGGCAACGGCTGGGTGGCTTCCGGCGCCGGCGTGGTGGGAGTCGGCACCTCCTACCTGTAGCCGCCTGGAGGCCCCGACAGCTAGCCGACGATGCGCATGGTGGGGGGCCTGGTCCGGACGCCGGGCATGCCCGGTCGGGCGTCAAGCTGGCGCCACCGCTCATCGATCATTTCGAGGAACTGGTTCCCGCGCTCGAGGTAGCGGAGCACCTCGGCCTGCCCCTGCGGTCGGGCCAGCATCCAGCTGTGTCCGCCCGGGACCCACTGGACCTTGACGCCCGACGCCTGCGCGAACTCGGCGGCGGTGGCCGGGTGAGCTATACGGTCGGACACGCCCCACACCGGCAGAATGGGAATGTCGCCGCGCCCGGCCAGCCGGCGGATCTCGTCCCGCTGGTCGACCGCCATCAGCATGTTGCCCACCGGCATGGTCTGGGTCACCGACCGCATGTTCTTCCGGGCGTCGGGGAGCATGGACCGCATGGTCGAGTACATCCGTCCGACGAACAGGTCGGGGACGTCGACGGCCACCGAGTACACCAGATCGGCCATGGCCGCCAGGTCCGGCGCCAGTGGGCCCCAGACGGTGGGGATCCATCCGGTCCGCTTCTTCCACGCCGGGGTACCCACGCCGTCGCGGTAGATGATGCCCAACGTCCGATCGGGGTGGGTGGTGGCGTACTGGATGGCGACCGCCCCACCCATGGAGTGGCCGAGGATCACGGCCGGCCCCGCGCCCACGTGTTCGTTGACCGCCGTGAGCTGGTCGGCCAGGGTGGCCATGGACACCCCGTCCCACGGCAGCGCGTCGCTGCCACCGAAGCCGGGCAGGCTCGGGTTCACCAGGCGCCAGCCCAGCGCCTCGGCCAGGCGGACGCTCTCCCGCCAGTACATCCCACCCCCGGCGAAGTAGCCGTGGACGTTGATGGCCCACACCGGCGGGGTGCCGGGTCCGTCCGGTCCCACCGCCCGCTCGTTGTCCGACACCGCGTAGTGGAGCTTGCGGCCGTCGACGGTGATGGTGCCGGGCACCATCCGGACCTCGGACTTCATCGTCCGGCGGAGCGCCTGCACGAAGCTGCCCGCTGGGATTCGGTCCGGGAACGGCCGTCGTGTCGGGCGTGTGCCGCCCTGGGGGAGGGGGCTGGTCGGTTCGGTCATGGTGATCGTTCGCGACAGTAGTCGTCCACTCTCCGGTTTGGGGAGTCGTTCAGCCGGCGACCAGCCTGCCCATGGCGGCCAGGACGTCGGTGGCCTCGCTGACGATCTGCCCGACCAGGGTGGCCGCCGGAATCAGCGTCTGGACGGCGCCGACCCCCTGACCGGTCGGGTAGCACTCGCGGGCCGGATCGATCCCGTCGGTCTCCTCCCCCCCGCCCAGGTGGAAGGCGCCGTCGCGCATGGAGCGGCCGAGCTGGGCCGGGAACGCCGTCAGCTCACCAGGATGCTCCTCGAAGAACGAGGTGTACTCGTTACGGACGACCCGCATCGTCTTTCCGGAGAAGGCCCGGCTGACCACGGTGCCGTCCTCCGCCGTGCGTATCAGGGCGTCCTTGTACCCAGGCACCGCCCTCGCCTCCGGGGTGGCGATGAAGCGGGTGCCGATCCACACGCCATCGGCGCCCAATGCCAACGCCGCCGCCAGTCCCCGGCCGTCGAAGATCCCGCCCGCCGCTACTACCGGGACCTGGCTGCCGACCGCGTCGACCACCTGGGGAACGAGCGGCATGGTGGCCACCGTGCCGGTGTGGCCGCCGGCCTCGGTGCCCTGGGCCACCACCAAATCACACCCGGCGTCGACGGCCCGTCGGGCGTGGTCGACCTTGCCGCACATGTTCACCACCAGCAGATTGTTCCGATGGCACAGGTCGACCACCTCTCCGGGCACCCCCAGTCCCGCCACGAACACCGTGGCACCGCCGGCGATGATCTGCTCTACCTGGCCCACCAGGTCCCCGGGCATGGCCGTCAGCAGGTCGACGCCGAACGGCTTGTCGGTGGCGGCGCGGACCGCGGCGATCTCCTCCACCATGCGCTCCGTGCTCATGGTGGAGGCACCCAGGCAGCCGAACCCGCCGGCGTCGGAGACAGCGGTCACCAGAGGCGCATAGGAGACACCTCCCATCCCGGCCAACATCACCGGGTGCTCGATGCCGAGTATCTCCGTCAGCCGTGTCTGCATCGCTTCTCCTCCAGGTCCCCTACGTGGATCTTCTCGGCGCCAGGTGCCGACCTACGGTGTGCCGCTCGATTACTGGACGAGGGCCGGCCCGCTTCCGCCGACAACGGGAGCCGCCAGTTCCCGGCTCCCGGCGGACTCGTAGAACCCGGCGTCGCCGTAGCTGAACACACCACCGTCGGCGCCGTCCATCCAGTAGCCCCCGCCGTCGGCGGTCGGGGTGATGCCGACGATCGGCCGGTTGAGGGCCTTGCCTCCCATCGACCCGTGGAATCCGGCGTCCCCGAAGGCGAACACACCCCCGTCCGAGGCCACCAGCCAGTAGCCCCCGCCGTCGGGGGTGGCGGCCATGCCCACCGCCGGCTTGTTCAGGGGAGTGCCTCCCATCGACCCGTGGAACGACTCGCTGCCATAGGCGAACACCCCGCCATCGGCCGACACCTGCAGGTACCCGCCGCCGTCGGCCGGCAGGGTGGGCGGTGCGGCGCCGAAGACGGCGGCCGGACTGACATTGCCAGCCGCGTCCTCGGCCACCACCCGGATGCCGGTGGTCCCCGGCGGCCCGGTGACGCTCTGGGTGGTCCCGGCCGCGCCCAAGGGCGCCACGTCCTCCTGGTGGCCTGACGGGGCGAAGGTCACCCGGTACCGGGCCACCTCCCCGTCGTACCAGTTGTCGCCCGGTGCGACGAAGGTGGCGGTCGCTGGCGAGCTGGTGCTGCCCGCCGTCCAACGCTGGTCTCGGAGCACCCCGGGCGGCCGGCTGTCGACCCCGTAGTTGCCGGAGTTGTACTCGTCGTGACGCCCGCTCCACCACTGGGTGTTGGCGGTGGCCTTCCCCGGAGTGGCCCAGGCGTAGAGGTAGCCCTCCCGGGTGGTGGCTACCAGGTCGACGTGGCCGTTGGAGAGCAGGTCGCCGGCGGCCGGGGCGTAGAGATCCCACCCGGTGGTGAACTTGGGGAAGCCGGGGGCCTCGGCCCCCGAGGCGGCCACCGCGGTGATCGAGGAGGTATCGCCGCCCTCGATCACCGAGGCTTGGCCGGAGCCGGTGACGTCGGTGATGATCGGCGACGACAGGAAGCCCAGCCCCTGGCGCTTGCCGGGGAACCCGGATGCCTGGGCACCGCTCGGATCGGTGGCGGCGTCGGCCGGATAGGCGGACTCGTACTCGTTCAGGGCCAGCCCGGCGTCGGGGTACTGCAGGCAGCCGAAGCTGGCCGCCCCGATCTGGGCCTGGGCGTAGACCAGGGAGCCGCCCACCGTCCCGAAGGCGCCGGAGGAGGCGAAGGAGATCGGGGTGTCCGGCGGGGGATGGGTCTGGCACGTCGCCGCCGAGCCGCCGGCCGCCGCCTCGGTGGCCAGCAGGGAGGTGATGGCCGACGACGAGCTCCCGTACGACCCGACCACCTGCCCGCTGCCGGAGATCTCGACCGGTGGCGTCCACACCGGGCTGTCGGCCACCACGTCCCGGCCGCTGCCGTCCACGTCGGCCGCCACCGGCGAGCTGGAGCCCTCGGTGATGGCGTCCTGGGCCGAGCCGTAGAACTCCACCAGGCCCTGGACGGTGGTCGGCCACCCCGGGAGGAGGTTGCCGCTCGGACCGTAGGCGAAGACCTCGGAGAACGGGAGCGGCTGGGTCCCGGGCCCGGTGATCTGGGTGAACTGGCTGCGCTCCACGATGTCGGGCGGAGTGTCTTCACCGTTCGGCCCGTCCCCGCTGATCTTCCCGTCCAGCCAGGCGGCGGTGGGCGTGGCCACCAGCCGCTGGTCGTCCTCGAGGGTGTAGCCCGCCTTCACCCGGAACGAGGACGGTAGGGCCACCTTCACCGGCCAGCCGGGCACCGGCTGCCCGTCGGGCCGCCAGGCATGGAGGTACCCGTCGCCCCCGGCCGCCACGATGTCGAGCACGCCGTTGCCCTCGAGGTCGGCCAGGATGGGGCTGGCGGTGGCCTCGGTGACCGGCAGCCGGACGTTGGGCTCTTCGGGGCGGGGGATGGCCGGGGGTGCCACCCCGATGTCCATCCGCTGGGGCCACCCCGGGTCGAGCTGACCGGCGCTGTCGAACACGTCGACGGTACCGTCGACGGTGGAGACCACCACCGAAAGCAGTCCGTTGTGGTCGAGGTCGCCGACCGCCACCGTCCCGATGATGGGCTGGTCGCCCGGGTCGATGCCGGCATGGGGGACGAACCCGGCCTCGGCCTGGACGTGGACCGGCCAGCCGGGGAGCTCGTCACCGGTGGACGGGTCGATGGCGTGCACGGTGCCCGAGCTGTCGCCGAAGATCTCGTCGAGCTGACCGGTCCCCTGGAGGTCGGCCAGCTGGGGTGAGCTTTCGGCGCTGGCCCGGCTGTCGGTGCCGGTGGGCCCGGCCGAGCCGGCTCCGGCACTGCCGGGGTCGATGGCCTTCGGGTAGCCCAGGAGCAGCGAGGGATCGTGGGTCACGTCGACGGCCCGCCGGTCCTCGCTGATCAGCCCGCCGGACTCGGTCACCACCAGGCGGAAGGTGACCGCGTACTGGTCGTTGGTGGAGTCCGCCTTGTCCGTCGAGAGCGCCGCCGGTGCCTCGTAGAACGAGGCGGGGATGGTGGACAGGTCGAGGGTGCCGAGCGTCCCCGAGAAGCTGCCGGTGCCCGCACCGGAGCCGATGGTGACAAAGGTACCGTCGGCCGGCTGGCCCCCGGTGGCCGCCTCCAGCGACCACGTGAAGTCGGTGCTCGGGGTAGCCGCCTCGATCGAGCCGGTGACCGGCACCGCGGAGGTGGCCGTCGGGTCGAACGTCGAGTACCAGTCGGGGGACTCGATCGCGGCCGCGGCCGGGGCCGATCCGGCCGCCACCTGGGCCATGGCGTCGGCGAGGTCGGGCATCCCGTAGCCGTACTGCTCGCTCCAATCGTCCGGCGATCCCGGGGTGACCGGGGTGCCGGGCCATCCGAGGGTGGGGTCGGTGAACGGCTTGGCCGTCTCGGCCAGGACCTGCACCGCCTCCGGGCCGGTCAACGGCTGGGGGATCAGGTGCCGGCTGAAGGCGAGGTCGCCGTACGAAAGCAGCAGCCCGAGGATCCCCCCGGTGGTGGGCGTCGACTCCGAGGTGCTGCCCCCGCCGGTGGCCACGGTGAACATGGCGTGGGTGCCCCACGAGGTGAGGTCGGAGCGGGTCCACTTGGTGCCGTCGGGGGTGGGTACGGCGCCGTTGCCGGGGAGCACGTACGGCCAGTACATGCCTCCCTGATGGTCGGTGGAGTCGAAGTCGTTGGAGGCCTCCACGACGATGACCCCTTTCTGGTGCAGCTCGTCGATGACCTGACGGGCGAAGGCCGAGTACCCCAGGTCGGCGGTGACCGACACGATCACCTTGGCCCCCTCGTCGGCGGCGAACTGCCACGCCTTGGCCAGGTTGTCGGTGGGATCGAGCGCCTCGTCCCCCGCCTTGATGGGCAGGATGGTACAGCGGGGGCACTCGTGGTGGATGACGTCCATCTGGCTGTTGGCGTGGCCGTAGGCGGTGTCGATGGTGGCCGGGTCGTTCTGGTTGTCGTAGAAGTCCCACCCGGAGATGTCGTTGGTGTAGCCGAGCCCTTCGTGGTCGATGCCGTCGGAGAAGGCCGCGATCAGGTCCTCGGGGTCGATGACGCCGTTGTGGTTGCTGTCGTGGACCCGTGGGTCGTCCGCCCACTGGGTGGCGTCGACGATGCCCGATCCGTCGGGGTCGTAGTCGGCCTCGTCCGAGGAGTAGACAGTGGCGCAGGGCTTGGTGACGCCGCCCACCACCATGGTGGCGGTGGCCAGCGTGGCGCCGGTGCACGGCACCGGGGTGGCGTGCCAGTTGACGGCGACCGCGCCGGCAAGGGTGGCGGCGTCCGACAGGTGCCAGTTGATGCCGCCCTCCACGTAGGCGATCGTGACGTTCGGGTCACCGGTGGTGTAGTCGGCCCAGGCAGCGTCAAGGTCCATGCCGGTGGGTCCATCGGCGGACACCTGCACTGCGGCAGCGGCCGGCGGTGGCGCCGACGTCAACACCGGAAGGACACCGATGGCCAGCGCCGCCGCCACCATGGCGGTGCGTCGACCGCGGCGTCCCAGCGTGCGCGACCCGCCGATGTGACTCACGCTGATCCCCCATCGTCCACCGGTCCCCACCGTCGCCGCCCACGTTAGCCGTGGGCCGGGCTGTCGCCCACTAGCCGGCGACCGGCGAGGTCTCGAGGTGGGTCGGGCGACCAGCCGTGCCCCCCTGCGGGGCCCCGTGGCTCACCACGAAGTCACGCTGGCGCACCAGGGCGAAGGCGGCCACCGATCCCACCGCCGCGATCACCGTGGCGATGATCATGAGGTGGTCGAGGGTGGAGGTGAATCCCACCTGGTAGGCGTGGAGCAGAGCCTGACGGGCAGCGGGCAACGGAATCGCCGACGAGGCAGCCCGAACGCCCCCGCCGGTGATGGCCGCGCGGAGCTGGGAGCCGCCGCGGGCCAGCACCAGGCGACCCGTCTCGGAGTGCGACAGCGCCGCCAGCGTCTTGGTCTGGACCTGGCTCTGGAAGACGGCGCCCAGCCCGGCGATGCCGGTGGCGATGCCCACCTGGCGGAAGGTGTTCGACGATCCCGAGGCCATGCCGCTCCGCTCGGGCGGGACCACCGCCACCGAGGCCGACGCCATCACCGGGTTGGAGATCCCGATCCCGATCCCCGAGACGATGAAGCCGGGAAGGAGTACCGTCCATGCCGAGTCGGCGGTGGTGAAGGCCATGAGGTAGCAGCCGACCGCCACCAGCAGGAGGCCGGTCCCCATCAGGTAACGCGAATGGACCCTGACGGTCAGCTTTCCGGAGATCGGAGCCACCAGAAAGGCCAGCACGGTGAGGGGCAGGAACCGCAGGCCCGCCTGGAGTGGGCCGTAGCCGAGGACGTCCTGGATATAGAGGGTCAGGTAGAGGAACATGGCGAAGATGGAGGCGGCGATGGAGAAGGTGGCGATGGACACCCCGACCATGGCCGGTCGCCTGAAGAGCCGCAGGTCGAGCATCGGCTCCTTCTGCCTCCACTCCGCCGCTAAGAACACGGCCAACAACACCCCGGCGCCGATCAGCAGCCCGACGATGGTGGGGCTGCCCCACCCCTTGTCGTTCCCGCGGACCAGGGCGAAGACCAGCATGAAGAGCGCCAGTGAGAAGGAGATGAAGCCGACCCAGTCGACGCGGCGGGTGTTCGGGTCCTTCGACTCGTCGATCTTGACCAGGGTGATGATCACGGCCACCACGCCGATGGGGATGTTGACGAAGAAGATCCACCGCCACCCGATGCTGGCGGTGATGGCCCCGCCGACCAGCGGCCCGACGGCCACCGCCCCGCCGATCACCGCTCCGTAGATGCCGAAGGCGGTGCCCCGCTCCCGGCCCTGGAAGGCCTGGGCGATCAGGGCCAGCGAGGTGGCGAACATGATGGCTCCACCCACGCCCTGGGCGGCCCGCGACAAGTTGAGCATCAGCGAGGAGGTGGACAGCCCGCAGAGCAGCGACGACACCGAGAAGATCCCCAGGCCGATGGCGAAGACCTCGCGACGACCGAACATGTCGCCGACCACTCCGGCGGTCAGCAGAAACGCAGCCAGGGTCAGCGAGTAGGCGTCGATCACCCATTGGAGGTCGCTGAACGTCGAGTGCAGCGAGTGCTGGATGTCCGGCAGCGCCACGTTGACGACGGTGATGTCCAGCAGCAGCATGAACGTCCCCGTGCACACCGCCATGAGCGTCCACCACTTCTTCTCCATCACACAGCTCCTCGTCTCGTCGAGGGGGCGGGCCGGCGGGCCGGCGGGGTGGTGCCGACGGGGGCGCCGATGTGTCGGTCACTTCCCGGATCCGCCGATCGCACCATTGGCGGCTCGCACCGCCGGACGTCCCAGGCACCGTGGGCGGCGAGCAGCTTCTTCAGGATACGCCGCAGGGCCCGGTGGTCGTCGTCGTCGAGATGGACCCCGAAGGCGGCGATCACCCCGGCCTTGAAGGCCGGGCCGGAGCGGACCAGGGTCGCCCGCCCGGCGGGGGTGAGCACCGCGAACACCACTCGACGGTCGCCGGCCGACGACTGGCGGGCCACCAGGCCGGCTCCGGCCATCCGGTCGACCAGCCGCGAGGCGCCGCTCTTGGAGGCCAGCAGCATGTCGGCCAGCTCGGCCATCCGCAGCCGGCCACCCGGGGCCAGGCTGAGCCGGTAGAGCACCTCGTGCTGGGCCAGGGAGATGTCGGCGGCCGAGCGCAGCTGCCGGTCGAGGCCCTCCTCGAGGAGGGCCCGGGCGAAGCAGAGGTTGAGGAAGCCGGCGATCGTCTCTCGGACCTCCGGGGAGGAGGGCTCGTCGAACAGCTCGTAGAACGGGATGTCGGTGGCGCGGTCGTCCGGGGCGTCCGGGATGCAGGTCACCTCAGAATGTTCACATGTCAACGACTGGAGCGTCAACGTGGCGCCCCGGACTGGTGGCGCGGCGTGTCTTCGCGCCGCCGGTCGGTCAGGTGATGTCGCGCCGGGTCAGGATGAACGAGCCGATGGCGGCGAAGAGCAGCCCGTATCCGAGCATCAACAGGGTGCCCTGCCACTGGTTGAACAGCCCGTACGTCTGCCCGCCCTGCCCCATCCCCCGGGTGAGGTTGGAGGCGGCCAGGGCCGCGCCGGTCGGCACCCACTTCTCGGCGCTGTTGACCAGGCTCACCAGAATGCCTTCGAGGATGATGAACCATCCCAGCACCACGATGATGGCGGCCACCTGGTTGGTCAGCACCGAGCCCACCCCCACACCCAGGATGGCGAAGAGGGCGAACACCAGGATCATCCCGGGGGCCACCGCCGGCAGCTGGTGGAGCATGGCGGAGAACGAGCCACCCCGGGCCACCAGGGTGAGGCCGCCACCGATCAGGGTGGCGATCAGCATGATCACGGCCAGGCCGGCGCCGGCGATGGCGGCCAGGATCATCTTGCCGCCCACGAACACCGGGCGCACCGGCGTCACCAGAAACGCCGTGGTGGCCGTCTTGTGGCGGAACTCGGTGGTGATGCACAGCACCCCCAGCAACAGGGCGAAGAGATACCCCTGGAACCCGGAGCCGACCAGGTTCTTGAGCTGCTGGGTGGTGTGGGGGACGGTGTCGCCGCCAGTTGCAGGGTCGTGGCGGAGGAAGATGACCAGGATGAGCAGACCGTTGATGATCAGGGCGATGCTGGCGAGCACCCACGGCACCGCCGTGGTCCGGAGCTTCAGCCACTCGGAGCGGATGACGGCGATCACGACTGGCCTCCGGGCATCGGCCCTGGCGTCGGTGGCGTGCCGCCCGGCGGGGGAGCCTGGCTGCCACCCGGGGGGGCACCGAGCGACGGGGCCCCGGGAATGGCGGCGTCGAACCCCTTGGTGAGGGTGAGGAACACGTCTTCCAGGCTGCCCTTCTCGTGCACCAGCTCGTAGACGACGATCTGGTGTTGGGCCAGCAATGGCCCCAGCCACTCGGGGCTGGCGCCGTCGATGGCGATGGTGTCGGGGGCGATCGGTCGGAACGCCACGTTGGAGGTGGCCAGGACGCCGGTGAGCCGGCCGATCTCCGGTGACCGTACCCGCATGCCGGTGCTGGTCCCGGCCCGGGTGGACAAGTCGGCCAGGGTGGTCTGGAGGACCAGCTGGCCCTGCGACACGATCACCACGTCGTCGACGGTCTCCTCCATCTCGGACAGCAGGTGGGAGGAGACCAGCACCGACCGGCCGATGGCGGCCTGGTGGCGGATGAACGTCCGGAGCCACTGGATGCCCTGGGGATCGAGCCCGTTGGCCGGCTCGTCGAGGATGAGGATCTCCGGGTCGCCGAGCAGGGCGGTGGCCAGCTGCAGGCGCTGGCGCATCCCCAGCGAGAACTTCCCCACCCGGCGCCGTCCGACGTCGGACAGGCCGACCAGCTCCAGCGTCTCGCCGACCCGGGACAGCGGGATGCCGGCCCCGATGGCCACCATCTTCAGGTGGTCCTCCGCCCGCCGCGAGGGATGGAAGCTGGTGGCCTCCAGCACGGCCCCCACGTGGCGGATCGGGTGCTCGATCTCCACGTAGCGCCGTCCGCCGAAGGTGGCCACCCCGGCGGTGATGTGGACCAGGCCCAGCAGCATGCGGAGGGTGGTGGTCTTGCCGGAGCCGTTGGGGCCCAGGAAGCCCGTCACCCGTCCGGTCTCCACCTCGAAGCTGAGGTCGTTGACGGCCAGGACCTCGCGGAAGTGTTTGGTCAGATGCTGCACTTCGATGGCCGAGGGCATGTCAGACGGTAGCAAGCGTTCGGGGCTGGGGTGGGTCGACCCCCGAGGGCGACCAGGTCGGTCGGCTCAGGCCACGGCGTAGATGTCGGCCGGCAGCAGCAGACCCACGGCCACCACCAACTCGTCGTGGACGCGGCTCATGTTGCTCCACCCGTTCACCCAGCCCACCAGGGCGGAGTACCAGACGTGCCCGAGGATGCGGGCCCGGTCACTCAGATTGGGGGGGTGGGGCTCGCCGATGGCGCGGGTGATGATCCCCTCCATCAGGACCGACACCTGCTGCTGGGACTCGACGGCGGCCGGGTCGGGGGAGGCGAGGGCGGTGAAGACCGCCCCCACCAGCTGGGGCTGGCGGCCCATGGCCCGCAGGGCCCGGTCGAGGACGTCGATGACCCGCTCGGCGGCGGTGTCCCCCCGGGCCGGGAGTTGGGACAGGCGGGCGTCGAGCTGTTCGACCCAGTACACCAGGGCGGCGGCCAGCAGGTGGTCCTTGCTGGTGAAGTAGCGGTACACCGTGCCCATGGCCACGTCGGCCCGGGCGGCGACGTCGCGCATCTGGACGGCCTCGTACCCGCCGTCCAGGCCGAGGGACATGGCGGCGTCGACCACCCGTTGGCGCCGGGCCTGCTGGGCACGGGTCAGGGTGCGTGGCACCGGCCGGTTCGCCATCAGCTCACCCTACTCTGGTGCGCCTTCGCCCCCCGGTGACCTGACGGTCCGTCATGACTTGTCGACCCTCACTACCATTGGTGCTCCATGGCGCTTCCCGACGACCCGGAACTCATCGCCACCACGGACGGACGGGTACCCGGACGGCGGGGACGGGCGACCCGTCAGCGCCTGCTCGAGTCCACCGCCGGCCTGCTGGTGGCCACCCCGTGGCGGTCGATCAAGGTCATCGACATCGCCCGGGAGGCGGGTACCTCGCCGGCCACCTTCTACCAGTACTTCGAGAACGTCGAGGCGGCCATCACCGTGCTGGCCGAGGAGCTGGTGGAGGGAGCCGGCGTCCTGGCCGGCCTGGTCGACGGCGACTGGTCCGAGGGTGCGAGCTGGGACACCGCGGTGGCGGTGGTCGAGGGGTTCATGGAGTACTGGGAGACCAACCGGGCCGTGTTCCGGGTGGTCGAGCTCACCACCGTCGAGGGCGATCTCCGCTTCCAGGGCCTGCGGGTCCGGGCGCTCAACGCCGTGACGGTGACCCTGGCCCGGGTGATCGCCACCACCAGCGACGGCTCCCCGGCCGGCTCGGACCCCATGGCCGCCGCCGGCACCCTGATCGCCATGCTGGCCCAAGTGGCCGGGCACCGATACGGGTTCGAATTCTGGGGGATCCGGACCGCCTCGCTGGTCGACAGCCAGGCCCGGCTGCTGCACTGGGCGGTCACCGGGCGACCGGTGCCGGAGGGCGCCCAGGTGCCCGGGTCCGACGGTCCCCGGCCGCGGACCGGACCGGTGGTGGGCGGGGGAGCGGCCGCCGCCCGCACCGCCCAGGTGAAGGCGGCCAAGGAGAAGGGGGCGGGTGCCGACGTGGGGTTGCCATCGCCCTCGGGCTCGTCCTCGGGCTCGTCCACGCCGACGAAGAAGAAGTAGCGCATCCCGCGCCTCCGCCAACACTACGGCCGGCCCAGGCCAACCCGGTCCTCAGGCCACTCCGGCGACCGGTACCGTGGTGGCCGTGCCCACCGCCATGTCCGCCGTCAGCGCCACCCGGGTCGACGTGGGCGGTTGAGCTCACCAGCGCGTCACCGCCTCCCGGCTGTCGCGCTGGTGGGTGTGGCACTGGCCATGGCGGCGTGCGGGACCGGCAACCTGGCCGTCCCCACCGTGTCGACCACCCGGACCACCGGAGGCTCCCTGACGCTCACTCATCTGGACAACGGGACGACCAAGCGGGTCTCGGTGCCCGGCCAGGTGACGGTCGACCTCCCGTACGAGAAGTCGACCGGTGACGTCTGGCAGCTGGCCGGTGGCGGCCCCGGGTTCGCCCAGGCCGGCGCCTCGCAGTTCACCTCCAACCCCGGCCAGTCCGGCCAGGATCTGCAGGTCCTGCGCTTCACGGTGGTGAAGGCCGGGACCTTCTCGCTGCTGCTCGACCTGGCACCCACCGGCCCGTTGACCAAACCGCCGGCGGCCCAGTTCCGGGTGACTCTCCGGGCCGGGTAGAGCCGGGCCCGACCGTCACCCGTCAGGCGAGCAGGGCGGGCGGCCCGCCGATGACCACCCGGTCCCCCCGGACCGCCGGCGGCTGCCGCAGTACGGCGGGATGGTCGACGAGGAGGTGGTGAGCGTTACCGCCGTCGGCCTCAACGAAGCGCCACCGGGTTGACCGGCGAGGCCAGGGCGTCGGTGAAGGGCAGGGGGGTGGCGTCGAGCAGGAACTGGTACCGGCCGTCCCCGGCACAGGCATCGGCCAGCTCGTCGAGGAACCAGTTCTGGCCCTGGGTCATCCCCATCTCCACCAGGTGGAGGAGGTGGACCGGCAGGAAGAGGCGCTCGTCCTCGCACGGGTAGACCTCCAACACCATGGTGTCGGTGGCCACGGCGGCCACGTCCCGGTGGTGGAACCACTCCGCCGTGGCCACCGTCAGCCCAGGAACCGGCCAGGTGTAGGCGACCAGGTCCCGGACCGGGTCGGCGCCGCCGAGGCCCGGCCGTCCGGGCAGAGCCAGGTGGGCGGGCTGGCCGGTCCGGACCAGTACCACGTCGCCGGCGGCCACGGTGAGCCCGCCGAGCTCGCAGGCGGCGTCGAGGTCGTCGGGGGTGATCGGGTAGCCGGGATCGAGGATCTCCAGCCCCTTGGCCCGGGGGACGTCCAGGAGCAGGCCCCGCGACACCAGCGAGCGCACCAGGTGGATGCCGAGCTTGGCCGTCCCGCCCTCGGTCACCTCCGAGGCGGCGAAACCGTTGTAGAGCCGGGGCCCGCCGGGCCCGGCGCCGTACGACACGTGGGCCAGGCCGTCCCAGTGGGTGGCGCACTGCATGGCGAAGGTCACCACGTCCTCGGAGGAGGCGATCCACTCGGGGTCGTCGGTGAGCGGGTTGTTGACGCAGATCATCGAGCGGGTGGGGTTCACCCTGCCCTTGATGAACCCCATCTGGATCCCCTCCGCCTCCGACATCGGTAGTCCGAGGGGGAACGCCGTGCCCTCCCGGACCGATGCCACGCCCCGGAGACGGGCCGCCTGGTCGATGAGGTTCAGGGTGCCCAGCTGGTCGTTGTCGCCCCACCGGCCCCAGTTGGAGACACGCCGGGCCGTCTCGGCGAACGACGACGGGATGGAGGCGGGGACGGGGACGGGCACAGGTGGCGGACTCGACGCAGGCCCGGCGTCAGCCGGCCCAGATGATCGACTGCAGTTCGGAGTAGGCCTCCAGCCCGTAGTCGCCGCCGTCACGACCGATGCCGCTCATCTTGAACCCACCGAACGGCGCGTCCATGTTGCGCTGAGCGGTGTTGATCCCGACGTGACCGGCGCGGAGGCGCTTGGCCACCCGGAAGGCTCGGGCCGTGTCCCCGGAGAAGACGTAGTCGTAGAGGCCGAACTCGCTGTCGTTGGCGATGGCGATCCCCTCTTCCTCGTCGTCGAAGGGGATGGCCACCACCACGGGACCGAAGATCTCCTCGCGGGCCACGGTGATGTCGTTGGTGCCGACCACCAGGGTCGGCTCCACGTAGAAGCCGGTGTCGAGGTGGGCGGGGCGGCCGCCGCCGACGACGATCTCGCCCTCCTTGCGGCCGGTCTCGATGTAGTCGAGCACCCGCTGCTGCTGGACGCCCGAGATCAGGGGTCCGACGATGGTGGCCATGTCGGTCGGGTCACCGACCTGCATGAAGGCGGTGGCGGCGGCCAAGGCTTCGACCACCTGGTCGAAGACGCTCCGGTGGACGACGGCGCGGGTTGGGGCCGTGCAGATCTGGCCCGAGTGGAATCCCCACGTCGAGGCGATGGCGGTGACCGCCGTCTTGACGTCGGCGTCCTCGAAGACCAGAGCCGCGCCCTTTCCCCCCAACTCCATCAGCAGGCGCTTCATGGTCGGCGCCCCGGCCGCGGCGATGCGCACGCCCACGGCCGTCGAACCGGTGAAGCTGATCATGTCGACGTCGGGCGACTCGGTCAGGGCCGATGCCGGCTCGGGGCCCGAGGAGTTGACGAGGTTGACCACCCCCGGCGGGAAGCCGACCCCGTCGAGGATGCGAGCCAGCTCCACCACGGCCAACGGGTCCTGGGGGGCGGGCTTGATGATGACCGTGTTGCCCATGGCCAGGGCGGGAGCCACCTTGCCGGCCATGTTGGTCAGGGGAAAGTTGTACGAGGCGATGGCGGCGACCACCCCCACCGGTTGGCGGTAGGCCAGGGCGCTGACCAGTCCACCGGGGGCCAGTGGCGTGGCGGCGGTGGCCACCGGCGTCAGCGACGACTCCTGGACGTGGCGGATGTCACGGGCGTACCGGTCGAACCGGTCGGCGCTGATCGGCACCTGCATCCGCGAGCCGACCCGGGCGGTGGCGCCCGTCTCGGCGATGACCAGGGGCACCAGCTCGTCGTTCTTGGCCCGGATGGCGGCCGCCGCCTTCTTCAGTAGGGCCAGCCGATCATCGACCGGCGTCTGGGACCAGGCGGGGAAGGCCTCGGCGGCGGCCCGGGCGGCGGCGTTGGCGTCCTCCACCGAGGCGTCGGGGGCCTGGCCCACCACCTGCTCGGTGGCCGGGTTGATGATGTCGTAGGTGCCGTTGCCGGCCTCGACCCACTTCCCCCCGATCAGTAGCTGCGTCTCGTCCTTGGTGACCTGGTCGCTCATGCTCGGGGCCCCTTTCCCGGTGGTGACGGAGCCGGGAACGCCCGGCGGCCGGTGGTGATGTGCGGTTACGGAGTGGCGTGGCGAAGAGCTGACGCCGCGTCAGCAGTGTAGGCCGGTGGGCTGCCGGACGGCCATGTGCCCAACGGGCCCCTCAGGCCGCACCGACGGGAGTGGGATCGACGGTGACGGTGTCCCGCCCCGACTTCAACAAGGTGCCCGGCAGGTTGCCGGTGGGCTTGCCGTCGACGATGGTCTCGACCCCGTTCACCAGGACCCGGACCACCCCGATGGCGTCGGCGACGAGCCGCGGGCTTCCCCCTGGCAGGTCGTTGACCAGGGTGGCCGGCTCCGACCCGACGGTCTCGGGATCGAAGACGAACAGGTCGGCCTGCAGGCCCTCGGCCACCCGACCACGGTCGGCCAGCCCGAAGAGCTCGGCCGGTGCCTCGGTCATCATCTGGACGGCGCGCTCCATCGACACCAGCTTGCGCTTGCGGAGGCAGTCGCCGAGGAACGAGGTCGGGTAGTTCGAGCCGCACATGCGGTCGAGATGCGCCCCGGCGTCGGAGCCCCCGATCATCGCATCCGGGTTGTCCCACACCTCGATCCGGGCCTGCCACGACGCGTCGTCGCCGTCGGACGCCTTGGGCCACAGCACCGTCCGCAGGTCGTCGGCGATCACCAGGTCGAGTAGGGCGTCGAAGGGCTCCTTGCCCTGCTCCTCAGCGATGGAGCCGACGTCCCGCCAGCTCAGGCCCTCGTTGGTCGGCGAGAAGGTGTCCCCGATGATGTAGTTGGCCCAGTGGGAGAGGCGCCGGAACACCCCGGCGTCCTTCGAGTGGGCCCGCTCGTCCAGTTGGGCTCGCACCGCCGGGTCCTTCAACTTCTCGATCCGCCCCTCCACCGGCAGGCCCATCACGTCGCCCCACCCGGGCATGAGGAACAGGGCGCAGTGGGTGCGGAAGCTCATGTTCATCGGCACCAGCGTGGGCATGGTGAGGGCGACGATCCTTCCGCCGGCCTCGGCGGCCCGCTCGGACGCCTCCAGCTGGCGACGGGTCTTCTCCGGGGTGCGGGAGTCGACGGTGAGCACGTTCCAGTTGAGCGGACGCCTGGCGGTGGTGCTCATGGCCACCATCAGGTCGATCTCGGCGTCGGAGAAGGTGTCGAGGCAGCCGTCGGTGATGTACTCGAGGGTGGTGCCGGGATGGGCCTTCACCACCTCGCAGAAGGCCAGCATCTCGCGGCGATCGGCGTGGCGGGAGGAGATCGGGTTGCCGTCACCGTCGGAGTGGGTGCGTGACTGGGACGAGGAGAAGCCCAGGCCACCGGCTTCCAGCGACTCGGCCAGCAGGGCCGACATAGCGGCGATCTCCTCGTCGGTGGCCACCTCGGAGGCTCGGTCGCCGCCCATCACCCAGCGCCGGATGGCGCAGTGCCCGACCAGGAACCCGGCATTGACCCCCAGGTTGCCCTCCAGCTTGCCCAGGTAGTCGGCGAAGGTGGTCCAGTCCCAGGGCAGCCCGTCCTCCAGCGATACCAGCGGCATGCCCTCCACCTTGGCCATCATCCGCCGTATGTAGTCGTGGTCGCTCTCCTTGATGGGGGCCAGGGTGAAGCCGCAGTTGCCGCCGATGATGGTGGTGACGCCGTGGAGGTTTGACGGTGAGGCGGTGGCGTCCCAGAAGAGCTGGGCGTCGTAGTGGGTGTGGGGATCGATGATCCCCGGCGCCACCACCAGCCCCGCGGCGTCGAGCTCGGCGGCGGCCTCCTCGGTCACCTCGCCGACGGTGACGATCTTGCCGTCGCGGATGCCGACGTCGGCCTTCCGCCCCGGCGCCCCGGTCCCGTCGACGACCAGGCCGTTGCGGATCACGTAGTCGAGCATGGCGAGGTTCCCTTCCACCGGTGCGTCGCCACCGCCGGTCGGCGGCACGACCAAAAAACTGACAGACCGTCAGTTTACGACAACCGGGCGGCCGGTGCAGCCGGGGTGGCCACGCCACGACAACCGGCGCCACGCCGCCGCCGGGCCGGTCCGCCGGCGGGCCGATGGTAGGTTCCGACCACTGTGCACTGGTACGACTGGTTCCGGAATTCGCTGCTCCCGGCGGCGGTGCTGTTGCTCGGCGCCATGCTCATCGTCCGCTTCGCTCACTGGGTGGGAGCGGTCCGGCGGCGCGGCATCGACGAGCGGATCAAGGCGGCCATCGAGTCGGGCCAGGTGGCCTCCGAGGCCGAGAAGCGCTCGAGGGCACTGAGCGAGGCGGTGGAGTGGGTGGTGGTCGCCCTCGCCTTCTTCATCGCCACCATCCTGGCTCTCGAGCAGCTTGGCGTGCCGCTGACCACCCTGGTGGCCCCGGCCACCGTGATCGGAATCGGGCTCGGGTTCGGCGCCCAGCAGATGGTCGGCGACCTGCTGGCCGGGTTCTTCCTCTTCGCCGAGCGCCAGTACGCCTTCGGCGACGTGATCCGCCTGTCGGTCCCCGGCTCGGCGACCAGTGTCACCGGCACCGTGGAGGAGATCACCCTGCGGGTGACCAAGCTGCGGACGGCCCAGGGAGAGCTGGTGATCGTGCCCAACAGTGCCATGCGACAGGTGACCAACCTGTCCAAGGACTGGTCCCGGGCGGTCATCGACATCCCGGTCCCGGTGGAAGAGGACCTCGAGGAGGTCACCCGGCTGCTCCGCCAGGTGATCGACGCCATGGCCCAGGACGAACACTGGCGGGGGCTCATGATCGGCGAGCCGGTGGTGGCGGGCGTGGAGTCGATCGAGGTCGGCTACGTCCAGCTTCGGCTGATCGCCCGCACCCTGCCGGGCAAGCAGTTCGAGGTGGGACGGGAGATCCGCTTGCGGGCGGCCACGGTGCTGCGGAGCTCGGGCATCACTTCGCCGCCGATGGGCGACAGCGCCACCGGCGGTCGGTCGTGAGCGACGCCCTCGGGCGCGACGGAGCGGATCTACCCGGTGAGGAGACCTCCTCGGTCGAGCCCACCGCCGCCCGGCGGTCGGTGGCGCCCCCGCCGGCAGCGCGGAAGCCCAGGGGTCCGGCCGGGTTCCTGAGCGGCCCGGTCCACCCGTCCTTGAGGATCAGACGGTCCACCGTCCTGCTGGTCGTCGCCTTCCTGGTCTGCGGGGCGCTCTCCATCCGCTTCCCGGCGGCGCCCAAGGTGACGGTCTACCAGCTGCCCCCGACCAGCACGACGATCGTCGTGGCCACAACGACCACAACAACCACCACCACGACCACGGTGCCGCCGTCGACGACGACCACGGCACCGCCGTCCACCACCACGACCACGGCTCGACCGAGCTCGTCGACCACCACGACCACGACGCGCACGGGAAGCTCGACCACCACCACCCGGGCGGCGTCGACGACCACCACGCCGACCAGCTCGACCACCACCTCGACACCGACGACGGGCGCATCCACCACCACCTCGACCCCGGGGACCTGACGCCTCGGGGCGACGGGCCCGGGCCGGCTCCGGCGGAGGTCAGTCGTCGACGAGCGGGCCGACCTCGCTGCCGAAGGCGGCCACCTGGTCGCACAGTTCGGTGGCGGAGCGGGACGGGAAGCGCACCTGCACCTGGCCCACCCCGGCCTCGGCGAACGGCCGCAGGTAGGCGGCGATCTGCTCGGGGCGCCCGGACACGGTTCCCGGGGGGAGCTCGAGGCCCGCCGGTGGTGTCCCGACGTACAGGGAGTCCGACAGCCCGCCGATGTCGAGGGGAGCGCTGTCGCGGTACTCCTCACGTAACCGCTTCAGCTGCGCCAGGAGCTCGACGTTGGGCCCGAGCGACTGGGGGAGCCACCCGTCGGCGAACCGGGCGGTCCGCCGCAGCGCCGCCGGTGACGACCCGCCGACCCAGATCGGCGGCCTGGGCGACTGCACCGGCCGCGGACGCAGGCCCAGTCCCGACGCCGGCCAGCGGGGCCCGTCCAGCACCGGGTACTCGTCGACCAGGCCCCGGGCCAGGCCGGCGATGGCCTCGTCGGTGACCCGGCCGCGGTGCTCGAACTCGGGCCCCATCTGCTCGAACTCCTCGGTCACGTGCCCGGCACCCACGCCACAGATCACCCGGCCCGACGACAGGACGTCCAGGGTGGCGAATTCCTTGGCGGACCGCAGGGGGTGGCGCAGGGCGACGACGTAGATGTGCGACAGGAGGCGGATGCTGGTGGTCACGCCGGCCAGCCAGCCGAGGGTGGCCACGGTGTCGTACCACGTGGTGCTCATGGCCCCGGCCAGGCGTTCGGGGATGAACGTGTGGTCGCAAACGCCGAGGTAGAAGAAGCCGGCCGCCTCGCAGGCCAGCGCCACCCGAGCCAGCTCGCCGGGGCCGGCCGCTGGCTCCCACGGCTGCACGTAGATCGACGACTGCGACTGGATCGGTAGCTGCATGCCGTAGACGGTGCGCCCGGCGGGGAGCACGGTGACGACGTGGTCGGGGGCGGCGGTCCGGCTCGGGTCGGCGGTCACGGCCTGCAGGCTACCCGCGTGGTCGCGAGCCGCCCGGGCCGGACTCAGAAGCTCGGGGTCACGCAGAGGTCGCTGTCCAGGGTGGAGTCTCGGGTGACCGGCTGGTCGATCCGGAGCCCCGGGGCGAAGTCGGTGGCCGGTCCCGTCCCCGAGGCCACGATGACCGCCCCCTTGGGGCACGTCCCGCCGGTCACGTGGCCGAGGTGGGGGAAGCGGTTCCCCGACAGGGTGGCGTCCTGGGTCCCCCCCACGTAGATCCCCATCTCGGCCCAGGACGGCAGGCCGTCGCTGGTGTTGTCGACCCAGGTGGCGCCGGAGGCGTTGCGGCCCCCGCCGCAGCTGGCCTGCCCGGCGGCGTCGGGGAGCAGGCAGTTCTGGTGGGCGGTCGAGCCGAAGAGGTCATGGGTGCCCGAGCTGAGGAGCACGTCGATGTGGGTCCGTTCCCCGGTCCAGATGTGGTTGTCGCGGATGACGGCCCGCCCGGTGGGGGTGGCGAAGGCCCGGGAGTCGACGCCGTCCGGGTCGCCCCCCGGCCCGGCGGCGGTGCCCAGCGACCAGAACGGGTCGGTGGCGATCCCGAAGTACATGGAGCTGCCGGCCGAGATGATGGTGTTGTCGGCCACCAGCGAGAGCTGCGGTGGGACCGAGGCCGGCTGGGGCTGCTGCTCGCTGGCGTTGAACAGCACGATGGCGGCGTCGGAGATGTCGACGATGTCGTTGCCCTCCACCTCGGTCGACCCGCAGACGATGCCCAGCCCGTCGGCCTGGGTGTGGTCATCGATGTCGCCTGACGGCGGCTCGTGGTCGGAGGCGTACCCCTCCACCAGGTTGTCGGAGACGACGTTGTGCTCGCAGCCGGTGGGATCGGCGGGCGTCGGCGTGCCGGTGTCGTCCTCGAGGTCGGAGGCGCCGAACGTGTTGCCGATCCGGTCGTCGCGGACGGTGGTGCCGGCTCCGCCCAGCATCCGGACGTCGAAGTCGAGGAAGGTGTGGGGGTCGGGGCCGTCCCGCTGGCCGTCGACCCAGACGTGGACCAGCCGGGCTCCCGGCTGCAGGCTGACCAGCTCCGCCCCGGCGTAGTCGGTCTGCTGGGTGAAGGAAGCCAGCCGAACGAGGCGGGCCATGTCGGCGTAGCGGCTGGGATCGGGGCCGCCGGCGGTGGTCAGGGTCACGTTGCCGGGGATGGTGAGCGTGGTGGTGAGGCCGGTGACCTGCCGGGCGGGGAGGGCGAACGTCCCCCCGCCGGACAGGGCCAGGACGTCGAGGCGGAACTGCAGGGCCGCCTCGTTGGCGTCCGGTCCGGGAGCGCCCGTCGCCGGGGTCTGGATGGCCGGGTGGCCGGTCAGGTCACCCGGTTCACCGAACGAGTAGCCGGCATCGGTCGGGTTGCAGATGGCGGGCTCGGTCCGGCCGGTGAACTCGGCGGTGGCGAACAGGCTGGCGGCGACGGCGAGCGGGGAGGCGGTGTCGAGCCGATCGCGCTGGGCGACGAACTCGGCGGCGTCCGGCTCGCGGTTGAGGACGAACCGGAAGAGGGTGAGGGCGATCGAGCCGGCGTCGGCGGTCGGGTAGTCGCGCCGGTACTCGGCCGAGGCCACCACCGTGTCGCCGAACTGCTCCAGCGATGTCGCCGTGCACCGGTGCTGTTCGAAGAAGACGGTTCCGGCAGCCCACTCGTCGGGGGTGGGGGTCCTCCCCAGCAGCTCCGTGTACGCCTTGGCGATGAACTGGTAGGGCACCGCCTCGGCGGCGGCGGACGTCGCCGCCACGGCCGACGGGGTGGTCGGGTCGGGCTGAGGCCGAGCGGCCACCAGCGACACGCCCACCACCGCCGCCACCCCGAGCAGCACCACGGTCGTCCAGGCGGCTCCGCCGCCGCTCCGCTTCGAGTGCTGTCCCGAACCCATCGAACCCTCTTCCGCTGCCACCGTGGCCGGGGCACGGCATACCACCTGCCCCGGACGGGGAGGGGGAGCCTACCGGCCCAGCGACCCGGCCAGGGCTTCGGCCAGCTCGGCGTCGGTGCCGAACTGGGTGGCGAGGACCCGTGCCCGCTTGTAGGCCAGGTGGGCGGGCACCTCCCAGGTGAACCCCATCCCGCCGTGCACCTGGATGCACGACCGCCCGTTGGCCAGGGCGGCCTCGTCGGCCAGCAGCTTGGCCCCGGCGGCCGCCACCAGGGCGTCGCCCACCTCGGGCTGGTCCACGGTCACCGCCGCGGCGTGGACGGCCGCCCGGGCCACCTCGACCCGCACCACCATGTCGGCGCAGAGGTGCTTGATCGCCTGGAACCCGCCGATCGGCCGTCCGAACTGTTGGCGGTGCTTGGCATACTCGACGGCCAGCTCCGTGGTCCACGCCGCCGAGCCGAGCTGGAGGGCGGCGGTCAGCACGGCGCCGTCCCGGCGCCACCAGGCGGCGACCTCCGGCCCGGCCACCGGGGTGCCTGCCGGCAGGGACGGTAGCGACCACAGGGGTGTGAGCGGGTCCATGGGCCGCTCCAGCCGGGTGGCGTCCAGGGCGGACGGCTCCACCGAGCACACCCCCTGGTCGGACACCACCAGGAGCACGTCCAGGTCGGCCAGGTCCTCCACGAGGGCCGGCGCCACGCTGCCCGGAGCCGGGCGCTCCACCAGGCCGACCACCGCGGAGCCGTCCTCCGCCCCGCCGATCAGCCCCGCCGCCAGGTGCGTGGCCACCAGCGGTCCCGGCACCAGGGCCCGACCCAGCTCCTCGAAGACCAGGGCCGCCTCGGCCAGGCCGAGCCCGGCCCCACCGGCCTCCTCGGCCAGGCACAGGCCGAACACGCCGGCGTCGCCCAGGGCTCGCCACCCGTCACGGTCGACCACCCGTTCGGCCAGCTCGAAGCGGCGGAGCGACTCGAGGGAGAAGCGGCCCAGGCACAGGCGGCGGACTCCCTCGGCCAGGTCGGTCTGGAGCTCGGTCAGCTCGAAGTCCACCGCCGCCCCCTACCGGCCGGCGGCCGGCGCCGGACCGGGCTCCTTGGGGAGCCCCAGGATCCGCTCGCCGACGATGTTCCGTTGGATCTGGGAGGTCCCCGCCGCGATGGTCAGCGAGATCCCCCGCAGCCAGTCCTCCACCATGGTCTCGGCGGGCAGGGGGCCCCGGCCGTCGAGGCCGTCGACGTCGTCGGCGGCCAGGCCGGCCCGGCCCAGCAGGGACAGCGACAGCTCACCCAGCTTCTGGCGTGTCTCGGTGTACGCCAGCTTGAACACGGTGCCGCCGATGCCGGGCACCCCGGTGCGGGCGGCCTGGGACACGTTTCGCTTGGTGAGGGCCCACAGGGCATCGAGCTCGGCCCGGAGGTGCCCGGCCTGGCGACGGACACCCGGGTCGTCCCAGGCGCCGGTGCGCATGGCCACCGCCACCGTGTCGGTCAGCAGCTCGATGGCTTCGAGGAGGTCGCCGACGAAGGCGGTGCCCCGCTCGAAGCTGAGGGTGACCATGGTCACCCGCCAGCCGTCGTTCTCCTCGCCCACCCGGTTGGCCACCGGGATCCGCACGTCGTCGAGGAACAGCTCGGCGAACTCGGTCGAGCCGGCGATGGTGGTGAGGGGACGGATCTCCACCCCGGGGGTGTCCATGGGCAGGATCAGCCAGGTGATCCCGCGGTGGCGGCTGTCCTCGGACCCGGTACGGACCAGCAGCTCGCAGTAGTCGGCCACCTCGGCGTGGGACGTCCAGATCTTCGACCCGGCGACCACGTACTCCTCTCCGTCGCGCACCGCCCGGGTGCGCATGGAGGCCAGGTCGCTGCCGGCGTCCGGCTCGGAGAAGCCCTGGCACCACACCTCGTCGCCCCGGAGGATGGGGGGGAGGTAGCGCTGCCGCTGCTCGGGGGTACCTTCGGCGATGACGGTGGGCCCGGCGTGGAGCAGCCCGACGAAGTTCACCCCGACGTAGGGGGCGTGGGCTCGCTCGAGCTCCTCCTTGAAGATGAGCTGCTCGACCGGTGACGACCCGCGACCCCCGCCCTCGACCGGCCAGTCGACCCCGGCGTAGCCGGCGTCGAAGAGCAGCCGCTGCCAGTGCGTGTCGTAGGCGCGGCGTCCCGGCCAGTCGCCGGGCGACGGCTTGGGGGGCAGGCTGGGCAGGGTGGCGGCCAGCCACTCCCGCAGCCCGGACCGGAACGCCTGCTCGGCCTCGGTGTAACGGAGGTCCATCGCTGACTACGCGGTGGCGGCGGTCGGGTGCGTCACTTGAAGTCGAGGTCGTACAGCTTGATGGCGTTGCCCCGGACGATCTTGTAGATCTGCTCGTCGGTGAGGTCCTTCATCTGCTGCTCGGCGATCTGGCGGGTGTTGGGCCAGGTCGAGTCGGAGTGGGGGTAGTCCGACTCGTAGGTGATGTTGTCTACCCCGATGGCGTCGACGTTCTTCAGTCCGAAGGCGTCGTCGAAGAAGCAGCCGTAGATCTGGCGGTGGAAGTAGGTGGACGGCGGCTCCGGCACGATGTCGGCCACACCTCCCCAGCCGCGGTTCTCCTCCCACACGGTGTCCGCCCGCTCGAGGATGTAGGGGATCCAGCCGATCTGGCCCTCGGCGTAGGCCAGCTTCAGGTCGGGGAAGCGAACCAGCACGCCCGAGAACATGAAGTCCACCATCGAGTAAGTGGCGTTGGAGTGGGTGAGCGTGGAGCCCACCGCCGGCGGGGCGTCGGCCGAGGTCGAAGGCATCTTCGACGAGGACCCGATGTGCATGTTGACGACGGTGCCCGTCTCCGCACAGGCCCGGAAGAACGGGTCCCAGTAGTGGTCGGGGTCATGGACGGACGGCAGCCCGAGAAACGGTGGGATCTCGCTGAAGCAGACCGCCCGCACGCCGCGGGCGGCGTTTCGCCGCACCTCCTCGGCGGCCAGCTCGGCGTCCCACAGGGGGATGAGGGTGAGGGGGATCAGCCGGCCCCCGGCCTCGGGGCCGCACCACTCCTCGACCATCCAGTCGTTGTACGCCCTGACGCACAGGAGGCCGAGCTCCTTGTCCTGCGCCTCGGTGAAGGTCTGGCCGCAGAACCGGGGGAAAGTGGGGAAGCAGAGGGAGGCCTCGAGGTGGTTCGTGTCCATGTCCTCCAGCCGGGGCGCTACGGCGTAGGAGCCGGGGCGCATCTCCTCGTAGGTGATGCCCCGCATGGTCACCTCGTCGCGGGGGACGCCGACCGCGGAGTCGACCCGCAGCAGGGGGCGCTTGAGCTCCTCGTAGTACCACCAGTCGGTGGGGATGCCCTCGGAGCCGGGCACCACGGTGAGCTTCCCCCCGATGAAGGTGATCTCGCCCATCGGGGCGCGCACGATCCGGGGACAGACGTCGTGGTACCGCTTCGGGAGCCGGTCCGTCCAGACGGTGGGTGGCTCGACGACGTGGTCGTCGACGGAGATGATCCAGGGCAGGTCGGCCATGGGCCGAGTGTACCCCTTGTTCTGACGGTGCGTCAGGTTGCGTCCCGAGTGGCGGCGCCTACCGTCGGATCTCCAGCCTGCCCGCCGCCGTTATCAGGTTCGGGGCGCGGTAGGCCAGCGCCACCACCCTCCCGGACGGCACGTCCACGGTGACCGACCCTTCGCCGCAACGGGGCATCCCGACGTACCCGAAGTACACCTCGACCCGGTGCTCGCCCGCGCCGGTGGGGATGAACCGCCTGCGCCACGACCCGGTCGACGCCGAGCCGTCGACCTCCACCGTGAGCCTGGTGAAGTGGAGGGTCCAGGCCATCGGCGAGTGGTGCGCCGACACCGTGATGCCGGTGGACGGCAAAGCCCCGTCGGCCGGGGTGCCGCCGCCGCTCATACCATCGCCACCCCGCCGTTCGGCCTCACCACCTGACCAGTCATGAACCGGGCGGCGTCCGAGGCGAGGTAGAGGACGGCGGCGGCGACGTCCTCGGGCTCCCCGATGGCGCGCAGCGGCGTCGCCTTGCGCATGGGTCCGAGCACCGCTTCCTGCATGTCCGCGTCGACGGTGCCGTCGGGGCGGACGAAGTACCGCCCGGTCATCCCGGTGAGCACGAACCCGGGGGCCACGGCGTTGACCCGCACACCGCGACGGCCGATCTCATAGGCCAGGGACTTGGTCATCTGCACCACCCCGGCCTTGCAGATGGCGTAGCTGACGATGTTGGGGCTGGGGACGTCGGCGGCGGCCGACGAGATGTTGACGATGCTGCCTCCCTCCGGCTGGTCGACCATCACCCGTCCGGCCGCCTGGCACCCGAAGAACACCCCCTTCAGGTTCACCGCCAGGATCCGGTCGAGGTCGTCCTCGGTGGCGTCGAGGAACGGCCCCTCGACCATGATGCCGGCGATGTTGGCCCACACATGGATCCCGCCGTGCTCGGCGGCCACCCGCCCGGCCAGGGCATCGACGTCGTCTCTGATCGAGACGTCGAGCGTGGCCGCCGCGCCGCTGCCGCCGCCGGCGGCGATCCGAGCGGCCGTCTCGGCGGCGGCGTCGCCGGAGATGTCGGCGCACACCACGGTGGCGCCGGCGCCGGCCAGGGCGAGGGCACTGGCCCGGCCGATGCCGCTCCCGGCCCCGGTGATCACGGCGACCTTGCCGTCAACACGGAACGAGTCGATCAGGGCGGTTGCTTCCATGGCGCGTCAGTACCTCTCCAGGGGGTGTGTGGACGGGTGGGACGGGAGCTGCGGTCGTCGGGGTGGCGCCCCGAGCCGATCGCTTCAGGCGGGGGTCACGGCCTGGTCGGTGTCGGCCCCCTCCGGCTCGACCTGGTCGGCGTCTTCCTCCTTGCGCACCTGCGCCGCCTTCAACGAGGAGTTCAGCACCTTCACCACCGCGGCGGCGATCCGCTTATGGCCCTCGTCGCCGGGGTGCAGGCCGTCGTCGAGGTGCTCGGCGGTCACGATCCCCTTGCCCTCGATGAGCGCCAACGCCAGCTCGCCGCCGTCGATACGCTCGCGCGTCACCGACTCGATGGCGTGGCGAAGCTCGGCCAGGGTGGCGCCGAGCTTGTTGGGCGTCTCCTCGGCATCGGGCCAGACGATCGGGCTGACCACCACGATCGGGGTGGTGGGGTGGCCGCTCCTCACCATGTCGAGGAAGCCACGAAGCCCTTCGGTGACCATCCCGACCGAGTGGGGCGTCCGCGCCCAGCAGCTCACCCCGTAGGCCACGGTGATGATATCGGCCGACAGGTCGGCTACGTGCTCGGCGGAGACGATCTCCCCCCGGGCGGCGCCGGCGTACCCCAAATTGACCAGGTCGAGGCCGGCCTTACGGGCGACGATGGCGGTCCAAGCCCGCGACGGCCCCGAAGCGATCCATCCCTGGGTGATCGAGTCGCCGTACGCCACCCACCTGGGCTGGGGTGGCGCCGGGGAGATCTCGCCGTCCACCGGGGTCAGCGACAGGATGAGCGGGTGCATGCCCTCGGGCAGGTAGACGGTGGCCGGCTTGTCCGCGGTGCCCGACCCGAGCACCACCCGGACCATGCCGTCCCCGAGGAGCGCCTCCTCCTCGCACACCTGGTGCCCGGCGCGCCACACCGTGAAGGTGATGCCGGCGGCGTCGCCGCGGTAGCCGAGATTGCCGTTCGAGGTCCGGTAGGCGATATCGATGGCGTCGGCGTCACCGACCACCTCGATGCGGACCCCCGCCGGAACCACCGAGGCGTGCCAGACGTCGGCGGGGAGGCGGGACGTGTCGGTGGGGTTGGCACGAGGGTAGGGCACGCCGCCGTACGCCGGGTAGGGCGCGCCCCGGAGGAACGGCTCGGGCTGCTCCGGTCGGGGAGTCACGGGTTCGCCTGCATAGGTCACTCCTCGTCGAGTTGCTGCCACGCAGCGACGTCGACCAACCGTACCCGCGGTGACCTGCCCGTCGCCTGCCGCCGTTGCACGACCGTGTCGAGCCGGCGTCCCCGAACGTACTCCCGGCCAGGTCGGTCGACAAGGCCGGGACTGGGAGCACCTGCGGTGGCCCCGACTTGGCTAGCCTTGTGCCGATGTGCCCGCTTCGCAGCCCGTCACCCTTGCGCCGGTATGGCCCGCTGACGGCAGCCGTCGCCGTCGCCCTACTGTCCGTGGTCGGATGCCTCTCCGCCGCCCCGGCCGGTGCCACTTCCCCGCTGAGCACCCACCCCCACGTCTACGCCGGCGACGGGGTGATCGGGTTCGGTGACGCCAGGACGCTGAACCCCCCACCCTCGACGCCCCTCAGCTCGGTGATCGTGGCCATGGCGGCGGACCCGGTGCCGGGCAGCCAGGGCTACTGGCTGGCCTCGGCCGACGGCGGCGTGTTCGCCTACGGGAGCTCGCTCTTCTACGGCTCGCTCGGCTCCCTGGCCCTGAACGGCCCCATCGTGGGCATGGCCCCGACTCCTGACGGCAAGGGCTACTGGCTGGTGGCCCTGGACGGCGGTGTGTTCGCCTTCGGGGACGCCGCCTTCTACGGGTCGATGGGAGCCGTGCCCCTGAACCAGCCCATCGTGGGCATGGCCGCCACCCCCGACGGCAAGGGGTACTGGCTGGCGGCCGCCGACGGCGGCATCTTCGCCTTCGGCGACGCCACCTTCCTGGGCTCGATGGGGGGTATCCCGCTGGTGTCCCCGGTCACCGCCATGGCCTCGACCGCCGACGGCCAGGGCTACTGGCTGGTGGCCGGTGACGGCGGCATCTTCAGCTTCGGGAACGCCCCCTTCTACGGGTCCGAGGGCGGACAGGTGTTGAACGACCCGGTGGTGGGCATCGCTCCCAGCCGCAACGGCCACGGCTACCTTCTGGTCGCCACCGACGGCGGGATCTTCGGTTTCGGCAGCGTCGACTACTACGGCTCCCTCGGCAATGGCTACGGCGGCAATCCCGCCGACGTGCCGCCGGTGGCGTCCATCGCCCTGACCCCCGACGGCCAGGGCTACTGGCTGCTGGAGCCGGACGGGTGGTCGTACTCCTTCTCCAGCCTGGGGAGCCGCCCGTCCGGTCCGGTGGCCGCCTCCATCGTCTCGATCGCCAACTCGCAGGTGGCGAGCGATCCCGACCGGGGCTCGTTCTGCAACCCGTACGGGCCGTGCGAGGAGTGGTGCGCGCTGTTCGCCACCTGGGTGTGGGCGCAGGCCGGGGTGCCGATCCCGTCGTACGCCTTCACCGGCGACATCTACACCTGGGCGCAGAGCAACACCGGACTGATCGCGCCCACGGGTGCTCCCCAGCCCGGCGACGCCGTGCTCTATGGCACCGGTCCGTGGACCACCGCCACGTCGATGCACGTCGGGTTGGTGGTGCAGCGGTGGCCCGACGGAGCCATCGTCACCATCGAGGGGGACGCCGGCCCGGCGCCGACCGGTTCGCTGGCCGTCGTCATCAACGGCCCCTATCTGCCGTCGCAGTCGGAGGACTACAACGGCATGCCGATCTACGCCTTCGCCGCGCCGTAGCCCCGGCGGGCCCGGCGCTGCCGGGGGTCAGCGCTCGTCGAGCAGCGACGTGAGGATTCGGTGGCGGTGGTCGGCCGCCGACCCCCACGCCTCGGCCAGCGCCCACGCCCGCTTCAGAAACAGATGGAGGTCGCACTCCCAGGTGTAGCCGATTGCCCCGTGCACCTGGAGCGACACCCGGGCCGCCTCGGTGGCGGCATCGGAGGCGTAGGCCTTGGCCAGGGAGGCGCTCCGCGAGCGGGCGGGCTCCTCCACGTCCAGTGACCAGGCGGCGGCGTAGGTCACCGGTCGGGCGAACTCCAGCTTCACCTGGGCGCCGGCCAGGAGGTGCTTGACCGCCTGGAAGCTGCCGATCGGCTTGCCGAACTGGATGCGGTCCCTGGCGTAGTCGGCCGCCATGCCGATCATCCGTTCGGCCAGGCCGACCAGCTCGGCGGCGGTGGCCACGGCCGCCCGGTCGGCCAGGTCGGCCAGCGCCACGTGGGCCTCCTCGCCGGTGGCGAGCCGGGTGGCCGGTGACGGGTCCCACCGCACGGTCCCCAGGCGCCGGCTCGGGTCCAGCGAGGCTACCGGGGTCACTGTGACCGCGGTGGCCGGGACGGCGTGGAGCTCGGGCCGACCGGAGGCGGGCACGGTGGGCAGAAGGAAGAGGTCGGCCCCCACCGCCCCCGGCACCGCCCCTTTGCCCGGGTGGTCCAGCGGGGCCACCGCCACGGTGACATCGCCGGCGGCGATCTTCTCCAACCAGACGGCCGCCCGGGGGTTCCCCGACGTCGCCAGCAGGGGAGCGGCCAGTGCGGTGGTCTCGAGCAGGGGCTCGGGGAGGGCCGCCCGCCCGGCCTCCTCCAGCAGGGGCACCAGGTCGAGGATGCACAGCCCGAGGCCGCCGTGCTGCTCGGGCACGGTGAGGCCCACGATGCCCATGTCGGCGAGGGCCGCCCACCGGGACGTGCGCGCCGTCGGATCCTCCAAGGCCGAGCGGAGGTCGTCCGTGGTGCACTCCTTGTCGAGCATCTGGCGCATGGCGGCCTGGAACTCGAGCTGCTGTTCGGTGAAGGCGAATCGCATGGTCGTCCGGACCTCAGCCGCGCGGCAGCCCGAGCATGCGCTCGGCCACCACGTTTCGTTGGATCTCGTTGGTGCCGGCGTAGATCGGACCGGCCAGGGCGAAGAGGAAGCCGTCCAGCCACGGGCCCCGCCCGGTCAGCTCGGCGTCGGACCCGAGCAGGCCCAGGGCCGTCCGGTGGATGGCCAGGTCGGTCTCCGACCAGTGGATCTTGTTGGCGCTGGCCTCGGGTCCCACCGTGCCGCCGGCCAGGACCCGGCAGGCGGTCCAGTAGGTGGAGAGCCGGTACGCCTCGGCGTCCATCCACGCCTGGGCCACGGCGTCGGCGCTCCCGGCCGCCCGGACCGGCTCGATCGCCAGGCGCTCGGCGTAGAGGGAGACCAGACGGTCGGCCGCCTCGGTGTAGCGGGCCGGGCTCCGGAGGCTGAGGCCCCGTTCGGACCCGGCAGTGGCCATGGCCACGTTCCAGCCGCGGCCCACCTCCCCGAGCACCTGGGCGTCGGGCACGAACACGTCCTCGAAGAAGAGCTCGGCGAACCCCGTCTCACCGTCGAGCTGGGGGATGGGCCGGATGGTCACGCCCGGGGAGTTCATCTCCACCAGAAAGTAGGTGAGGCCCCGGTGGCGCTCCGCTGCTGGATCGGTCCGGAAGAGCCCGAAGCACCACTCGGCGAAGGCGCCGCGTGACGCCCATGTCTTCTGGCCGGAGAGCACCCAGCCGTCGTCGCCCGGGGCCCGCACCGCCCGGCTGCGGATACCGGCCAGGTCGCTGCCGGCGTCCGGCTCCGACCAGCCCTGGCACCAGATCTCCTCGCCGGAGGCCATCGGCGGGAGGAAGCGGGCCTTCTGGGCCTCGGTGCCGAACTCGAACATGGTCGGCGCCAGCAGGAACACGCCGTTCTGGCTGACCCGGAAGGGCGCCTGGGCCCGCCAGTACTCCTCCTCGAAGATGAGCCACTCGAGGATCCCCACCCCCTGGCCACCGAACTCCTCCGGCCACGAAACCACCGACCACCGGTGGGCGTACATGGTCTGCTCCCAGGCCCGGTGGGCCTCGAACCCGGCAGGGGTGTCGAGGGAGGGGAGGGCCCCTGGGGCCGGGGCGTTGGCGGTCAGCCAGTCCCGTGCCCGGGCGCGGAACGCCTCCTGGGCGTCGGTGAAGTGGAGGTCCATTGGCTCGGTCTCGGTCACTCCTTCGGATATCGGCTCGCCACCGCCAGCCCTTAGGGGTTTCTCGGCGCGTTGGAAATCTGACACACCGACAGATTTTCGGCAACACCGGCCGGTGGGACACAATGGCGGAATGCCAAACGCTGTGATCGTCGACGCCGTCCGCACCCCGGTGGGAAAGAGGAACGGGAGGCTGTCGGGATGGCACGCCGTCGACCTCGCCGCCCAGCCGCTCCGGGCACTCGTCGAGCGGAACGACCTCGACCCGGCGTCGGTCGACGACGTGATCTACGGCTGCACTATGACCGTGGGCGAGCAGGCCATGAACATCGGCCGCAACGCCGCCCTGGCCGCCGGGTTCCCCGACACGGTGCCGGGCACCACGGTGGACCGTCAGTGCGGCTCCGCCCAGCAGGCGATCCACTTCGCCGCCCAGGCGGTGATGTCGGGAGCGATGGACATCGTCATCGGCGGCGGGGTGGAGTCGATGAGCCGGGTGCCGATCGGGTCGACCACCGACCACGGGCCGGGCGAGGCCTACGGGCCCACCGTCCACGGCCGCTTCGACTTCATCCACCAGGGGCTCTCGGCCGAGGAGATCGCCCAGCGGTGGGGAATCGATCGCGAAGCCATGGACCGGTTCGCTCTCGAGTCGCACGACCGGGCGGCGCGGGCCATCGCCGAGGGCCGGTTCGAGCGGGAGATCGTGCCGCTGGCCACCCGGCGGGCCCGGGTCGAGGACAAAGTCGCCCGGGCCGGGACGGACGAGGGCGATCCGGCGGGCGAGGGGCCCCTGACCTTCGACGAGGGGGTGCGGGCCGGCTCCACCTACGAGAAGCTGGCGTCGCTCCCCCCGGCGTTCGTCGAGGGAGGCCGCGTCACCGCGGCGTCGTCCTCCCAGATCTCCGACGGGGCGGGGGCGGTGCTGGTCATGAGCGAGGAGCGGGCCGCCCAGCTCGGCCTCCGACCTCGTGCCCGCTTCCACACCTTCGCGGTGGCGGCCGACGATCCGGTCATCATGCTGACCGCTCCCATTCCGGCGACCACGCTCATTCTGAGGAAGGCGAAGCTGTCGCTCGACGACATCGACCTGATCGAGATCAACGAGGCGTTCGCCTCGGTGGTGCTGGCCTGGGAGAAGGAGCACCACGCCGACATGTCCAAGGTCAACGTGAACGGTGGAGCCATCGCCATCGGCCATCCCACCGGAGGGTCGGGGGCCCGGCTGATGGCTACCCTGCTGCACGAGATGGAGCGCACCGGGGCCCGCTACGGCCTGCAGACCATGTGCGAGGGCGGCGGCCAGGCCAACGCCACCATCATCGAGCGACTGGGCTAGCCGAGGCGCACCCAGTGGGGAGCCACGCCCACCGGCGACGCCCCCGACCAGCCGGAGGCGATGACGCCGGCAAAGCCTCAAGGTTGGGCGTCCAGCGGCCGACACTTCTCCCACGGGAGGGCCGCATGGCAGAGGTGAGGGTGTTCGCACAGGATGCAGTGGCCGGTCACCTACCGGGGATCTGCGTGAAGGACGGGACCAGGACCGACGACCGTCTGGCCGTGCGGGCCTCGATCGACGTGGGTGCCGCCAACCTCGGTTGGGCGTGGCTGCTGATACTCCTCGGACCGCCCGGCTGGCTGGCGCTGGTGGGGTTCGTGCTGTGGCGACGCTCTCCGTTGGGGGTCGTCGTCGAGCTTCCTTTCTCGGCTGCTTCCCGCCGACGCCTGGTCCGTACCCGGCGCCACGAGCGGGTGGCGGTGGTGGCGGTGGTCGTGCTCTTGGCGGCTGCCATCGCCGTGCTGGTGGTCGACATGCACTCCGTCCTCCTCCTGTCGGCGCTGCTGGTGGGGGTGGTGGTGGCGGCCACGGTGACCGTCGTCAGTGCGGTCCAGCTCGCCTCACTGGAAGTACGGGGCCGCCTCGACCGCTCGAGGCGGTGGATCGTCCTCGCCAACGTGGAGCCGGAGTTCGCCTTCGCCGCCTGGGACCAGGCCCGCTCCCACCTGGACGGAGCCGAGGCGGACCTGTTTCAAGGACCGGCCGAACCCGGCCTCGCCTCGGCCGCCGGCTGACCCGCTCACCGGGTCGGGCTGAGCCGCTCCAGGACGGCGCCGGCCTCGGCCACCACCCGCCCGATGAGGTCGGCCACCGTCGGCAGCTCGGAGATCTCGCCCACCACCTGGCCCGTGGGCAGCACGCCGACGTCGGTCCGCCCGTCCACCAGCGCCGCCTTGGTCATGACCGGGGCGTTGGCCGCCATCACCACCTGGGGCCAAGACAGCTCGTTGCCCTGCTTCATGGCCCGGCCCTCCTTCAACAGGGCAGTGAGTGATGTGTGGGTCTCTCGCTTGAAGGCGCGGGCGCTGCCTATGGCCCGGGGCAGGTTCCGGAGCCAGCCGGCCCGCTCGAGGTGGTCGATGAGCTCGGTCCGGATCACCCGCTGGGGGGCGCCGTCCACCGCCTTCGACACCACCGTCCCGGTGACCGGGGTCCCCAGGTAGATCTGCTTGACCGCATCGGGGACCCGGCTCTCCTGGGTGAGCAGGAATCGGGTGCCCATGGCGATGCCCGAGGCCCCGTAGGCCAGTGCCGCCACCAGGCCGCGGCCGTCGAAGAAGCCACCCGCGGCGATGACCGCCACCTTGTCCCCGACGGCGTCCACCACCGAGGGGGTGAGCAGGGTGGTCGGGACCGTGCCGGTGTGGCCCCCGCCCTCCCCGCCCTGGGCGATGACGGCGTCGACCCCCCAACCGGCCACCTTCTCGGCGTGGCGGCGGGCCCCGATGGTGGGCATCACCACCAGGCCGGCCTGGTGGCATCGCGTCACCAGGTCGGGCTTGGGCGCCTGGGCGAAGCTCGCCACCCTCACCCCGTTGTCGATCATCAGGGCCACCCGGTCGCCGACGTCGGCCACGTCGGTGCGCAGGTTGACCCCGAAGGGCCGGTCGGTCCGGGAGCGCACCTCGGCGATGGCCTCCACCAGCTGGTCGAACGTCATGGTGGCCGAGGCCAGGATCCCCAACCCGCCCGCCTCGGCGGTGGCGGCCACCAGGCGGGGACCGGCCACCCACCCCATGCCGGTCTGCACGATCGGGTAGTCGATCCCGACCAGGTCGCAGAAGCGGGTGTGTAGCGCCGGATGGGCGACGACGGACCCCGGGTCGCCCGCCCCCCGGGTGCTCACGCCTTGACCTCCCGGTCCCGCAGCCCGCGGGGGTCGAGCACGTCGCGAATCAGGGCGAGCTCTCCGGGAGTCGGCAGCCGGGTCTCCGGCACGTCGTCGGGGACCACCAAGTCGAATCCGGTGGCCGCCACCACCTCGTCGAGGGTCGCCCCCGGGTGCACGGACCGGAGCCGCATCGCTCGATCGGGGGTCTCGAAGTCGAAGACGCCGAGGTTGGAGATCACCACCCCGCCCCGGTGGAACCGGCTGGCAGCGGCACCGGCCTCCGCCGCCCGCCGGGCGCCCACACCGCACACCAGGTCCACATGCTCGACGAAGGAGCGGGTCGAGTGGTTGGGCACCCAGTAGCTGGTCGGGTGGTTGACGGTGTTGCCGGGTGCCCCACGGACCCCCACCAGCTGGGCCTTGGGCCGGACCCAGTCGCCGATGGCGCTGATGTTCTGGTTGCCGGACCGGTCGATCTGCGAGGCCATCATGATCAGGTTGCGGCGTCCCGACCACACCACGTCGAAGACCTTGCGGTACGGCATGTGCGACTCCAGCACCAGCTCCGAGGCGGGGGTCCCCATAGCGGGGGCCCCGACCATCAGGGCGGCGTCCCCGTCGGTCAGGACCAGGTCTGGGCTGAAGGTCAGCTTGGCCAGGCGGGAGCCGATGGCCGGGGCCGTCCCGAAGGCGCTGGCCATCACCTCGCCGTCGCCCCGGAACACCTCGGCGCAGGCCACGATGCAGTACTCCGCCCGGCTCACACCCGACTCGGGACCGCTGTCAGTGTGCTCGGTCATCTCGCCTCCTTGGTGGCGGCCTGGTAGCCGGCTTCGTCGAGCTCGAGGAAGCGCTGCCGGAACGCCGCCCACGCCTCGGGATCGCCGGCGGCGGCCACGTACTCCTTCTGAAACCCCTCGTCCCGCGGGTAGTCGGGGACGCAGGCGGTGAAGTGAGCGCCGCCGGGCGTCTCCGCCACCCCGTCGGTGAGCAGACGGCTGATGCTCATCGTCTGGATCGGGCCCTCGGCGGCGAACTGCTCGGTGGGGATCAGACGCTCCGTGGTCAGGTACCGGCGGTCGGCCGCCCCCAGGTACAGGTCGTCGAAGAACGGGTCGGGACCGAGGATCTGCCCGGATCCGGAGGCGTCGGCCCGGTTGACGTGGACCACGGCGGCGTCGAGGTGGAGGGCGGGCATGGCCACCAGCTCCTCGCCGTCGTCGTACGGCGACGTCACCGTACGGATCGACGGGTTGATCCGCAGCACATCGGAGCCCAGGCCGGCACGGGTGGGGAGGAACGGGACCCGCTGAGAGGCCGCCAGCAGGCCCAGGTAGAACATGCCCTCATCGAACTCGGTGGCCCCGACGGCACCGTTCTGGCGTGCCACTCTGAAGTGGGGGTCGGTGGGGATGGAGTCGAGGGTGACGAAGGGGAAGACCACCCGGGTGGCCTTGCCCGAGGCACACAGCAGCCCGACATCGGGACCCCCGTACGACACGACGGTCAGGTCTGCCAGGTCGGATCGGAGGATGGCCCGGACCGCGGCCATGGGCTTCCGGCGTGACCCCCAGCCCCCGATGCCGATGGTCATGCCGCTCCGCAGCTCGCCGACCAGCTCGTCGAGGGTGAGTCGTTTGTCTGCCATGGTCCCTTCCCTACCTGGAGGTGTCGGCGTCGCGCTTCTCCACGAAGGCGGCCCGTTGCTCGTCGGCCACGCCGGCCACGTGCAGCTCGTAGGTGAACCCCTGCTCGAGCCGGTAGCTCAGCTTCACGTCGACCGGGTCGATGCCGTTGAGCGACTCTTTGGCCCGGCGCAGGATGGTGGGGCTCTTGGCGGCGATGTCGGCGGCCACCTGGTAGGCGGCGTCGACCAGCTCGGCGGCGGGCACCACCCTGAGGACCGAGCCGTAGTGGTGGAGCTCGGCAGCCGTGGCCACCTGGGCGGTGTAGACCATCGACCGCATCCGGTGCTGGGGGACCAGGCGCGACAGGTGGGTGGCGGCCCCGAGGGCGCCACGATCGACCTCGGGGAGGCCGAAGGTGGCGTCGTCGGACGCCACGATGATGTCCGAGTTGCCGGCGATGCCCACGCCCCCGCCCAGGCAGAAGCCATGGACGGCGGCGATGACCGGTATCTCGCACTCGTACATGGCGGCGAAGGCGGCGAAGCAGCCCCGGTTGGCCCCGATCAGGGCCTCGTCGCCCTTGGCCTGGATCTCCTTGATGTCGACGCCGGCGCAGAACCCGCGCCCCTCTGCCCGCACGATGACCGCCCGGTTGTCGGGGATGCGTCCGGCCGCCAGGACGGCGTCGGCCAGGGAGAACCAGCCGGCCACATCCAGGGCGTTGACCGGCGGGTGGTCGATGACCACCTCGGCGATGCCGGGCTGTCTCTGATGGGTCTCGATGGGCATGATTGGCTCCGGGCGGCTCGACGTGGTGTGGGCCGGTCCGCCCGGCCGTGCACTCCGGCGGCTGGCGCCGGGGGGTGGGGCACGGGAGCGGGTGCGGGCTCGCACGCAGCGTGATCTGATACAGCGTCAGGACAGTACCAGTCGGCGACCGGGAGGCAGCAGTGGGGACATCGGGGAACGACGACCGGGCACCACGGTTCGACTACGCCGGACGGGTGGTGGTGGTCACCGGAGGCGCCCGGGGGATCGGTCGGGGGATCACCGAGGCGTTCCTGGCCTCGGGGGCCGACGTGGTGGTGTGCGGGAGGACCGTGACGTCCGGGCACGAGCTTCCCGCCGCCTCCGGCCCGGACGGCGTGGAACGACGGGCGACCTTCGTGACGGCCGACATCCGCGACGCCGAGCAGGCGTCGTCGGTGATCGCGGCCGCCATCGAGCGCCACGGACGTCTGGACGTGCTGGTGAACAACGCCGGCGGCTCTCCGGAGGCCGAGGCGGCAACCGTCTCACCTCGCTTCTCCACCTCGATCGTGGCCCTCAACCTGCTGGCGCCGCTGTTCTGCGCGCAGGCGGCCAACGCGGTGATGCAGCGACAGGACGATGGCGGCTCGATCGTGAGCATCGCCTCGGTGAGCGGTCTCCGCCCGTCCCCGGGCACCGCCGCCTACGGGGCGGCCAAGGCCGGCCTGATCAACCTCACCCAGTCGTTGGCGGTGGAGTGGGCACCCAAGGTACGGGTCAACTGCATCAGTGCCGGCCTGGTGGCCACCGAGGCGGCCGACGCCCACTACGGCGGGGCCGAAGGGATGGCGGCGGTGGCCGCCACCGTGCCTCTGGGCCGCTTCGGCACGCCCAGGGACATCGCCGGCCTCTGCCTGGTGCTGGCGTCGCCCGCCCTGGCCGCCTACGTGTCCGGGGCCAACCTGGTGGCCCACGGAGGGGGTGAGCGGCCGGCGTTCAAGGCGGCGGCAGGCGCCGGGCGGGGGTGACGCCCCCCGGAGGGCAAGGGGCAGCGAGCTCGGAAATCGCTCAAGCCGGCGCCCCAATCGGTCGATCTTGACAGGGTGAAGAGCAGCGCTGGACTGTCATTCGTGACCGCCGGCCCAGATGGAGGCGGCATGGACCAGAGGATCGCCCCCGAGGCGACCTTCACCCTCGACGGCCGACCGGTGCTCGAGTACCTGCCGGTGGTCGATCTCGCCACCGGCCGCCTGCTGGGCATGGAGGCGCTGGTCCGGTGGGTCCACCCGCAGCTGGGGCTGCTCGGTCCCGACCGGATGCTCCCCATGGCGGAGTCCAGCGGGGACATGGTCCTGCTCAGCCAGTGGGTGCTGGCTGAGGCCTGCGGGCAGGCCCGGGTCTGGTCCTCGAGCATGCAGCTGGCGGTCAACTGTTCGACCAGCCAGCTCCGGAACGGCGACGCCGTCCGGGCGGTGGGCTCCGCCCTCGAGTCGTCCGGCCTGGACGCGGGACAGCTGACCCTGGAGATCAACGAGGACTCCGTGGTCGACGATTCCGCCGCCGACGACCTGCGCACCCTCACGACCATGGGGGTGCAGCTGGCGGTAGACGACGTGGGGACCAGCTGGTCCTCGTTCGAGCCGCTGCGGCGGTTGGCGGTCAACACCGTGAAGATCGACAGGTCGTTCGTGACCGGGCTGGAGCCGGCCCAGGGCATCAATCGCCTGGTGGTGGAGACGGTCATCCACATGGCCCACTCCCTCGGCATGTCGGCCATCGCCGTCGGGGTCGAGACCGCCCAGCAGGTGGAGCTGGTCAGGTCGTTCGACGCCGATGCCGCCCAGGGGTACTTCTTCGCTCGGCCGTTGCCGGCCGCCGAGGCGACGGCCCTGGCCTCGGCCCTGGCGGTGCCGCATTACTCGAGGTCGGCGCCCCTCACCGTGCTCCCGGTCTCCGGCGCCCCCGGAGACCACGCCGCGGAGGAGGCGACCCGGTCCGGAGCGGAGGACCGGGACGGGACCGAGGCGGCCGACGACGGGTCCCCGACCGGGGAGGAACCAGCCGAAGGCAGCTCGTCCGGTCGTACCGGCCAGCGGGGGGCAGGTGCAGCGAAACGGACCAATGGGGCGGGGAAGTCCACCAAGCCCTCCCCCGACGGCAAGCCCGGCGCCCGGAAGCGGGCATCAGGAGGCACCGCAGAGTCCGTCGCGTAACCCCCGGAGACCGAGCACTGCCGGCGTGATCCGGTGGGACCGGCCCGGTGCACCGGCCGCCTGACCGGCGCCCGAGTGGTCCGGTAGGTCGAATTGCAGCTATACCAACGGCGTGAAACTCGCCGTTACCACTGAGGCCCGACCGGGCGAGACGCGGGTGGCGATCGTTCCCGAGGTGGCCGGAAAGCTGGCGGGTACCGGGATCGACGTCGTCGTGCAGTCCGGCGCCGGGGCCAAAGCCGGCTTCCCCGATACCGCCTACGAGCAGGCGGGGGCCAGCGTGGTGGCGGACGCGGCATCGGCCCTGGCTGGGGCGTCCGTTGTCGCCAGGGTCCAGCCACCCGCCCTCCACGAGGTGGACCAGCTCCCCGACGGGGTGTCGTTGGTCAGCTTCCTCCAGCCGGTGGCGTCGTCGGAAGTGGTCAAGGCCCTGGCTGACAAGGGCGCCACGGTCTACAGCCTCGACCTCCTGCCCCGGATCAGCCGGGCCCAGTCGATGGACGCCCTGTCATCGCAGGCGACGGTGAGCGGCTACCGGGCCGGGCTGTCGGCGGCCGAGCACCTGCACAAGTTCTTCCCGATGTTCATGACCGCCGCCGGCACCGTGCCGCCGGCCAAGGTCCTGGTCATGGGGGCCGGGGTGGCCGGCCTGCAGGCCATCGCCACCGCCCGTCGCCTCGGGGCCGTCGTCCGTGCCTACGACGTTCGGGCCGCGGCCAAAGAGGAGGTCCAAAGCCTGGGGGCCACCTTCGTGGAGCTCGCCCTCGAGACCCAGGACGGCGCCGGCGGCTATGCCAAGGAGCAGTCGGCCGAGTACCTGGCCAAGCAGCAGGAGCTGCTGGCCGCCGAGGTGGCCTCGGCCGACGTGGTGATCACCACCGCCCAGATCCCCGGTCGCCAGGCTCCGGTGCTGGTCACCGAGGCGATGGTCGAGGGGATGTCCGAGGGGGCGGTGGTGATCGACTTGGCGGCCGACTCGGGCGGCAACTGCGAGCTGACGGTGGCCGGCGAGGACGTGGTGGCCCACGGGGTGACGGTGGTCGGCCTGACCAACCCGCCGGCGTCCATGCCGACCCACGCCAGCTTCCTCTACGCCCGGAACATCGCCAACTTCCTGGCCCTGGTGGTCAAGGACGGGGAGCTGGCCCCCGACTTCGACGACGAGATCGTGGCCGGCACCTGTGTGGTGCGGGCGGGGACGGTCGTCCATCCGGCCGCCGCCGAGGCGCTCGGGCTGCCGACACCCGGACCGGTCGGCCCCCCGCCGGTGGCCGAGCCGACCGTGGAGGAGCCCGGGGAGTCGACCGACGAGAGCAAGGGAGCGGCGTCATGAGCGTCGGCATCATCGAACTTCTGACTATCTTCGTGTTGGCCGCCTTCGTCGGCATCGAGGTGGTGTCGAAGGTCCCGAGCATCCTGCACACCCCGCTCATGTCGGGGAGCAACGCCATCCACGGGATCATCCTGGTGGGGACCATGGCGATCATGGGGGAGGCCCACGGGGCCGTGCAGGTCACCCTGGGATTCCTGGCCGTGCTCTTGGCCACCCTTAACGTGGTGGGTGGCTTCGTGGTCACCGACCGCATGCTCGAGATGTTCAAGGCCAAGCCGACCGAGCGTGCGGCCAAGGGGGACACCTCCTCCGACTCCGAGCCGGGCAGTGGCGACCGCCCGTCATGACCCTGTTCACCTGGATCAACCTGGTCTACCTGCTGGCCGCCACCGGCTTCATCCTGGCGCTGAAGGGCCTGGGCTCCCCGAGGTTCGCCCGTCGGGGCAACATCCTCGGCGCGACAGCCGCCGTGGCGGCCATCGCCATCACCTTTGCCATCCCGTCGGTCCGCCACGCCGGGGACCGTCTCGTCCTGATGGTGGTGGCCATGGTGATCGGCACCGCCATCGCCGTGCCGGCGGCCCGCAAGGTGAAGATGACGGCGATGCCCCAGATGGTGGCCATCTTCAACGGGGTGGGCGGCGGCGCCGCCGCCCTGGTGTCACTCACCAGCTTCCTGATCCTCACCCAGTACGACGGCGTGACCGGAAAGCCGGCCGTGTACCGGATCGTGGAGGTCATCCTCGGCGTACTGATCGGGTGCGTGTCCCTGTCGGGGAGCGCCGTCGCCTTCATCAAGCTCCAGGAGCTGATCACCGGGCGTCCCATCACCTACCCGGCACAGCAGGTGATCAACGCCATCGTCGGGCTGGCCATCGTGGGGCTGGCCATCGCCACCGTCCTCACCGCCAGCGTGACGCTGTTGGTGGCGGTGGCGCTGCTGGCCCTGGTGCTGGGCGTCATCTTCGTCCTGCCCATCGGAGGTGCCGACGTACCGGTGCTCATCTCGCTGCTGAACTCGTTCACCGGCGTGGCGGTGGCTGCCTCCGGCTTCGCCCTGGACAACAACCTGTTGATCATTGCCGGCACCCTGGTCGGCGCCTCGGGGATGCTGCTCACCCGGATGATGAGCAAGGCCATGGGTCGCTCGCTGGCCAACGTCCTGTTCAGCGCCTTCGGATCGGTGGTCACCGCCGCCGGTGGCGCCGAAGGGGCGGATACCCGCCCGGTCAAGGTCGGCACCCCCGAGGACATCGGGGTGCTGCTGGCCTACGCCCGCAAGGTGGTCATCATCCCCGGCTACGGGCTGGCCGTGGCCCAGGCCCAGCACACCGCCCGCGAGCTGGCCGACCTCCTCATGGAGCGCGGCGTCGAGGTGTTCTACGCCATCCACCCGGTGGCCGGGCGCATGCCCGGGCACATGAACGTGCTGCTGGCCGAGGCCAACGTCCCCTACGACGAGCTCAAGGAGATGGACGAGGCCAACCCCGAGATGCCCACCGCCGACGTGGCCCTGGTGGTGGGGGCCAACGACACCGTCAACCCGGCCGCCATCAACACGCCGGGCAGCCCCATCTACGGGATGCCGATCATCCGGGCCGACCAGGCCAAGAACATCGTGTTCCTCAAGCGTTCCATGCGCCCGGGCTTCGCCGGCATCGACAACGAGCTCCTGTTCGATCCCAAGACGACCATGCTCTTCGGGGACGCCAAGGACACGCTGACCAAGCTGGTGTCGGCGGTGAAGGCCGCCTGATCTCCGGGCCCGCCGGGCTCGGCTCGAGACCGGCTCGGCAATACATTGCCAAAGTCGTCCGCCCTTTTTCTTATTTCAGAGCGACAAGACGCAATGTGACATGATCAAATGTCGCAATGCCATGGCAGGCCAAGACGGACGGAGATGCGAAGGCGAGGTGACGTGGCCATGGACCAGAGACGTCCGTGGATCGTGTGGTCCCACCGAATCTTCTGCCCCGACAGCTCGTCGGCGGGGGAGCCGGGCGCCGAAGGGCCCCATCGTCGCCCGGGTGCTCGACGGAGCCGTCCGCGCCGTGTCACACTCCCCGGAACGGATGGACGACCCGGAGGTTGGCGTGAGGCGTGACGTGACACGACGGAGGAGCTCCGGTTGGTGCGCCGCCTCACTGGTGGCGGTGGCCCTGGCGGCGGCGGCGTGCTCGAGCGGCTCGGGCTCGGGTCCGACCACCACGACCCTCGGCCTCGGCCTGCCGACCACATCGATCCCTGCGGTGTCCCGGGATGGCAGCATCGCCGCGGTGGTGCCGCCGGCGGTGGCGGCCACCGGCCGACTGACGGTGGGCACGGATCCCGACTCGCCACCCGACGAGTTCCTGGCGCCCGGCGGCCACACGATCGTAGGGATGGACGTCGACCTGGCCACTGCCATCGGCCAGGTCCTCGGGCTGAAGACCACCCTCGTCACCACGTCCCGATCGACCATCACGGGCGGAGTGACCGGTGGCCGTTACGACCTGGGGATGTCCACCGTCTCCGACACGGTCGCCCAGCAAGGCCCGGTGGATTTTGTCGACTACTTCCTGGCTGGCCAGGGGTTTTTCGTGCGATCGGGGAGTGGTCGGATCTATATGGGCCTCGCTTCTCTGTGCGGAGCCCGGGTGGCCGTTGAGCGGGGTTCGGTCGAACAGGCCGACGTCACCGCCGAGTCGGCGTCGTGCACCCAGTCAGGGAAGGGCGCCGCCCGGGTGGTGGTCACCTCCGGGCTGGCGGGCAGCGCCGCGGCCGTGAGCTCGGGCACCGCCCAGGTGGCGTTCGTGACGTCTCAGGCGGCGGACTTCGTGGTGGGTCAGTCCGACGGCCGGATCGCCGCCGGCGGCCAACCGATCGGCCTGGCGCCGCTCGGGATCGTGGCGAGTGCATCCGGCGGGCTGGCGCAGCCGGTCGCCTCGGCCGTCAACACGTTGATCTCCAACGGGACCTACGCTGCCATCCTCTCGAAGTGGGGGGTGCAGTCCGGCGCCGTGCCCGCGGCGACGATCAACGGCGTCACCCACTGAGCTCGGTCCGCTCGCGCCCGACGACGGCGACCGTTGGGGCGGACGGTGCGGCCGTCAATTCGATAAGCGCTGACATCACATTTGATCGACCGAGATCGGAGAGCGCTTTCGGCGTTAGATTGCTCGGGGAGTGCAACTGTCACCACGCAGCGTGGTGACTGCCCAATTGGTTGCACTGGAGACGTTGCAATCTATTCAGGTCTCCCGTACTGTCAGCCCCAGGTCAATGGGGATTGACCCTTTCGTGTGTGTCCCGTCGATCGGGAGACACCGAATGCAGAGGGGCAAAAACGGGGGGTCGAGTCCATGGGCTCGTTCGGGTCGCAGCATGGTTCGCTTCTGCGCATGGTCAAGCTTGGTCTGGCCACGCTCCTGGCGGTAGCCGCCTTCGGGACGCTCGCCGAGGTGGCGGGGACACAAGTGGCCGGCGCGGCCGGCGCGCCAGTCGTGGCCAACGGCTACGGGGCCTACACGCCCGGGGCGACGACGCCCCCTGACCAGTTCAACGTCATGACGCTGGTGACCGGCGGCGCCGCCAACGTGAACACCGCGTCGCTGACCGTCGTCACCCAACCGGCGAGCGGCGCGGTGACGGTGGCCACCACCTCGACCACCGGCATCCTCACCTATACGCCGTTGGCGGGCACCACTGGAGTCCAGACCGCCACCTTCGCCTACTGCGCCCCGACGTTCACCTACCCGTCCGCCGGAAACTGCACCACGGCGACCATGACGTACACCCCGGCAACCACCCAGTACATGGGTCAGTACGCGCTTGGGCTCTACGGGATCCTCCAGCCGATCAATATCGCAGTCACCGCACCGAGCTCTGCTCCGCAAGGAACGGTGTTCACGGTGGTCACGGCACCGGCGGCGAGCACGGTGCCGACGACGGACGTCGGTTTGACGGTGACCAGTGCCAGCGCCTTCACCGCCATCACGCCGATCCCCGCGGGTCTCACCTATGTGGCGGGCTCCTTGAGCCTCACCGGCGGCGACGCCAACTCCACCGGACAGATGACCGCCACCTACTGCACCGCGGCGGTTGCCACCTACTGCACCGCCCAGATCAACACCGGCAACTACCTGACGACGTATCCCTACATCGAGACGGTCCTGAGCTCCTCGGTACTGATCGCCGGCGGCGCCAATGTCACGCTCCCCACGGTGACAGCCCAGTTCACCGCCTCCGGTTCGGTCGGAAAGGTGGTGTCCCAGACGCTGACCGAGTTCCTGTCGACCGCTGCCGTATCGGGCTTGGGGAACGAGATCTTCGACGGCTATCCGTCCTGTGCGAGCTGCGGTTCGGGTCTCCTGACGACTCCCACCTACCAGGCGCCGGTCGCCCTCTCGTCGACGACGATCACGGCGCCGCTGACGGCCCAGACCGTCACCATCACCTCGACCGCCCCGGCCGCCACCGTCGGCGGTGCCACCTACACCCCGACGGCCACCGCCACCTCGGGGCTGGCCGTCACCTTCACCATCGACGCCTCCTCCACCGCCGGTGCCTGCTCGATCGC
>JBKQTE010000078.1:0-15997 GCA_052143315.1 Acidimicrobiales bacterium | reverse complement strand
ACGAAGGGGCGCCCCGTCGACGGGGCGCCCCTTCGTCTGTCCGGTCGGACCGGGGGCGGCTGCTCCCGGCGGTCGTCCCGGTAGCGTCGACCAGGTGGCAGACGCACCGCACATCGACATCCTGCGGGCTGGCCTCGCCAGGGCGTGCATGCTCCGGGCCGACCTCGAGCGGGAGCTGGCCGGCATCGCCGAGGCGACCTCCCGGATCCCCGACGACGAACAGGGTGCCGAGGGCTCGACCGTGGGCCGCCAGCGGGCCCGGACCACCGCCCTGCTGGCCCAGACCCGCCAGGAGATCGTCGATCTGACGGCGGCCCTCGAGCGGGCCACCGGGGACCATCTGGGCGGGTTCGGTGCCGCCCATGGCCGGTGCCGGCAGTGCGGCTCGCCCATCGACCTTGACCGCCTGGCCGCCCTGCCGGCCGCCGTCACCTGCGTGGCGTGCGCCGGCGGGGACACCCGGGGCGGCTTCCGCCTGGTCAGGTAGGCGATGGGCCGCCATGCGGCCGCCCTGCCGGCGCCCGCTCTCAGACGCCGTCCCACAGCCCCACCGGGGCCTTGCCGACCGGGTAGTGGCCGGGGGCACGCTGGTGGCCGGCGGCCTTCTCGATCCGGGCCTGCATGGCGGGGGAGAGGGCACCGTCCTTGATCATCTCGATGAAGGTGGCGGTGGCGTTCCCCACGTCGAAGAAGTCGCGCTGCCAGCCCCACCGCTGATCGCCGGCGTAGCGGAACCAGCTCCCGCCCAGGCCGGCGATCTCGTAGTGGGTACCGTCGGCCCGGGTGGCGTCGGCGATCTGCTTCCACAGGCCGAGCACCTCGCCCTGGACGTCGTCGATCAGGATCCGCTGGTACGGATAGGTCCATCCGCCGAACCCCTCCATCTCCAACCCGACGGCGAGCTCCCGGATCTCGTCCTTGCCGACGGCCATGAACTCGTCGTTGGGCCCGACGTTCCACCCGTAGGTGGCGTCGTCGGTGTAGAGGTCGGCCAGCGGGCCCCAGTCGAGGGCCTCCTCGCAGCGTCGGTTGGTCTCCAGCCAGAGCTGCACCATCTCCTCCAGCTCGGCACGTGGGAACGACGGCATCGGTTCAGTCCTCCTCGAGGATTCGTAGCGCGGCGGTGGGGCAGTAGCGGACGGCGGCTTCGACCTCGGCCCGGCGATCCTCGTCCGGGGTGGGGTCCATCACGGTGACCTGGCGGTTCTTACCGAGCTCGAAGACGCCGGGGGCCTCGGTCTCGCAGACGCCGTGGCCCTGGCAGAGATCCAGATCGACGGTGACCCTCACGACGCCGGGCGCTCCCCGGCGGCGTCGGGACCGGAAGCGCCGGCGGTGGCGTCGGTGGCGTCGGTGGCGGTGCCCCCGAGACGGCCTTCCGGCTTCCGGCGGTAGTGCACCACGCACGGCTGCTCCATCTGCACCACCATCTTCGAGTGGTCGTTGCGGTAGCTCTCCGGTGGCTGGGCCAGCTCGAACTCCCAGTCGAGCAGCAACACGGAGAAGATGGCCTTCAGCTGCATCATGGCGAAGGTGGCTCCCACGCAGCGGTGCCGGCCGGCGCCGAAGGGGATCCACGTCCAGGGATTGGCCCGGTCCTCCTCCCGGCCTTCGAGGTACCGGGCCGGGACGAAGGAGTCGGCGTCGGGGAAGTCCTCGGGGATCCGGTTGGAGATGGCCGGGCTGGCCCCGACCATCTGACCGGCCCGGATGGCGTAGCCGTCGCACTCGACATCTTCTTGGGCCACCCGCAGCAGCAGGATGAGCGGTGGATGGAGGCGCAGCGCCTCCTTGATCGCCCCTTCCAGCCTGGGCATCTCCCGGAGCGCCTGGTAGCTGACCTCGGCCCCGCCGGCGTAGAGCTCCCGGAGCTCGTGGCCGACGATCTCCATCTCGTCGGGGTGACGCAGGAGCTCCACCAGCGTCCAGGCGGCGGTGCCCGAGGTGGTGTGGTGGCCGGCGAACATCATGGAGATGAACATGCCGGTGACCTGGTCGGCCGGGAAGCGGGGGGAGCCGTCCTCCTTGGTGATGGACATGAGGACGTCGAGCAGGTCCCGGTCGTCGTCGGCCGGCGGCGGCCCGGCGGCCCGCTTCTCCATGATCGCCTGCACCAGCTGGACGAGCCCGACCCGGGCGGCGTCCCGGCGCCGGAAGCTCTCGATGGGGGCGTACGGGTCGACGAAGGCGATGGCGTCGGTCCCCCGCTCGAGGTCGTGGTAGAGCTCGGCGAACCGCTTGTCGAGCTCCTGGCGGAACCGCTTGCCCACCAGGCAGGCCGACGACGTGTAGATGGTCAGCTCGGCGAGCCAGTCGAGGAGGTCGATGTCGCCCTCGTCGTCCCACCCGGCCACCATCCGCTCGACCTCGTCGGCGATGGTGGCGGCATGGCCCCGCATGAACTTGTCCCGCAGGGCCTGGTTGTGGAGCATCTCCCGGCGACGCTCGGGGGAGGCGTCGAAGATGACGCCCTCGCCGAACACCGGGGTCATGAAGGGGTACGCCTCGGCCTGGTCGAGGAGCTCCTCGGGGGCCCGGAAGAAGAACTCGTTGGCGGTGGCCCCGGTGGCCAGCACCACGTCCCGGTCGGCCAGGCGGAAGACGCCGACGTCGCCGCACTCCGACCGGACCCGCTGCATCAGGGCGATCGGGTCGTGGCGCAGCTCCTCGAGGTGGCCGGTCTCCCCCTCGCCCCCCGACACCCGGCGGGGCTCTTTCAAATCGACGGCAACGGTCATTCCTCGACCTCCAAGATTGGTGCTTCCGGTTGTAGCTCGATGACGGTGGCGTGGGTGCCCCGGGGCAGGGACACCGCCGCCACGATGGCCTGGGCCACGCCCGGGGGGCGCATGAAGTTGGAGTGGCGGGCGAAGCCCCAGGTCGCCCACTGCTCGATGACCTCGCCGGTGACGTCGGGGTCCCAGTCCATCCCCATGCCGGTGAGGGTCGGCCCGGGCCGGAGGATGGTGGCCCGCACCCCGGTGCCCTCCAGCTCCATCTGCAGCGACCGCGCGTACCCCTCGAGCCCCCACTTGGAGGTCACGTACGCCGCCATCGACGGGCGGGGCCGCTCGACCACATCGGACGTGACGAAGACGATGTCGCCCCGCTTGCGGGCCACCATGGCCGGCAGCAGGGCCAGCACCAGGCGGTGGGTGCCGGCCACGTTGACGGCCAGCACGCCCTCGAACTCGTCGGCGCCGGTGTCGAGGACGGCGCCGGCCCGGTTCTGACCGGCGTTGGAGACCACGATCTCGACCTGGCCGAGTGTGTCGACGGCGGCCGCCGCGAACCGATCGATCGAGTCCCCGTCGGCCAGGTCCAGGTGGATGGCCACGGCCTCGCCGCCGCCGGCCCTGATGGCGGCGGCGGAGTCCTCGCACTGCTCGACCCGGCGGGCACCGAGCACCACCGGGTGGCCGAGGGCGGCCAGGGCCGTGGCGGTCGCCTCGCCGATGCCGGAGGAGGCGCCGGTGACCACCGCCGGGCGGCACTCGGGGTGGGGGTCGAACGGTGGCATCAGCGGGTCTGCACCGTGGTGGGCAGGGCGGCCAGGCCCCGGACGTTGATGGAGTGCACCCGCACGATGCCCGAGGGGTCGACGTCGTAGCTCGAGACCCGCTTGACCAGCTCGCCGAGCCCGACGCGCGCCTCGAGGCGGGCCAGCGGGGCACCCATGCAGAAGTGGCGGCCGTTGCCGAAGCTGATCAGCTTGGAGGTGTCGCGGTCGAGGTCGTAGCGGTCGGGGTCGGGGAAGACCGACTCGTCGCGGTTGCCCGACCCGATCAGGAGCAGCACCCGGGCGCCCTCGGGGATCACCGTGCCGTGGAGCTCGAGCGGCGCCCGGGTCACCCGCAGGACCATCTGGCTGGAGGTGTCGTAGCGCAGCGTCTCCTCGGTCCAGTCGCCCACCCGGTCCGGGTCGTCGAACGGCTTGGTCCCCTGCTCGGGATGGCGCCACCCCCAGTACCAGGCGTTGCCCAGCAGCTTGGTGGTGGTCTCGTTGCCTGCCACCACCATCAGGAAGAGGAAGCCGATGACCTCCTCGTCGGTGAGCTTGTCCCCGTCGATCTCGGCCTCGAGCAGGTCCGAGGTCAGGTCGTGCTGCCGGGCCCGGCGACGGTCGTCGACCATCCCCTGGTAGTACCCGACCAGGGTGAGGGCGGCGTCCATCCCGGCCTGCGGCACGTCGAAGAGACCCTCCTCGCGGTGGACCACCAGGTCGGCCAGGCGCCGCACCTCGGCCCGGTCCGCCCTCGGCACCCCCACCAGCTCGGAGATCACGTCCATGGGGAGCTTGCCGGCGTAGTCGGCGATGAAGTCGAACTCGCCCCGCTCGAGGGCCGGCTCGAGGTGCTCGAGGGCGATCTGGCGGATCCGCTCCTCCATCTGGGCCACCCTGGACGGGGCGAAGCCCTTGCCGATCAGCGAGCGCATCCGGGTGTGGCGCGGCGGGTCGAGGGCCAGGAACGACATCATCTTGTGGGCGTCCGGCCCGAAGGCGGCCGGCTCCAGCGACACCCCGTAGGCGTTGGAGAACGTGTCGACGTTCCGGAAGGCGGCCAGGAGGTCCTCGTGGCGCGAGAGTGCCCAGAAGTCGAACTCGTCGTTCCGGTAGACGGGGGCCTCGGCCCGCAGCCGGGCGTAGATCGGGTACGGGTCCTCGTGGATCGCGTAGGCGTACGGGCTGTAGGCCAACGGCGTGCCGGTGTCGACGGTCACGAAGGGCCCCCTCGATCATCGGTGATCATCAGGCCGGCCGCCTCGGCCAGGAAGGCGGGGACGTCGTCGTAGGCCATGTGGCCCATGCCCGCCAGCAGCAGGGCACCGGAGTAGGTGGTCTCGAGGACCACCACCACCTTCGGGTCGATCTCGTCGCCCAGCGCGTCGACGAACCGCCGGTGGATCTCCGACCCGATCCGGTCGCGCAGGTGCTTGACGTCGGGGGTGGCGTTGAGCAGGGCGCTGGTGCATGCCCCGACCACCACCGGGCTCCCGGTGGTGAGGAGGACCATCATCTGCACCGTGTCGGCCAGCCGCTCGACCAGCGAGCCGCCCGAGCTGGCGTCGACCGGCGGCAGTGCCCGCATCCGGCGCCACAGCAGCTCGGCCAGCAGGTGGTCCTTGGAGCTGAAGTAGTTGTAGGCGGTGGCCGGCGCCACCCCCGCCCTCCGGGCCACGTTGCGGACGGTGAGGCCGGGGTAGCCGACCTCGATGACCTCGTCGGCGGTGGCCTCCACCAGCTGCTCGACGACCTCGGCCTGGCGCTCGGTCAGGTGTCGCCTGGTCGCCTCGAGGACGGGGGCCTCCGTCATCGGGCCGCCACTGGCTTGGCGGCGCCGGGCGGGGCGGACTGGTCGTGCGGCTCGGCCGGTTGGGCGTCGTTGCGGGAAGTCATGTGTCCACACTATAGTCTGGACAGGTGTCCAAATCGAGGGGCATCTGCGAGCAGCCCGGCCCGGGGGCGTCCTACCACGCCCGCCCGGCCCGGACGGCCAGGCACCGGGATGGCATCATCACCGGGCGGGCACGACGAAGCCGATGGGGGAGAACCGGGTGTCAGATGCAGAGGGCGAGGACGTGACCGGGGTCCCGGTCGTAGGTGTGATCGGGCTGGGGGACATCGGCGACGGCGTGGCGTCCAGCCTGCTGGCCGGCGGGTTTCCGCTGGTGGTCTGCGACCTCCGCTCCGAGGTCACCGACCGCTACGCCGACAAGGCCACGGTGGCGGAGTCGCCGGCCGATCTGGCCCGGCGCAGCGACGTGCTGGTGGTGGCGGTGGTGAACGACGCCCAGGTGCACGCCGTGCTTTCCGGCCCCGAGGGGGCGCTGGCGACGGCGGGGCCGGGCACCTCGTGCATCGTGGTCAGCACCATCTCCGCACCGTGTGTGGCCGCCATCGGCGCCGAGGCGTCCGAGGTGGGCGTGGACCTGATCGACTGCGGGGTCAGCGGCGGGCCGTCGGCGGCCGCCGCCGGTGACCTGATCTGCATGGTCGGGGGTGACGCCGGGACCATCGACCGGGTGATGCCGGTGCTCGACGCCATCAGCTCTTTGGTCGTGCGCATGGGGCCGTTCGGCGCCGGCCTCACCGCCAAGCTGGCCCGCAACATCATCCAGTACGGGTCGTGGCTGGCGGCCTACGAGGCCCAGGTGCTGGCCGAGTCGGCCGGCATCGAGCTGGCCAAGCTGGCCGAGGTGGTCAAGGCCAGCGATGTCCGGATCGGCGGAGCGTCCACCCTGATGTTCCGCTCGACGGTGGCGCCGTTCACCGAGACCGACGACCGCGGGATCATCGACGCCATGGCGGCGGCAGCGGTGCTGGCCCACAAGGACCTGCGGGCGGCGGTGCAGGCGGGCGACACCCTGGGGGTCGACCTGCCGCTGGCCGCCCTGACCGAGGCGATGGCCGACGACATCTTCGGGGTCCGCGGCACCCCGTACGCATCGTGACGCCGGCCACCCCCGGGGGCGGATCGTCGGTCATGGGATCCATTACCGATCGAGGACAGGGGAGCACGTGAGCACCAGCGGGGACGCCGCCATCATCGGGGAGGAGCGGCTGCTCATCGGCGGCGAGCTCCGGCCCGCCCGGTCCGGCCGCACCTTCGAGACGCTCAACCCGGCCACCGAGGAGGTGCTCGGGGTGGTGGCCGACGGCGGGGACGACGATCTCGACGAGGCCATCGCCGCGGCCCGGCAGGCCTTCGACACCACCGACTGGTCTACCGACGTCGAGCGGCGGGTCTCCGGCCTCCGCCAGCTGCAGGCCGCCTTCCTCGCCCACGCCGACGAGATCCGGGCCATGACGGTGGCCGAGACCGGCTCGCCGGTGGGTCTGACCGCTTCCGCCCAGCTCGACGACCCGGTCGCCTCCCTGGGCTGGGTGGCCGACCTGCTGGAGGGCTACCAGTGGGAGACCGACCTGGGCGACGCCGCCCCCCTGGGCATCGCCTCCCACCGCTGGGTCCGGCGGGAAGCCACCGGGGTGGTCGGGGCCATCTCCCCGTGGAACGTCCCCCACCAGATCAACCTGGCCAAGCTGGGGCCAGCCCTGGCCGCCGGCAACACGGTCGTTCTGAAGCCGGCTCCCGACACCCCCTGGTGCGCCACCGTGCTCGGGCGCCTGATCGCCGAGGAGACCGACATCCCGCCCGGGGTGGTCAATGTGGTGGCGTCCTCCGACCACCGGATCGGCGCCCAGCTTTCCCTCGACCCCCGGGTGGACCAGGTCAGCTTCACCGGGTCCACCGCCACCGGCAAGAAGGTGATGGCCTCGGCGGCAGACACCCTCAAGAAGGTCTTCCTCGAGCTCGGCGGCAAGTCGGCCTTCGTGATCCTCGACGACGCCGACCTGGCGACCGCCTGCGTAGTGGCCGCCTTCACCGTATGCACCCACGCCGGCCAGGGATGTGCCATCACCACCCGTCTGCTGGTGCCCCGAAGCCAGTTCGACGACGCGGTGAGCGCCACCGCCGTCATGCTGGGGCAGCTCCCCGCCGGCGACCCCACCAACCCCCGTACCATCTGCGGACCGCTGATCAGCGCCCGCCAGCGCGACCGGGTGGAGGGCTACCTGCGGCTGGCCGAGGAGGAGGGCGGGTCGTTCGCCATCGGCGGCGGCCGGCCCGAGGGGCTCGATGCCGGGTACTACGTGGAGCCGACCCTGATCGTGGGGGTCGACAACTCCGCCCGGGTGGCCCAGGAGGAGATCTTCGGTCCGGTGCTGGTGGTCATCCCCCATGACGGCGACGACGACGCGGTGGCCCTGGCCAACCAGTCGACCTACGGGCTGTCCGGCTCGGTGTGGGCCACCGACCGTGACCGGGCGGTGGGTGTGGCCAACCGCATCCGGACCGGCACCGTCGGGGTAAACGGCGGCCTCTGGTACAGCCCGGACGTACCGTTCGGCGGGTACAAGCAGTCCGGGATCGGCCGCGAGTCGGGGGTGGCCGGGTTCGAGGAGTATCTCGAGACGAAGTCGATCGCCGAGCCGGCGAGCTGAGGAGGACGAAGATGGCTGACGAGGAGCACGGACCGGAGTCGTCGCGGGCCAGGGGCATCGCCAAGATGCAGGAGGTCTATGGGTTCTCCGTCGACCCGGCCACCATCGAGGGGCCCTACGTCGAGTTCACCGTCGACCACCTGTTCGGTGAGGTGTGGACTCGACCGGCGCTGGACATCCGCGACCGGCGGCTGATGACCATCGGGGTCCTGGCCGCCCTCGGGCAGTCCCAGCTGGTGGAGATCCAGTTCGGTGCGGCCCTGGAGCGGGGCGAGCTCACGGTGGAGCAGGTGCGGGAGACGGTGGTGCATCTGGCCCACTACGTCGGATGGCCGCTGTCGACCGGGGTCAATGAGGTGGCGGAGCGGGTCATCTCCCGCCGCCGCAAGAGCCAGGAGGCAGAGGGATGAGCGAGGACATTCGAGCGGCGTCGGCGTCGGTGGCGGAGGTGGTGGAGGTCACGCAGGTGGCGGAGGTGGCGGCGGCCCACCCGACGATCCGGTTCGACTTCACCGGCCGGGTCGGCATCGTCACCGGCTCGGCCGGGGGGATCGGCCAGGCCTACGCCGAAGCCCTGGCCGCCGCCGGCGCCTCGGTGCTGGTGGCCGACATCGACGAGGCCAGGGCGGCGACCGTGGCCGAGGGCATCCGGGCGACGGGGGGCATCGCCGAGGCCGTCCGGGTCGACGTGGCCGACCAGGCTTCGGCGGTGGCGATGGCCGAGGCCGCCGTCGGTCACTTCGGCGGGGTCGACTATCTGGTCAACAACGCCGCCATCTTCGGCGGCATGCAGTTGGACCTGCTGCTCACCGTGGACTGGGAGTACCTCACCCGCTTCCTGTCGGTGAACATGATGGGGGCGCTGAACTGCGTGCGGGCCTGCTACCCGGCCATGAAGGCCCGGGGCGCCGGCGCCATCGTCAACCAGTCCTCCACGGCGGCCTACATGTACGCCGGCTTCTACGGGCTGGCCAAGGCCGGGGTCAACTCCATCACCCAGCAGCTCGCCCACGAGCTCGGTCCGGACCTCATCCGGACCAACGCCATCGCTCCCGGCCCCATCGACACCGAGGCGTCCCGGACGGTGGTGCCCGACGCCTTCATGAAGCCGATCCTCGCCTCACTGGCCCTCAAGCGGCAGGGGGAGACCTCCGACCTGGTGGGCATGTGCCTCTTCCTCCTGTCGGACGAGGCTTCGTGGATCACCGGCCACGTGTTCAACGTCGATGGTGGTCAGGTGGTCCGCCCGTGAAGCGGTCGAGATCGGCCGACGGCCGGGAGCCGGCCGACGGCCGGGAGCCGGCCGACGCCACGCCGACCGGCCCGGTGCCGGCCGTCCGGTGAGCGACCACCGGGTCGACATCGAGGACGGGGACGGGGTGCGCCTGATCGCCTTCGCCCGGCCCGAGGTCCGCAACGCCTTCGACCTGGCCATGTACCGAGCGGTGACCGACGGCCTGGTCGGTGCGGCCGCCGACGACTCGATCGCCGCCGTCGTGCTCACCGGGCGGGGCTCCGCGTTCACCGCCGGGCAGGACCTCCGCGAGATGGTCGCCATCGCCAGCGGCACCGCCGACCCGGAGGCCGGCGACGGCTTCCCCGGGCTGCTCGACGTCGTCCAGTCCTTCGGCAAGCCGCTGCTGGCCGCCGTCCACGGGGCAGGCGTGGGCCTGGGGTTCACCATCCTGGGCCACGTCGACCTGGTGCTTCTGGACGAGACGGCCCGGCTGCGGGCGCCGTTCGCCGAGATGGGCGTGCCGCCCGAGGCCGCCTCGAGCCTGCTGCTTCCGACCCGCATGGGATGGCAGCGGGCCGCCTCGGTGCTGCTGGCCTCCGAGTGGATCGACGCCGCCGAGGCGGTGGAGTCGGGGATGGCCCTGCGGGTCGTGCCCGAGGGGACGGTGCTGGAGGAGACCATGGCCCTGGCCCGCCGGATCGCCTCCTTCCCGCCGCGGGCCACCCAGGAGATCAAGCGGCTGATGACGGCCGCCCATCGGGATGCCATCGCCGCCGCCCGCGCCCGCGAGGAGTCGGCGTTCGCCGCCCTGTTCGCCGATCCGGCCACCAACCCGGGGGCGGGCCTCGCTTCCGGGCTGGGAGACTGACCGCCGTGCACATCGGCATCACCGCCTTCCTCACCGATCGGGACATGCCGCCGGCCGACCTGGCGCGGGCGGCGGAGGATCGCGGCTTCCACTCCCTCTACCTTCCCGAGCACACCCATCTCCCGGTGCGGGCCGACACGCCCCCGGCGTTGGTCGAGGGCGTCCACCTCGAGGACTACCGGCGCAGTCTCGACCCGTTCGTGGCCCTGGCCATGGCCGCCGCGGTCACCGAGCGGATCACCCTGGGCACCGGGGTGGTGCTGGTCGCCCAGCACGACCCCATCGTGCTGGGAAAGCTGATCGCCACCCTCGACCACCTCAGCGGTGGCCGCGTGGCGTTCGGCATGGGATTCGGCTGGAACCGGGCGGAGGCGGCCGACCACGGGGTCGACTTCTCCGAGCGCCGCGCCATCGCCCGCGAGCACGTCCTGTGCATGCAGGCACTCTGGAGCCACGACCAGCCGGAGTTCCATGGGACCTACGTCTCGCTCGACCCATGCTGGAGCTGGCCCAAGCCGGTCCAGCAGCCGCGGGTGACCACGCTGGTCGGGGGAGGCGCCCACCCCGGCGTGTTCGGCGCCATCGCCGAGTACGCCGACGGGTGGATGCCCATCGGCGGGTCGGGTCTGGCCGATGCCATCCCCGAGCTCCGCCGGGCCGTCGAGGCGCAGGGTCGCGACCCGGGCTCGGTTCGGGTGGTGCCCTTCGGCACCGTGCCGAGCGACGAGAAGTTGGAGCGGTACCGGAGCCTCGGGGTTCACGAGGTGGTGCTGCGGGTCCCGTCGGGCAAGGCCGACGACATGCTGGCCGTGCTGGACGCCCACGCCGCCTACGCCGACCGGTTCGGCGACCGGTGAGCAGCGACTGGCCCGGAGGGGGCGTGCAGAACGCCGGCCGGCCGTGGAGCGGCGGCGGACGTGACGAGCTGGCCGACGAGGTGCGGCGGCTCATCGCCGCCACCGTCATGTCGGGTGCCGGCCCCGACGCCCTGGCCGCCGCCACCGCCGCGCTGCGGTCGGTGGCCGACGACCTCGAGTCGGCGGTGCCACCGCCCGAGCCGGTGCCGACCGGGCGCTTCGCCCGGGACGGGATCCAGGACGACGCCGCCGCGAGTCTGGCCGGGGCCATGCCGTTCGACGTGGTCATCGGCACCTGCAACCCGGTGGCCCTCCCCATCACCATCGAGTTCGATCCGCCCAACGCCATCGGTCACGCCGTCTTCACCGCCCCCTACGAGGGGGCCCCGGGATGCGTGCACGGGGCGGTGCTGGCCGGTGCCTTCGACATCATCCTCACCGCCGCCAACGTGGTGGGCGGGTCGGCCGGCCCGACACGCAAGCTGGCCGTCCGGTACCTGAGACCGACCCTCATCGGCACCGAATCTCGTTTCGAGGCATGGGTGACGTCCATCGAGGGCCGCCGGATCCGGAGCACGGGTCGGCTCATCCAGAATGGGGCGGTGACGGTGGAGGCCGACGGCGAGTTCGTCAGTCTGGAGCGCCCGCTCATCGACTCGATGCACCGACGGGGGGCCCGCGCCTCCGGCGGTGACGCCGAAGGCGGTACCGTTGCCATTCCGACCGGTGAAACGTCGGAGCGTGGGAAGAGCGGGCCGTGACGTGGTAGGGCGAGCACCGGCGGTCAGTTCTCCGTAGAGTCATCACCACCATGCGCTGCCGGGGGCAAGTTGGCAGGCGGCGTGGCGTGCAACATGCATAGCTCGTGCAATCAGGGGAGGGAATGTCAATGAGGTCCACCAACGGTTCGTTCGCGTCGAGGTGCCGGTCGCCGCTGATGGTGTTGGCGACACTGGGGCTGTCGGCCACCGTCCTGGCGGCCACCCCCACACCGGCGTCGGCGGCCTCGCCGGCCATCCCGTCGGCGGCGTTCAGCGACCACACCGGGGTGACGTCCACCACGGTGACCGTCGGCAACGTCTCGACGCTGACCGGCGGTCTGTTCCTCGGCGCCCAGGTGGGGGCCAAGGCCTACGCCGACTACGTCAACTCCACCGGCGGGGTGAACGGCCGGAAGATCATCGTGGACGGCGCCGACGACGGCTACAACAACGGCGCCAACAACAAGGCCCTTACCAAGGAGGACATCGGCAAGGACTTCGCCATGGTCGGCGGCTTCTCGCTGAACGACGCCTACGGCGGCATGGTCCTGGCCGCCAACCCCTCGGTGCCCAACGTGACCGTCTCCCTCGACGAGGCGACCAACCAGCTCCCCAACACCTTCAGCCCGCAGCCGGCCAATGACGGGTGGGAGCTCGGACCCCTGGTCTACTTCAAGAAGAACTTCCCGTCGGACGTGACCCATGCCGGTGCCCTCGTCGCCAACGAGCCCTCGGCCATCGCCGCCTTCGCCGGGGAGAAGGCGGCCATGAACCATCTCGGCTACAAGGTGGTCTACGACCCGACCTTCAACATCACCCAGACCGACTTCACCCAGTACGTGATCTCCATGCGGAACGCCGGGGTCAAGATCCTCTTCATCGAGCAGATGCCGGAGAACTACGCCTCGGCGGTGTTCGCCGCGCTGAACGCCCAGGACTTCCACCCGGTGGTCGTGCTGGGGGCCTCCACCTACTCCAATGCGCTCATCCCCGCTTCCGGCGGCGCCGCCGGTACCGACGGTGCGTACCTCGAGCAGGCTGCCTCCCTCTACCTGGGTGAGGACGCCTCCGCCATTCCGGCCGTCACCACCTTCCAGGACTGGGTGCAGAAGGCGTCGCCGGGGTTCAAGCCCGACCTCTACACCCTGTACGGCTGGGTCTCCACCCAGCTGTTCGCCCAGGCGCTGGCCAAGGCCGGCTCGGACCCGTCACGCGGCTCGGAGCTGAAGGCCCTGCGGACGATCACCAGCTTCTCGGGGAGCAACCTGCTGGCCTCGGCCGACCCGGCGGCCAAGACGCCGGCCGAGTGCTACATCATCGCCAAGATCGTCAACGGGGCGTTCACCCGGACCGACGACACCTCGCTGAACGGCCCGAACCACGGCTACCGTTGCGACCAGCCGTACTACGAGTCCAACGGGAAGACCACCAGCTGACCGGGGTCCTGCCGGGCTGGTCGGTCCTGCGGCGTGACCTAGGCGCCGCCGGGCCGATCAGGCGCCGCCGGGCCGATCAGGCGTCGGTGGTCTGGTGGGCGGCCGCCCGCTTCATCAACCGCGACTTCCGGTTGGCGGCCTGGTTCTTGTGGATGACGCCTTTGGAGGCCGCCTTGTCGATCCGCTTGATGGCCAGCCGAAGAGCCTCCGGGGTGTTCTCCGCGCCCTCCTCGATGGCGGTGATCGCCTTCTTTGTGCGGGTGCGGAGCTCGGAGCGCACCGACTTGTTGCGCGCCTGACGCTTGGTCGTCTGCCGGTTGCGCTTGATCTGGCTCGGGATGTTTGCCACAGGTCGTCCTCGTCATCGTCGGTGGGTGGCCGGACGGGCCCGGTCGGGCACCGCCGGCGATTGGAGATCGGCTCCCGTACCGCCCGGAGGCGATGCAATGGAGACAGACCAGGATAGCAGCCGGTGACCTGCGGCCCCAACCGGGTGCCCGACGCATCGGACACGTCGGCGACGTCGAGGGTCGCCCGTCGGGCGGGGTCGGACGGGTCAGCCCCGGACTGGGGGCCGGCCTGCCAACGCCTCAGGGCTGCTTCCCGTGCCAGTCCTGGTGGGGGGCGGTCGGCGGGAAGGCGGTGGGGTTGGCGGCCAGGCGCTCGGCCCGCTTGCGCCGGCCCCGCTTGATGAACAGGAAGACGACGACCCACCACAGTACGAACAGCGCCACGATGACCAGCACGATCCCCAGCAGGATCCCGCCCAGAGTGATCCCCGTCAGGACTGCCACTGCCCCACCTCCCGTACCGTCGTCCGGCCCCGCCGGCGCCGGGCCTTCAGCGAGCTTAGGTACGCTGGGCGGCCCGTGCTCCCTGTCGACCGAATCCGCAACTTCTCCATCATCAGCCACGTGGACCACGGCAAGTCGACGCTCTCCGACCGGATCCTCGAGCTGACCGGAGCCGTCGATCCCCGACTCATGCGCGAGCAGTACCTCGACTCGATGGACATCGAGCGCGAGCGGGGGATCACCATCAAGGCGCAGAACGTGCGGGTGCTGTGGAAGGAGCACACCCTCCACCTGATCGACACCCCCGGCCACGTGGACTTCGGGTACGAGGTGAGCCGCTCCCTGGCGGCGTGCGAGGGGGCGGTGCTGCTGGTCGACGCCTCCCAGGGGATCCAGGCCCAGACCCTGGCCAACTGCTACCAGGCCCTGGACAACGACCTCGAGGTCGTGGCCGTGCTGAACAAGATCGACCTGCCGGCCGCCGACCCCGAGCGGTGTGCCGCCGAGATCGAGAACGTCCTCGGCCTGGCAGCCGAGGACATCCTGCACATCTCGGCCAAGACCGGCGAGGGGGTACCGGAGCTGCTCGACGCCATCGTCGCCCGCATCCCCCACCCGGTCGGCGATCCCGACGCCCCGCTGCAGGCCCTCATCTTCGACTCGGCCTACGACCAGTACCGGGGGGTGGTCAGCTCCATCCGGGTGATGGCGGGGACGCTGCGCGCCACGGCCAAGCTGCGGTTCATCAACGCCGGCTCCAACCACGAGATCGAGGAGATCGGGGTCCGGACCCCCGCCACCGTGCCGGTCGACGAGCTCGGGCCCGGCGAGGTCGGCTACCTCATCGCCGGCATCAAGAACGTGGGCGGCGCCCGCTCCGGGGAGACCGTCACCACCGCTTCGCACCCGGCCACCGCGGCGCTGGCCGGCTACCGCGACCCCAGCCCCATGGTGTTCTGCGGGCTGTTCCCCATCGACGGGGACGAGCTCCCCGACCTGCGCGACGCCCTGGAGAAGCTGCGCCTGAACGACGCCAGCTTCACCTACGAGCCGGAGTCTTCCAAGGCGCTCGGCTTCGGGTTCCGGTGCGGCTTCCTCGGCCTGCTGCACATGGAGATCGTCCGGGAGCGGCTCGAGCGCGAGTTCGACCTGTCGCTCATCGCCACCTCGCCGTCGGTGGCCTACGAGGCATACCTCAACGACGGCAGCAAGGTCGAGGTGGACAACCCCAGCGACCTTCCGGAGCCGACCCACCTCGACCACATCGACGAGCCCATGCTGAACGCCACCATCCTCACCCCCTCGGAGTACACCGGCACGGTGATGGAGCTGTGCCAGTCCAAACGGGCCGAGATGGTGCGGATGGAGTTCCTCTCGCCGGAGCGGGTCGAGTTCGTCTACAACATCCCCCTGGCCGAGGTGGTGGTCAACTTCTTCGACCAGCTGAAGAGCCGGTCCAAGGGGTACGCCAGCCTCGACTACGAGCCGGCCGGCTACGCCACCGCCGACCTGGTCAAGGTCGACCTCCTCATCAACCACGTACCGGTCGACGCCTTCTCCACTATCGTGCACCGCTCCCAGGCCGATTACTACGGCCGGCGCATGGCCGAGAAGCTCCGTGAGCTGATCCCCCGCCAGATGTTCGACGTGCCCATCCAGGCGGCCATCGGGGGCCGGGTGCTCGCCCGGGAGACGGTCAAGGCCCGCCGCAAGGACGTGCTGGCCAAGTGCTACGGCGGTGACATCACCCGGAAGCGCAAGCTCCTCGAGAAGCAGAAGGAGGGCAAGAAGAAGATGAAGAACATCGGCCGGGTCGAAGTCCCCCAGGAGGCGTTCGTCTCCGCCCTCCGCCTCGACGACTGAGGGCGCCGGCTCGACGACTGGGTGCGCCGGGCCTGCGGCGGGCCTCCGGCGGGCCTCCCCGGCGGGCCTCCGGCGGGCCTCCCCGGCGGTGGACCCGGGGCGGCTGGGAGCCGGCTTCGGCTTCGGCTTCGACTTGGCCATCGGTCGACTTCGATGTCACACCCTTTCGGCATCAT